>CAYZUH010000001.1:0-231013 GCA_964481855.1 uncultured Marinilabiliaceae bacterium
CGCGAGGAGATAATCGCCCGCGGCATAGTCGGCAAAGATGACTGGGAGCAAGTGGAGGCCATAGCCCTCAAGCTCTTCGCCCGCGGCACCGAGATTGCCTCCAAGCGCGGCCTCATCCTGGTCGACACGAAGTATGAGTTCGGCAAGCTCGACGGCAAGGTAATCCTCATCGACGAGATTCACACCCCCGACTCGTCGCGCTACTTCTATTCCGACGGCTACCAGGAGCGCTTCGAGAGAGGCGATGCGCAACGCCAGCTCTCCAAGGAGTTCGTCCGCCAATGGCTCATCGACAACGGCTTCATGGGCCAAGAGGGCCAGGCGGTGCCCGAAATGGACGACGCCAAAGTTCAAGAGATTTCCGACCGCTACATAGAGCTCTACGAGCAGATTACGGGCGAAAAGTTCGTTAAAGAGCGGGAGTGCGACACGGCGAAACGCATCGAGCGCAACGTCAAGCTCTTCTTGGAGCAGGAGTAGGCGCAAGCGCAGGAACTCACGCCACACGGAAAAAGAGGCCGCGTCTCGCAACAGACGCGGCCTCTTTTCGTTCGCACACCGCGCGGCCCCTACTTGCCGGACTTCTTGCCGCCCTCGTCAAGCCCCAAACGAATGATACGGGCCAGGTCGGCAAAGTGCGCACGGGTGAAAGTGTCGGCCCCGGCGTTCGCCAACCGACGCTGCAAATCGAGCAGCGCCCTCAGCACGTAGGGGCGGGCGTCGCCCTCGATGGAGCCCAGATTGTCGAGCAGGATGTCGACACCCTTGCGCTGGAGGGCGGCCCGCCACGGCGTCACGCGTCCGCCACGATATGCCTCGCGGAAAATCATCTGGACGGCATCGTCCATGTAGTCGCCCAGCGCGTAGGCTTGCGGGAACGAGCTGTAGGCCGCCACGCGCGTGAGCGTCCCCTTAGACAAAATGTTCGCCACGGCGCCCTCGCCTATGCCCCGGATTCGGTCCTGCGGCTTGCTCGTGAGCTTAAGCAGGAAGTCGGGCTCGATTAGCCAACTCGGCTCTGTCAGGACTTGCTCGTCGAGGAAGTCCAGCGCGCGCCTGGTTCTGGTCTTCTCCGCCGGAGAATAGACGGGGCCCTCCTGCTCGACGCTCTTGTAGTCGTGGTAGACGCCCGCCAGGTTGCCCGTGGCGTGGCCGACAAAGCGCCGGAACTGCTTCAGAAGACCGGCATAGAGCTGCTCAAGATTCCTGTAGTCGTCCGCCTCGGCATAGGCCCATTGCGGCAGTTGCGGCAAGATGCGCTTGAGGTTGAGAATCCCATACTCCGCGGCGCGGACGTTGTCGTCGCCCAAGTCCTCGGTAAGAGCCCGCGGGTCGTTGTCATGCCCCTCGCCACCGAACCACAGCCGCCTGTCTTTCAGCCTCTCCACGGTGAGCCTGTTGAGCAGGAGCCTCTCCTCCTCGTCGTCTTTGGCATCGGGGAAAAGCCTGTAGCCCCACTCGATGGCCCACTTGTCGTAGACGTTTATCCTCGGCATGAGGCCGTCGGGCCCGATGCCGTCTTCGGGTTGCGCCACGTAGTTGAAACGGGCGTAGTCCATGATGGAGACCGTGTGGCCATTCCTTTCCACCCACTCCTTATTGCGGAGGCTGTCCACGGGGGTGCAGCTGCTGGCGCCCATATTGTGGCGGAGGCCAAGAGTGTGCCCCACCTCATGGCTGCTGACGAAGCGGACAAGCTCCCCCATGAGGTCGTCGGGGAAGTGCATCGCCCTGGCCCTTGGGTCCACGGCGCCGACCTGAACGGCATACCAATCGTGGCACAGCTTCATGACGTTGTGATACCACCCGATGTTGGTGTTGAGAATCTCTCCCGTGCGCGGGTCGGAGATGTGCGGCCCATAGGCGTTCTCGGTGGACGACGCCAAATATCGGATGAGCGAGTAGCGCGCGTCGCCCATGTGCATCGCGGTGTCGCCCTCCGGCCACATCTCCCCGCGGATGGCGTTTTTCCATCCGGCCTGCTCAAAAGCCACGTTCCAGTCGTTGACGCCCTGAATCAGATATTGGCGCCACTTGGGTGGCGTGGCGGGGTCGATGTAGTAGACGATGGGGTTCTTGGGCTCGATAAGCTCACCCCGCCTGGCCATGTCGAGGTCGGCCTCGCTCTTTGGCTCGAGCCTCCACCGCGCGGCGAAGTGGCGTCGGCGCACCTGCTGCTGGCTGTCGTCAAAGCAGACGTCGCTCTCGGTGAAGTAGCCCACCCTCTCGTCGAAGAAACGGCGGCGCATGGGTTCCTTGGGGAGCATGACGAACGACGTGTTGAGCCGGAACGTCAGCAACCCCGACATCCTGCCACTCGGGGCCTTGACCTTGGCTGCGCTCGCATAGGTCTTGACCGCCTCAATCTCGGTGTTTATCGGGTAGGTCTCCACCCTGTCGACATATGACATGGCGGACTTGTAGGACGAGACGTTGAGCCTGTTCTTGACCCCGGAAGGCAATCCCGTCACCACGTTGTCGCTCTTGGCGAGCAGCTCTGAGACGTCAACGCGGTAGCGTACGTCCGCCGTGTCGGCCTTGCCCCTCAGCGTCTTCTTGATGTCGAACGCCTCCAGGATGGGGTCCTCGGCACTGGCCCGCACAGCCAGGCCTATGGCGTCGCCGTCGGGCGACGTGGAGTCGTGGACCAACATCCGCAGGTTGAGCTTCTTGCCGACCTTCTGCCAATAGAGGAGCTGGCTGGAGACAAGCTCGCCGCCGTAGACCCCCAACCCGACGGGGGTGCTGACATAGCGCGTCACGGCGAGGAAAGGCTCACCAAGGACCGAGTCGGGAATCTCGAAGAGCCACTTGCCATCGTCTTCCGCCACGGAGAAGAAACCCTCGCGCACTTTAGGCTCGGGCCTCTTCTTTTTGTTGACGGCCGTGGTGTCGGTCGCCGCTTTTTTCTTGTTCCTGCCAAAGAAGAGGAACTGCGCGTCGGCTTGGCTGACGCACAAGGCGAGAGCCACGACGCAAAGGAAACGTATCTTCATCGTAGTCTTGTCTGATATTGCTCCAAAGGTAGTGACAAATGGAAGACAATCAGTAGAAGACCCCCAGCGACAACGCAAAATTGGCATTCGACTTGCTTGCCGAGTTGCCCTCGTAGCCACCTTGCGCGGCGACGAACCATCGGAGGTGCCGCCCCATGGCGCAATACATTGTCGAAGATTGTCGTATTGAGGTTATGCAAACTTGCGAGAGCCACGGCGGCAGAGCCGCAACGGCCATCAGTTTGCCATTCATCAATATAAACAGTCCTAGGGCAGGAAGTGGGCCAAAGACCACGGCCAATTTATACGTTTTCTCGAAACAAGCAAAGCAAATAGCGGCAGATATTACGACATATAGACAACGTGCGGCAAAAATTGGAGATGTTCAAGCAAAATAGCGGCAGATTCTTACAGACGAGAGGACTCGACGCGCCTGCGCCCGCGGAGGCACCCCCCGGCCGCAGGCGCGCCAAACCTTAGAACCTCTCGTCGTGCGCTTGCGCCCAGGGCAGCTTGTCGTCGGTGTATGGACGCACGTCGCCCGCCGGGTGCCCGACGGCGATGAGGCAGACGGGCTCGAGGTCGTCCGACGGCACTCCGAGCATCTTGGCCACGGCCTCCTTGGCCGTCTCACCCCCCGCGCGCCCGCGCTCGCGGAGCTGCACCCAGGTGGCGCCCAAGCCCAGGTCTACAGCCTGCAGGAGCATGAACGAGGCGGCGATGCACGCGTCCTCAATCCAAATGTCGGTCTTGCGCCTGTCGGCAAAGACTACAATCGCAAGCCGCGCCCCGCCGACGAACGCGCTGCCGTTGTCCTTCACCCCCGACAAGGCTTTGATTGTCGTCGGGTCCTGCACAAAGACAAACTCCCACGACTTGCAGTTCTTGCCCGTCGGAGCCGAGAGCGCGGCCCTCTTGAGTTGGAGAATATCTTCCGCCGAGATTGCCTCGTCGGTGAACTTGCGGACGCTCCGCCGCCCCGCAATGAGTTGAGCTAGACTGTTCATTGGCTATATCGCTTTATGTTTTTTCTTCATGAAATGGCGAACGGCAAAGAACGCCACAAGAGCCAGAATGGCTACACCGCAGAAGATTTTCAGTTCGTCGTTATATTTCGTGACAGTGGCGAGCATCTCCTCCTCGGGCATCAGCGACGCCAAATAGTATCCCGCCGCGGCGAGCACGGCGTTCCACAGCCCGGCGCCCAACGTCGTGAAGAGCAGAAACTTCCAAATGTTCATCCTCGCCAAGCCGGCAGGGATTGAGATTAACTGCCGCACAGCCGGGATGAGCCTGCCGACGAACGTCGACACCGCCCCATGCTTGTCGAAAAAGGCCTCAGCAGTCTCAACTTTCCCCCTGTCGATGAGGCACGCATGGCCGAAGCGGCTGTCGGCGAACTTGTAGACGACAAGACGGCCCAAAGTCCGCGCCAGAACATAATTCACAATGGCCCCCAGGTCGGCCCCGATGGTGGCGAAAAGCACCACAAGGAACACATTCAGGTCGGGCGACGCGGCGGCGCGGTAGGCGGCGGGCGGCACGACAATCTCGGATGGGAACGGGATGAACGAGCTCTCGATGGTCATGAGGAGCGTTATCGTCCAATAGTTGAGGTGGTCCAGGCACCACACGATAAAATTAAAGTCTTCCACCACGGAACAGGATTAAACGTTTAGCCGCGAAGTTAGTGACAAAACAGCTGAAAATGCCTATTTTTACCGCATGGAACACATTCACTATGCCGCAGTAGACATAGGCTCCAACGCCGTCCGCCTCCTGATAAAAAGGCTCGACGACGCCTCGTCTGGCCGCTTCAGCAAAGACGTCATGATGCGCGTTCCATTGCGCCTTGGGCAAGACGTGTTCACGAAAGGCAACGTAGGCGCCAAGAAGCTCAACAACCTCGTGGAGCTGATGCGCGCCTACTCCATCGTGATGGGCATCTACCGCGTCGAGAGCGGCAACCGGCGGATTTGCGCCACTTGCGCCCTGCGCGAGGCCGCCAACGCCGACCGCATAGTGGAGCAGATTGGCGAGGCCACGGGGTTCAACGTCGAGATAATATCGGGGCAGGAGGAGGCGAGCATCGTCTGCGGCCTCAGCTCGCCCGACGACAAGCGCAAGCTCATCTACGTGGACGTGGGCGGCGGCAGCACCGAGGTCAGCATCATGGGTGGCGGGAAGATTTTCGGCCGGAAATCCTACCCCATAGGCACGGTGAGGATGATTAACGGCCTAACGACCGAGAACTGGAAGCAAATCCTGGCCGCCGACCTGCGCAAGAGCGCCACGGAGTTCGCCTTGCGCAACGTCAGTTCGGGCTCGCTGACCAACGCCGTCATTGTCGGCGCGGGAGGCAACATCAACAAGCTCTTCTCGATGGCCCAGGAGCGCGACTCTGCCGGGCGGACAATGAGCGTGGAGTCGCTCCGCAGCCTCTACATGGAGCTTGCGGCGATGAGCGTCGAGCAGAGAATGACGAAGCTGAAGCTGAAGCCCGACCGCGCCGACGTCATAGTCCCCGCCGCCGAGATTTTCCTGGCGATAGCCGACACCCTCGCAATATCGGAGATTGAGATTCCCACCGACGGCTTGGCCGACGGAATCATCCTCGACCTGTGGCGGCGGCAGAACAGAAGCATTGGGTAATAACCACACGATGATATATTCGATGACCGGCTATGGCAAAGCCGTAAAAGAGTTGCCGAACAAGAAAGTAACCGTAGAGGTGAAATCTCTCAATAGCAAGCAGTTGGACTTGGCGATGCGCATCCCGTCGCTATACCGCGAGAAAGAGCTCGACCTGCGCTCGTACGTGGCGGGGCGCGTGGGGCGCGGCAAGGTGGACTTCGCAATCTTCTGCGAGGCTCAGCAGTCGGAGCGCGTGGCGCGGATTGACAAAGACGCCGTGCGGCAATATTTCCAGCAACTCAAAGAGATGCGCACCGAAATGGGCATGGACGGGACGACGGACTACATGCGCATTATCATGACGCTGCCCGACGTCGTGCGGGACGAGAGACCCGAGCTGGACGAGAGGGAGTGGGACAAGGTGATGGAGGCCGTGGCCGAGGCCACGGACAACTTCATCGCGTTCCGCCAGCAGGAGGGCAAGGCACTGGAGGCCGACCTGGACACCAGGCTGAGCTTGATTGAGAATTATCTGCTCGAAGTTCCCAAGTATGAGAAAGAGCGCGTCGAGAAAATCAGGGGTCGCATCGTGGCCAACCTCGACGAGATAATAGCCAAAGACAAAGTGGACAGCAACAGGCTCGAGCAGGAGCTGATATATTACATAGAGAAACTCGACATCAACGAGGAGAAAGTCCGCCTGGCCAACCACTTGCGCTACTTCCGCGAGACGATGGGCCACGAGGCCAACGGCGGGAAGAAACTCGGCTTCATTGCACAAGAGATGGGGCGCGAGATAAACACCCTGGGCTCGAAAGCGAACCAGGCGGACTTGCAAAAACTTGTCGTCATGATGAAAGACGAACTGGAGAAAATCAAGGAGCAGGTGCTCAACGTACTCTAACGCGCCACAAAAGACCGGATTAACGAAATGTCAGACGGAAAGGTTGTCATATTCTCAGCACCATCTGGCTCGGGTAAGAGCACCATTGTCAACCACCTGCTCTCTCTCGGCCTGGGGCTGGAGTTCTCCATCTCGGCCACAAGCCGGAGACCGCGCGGGGCGGAGCGAGACGGGGTGGAATATTATTTCCTCTCGGAAGACGACTTCCGCCGCCGCATTGCCGATGGTGATTTTGTGGAGCACGAGGAGGTCTACGCCGGATGCTTCTACGGCACCCTCAAGAGCGAAGTTGAACGGATATGGGGCAAAGGCAATACGATAGTCTTCGACGTAGACGTGAAGGGCGCCTTGAACCTGAAGAGCATCTTCGGCGACAGGGCCATGACGCTATTCATCGAGCCGCCCTCCATCGACGAGCTTCGCCGCCGACTAGAGCGGCGCGGCACCGACGCCCCGGAGAAGATTGAGCAGCGCCTGGCCAAAGCGGGCGAAGAGCTTGGCTTCGCCCCGCGCTTTGACCACGTTGTGGTGAACGACGTCTTGGACAAGGCCTTTGGCGAGGCGGAGCAACTTGTCCGCAACTTCATCGGCAAGCCGCGACGGCCATGAGGGACGCCCTGTTCTTCGGCTCTTTCAACCCCATCCACATGGGGCACCTGGCGTTGGCGCAGTTCGCCCTGAATTTTGGCGACGTCGATGCGGTAACACTGGTCGTCAGCCCCCAGAATCCGTTCAAGAGTGAGGCCGAGCTAGCCCCGGCGCAAGAAAGGGTGCGAATGGCGCGGCTTGCGACAGAGCAGGACAGCCGCATCTCGGTGTCGGACATCGAGATGCGGCTTCCCCAGCCCTCCTACACCATAAATACGCTAGAGGCGTTGGAGGCTAAAAATCCCGAATTGGACTACGCCATATTGATGGGCGAGGACAACCTGGCGGGCCTGCCCCGGTGGCACCGGGCGGATGAGCTTATTGCGGGTCGGACGTTCATCGTATACCCACGTCCCGGATATGACGCCGACGCAAGAATTGTTGAAGAGATGGGGGGGGCTGTGCGACGGCTTGCCGCGCCACAGATGGACATCTCGTCGTCGATGCTCCGCCGGTGGATTGGCCAAGGGAAGAGCGTTCGCCATTTCGTGCCGACGGGCGTCGAGGAGGTGGCGACTCGGCTCTACCGTGGCGGGGCGGGACAAAAAGCGTGAGGGAAGACAAAAAACAGGGGGGACGCGCAAGTCGCACGCCCCCTCTGCAATGTCTTTCAAACTCTTTTCAAACCCTATTCAAACAGGCTTCGCGTCTTCTCCAGCCACAAGTCCGCCATCCGCCGATGCCCAGCCGGCGTCGGGTGCACGCCGTCCCAAATCCAATAGTCGGGACGCGGGGCCGAAAGGTTAAGGCTGCGGAACATCTCGTCGTAGCGGATAAGAATGGCATCGTAGTCGGCCGCGATGCGGCCGACAATGACGTCGAGTGAGTCTACCATGCTTTGGCGCACCGGAAAATTGGCGGCCTCGCCACGCCAGGCCACCTTGGCGACAAACGGAGTGCAGAGGACAAAACCCACATCGGGACGCACCCGGCGCAGAGTGTCGAGCAACGCACGGTAGGCCCGCTCCCAATCTCCAAAATCTAGAGGTTTCTGCTCCTTGTCCCATATGGCATACTCGACATCGTTTGTGCCGACGAGGATGGAGACCAGATCCGCATCGATGTCTAGCGCATCCGTCTGCCAACGCGCCTCCATGTCGTAGAGCGTGTTGCCCGAAATGCCACGATTGAAAAACTGCAAGTCGCATTCGGGATGCCGGCTCTGCAAGTCGGCCGCGCAGAGCATCATGAAGCCATGACCGTAGATATGGTTCAAATCGTGTTGGTTCTCGCCCCGACGGCCGTCGGTTATAGAGTCGCCGATGAACAGCGTTTTCTTGACCCTTTTCTGCTTTCCGGCCTGCTCTTTGGCGGCATCATCTGATTTTGTGTCCATAGAGCACGACGTCAGCGCAAGGCCCGCCGCAAGAATGGAAAGGACGATGGTTGCTTTCATGCCTAGAAATTTGAGATTACTACCTAAAAGTCGACCAACCTGCGGAGTCCCTCTGCCAACGTCGGTGTCACCCTGTTGAAGAACCTCTTGTTGGTCCCAATCGACATGACGGGCTGCAGCCCCAACGCGGCATCGCAGACAAAACACTCCTGCGCCTCGGTTATTATCGGCTGCCCTATGGCGTCATGCTCTTCGTATGTCAGCTTGAACCTGTCGAACAACCTCTTCTCGAACATCAGCCTGCACAGCGCGTCAGGACGCGCATTGCGCCCCACACCAACCACGCGCGCGCCTGGCAAGAAAAAAAAGATGTTGCCAAGCGTGGTGCGCGCCAAGCGGCCGTCGGCCAACAGCAGCGCCGCACCGTCGCACCCCTCGCTCCGCGCCGAGCGGTCCGCCACAGCCTCCGCCGCACCATCGCGCCAAGGGTCGTAGCCATCGCCAACCGCCGCAACCCTCGAACCGGCCAAGAGGAATAGCGGCTTGGCGACAGCCTCCATAATGCCCTTGCCGAGCTTACGCTGGAAGACGGCATGACGGACGGCATCGCCCGAAGCGGCCTGCTCCAGCCACACGAAGACATACGCCAACGAGTGGGCAGGATAGTGATTGCGCGACGCAAGGAGCCATATGGCTCGCCGAAGCTCCTCCGAGGTGTCGAACTCGACCTCCGCGACGCCCATGCGCGCCAACTGCCGGGCAAGAATCTCCCAATGGAGAGGCCACAAGGTTATGTAGGGCTCGGCTGAGCGCAACGCCACCGCCTGAGAGGCCACAAGCCCCGACAGGACGGAGGAGCGCACGCCCCACAGCGGCTCCTCGACGGCATGATACTTGCCGTCGAGGATATACTTGCCGCACCACGAGTCGCCCAACTCGCCAAGCAGGGACAGGATGTCGAAAGGCATACGCCGCCCGAGTTTTAATACTACATATCGGCAACCGACGAGACCCCGCGCACGGCTACGCCGCGTTCTGTCTTGCGCACCAATCCCTGTAGGACCTTGCCCGGCCCGACCTCGACGAACTCGTCCGCCCCGGCGGCAATCATGCTCTGCACAGTCTGCGTCCACCGCACGGGCGACGTCAGCTGAGCCACAAGATTGCCCTTTATTGCCTGCGGGTCGGTCTCTGGTGCCGCTGTGACATTCTGATATACAGGGCATATGGGCGCAGAGAACGACGTTCCCTCGATGGCTTGCGCAAGCTCTGCGCGAGCCGGCTCCATGAACGGCGAGTGAAAGGCCCCGCTGACCGCCAACTTGATGGCCCTCTTGGCTCCCTTTGCCGTCAGCTCGGCGCACGCCGCGTCTATGCCCGCTACGGAGCCGGAGATGACCAACTGGCCAGGGCAGTTGTAGTTTGCGGGAACGACCCCTTCAATGCCCTTGCAGACCTCCTCGATTGTGGCATCGTCAAGCCCCACTATGGCCGCCATCGTCGACTGCGCGGCCTCGCAGGCCCGCTGCATTGCCCTGGCACGATGGGAGACAAGCCGCAACCCGTCGGAAAAGGATATTGCCCCCGCTGCGACAAGAGCCGAGAACTCGCCCAACGAGTGCCCCGCGACCATGTCGGGCTGGAACGCCCCCCCAAGAACCTTGGCAAGAACCACGGAGTGGAGGAATATGGCCGGCTGCGTTACCTTTGTCTGCCGCAACTGCTCGTCGGTTCCGGCAAACATGACCTCCGTAATCTTAAAGCCGAGAATCTCGTCCGCCTCGTCGAACAGGGCGCGCGCCTCGTCGTTGTTGTCATAGAGGTCTTTGCCCATGCCCACAAACTGCGAGCCCTGGCCTGGGAAAACGTATGCTTTCATCTGATACAGTGTTGAGTTTTCTTCGCAAAAGTACGACAAAATAGCACAAAAAAGCAACGGGGGACGCCCTAGGCAAGGCGTCCCCCGCACCGTGGAGCTGTGGGGGATCGAACCCCAGTCCAAACATTGAAGTCGTGCGCTTTCTACATGCTTATTCAGCCTTTGATTTTCGTACCCGGCTTGGGGGCGGACGCCCAACGCCGAGTCTTAGCCCTTTAATTTCTCGCCCTTGGTGAGGAGCACACCGCAAGCCATCCCCGATTTTCCTGCGCCTCCATCTCAGACCGCCTCGAGGAGAGGGCATCTGGGAGACGTCTCGTCCCAATCACTATGAAAGGGATAAAGCCAGTCTACTGTACTTCGACTTAGGCAGCGAGAGCATAAGAGTTGTTGCCAGTTATAGGTTGATACCCGAGATTAAAGAGCCGGCATACCGACGCTCTGCATGCTTACACACCACCAAGCAACGCTGTCAAATCCAGTTCAGCCCCATGAAGTCGTAAGTACTGCAAATATAGCACACATTTTTGAATACCCAGCCGTCGCACCATAATTTTTTGTTTCGGCGAAACAGTTGCCCTAACTTCGCGCCGTCAGGTTGAGCATGACCCACCTGTGGCGGAGCTGCTCCCGAAGACACATTACTCCCTACTCACTCTTTATGGCAAAAAGGATAGACCTGGGGAAAGGCAACATAGGCAAGCTTTTCTCCGCCTATTTCTTCCCGACCCTGCTGAGCATGATGTTCTCGGCGGCGTTCAACCTTGCAGACGGCATCTTCGTGGGTCGCGGTGTCGGCAGCGACGCCCTGGCGGCGGTCAACGTGGCCGCACCGATGTTTATGATAGCCACAGGCGTGGGGCTCATGCTTGGCGGCGGGGCCTCTGTCATTGGCGCCATCAACCTGTCGCGCGGCAACAAGCTTGACGCCGGCGTATGCTCCAGCCAGGCCCTGCTCTCGACCCTGGTTTTTGGCGCCCTTATCGGCATAATCGTCATTGCCGCGCCTGGCCAACTGTGCTACATTTTTGGCGGCTCGGACGTCCTGCGCCCCTATGTGGGCGACTATTTGCGCGGCCTCTCGGTGGGCCTGATTAGCGACAGCGTGATGATTTGCGGGATGTTCGTAATCCGCCTCGACGGCTCGCCCCGCTACGCCATGATGTCCAACGTCATCCCGTCCCTGCTCAACGTCGGCCTCGACTATTGGTTCATATTCCCTCTCGGTTGGGGCATAGCCGGCGCGGCGTGGGTCACCTCCATCTCGACGGCCGTCGGGGCGCTCATGGTCGGCGCCTACTTCCTGTTCTTCGCCAAAGACGTCCGCCTGCGCCGCCTCCGGTTGGGCAAGCGCAACGTGTGGCTCGGGCTTAACAGCATTTTGAAGATGAGCAAAATTGGCGTGCCGGCACTGATTGGCGACCTCGCCATATCGTTCATGCTCGTGATTGGCAACTATATGTTCATCGGCATGCTTGGCGAAGATGGTGTCGCCGCTTTCAGCGTGGCCTGCTATCTGACCCCGATGCTCTTCATGTTCGCCAACGCCATTGCCCAGTCCTCCATGCCCATCGTGAGCTTCAACCACGGTTGCGGGCAAGATGGGCGCGTCAGGCGCACACTGCGTCTGAGCCTGACGGTTGCCGCGGCCTCGGGCCTGTTCGTGACACTGTGCATGTCGACCCTGTCTCACGCCCTGTCCGCAAGTTTCCTGGGCAGTGCTACTAACGCTTTCCGACTGGCGGACAAGGGATTGCCGCTGTTTGCGAGTGGCGCAATCTTCTTGATTTTCAACATTGTCCTTATTGGCTATTTGCAGAGCGTCGAGCAGAGCAAGTCCGCCACGCTGTTCATGGTCTTGCGCGGCTTCGTCTTCGTGGCTCTCTTCAGCCAAGTCCTGCCCCGCCTGTTGGGCGAGGCGGGCCTCTGGCTCACCGTCCCCGCGGCGGAGTTTATGGCGTTCCTAACCATAGCAATCACGCTAACCCGGCAAAGACGCAAAGGCCGCGTGGCCAAGGACTGGCCAAGCAAAAAAAGAGAGAAAGCCTAGGCTCTTGCCTAGGCTTTCTCTCTTAGTGCGTCAGCACCTCGACCCCGCTCTCGGTCATGAGCAACGTATGCTCCCACTGCGCCGACGGCAAACCGTCGCGAGTTGTGACAGTCCATCCGTCCTCGCTGCTGAAGTGGACTTCTTTCTTGCCCATGTTTATCATCGGCTCGATGGTGAAGACCATGCCCGGGACGAGCATCATCCCCGCGCCCGGCTTGCCGAAGTGCGGAATCTCCGGCGCCTCGTGGAACTTCAGCCCCACCCCATGGCCACACAGCTCGCGGACCACGGAGTATCCATTCTGCTGCGCATGGCACTGGATAGCGAAGCCTATGTCGCCGACGTAGGAATATGGCTTTGCGGCTCTCATCCCGACGTGGAGGCATTCGAGCGTCACGTCGACGAGCCGCTGTTTCTCTGGCGTTGTCTCGCCCACGACAAACATCCGCGAGGCGTCGGCATAGAACCCGTCGAGGATGGTCGTGACGTCTACATTGACAATCTGCCCCTCCTCGAAAAATGTGCGATGGTCGGGGATGCCGTGGCAGACTACATTGTCTATCGAGATGCAGCAGCTCTTCGGGAAGCCCTCATAGCCAAGGTCGGCCGGGATCCCGCCCCGCTCCTTGGTGAACTGGTTCACCATGTCGTCCAGAGCGCCCGTCGAGAGGCCCGGCCGAATCTCCGCCGCTACCATGTCGAGCAATGCCGTGTTGACCACACCGCTACGGCGTATGCCCTCAATCTCCTCCGGTGTGCGGATGAGGTTTCTGCTCGGCACGGTATGGCCGGCCTTCTGCGCGGCCAATATCTTTTTGTCCATCTCCGTCAAGGGTTGCCCCTTGACGACAGACCATCGTCTTTTCATCGTAATTAGGTTAATAATCCGTTCAAAATTTGGCACGGCAAAGGTACTCAATAATGCATATGAAAAAGGCAGGAGCGACGCCCGATGGTGTTCGCGCCGCCCTGCCGTCATTGTCTCCTCGCCATCGCCCCTCTAGCGCCTGACGCCGAAACGGTAGATTGTGGTCTGAGTGTATGTCTCGCCCGGACTCAACAATGCCGACGGGAAGTTGGGCTTGTTGGGAGAGTCGGGATAGTGCTGCGCCTCGAAGCAGAAACCACCGAAACGGTCGAACTTTAGGCCTCCCCGGCCGAACTCGCCGCCGAGGTAGTATGCGGTGTAGAACTGAAAGCCCGGCTCAGTTGTCTGGAACTCCAAGGTTCGCCCGCTTCTCTCGTCGTAGGCCTCTGCGGCAGGGCGGAGGACTCCCTCTGTCCCATCGATGACCAGATTGTGGTCGTAGCCGTCCTCGTACTGGTATATCCGGTCTCCAATCTTGTGGGGGAGAATGAAGTCGAGAGCCGTGCCCTTGACGCTATCAACGTCGCCCGTCGGGATGTTGAACTCATCTTTCGGGGTGTAGCGCGCAGCGTGCATGGTGACCTCCGTGCCCAGGATGTTGCCCGCCCCGGCAAGGTTGAAGTAGGAGTGGTTCGTGAGGTTGACGACCGTCTTCTTGTCGGTCTTGGCCTGATAGTTTATCGAGAGCTCATTATTGTTCTTCAAGCAGAACGACACGATGACCGTGACGGTGCCAGGGTAGCCGTTCTCCATGTTCGGGCTGACATACTGCATCTTGACCCCCGTCCGGCCTTCGCCGTCGAACGTTTGGGCATCCCACACCTTAGTGTTGAACGACCCCGCCCCCCCATGCAGGTGGTTTGGCCCGTTGTTAACCTCCAACTCGTAGGTCTTGTTGTCGATGGAGAACTTCCCCCCCGCAATCCTGTTGGCGTAGCGCCCCACCGTCGCCCCGAAGAAGAAGCCGCAACGGAGGTATTCGGGGTCGAGATACATCATAGGGTCGTCGAAGCCAAGCACCACCTCCCCAGTCTTTCCGTCTTTGTCGGGCGTAAGGATGCTCGTAATCGTCGCTCCAATGTTGGTGATTTTGACCACCATTCCATTGTCGTTGGCGAGAGTGAAAAGGAACACGTCCTTACCCTCGACTGTTGCCACTCTGATTTGGTCTGTCTTCATGAATCTTAAGGATAATACGATCAATGCCCGGCAACAAGGGAAGTGCAACGACGGCACGACGTGCCAAGCGACATCCAAATGTAGCAATTTATATCAGAACGCAATCACCCGATGTGTTATTATACTTTAAATTGCTTCACCACGTCGTGCAGGTGCTCCGCCGTGCCTGCCAGCTCCTCGGCGTTGGCGGCAATCTCCTCGGCGTTGGCGGCAGTGTTCTGCGTGGTCTTGTTGAGGTCGGCGATGGCAATGTTGATATGCTCCGCCCCGAGCCCCGACTCCTCGCACGACTGCGTAATCTCCTTCATCAGCCCGACGACTTTCGTCAGGTGCGGGGTCACCTCCTCCAGCTTCGCGTCGACAACCACAGCCGAATCGATGCTCTCGTCTGCCGTTTGGCTCACCGACGCCGCCGTCATCCGCGTCTGCTCGGCAAGGCGGCCCACCTCCTTGGCCACGACTGCGAAGCCCCGACCGGAGTTGCCGGCTCTTGCGGCCTCGACCGAGGCGTTGAGCGACAGGATGTTGGTCTGGTTAACAAGCGAGTTGATGTCGCTGATGGCCCCGGCAATCTTCTGCGAGGCAATCTTGTTGTCTTCCGACATTTTCGATATTTCGCCAATGGCCTTGTCGGTCTGCATTATCAGCCGCTCGGTGTTGTGGGAGTTGTGGGTGTTCTGCTTGATGCTGGCCGTCATCTCCTCGATGGACGACGCAATCTCCTCCAACGACGCCGCCTGCTTGTTGGCACCGTCTGACAGTCCCAGCGACGCGCGCGACAGCTCGTCGCTCGAAGCTCGCAGCGACTCCGACGCATCTTGCATCTCCTCAATTGTGGACTTCAGCGACTCGTGCATATCACCGACGCAGGCCGCGAGGAACTCAATCTCGTCGCCCGTCTTGAAAGCCTTGACCCCCTCCGACAGGTCTTTCTCGGCAATCTTGCGCGCCGAGTTGGCAATGCTTCGTATCGGAAGTGTGACATGTTTGCGTATGTATATGAAACTCAAGACTGTGAGGACGACACTGACAATCATACTGCCAATGAGGCACACATCTGCCAGGGTCGTCGCAATGGTCGTGCTGACCTCCGCCTCAACCCCCAGGTACAACATGGCGCAGACTTCGCCGGCCTTGTCGCGAACCGGCAAATACTCGACAAAGTAGTCCTTGTCGCCCACAACGGCCTCGCCGATATACCGCTTCCCCCGGTGGTAGACGGTGTCGAGAATCTCCTTGTTCGTCATGCTCGTGCCGACAAGGCGCTCCCCCCTCCTGTCTGTCACGGTTGTCGCCATGCGCGTCGAGCCGTCGAAGACCGTCACGTCGGCCTTGTATCGGAACTTCAGGACATCGAGATAGTTGTTGTCGTAGAGGTCGCACATGACAATGGTTATGGCCATGGCGGGCGACCCGGCGGCGTTGTTGTATATGAGCGACGACGTGGCGCAAAGCCCCCTGCCCGGCAAGAGGTTCAGGTCGCTGAATGCGACCTCGGGGTCCCCCAAGGCGGCGAATACATTCTCGGGGCGATTGCCCGACTTGAAGTGGCAGTGCCACACGTCGCCGCTCGTCGACGACAACACGTAGCCGCTGTAGCCGCCCACGGCGACCGCCGCACGCAGGAGCGTGTCCAACCTGTCATAGTCGCGGCTGACGATGGCGGCGTCCAA
This sequence comes from uncultured Marinilabiliaceae bacterium, assembly GCA_964481855.1. Classification (GTDB taxonomy): domain Bacteria; phylum Bacteroidota; class Bacteroidia; order Bacteroidales; family Marinilabiliaceae; genus W3P20-009. Next base: position 16,168 of record CAYZUH010000001.1, read on the forward strand.
AGCCCCCCTGTAAGTCCCTTTGAGTTCGGCCAAGATGGCCTCGGCCCCGGAAGTACCTCCGAGGATGTCGTCTTTCACACCGTCGTACTTATCCGCAAGCTGGTCCTTGAAATAGTCGGAAAAGATTTTCTGGGTGTTGTAGCCTATCCCGCAAACATTGGCTAACGTCATTGCGACGGCAAATATTGCCAAAAGCAGCAGGCACTTCACTTGCAAGCTCAACTTGCCCTCCTTTATTTGGCGCAGACGTCTCGCCGCAACAGTCTTGACTTTTGCGTTTCTTTTCATTGTTTGTCACTTGTTGTAATGCTTAAGCATACGACAAAACAGTGCATTTGTTGCCCACAAAGTCACTGCCAGCCCGCCTCCGTCACGCAAAAGTGACAAAACAAACACTCAGCAAGCAATATGTACCATGCGCATGCACGTCCTCCGGTCGCCCTTAGCCCTCAAATGGGCTACTGCGCGGTTTTTAGATAAGTGTCGGCAATGCCCCGGGTCAGCAGACAGTATATCTCTTTCTGCAAGCGACTTTGCAAAAGAGTCTCGTGCCTGTCGATTGTGCGCATATCGCCGCGCCTGGCGGGCCCGGTCTGGGAACCGAGCGGGCCAGCGCAAAACGCCTTGTCCACAGTCTTCTCCATGAGCGGCCGGAGCAACGAAAAAGGCAGCCGCGCCTCCTCCATCAACCTCTCCGCATGGAGCAATAGATGGTTGGTGAAATTGTTGCCGAAGACGGCCGCCAAATGGAGCATGGCACGCTGTCGGCCATCGGCCTCGACAACCTCCCCCCCGATGTCGCGCGCCACTGCCTCCACCATGCTAAACGACCGCAAATCGCCCGCCTCGACAAGAAACGGGACTCGGCACATCTCCACACTGTCTCCCTCGCTAAAAGTCTGGCAGGGGTAGAGCACAGCCCTACGCGGCAGCGGCTTCAGGGCATCGATGTCCGTGGCCCCCGACGTGTGAGCCACGACCCCGGGCGACGGCAAGCGGCACAATGCGCCCGCCACGACGCGTATGGCGTCGTCGCTCACAGCCACGATTGTCATGTCGGCGCACGGCAATCGGCTCAAATCGACCTCGGCCCTCGCCCCGACCTTGGCGGCGAGCCTGGCGGCATGCCCCCGCTCGCGGCTCGCCACGCACGCCACGCGATGCCCCGCCCCGACCATCGCCTCGGCCAGGCGCGTCGCCACGTTGCCACTGCCGACAATGTTTATCTCCATGCTATTCTTTTAGAACCCGCCTGTAGTTGGCGTATCTCTCCAAGACATTGTGGACGTACGCCACCGTCTCCGTCCCACGGCAAAATCCGAACTTGACCACGGGGTCTGAGCAGTATGCCGGATTCGCCTTTAGCAGAAGCGCGGTCTCGACATTTTCCTCCCAGACCTGCGGTTCACGCCCGAACTTTTCTGCCAGGCGGATGGCATCCATGATGTGCCCCAGCCCGACATTATAGGCCGCCAAAACAAATTTGACCCTCTCGCGGGAGTCCGCGACATTGGCGGCCAGCCGTTTGTCCAACCACAGGAGGAAATCGTAGCCCGCCTGTATGTTCTGCCTGGGGTCGGAGATGTCGTAGGCCCCGAACCTTGCCGCCGTCTCCGGCATGAGCTGCATAAGTCCCATGGCGCCGGCCCAGCTTGCGGCCTCGGGGTTGAAGCGCGACTCCTGATATACAATCGACGACACGAGCCTCCACTCGTAGCGTTTGTCCGTCGCTATGCCCCTGATGAGAGCCTCGTATGTCGGCTGATATGTAGTCGCCTTGGTGCTCTGCCCGGCATTTCGGAGCTCGCGCGGGTCTACGACATACTTCCTGTAGATGCGCTTGAAGAGAGCCGTTCGCTTGAACCCCCTCATCCACCGCGAGATGCTCTCGCGGAGACCAGGCGAGCCGCGCCTCACACCCCACGCCAAGTCCATCTCGGCAGTCATGGCCGGGCCAATCAAAAGGCTGTCATATTGCCACTGGTTGGCCTTTGCAATCGCCTCGACGCACAGTGTCTGCGGGATCTCCCTCTCGGCGACCAACCCGACAAGCTGCTCGGCATCATAATGCTCTATGGGGCGCACGACGACTTCCACACCCGTCGAGTCGCGGAAGTCGCCCACGGCGCGGGAATAGAACGACCGCGCCATGACACACACGGTGTCGCCGGCCATGGCCTCCCGCAACGTAGCCGCGGCGGCTTGGCGCGTGCCGGCGCTGCGCACCAGGACAATGCCACTCTGCCCATAGGGTTCGCAAAAAGAGACATCGGGCAAGAAGACAGTGTCGACAAAAAGCGTCGATGCCATGATGTCCGCCTTTCCGCTCTCCAACTTGTCCAGGCCGCCACGAAGAGTGTTGTCGGGGACAATCTCAAGCTCCACCCCCAGATGCTTGGCATATTGCGACAGGAGCTCGTACTGGTAGCCGATGGTCACCCCGCGGTGCACAAAGTAGTTGACGGAGTTGTAGTCCGTCACGGCGCGCAAGACCCCCCGCCGACGGATGCTGTCCAGGTCCACGTCGACGCAATCCCGCACCTCCGCCCGCCGCTCCCCGCTCCGGCAGCCCGCAAAGGCAAGCAGAGCCGCGAGGAGCGAGGCGACAAACAGAAACCGCCGTGCCATAAGCCTCAGATCACGACCGCCGTGCCACTCACGGTGACCATAAGCATCGAGCTGGACTTGCCTAGCACCTCATAGTCGAAATCAATCCCCACCACGGCATTGGCCCCCATGGCCTTGGCGCGGGCCGACATCTCGCGGAGCGACGTCTCGCGCCCCTCCTCTAGGACTTTCTCATATGAACTGCTTCGCCCGCCGATGACATCGGTTATGCTTGCGAAGAAATCTTTCACGAAGTTGGCACCGATTATCGTCTCGCCGGAGACGACGCCCCGATATTCGCGGATTGGATGCCCCTCGATGGATGGAGTTGTTGATAGAATCATGTCGTGCAGAATATTTAAAGAATCAGCGTCTCCTCTTCTTTCGTCCCTCATTCCGCCATTGGCCCGACAGCTTGGCGCGCTCGGCCTCCCTCCTTTCGCCCCGCTCACGCCGCTCTGCCGCCAACCGCGCCTCCTCGGCCGGAGTGAGCCTCACCTTGACGCGCAACTGCCCGTCGCGTCCCTGCTTGACCCGGAGCCAGAACATCTGCTCCCAAAGCCTGGAGAACTCGTCGATGAACTTATGCACTATCGTGAAATTGGTGGTGACGACGATGTTCTCCTGGTTGTGCATCTTGGCGGTATATGTCCAATTGTAACTCCCGGTGAAAGCTATGCGGCCGTCTATGATGCCGAACTTATTGTGCATATGGTAGCGGGAGTTGTCCACTTTCACGTCGATGCCGCACCGGGCAAGCTCCTTGACTTGCGAACCGGAATCGCTCATCTTGTTGTTGTCGGTTATGATGCGCACCTTGACGCCACGCTCGTGCAGGCCTTTGAGGCAGTCGGACAGCACGTCGTCGGAGATGGTGAAGACGCACAAGTCGACGGACCTCTTGGCCTGCGACATATAGAACGCAATGTTCTCCGGGATGTCCTGCCCCGGGCTGAAGAGGACGTCGTGGAGGCGGAAAGAGTACCTCTCAATCTGCTCAAACGTCGTCTCCAGCCAACGTATGGCCCGGAACTCGTCCCCACCGACGCATAGCCTTTTGGCCTCGGTGAAAAGGCGGCTCTTAAGCGCCCCACGCTCCACGCGGTCCAGGGCGTTGAGTTTCTCCACAATCCCCGATGGGAGGGGCACATGGCGGTCGAGATGAAAGATGTCGGTGAAGTACTCTACGATATCGTCCATATCTCAAACTTGCGAAAGTTCGACAATCTGCATATCGCGAATCTCGGAGCCGTCGACAACAAATCTCAGCACCGTCCGCACGGAGTGTATGCCATATCGCCCACAAGCACCCGGGTTGATGTGGAGACAGTCGTAGTTTATGTCGAAGATGACACGCAGGATGTGGCTATGCCCCGCCACCATGATGCGCGGCGGGTCGCTTCTCATCTCCGCCACGACTTTTGCGGCGTAGTGGCCAGGGTAGCCTCCGATGTGCGTCATCAGGACGTCGGCCTCCTCAACCCTGAAGCGCAAGATTCCGCGCCTTGCCTCCTCCGCCTCGCGACTCCCACCCCCCATGGCGTTGAAAACGAAGCGCGGGCGCGGGTCGACCGCCATTCGGACGTCGTTTCCATCCGCATTGCCCCACACCGCCCGCAGGGGCTTGAACTCCCGCAAGGCGCTCAAGACATCGAGCGAGCCAATGTCGCCGGCGTGCCAAACCTCGTCGACATCGGCAAAAACGTTCAAAATCCGCGGGTCTAGAAATCCGTGAGTGTCGGACATGACACCTATGCGCAGCATGACGGCTCAAAAAAAACTACATTTCGCCCGCCACCGCTTCATATTCGCCCGCCATTCTTTCCATAAAAGCCTGCCTGGCCCTTTCGGCCGCCTGGCGCCTCTTAGTCCCGACGAAGAAGTTGAAGCCAAAGGCCAAGGCCGCCCCGGAGGAGCTCTCCAAATTGTGCGGGAATCGGTCGGCTATGGCGTAGAACTGGAACGCGCGGCTCTGCAACGACAGGCCTATGCCCGGCGTGACGTGAACTCCGGGGTTGATGGCGAGCGACCCCATGAGCGAGAACCACTTCTTCCAATGTATGCTTGCGGTGACCCCTCCGCGCGTAAACGCGCGGTTGTTCACGAACTTGGTGGCCACCGAGCCTCCCGCGGAGAGCCACTGCAGCCCCGGAATGTTGAACTCCGCCGTGGCAATCATGCGCGCCGTCATCCGCGTCTTGTACTCGATCCGCTTGTTGGTGACGTCGGTGAAGCGCAAGAGGGAGTCCTTGAGGGCCTCCCAATAGTCGGACACCTGGTCCTCATGACCGTTGATGCCGTTCTTGATGTCGGAGTCCATGTCCACGCCGCGCATGACGACCCCAGAGGCCGCCATGAACTTGTGGCACCCGCTATGCCACTTGATGAATCCGACATCGACAAACGAGAGTCCGAAGCTCCACGTGTCGTTGGGAGTGAACGTGGCGCCGACGTCGAAAGCCAGGCCCCTGTTGCGGAACGGGCTAAAATCGCCAATGCGGGTGTCGGAAAAGTCGAGTTTGTCCACATATCCCGCGCTGTCGAGCTTCACCGTGAAAGGTATGGACGTCTTGACCGACCCTCCGGAGTGCATCTCGACGCGATAGCGGTCGCTCTCCCTGATAGTATTGAACCGAATGTGCAAGTCGTCAGACTGGGCCGCCGCCACACCGGCAAGAAACTTGACCCGCCCGCCTAGCTTCAGCTTGCCGTCGAACAGCGCGTCGTTGCTGTAGCCAAAAGCCACCTCGAGGTAGTTCATGGCCCTGATAAACACGTCGCTGACCTCTTGGTCGATGGGGCGGAAGTTGTCGAAATCCCAATTGCCGCGGCGCAAGTTGGTCAGCGAGCGGTGGAAGATGACCTCGCTCCGCGTCTTGTCATACATCATTGCGGAGAAGTAGTGGCTCCTGCCCAGCCGGCGGCCGTATGCCATGAGGGGGACGTCTATGCTGACGCTCGTGAGGTTAATCTCGCGCATACGGTCGTGAAGCCGCCCGAAATCGAGGTGGAGCGAGTCGTCGGCGCCCCGCATGAACAGGTCGCTCCAGTCGAAGCCCGTGTTCTCCGCGTTTATTGCTACGCCAGCCACGCCCGGAAGCTGAAACCATGTGGCCTGCCGGGTGTCGGTCATGGCAGGGTTGAGCTCTTGCCGCTGGGGCAGACTGCGCATGAAAGGCATTATGTTCTCCTGCCCCCAGGCCACGCCCGACGCCACCGTGGCAATACCCACAAAGGCGGCGGCCGCCCGCATAAAATTCATCATAAAACTCCGGTTAGTTCTTGAATTCCAGTTTCACAGCCAAAGCGACATCGAGACTCAACTCGTCCTCCAACTTGGGGGCGACAAACCGTCCACCGGAGCTTGCCACCGTGACGAAGCCAATCTTCTTGGCGTGGCGCAAGTCCGCAATGTTCTCGTCGGACAACTCGAAGACCTTAAACCCGTGCCTCGCCTCTCCGACCACCGTCCCCCACTCGGACAGGGCAGGCGTCTCGACAGCCCGGGGCATATCGATAACAGACAGCCTCGCGCCGTCGTCTTCAATCAGCGTCGCGACAAGCGAGATGTCTAGCGGCAAACCATTGGTGCTGGTGACAATGAGCTGCGCGCCGACAATGCGGTCGTGCTCGGGAATGTCGCTCACGCTGAAATAGTTCTCGGAGAGGTCGGCGTCAATCATGAAATCGAAAGGCACCTCGTAGCGGAAACCCATGAAGACCGAGTCCGCCCGGCTCAGCATGACGCGCTCTACGCCGTCCGGCATGGACAGCAACAGACTCGCCGAATACACAAGAGTGTCGGGGACGGGGCTGAGCATCTCACGGATTGTAGAATTGTCCTTGTTGTACTCATGCTCGGCGACACTGTGCCCGCCAACATTCAGCTCGGCATCGCCCAACGGCTTGCCGCCCGATATAGCCGTGCTGACCTTGGGGCGCAGAGCCAAATTGACAGCCGTGGAGTTGTCGCACGATAGCCACAGCCGCGGCTCCTCGAAAATGACGTAACGGCTGGTCTTCTCGAACTCCCCCAAATGCGTCATTTGGACAACGGGAGAGACATCCGCAGTGAACTGTTTGAGCGAACACTGCACAGCATCCACATCGTCCAACTTGAAGCCAAGGTCCACGGCACCCCACAGCCCGTCGGCCTCATCGGCCACCGCACACGAGAGCGAGACGCCAATCTTCCCGTCGGCCGGGGCAAGGGTGAGGCTGCCGAAGTCGACGGACGCGGCACCACTCACAAGCCCATTGCCACCGACGGCAATGGCGCGCGACTGCCCGCCCACCGTCATGATTAAGGACATCGGGGCGGAGAAGCCACTCCACGAGCAGGAGACGCTGAGCGAACTCCCAAAAGAGTGGACAGTGACGCCATCGCCGAAATCCACCGGTAGCTCCACGGTATAGCCCACCGTGGAGCTACCTGACGAGCCGGCGGCGGACAACCCGGCGGGAGAAACCGAAGTCAGGTCGAGCGACGTGCGGTAGCTCAGGCCCTGCCGGACGCCCAACAGGTCGACAACCGACAGCGAGACGATGGAGTCATGCGCAGCCTTGAAGCGGATGCGGTTGGACGCATCCTCGTCATCGGCCACGTAATATTCCACGGCGTTGTCAATCTCACCGAACAGATACTTGACTGAGACATTGGACGTGATAAGCGGCAATAGGAGGCTCGGCTCAATCTCCACCTCTGAAGAGACCTTGTCTGTCTCGAACCCGTCAAGACACCCCCCAAGGGCGACAGACAGCGGGAACGACAAGAGCAACATTTTCGACAATCTCATTGCAAACAGGTTACTAAATCCTCAAAAGGACACGGCACGAGGCAAAAGTATGAAAATTGCACGACAATCACAGCACAGCGCACGGATGAATTGCACGACGCAGTTCATTCCACGCAAACGCTCATCGGCACCACCGCAAAGTTTGCAGTCTGAGCAAAAAGCCCATAGAGATTTCGTGAAAAAAAAGCGGACACTCACTTGCCGTGCGGCCAATTCTTCCTTTCTTTGCAGGGCAGAACAGAATATTCACCCAAGGAACGATGATATTCGAGGAACTAAACATAAAAAAATACTTCAAGACCAACCTCCGTGAGCTGGGGCTAAAAGACTTGACCCTGATTCAGGAGCGGACTTTCCCAGCAGTGATGTCGGGGCGCGACGTGATGGGCATAGCTCAGACGGGCACAGGCAAAACGATTGCCTACCTCCTGCCGTCGCTCAACCTGTGGCGTTTCTCCCCGAAACACGAGCCGCAGATAATAGTCCTCGTGCCGACCCGCGAACTCGTCGTCCAAGTGGAGGAGGAGGTCAGGAAACTGGCCAAGGACTCTGGCATAATGGTTGTCGGGGTCTTTGGCGGCGCCGGCATCCAGCCCCAGGCGGCGCGCATCCGCGAGGGGGCGGACGTCGTTGTCGGCACCCCGGGGCGCGTTCTCGACATCGCCCTGCACGGGCTTCTCCGCTTCGGCAACGTGCGCCGCCTGATTCTCGACGAGGTCGACGAGATGCTGGAGCAAGGCTTCCGCACCCAGATTGGGCGCGTGTTGGACCTTATGCCCCGCAAGCGGCAGAACCTCTTGTTCTCGGCCACAATGAACGACGAGGTGGAGCAACTCGCCGCCACGTTCTTCAACGGCCCGCTGAAGATTGAGGCCGCGCCAATGGGAACGCCACTGGAGAACATCAGGCAGAGCGTAATCGAGGTGCCGAACTTCAACACCAAGATAAACCTGCTCTCGCACCTGCTCACGACCGACACAAGCATGACCCGCGTCATGGTCTTCGTATGCTCCATAGCCATGGCGGACGAGGTGTATGAGAGGCTTGCGGCGAGGTTGGGCACAGAGGCATCCGGGGGGGGCTTGGCCATCGACTACCTCCACTCGCGCCGCACACAGAGCCAACGCTTCAGCGTCTTGCGCAAGTTCCGCGACGGGGAGACCAATGTCTTGATTGCCACCGACCTCATAGCCCGCGGCATAGACATCGAGGGCGTGAGTCATGTCATATGCTTCGACCTTCCCTTTGAGCCCGAGCAGTACATCCACCGCATAGGCCGCACGGGCCGCATCCGACTCGCGCACCCCGAAGACGCCAACGACGATTCCATTGTAGTGGAGGAGGGCAACGCCATCTCCTTTTGCAGCGCGGCCGAGGGGCAGGCCCTGGCCAACATCGAGGGGCTGATGGGCGTCACCATCGGACGCGCCGCGATGCCGCCAGAGGTGGAGGTCTCAGACGCTCTTGTCGACGCTGAGCTTCCGCAGGTGAGGATGAGGAACAACCTGACGGAGCTCGACGCCACGCCCGGCAAAGCCTATCACGAGAAGAGCGCGAAGAGACTGAGCGAGAACCACAGGCCTCCCCGCAAGGCGGCCGCGAAACGCAAGCCCAAATATTAACACAACCCAGCTAAACGATTGAGAATCATGGACAATACAGACCTCCGCCTCCTTGGCGCCCTCCAACGCAACTGCCACCTCACGGTCAAGGAGCTGGCAAAGCACGTCAACCTCTCCACCACTCCCGTCTTCGAGCGCATCAAGAGGATGGAGAAAGAGGGCGTGATAAAAAAGTATGTAGCCATAATAGACATGGAGAAGATAAACTACGGCTTCGTCGTCTTCTGCAATGTCAAACTGAAGCACATCAACCACCAAATCGCCCACGACTTTGTGGCGGCCATCGAGGCTGTGCCGCAAGTGACCGAGTGCTACAACATATCGGGCGAGTTCGACTACCTGCTCAAAGTCCACGCCGCCGACATGCGCGACTACCAACACTTCGTCCTCAACGTCTTGGGGAAGATAGACAGCATCGGGAACATCCAAAGCACATTCGTCATGGACAAGACAAAAGACGAGATTGGCGTACTGCTCCCGGGTGAGTGACAGAAGACCCGCCGTCGCACAGGTGGCGACGGCGGGTCGGCGAGTCAATGCCCTGGTTGTGCGTTATGATGCGTACGGAAGATGTGCCCCTATGCGCTGTTCGGGCTTCGACTTGTGCTGTTTCGCCGGAAGCCGCGGCTTCATTATTACCAGTGGAAATGGGGTCCAACCCTCTTGTTTATAGACCCAGGCGTTGATTGGGTCTTCGGACATTCGCCCTCGCCTATTCTAGTCCTCGATGAGGTCCGCCAACCAATTGAGCCTCTGAATCTCATTGTCGAGCAACCTCAGCTCTTTCGACAGGTCGTCCGACGCCTTTTTCACGTCCGCCGCGCTGACCGCCGCCACGATTCTAATCTCCGACCTTGCCACCCTGCGCGTCCGCCGACCGAGTTCCTCCTGCAACGCCTCGAAAGCCCTCCTCCTCTCCTTCAGGGCGTCGCGGCGCGCCAAGAGGCTCGTCATGCTCTCGCCCGACTCGCTCCTCACGACGCAATTCGTGACGTTTATCCGCTCCAGGAGACGACACCAAGCGCCGGCCGTCTGCTCGAACTCTGCAAGCAGAGCCTTGACGTCCAGTTCCGGCTTGTCGCCCTCTTGAATCAGGGCGTTGCTCTCGATGCAGCTCCTCAGTTCGTCCATCTTTCGCTTCATTGCCGCGCGCTCCTGGAGAGCCTCTGCCAACTTCATAAGCCAAATGATTTTTTGCTGTTTACTACGCCTTGCGTAATTTTACCCTCACATTCAAGAGAACTCCATGAAAAGAAGCCTCTCCGCTGCCTTTGCGACACTGCTTACCGCAACGGCACTGATGTTCGTATGTTCGTCTCCACCGGCAGACACCACCAACAAGCCGGCGCGCCGACCGCACGAGACGGGCGTCCCCGACGTCCCCCGGTCTGCCGCATTCTGCGGCGAGGACGTCCCCTTGGGCCGCCAGGACATATACGAGAGCCTGGACCGGGAGGTTATAGTCAACACGTTCCTGCACTCCAACACCTTGCTCATCCTCAAACGCTCGGGTCGCATATTTCCTCAGATTGAACCCATATTGGAGGAGATGGGTGTGCCCGAAGACATGAAATATCTGTGCGTGGCGGAGAGCAACCTTGTGCCGACCGCCAAGTCTCCCGCCGGCGCCGCGGGGCTATGGCAGTTCATGGAGGGTTCGGCTCGCGAGAGCGGCCTGCGCGTGACCGACGACATCGACGAACGGCTGGACGTGGAGAAGAGTACCCGCGCCGCGTGCCGCACGCTCCTGGCCAACTACCGCATTCTAGGCTCGTGGACATTGGTCGCAGCCTCGTACAACGGCGGGCTGGGCCGGGTGCGCAAGGTCATGGCGCAACAGATGCAGGACAGCTACTACGACCTGCACTGGGCGGAAGAGACGCGGCGCTACGTGTTCCGCATTGTGGCGCTTAAGACAATCATGCAAGACCCCTCGTCCTATGGGTTCGACGTGGACGACGGCGACCTCTATCCCCCCTACGACACCGAGACCGTCACGGCATCCACACCAATAGAGAATCTTGCCCAGTGGGCAAAAGACCACGGCACGTCATTCCGTATGCTGAAAGAGCTCAACCCTTGGATCGTGAAGAGCCAAATCCGCGCCTACCGCGACTCGCTGCGAATTGTCGTGCCTAAGGCGCGATGACGTACTGCTCGTGGTAGCGGCGAAGCCCGCTCACGGGGTCGGCGCAGACGGCACGCACGCCGACGCCAAACTCGCCGCACGCGCGCCGGAGCGATGCCTCGAAGTGCGACGCCACGCCACCGACGAAGCTCACCCCCCCGGACAGACTTTCTGGAGGATAGAGAAGCACATTGCGGCGCAGAAACGCCCTAAACCTCTCTTGCACAATGGCACAGACGGCCGGGACGGCAATGCGCTCCGCCGCGAATTGGGCGAACCGGGCCAAATATGCGTTGGCCCGCGGCTGTGAATACACGTGCCGAATGATTTCTCCATAATCCTCGCCCGCGAAAGCAAAAAACGCCTCGGTCGTGCGCCTGTCCAACAGGCCTTTGAGAGCGTCGGCCACGACGTGCTTGCCAATGTCCGCCCCGCTCCCCTCGTCGCCGAGGACGTATCCGAGCGGCCGCACGTTGCCGACAATGCCGCGCCCGTCATATTGGCACGAATTGCATCCCGTGCCCAAGATGCAAGCCACACCCGGCTCCCGTCCCAACGTAGCCCGGGCCGCGCCAAGGATGTCAGACTCCACCGCGACCCGCCCGCAACGGACAAGATGCCGCATGGCGTCGGCAATCTTCTTGTTCGCCTCGCCGCCGATGCACCCGGCCCCGTAATAGTAGGCCTCATCGACACAGCCAACTCCAGCGTCGGCCACAGCGGGCGCCCACGCCTCGACAATCTGCCCCTCGGACAGCATAAGCGGATTCACTCCCGGCGTGACGAAATCGCACTCCCCACCCCGCCCGAAAACGAGCCAATGGCACTTAGTCCCCCCGCCGTCGACAACAACCCGCCTGACGCTCATCGCTCAATGGGCCCCCGCCACGACAAGATTCCGCCGTCCATCTCCTTCACGACAAAGCCCAGGCGCACAAGCCTCCCCGCAGCCGCCTTGCTCCGCCGCCCCGACCGGCAGTAGACCGCCACTGGCTTGTCTTTGCGCAACGTGGAGAGGCACAAGCTGTCAAAATCTTTGGCGCGGACATCGACGTTGACAGCCCCCGGCAGACGCCCGCCGGCAAACTCCTCCGCAGTCCGCACGTCGAGCACCTGGCACTTGGCACTGTCCGCCACAACATTGGCGAACTCATCCGCAGACAGGCTCTCGAAACTTTGCGACTGCCCACAGGCTGGCGTGGAGCAAAATAGTGAAAAAGCAACCAATAGCTGTTTGAAAAAACTCATGCTCAAAGTTAGCCCAAAGAACCGAAAAATTGCCTACATTCGCAACCGCCTAACCTAGAGAAACTGATGCACGCACTTCTCCCCCTTTCCGCCGTCGTCTTGCTGAGCCTGGCCTTGTGTCTGCCTTCTTGCGCACCCGCGCGAGGCCACTCTTTCGAGGTTGACAGCCTAACTTTCGAGCGCAGTTGGACATTAGAGAACGCCATGGAGAACGACCCCCTGGGCGGTCGTTCGCACTTCTATGTCAAGATTGACTATCCGGTGGCATCGCCCAACGGACAGACGGCCGTCGCCGACAGCGTCCGCCTGTGGTTGTCGTCGCGCCTCCTCCCCGCCGACAGCGAGCCGATAGCGAACAAGTCCGTTCTCGACGTGGCGGCGGACATCTTCTTTGGCGAAAACGACGGCAACGAGTGGGGCGAAGAGGCGTCCATCTCGCTCAGGAGGGTTTTCGAGAGCGACGACTACTTGACATATGAGGCAAGCCGATACACGTACCGCGGCGGCGCGCATGGGAGCTACGACATTTGCGGCGCCACGTTCCGCAAAGACGACGGGCGGCGGCTGACGTGGGACGACTTCCCGAAGAGCGACGAGCTTCGCAAGGAGATAACGGCCGACCTGCGGGAGTCCCTGCGGCTTGGCGACCTTGCCGACATGGTCGGGAAGCTGTTGCTCGACGAGGCCGACTACACACTTGCCGACGGAAGCGTGGCTGTGCCCCTGCCCACCGTGGAGCCATGGCTCACCGACACGGGGTGGGTCTTCACCTACCAACCCTATGAGATTTTGCCTTGGAGCTACGGCGCACCCGCCAGCTGCATCAAGGAGCTTAAATTGGTGGGGGACTGACAGTCTGCACGGGGTTGGGCGACTGCTTCACATACATTGTCCGATGCTCCGACGGAACGCTCTACACCGGTTGGACATCAAACCTTGCGCGGCGGGTGGCGGCACACAACGGCCTGACCAGCATGGGGGCAAAATATACAAGCTCCCGCCGCCCGGTGACCCTCGTCTATGCCGAAAGATGCGCGACGCGGCATGAGGCGATGAGGCGAGAACGGGAGGTGAAACGGCTGACCAGGGAGAAGAAGCTGGGGCTTATCGGGTGGAAAAAATAGGGGGCTGCGCCAGTCTCGCGGCCCAGCCCCCGGAAACCTGGGGATAGCCCTAATTCTTAAAGCTGTGAATCGGCGCGGGGATTCGCCCACCGCGGTTGACGAACCCTGAGCAGTCGAACTTGTTGACGGGCATGATTGGCGCATGACCCAGCAGGCCGCCGTAGTCAACCTCCTCGCCGACACCTTTCCCAATGATTGGCAAGATGCGGACGGCGGTAGTCTTCTGGTTCACCATGCCTATCGCCGCCTCGTCGGCAATGATTCCAGCTATGGTGGTGGCGGGCGTGTCGCCGGGAATGGCTATCATGTCGAGCCCGACGGAACATACGCACGTCATCGCCTCGAGCTTCTCGATTGTCAGGGCCCCGGCGCGGACAGAGTCAATCATGCCCTGGTCTTCGCTGACAGGGATGAAAGCCCCACTAAGCCCGCCAACGTAGGACGAGGCCATGACTCCCCCCTTCTTCACCTGGTCGTTGAGCAACGCCAGGGCCGCGGTAGTTCCCGGCGCTCCACACTCCTGCAACCCCATCTCCTTGATGATGTCCGCCACAGAGTCGCCCACGGCAGGCGTGGGTGCCAACGACAAGTCGATAATCCCGAAAGGCACACCCAGCCGCCCCGAAGCCTCCTGCGCCACAAGCTGACCGACGCGCGTAATCTTGAAAGCCGTACGTTTGACGGTCTCGCACAAGACCTCGAACGACTGCCCCCGGACGTGCGACAGGGCGTGCTTGACAACCCCCGGGCCCGACACCCCCACGTTGATGACCGAATCGGGCTCTGAGACACCGTGGAACGCGCCGGCCATGAACGGGTTATCGTCGGGCGCATTGCACAACGCCACAAACTTGACACAGCCGAGGGAGTCACGGTCGGCCGTGGCGAGAGCTATCTCCTTGACCGTCTGGCCGAGAAGCCTCACGGCGTCCATGTTGATGCCGGTGCGCGTGGACCCCACGCAGACCGACGAGCAGACCATCTCGGTCTGAGCGAGAGCCTGCGGCAGGGCCCTAATCAGCATCTCGTCGGCCGGCGTCATCCCCTTGCTGACAATGGCGGAGAAACCTCCAAGGAAGTTGATGCCAAGGTCGTGAGCGGCGCGGTCGAGCGTCTCGGCCAACCTCACGAAGTCGTCGGGAGACGTGCATATGCCGCTCCCCACAATGGCTGCGGGCGTGATGCTGACCCTCTTGTTGACAATGGGTATCCCGAACTCGCGCGAGATGTCCTCGCCCGTACGCACCAGGTCGCGGGCCTTGCCCATAATCTTGTCGTAGACATTGCGGCACAGAGCGTCGACGGTCGATGCCGCCGCACAGTCGAGGAGACTGATGCCCATGGTGATTGTCCGGACATCGAGGTTCTCCTGCTCGATCATCTTGTTGGTCTCAATGACCTCCGAAATGTTTATCATCAGATGCGGTGCATTTTGTCGAAAATATCCTCCCTTTGGCATTTAATCTGAACGCCGATACCCTCGCCCAAAAGGGCGAAATCGGCCAAGTGCTGCTCAAACGGCTTGCTTGCCGAGGCCAAATCCACCACCATCATCATGTTGAAGTATCCTTGCACGATGGTCTGCGAGATGTCCAGGATGTTGATGTTGTTGTCTGCCAAATATGTGCAGACCTTGGCGATGATGCCGACCGTGTCTTTGCCGACAACCGTGATTATAGCCTTGTTCGTCATTGTCAAAAAGTCAAGTTAAGCCCCAAAATTACATGAAAATTCTCATATGACGGCAACGCCCCAAAATTATGGGCCTACACGCCGCAAAATCAACCACATTGTTATATTTTTGCCACGAACGAGGCGCGTTGTCATCGGTTCTCAACTGTCTTGACATATGCCAAGCGCCTATGAAACAAGCTGATGGAAACACTCTACCTCTGCATCGTCATCTTCCTCTTCGCTTTGGCGGTGCTAGACCTTTCAATCGGTGTCAGCAACGACGCCGTCAACTTTCTCAATTCGGCAGTAGGGTCGCGCGCGGCGACATACAGGACCGTGCTCACGGTGTCGGCCATAGGAATCTTCCTGGGTTCGGCATTCAGCAACGGCATGATGGACCTGACGCGCCACGGGATATTCCAGCCGGAGAATTTCACCTTCGCGGAGCTGATGAGCATATTCCTGGCTGTGATGGTGGCCGACATCATCCTGCTGGACATCTTCAACTCGCTGGGCTTGCCGACCTCCACCACCGTCAGCCGCGTCTTCGAGCTTCTCGGAGCGTCGTTCACGCTGGCGGCGGCAAAAATCATCTCTGATGCGGCAGACGCCCCATTGGCGGACTACATCAACACCGACAAGGCCCTGACGGTCATAATAGCGATATTCCTGTCCGTCGCCATAGCGTTCGTCTTCGGCTCCGTCGTGCAGTACATCACCCGCATAATCTTCTCGTTCAACTACAAGCGAAACCTGAAGTGGAAGATTGGCATCTTTGGCGGCGTGTGCATAACGTCGATAATATACTTCATGCTCATCGAGGGGGTGAAAGACATGTCGTTCGTGACGCCGGAATTCAAGGCCTTTATCGACGAGAACACCAAGACGATAGTCGTCGGCAGCCTTGTCGGCACCACGCTCCTGTCGCAACTCCTCTATGCGCTTGGCATCAACGTCTTGCGTGTCATTGTCCTGTTCGGGACAATGTCCCTCGCCATGGCATTTGCAGGCAACGACCTGGTAAACTTCATCGGCGTCCCGTTGTCAGGCTTCGAGATTTTCGGCTACTTCAAGGAGGCGTCGGCGGCAGGCATCGCCCACCCGGAGCTCATGACGATGGAGCGGCTCAACGACCCGAACCACACTCCCGTCTACTTCCTCATCATCTCCGGCCTGATAATGGTCGTCTCGCTGGCCACGTCTGAGAAAGCCAAGAACGTGGTCAAGACGTCCGTGAGCCTATCGAGCCAAGACGGCGGCGACGAGATGTTCGGCTCGTCGAGCGCCGCGCGCCACATAGTCCGCTTCTCCCGCAACATAGGCGAGTGGTTCGACGACCACACTCCGCAGAAAGTCCGCAAGTGGCTCGACACGCGTTTCGACGCCGACGAGGCCATAATGCCGGAGGGCGCGGCGTTCGACCTGGTTCGCGCCTCGGTCAACCTGGTCTTGGCGGGCCTGCTAGTAGCCTTGGGGACGTCGCTCAAGTTGCCCCTCTCGACAACGTACGTCACGTTCATGGTCGCCATGGGCTCGTCGCTGGCCGACAGGGCATGGGGCCGCGAGAGCGCCGTGTTCCGCATAACTGGCGTCATCTCGGTCATCGGCGGATGGCTCGTGACAGCCGGGGCTTCGTTCATCTTGGCGGCCGTGATTGTCGTGGCCATGCACTACGGCGGCATCTACGTGTCGAGCGCCATAGTGGTGGGCTCGATAGCCCTGCTCGTCAAGAACAACATAGACTTCAAGCGCAAAGCCAAGGCGGAGAGGTCCCGCAAGGAGCAGATATACTCAGAGCTCATGGCGAGCAAAGACCGCACGCGGACTTGGGACTTGCTGAAGCAGTATATTGCCATCAACGAACGGGAGTACTTGCAGTACATAAGCGACTCGTTTGTGGCGCTGACCAACGCTTTCCTCAGTGAGGATGTCAAGAAGTTGCGCCGGGTGAACAACTCCCTGCCCAAGGAGAAGACAAACATAAAGGCCCTTAGGCGCAAGCAGACAGTGGCGCTACGCAAGACCGAGGTGAGAGTGGCGATAGAGAACAACACGTGGCTGCACCTGGCCTACAACAGCAACCAGCAGATGATATATTGCCTGATGCGCATGAGCGAGACCTGCTATGAGCATGTTGACAACAACTTCGCGCCGCTGCCCGACGACCTCAAAGAGCAGTTCATGCCGCTCCGCGACGAGATCGTAGGCCTCTTCAGGCGCAGCCTGGACATCATTGAGAATGAGGACTACGACACCACCGTGGCAGTGCGCAACGACGGCGACGACACGAAAGCCAAAATATCGAAAATGCGCAAAGAATTGGTGTGCCACATTCATGAAGACATGGACGCCTATTCCGTCATATATGTCTACCTCAATATGCTCCAGGAGACCCAAGAGATGATAAGCTCACTGCGCCACAACCTGCGCGCCCTTCGGAAGATTGAGCGCAATTCTGATTAGCCACAGGTTGCATAATTCTTCGGGAGATGCCACCCCTAAGGACGGCAACGCCCCTGGGGCCTACGCCCCCAGGGTGTCTTCTGCCGCCAACGGCGGCACGCAGCGTCACCCACTCAAGGATGCAAGTTTCCCAACAAATGCAAGAGACAACGAATAACGAATCGTATATCCTAGGACAAGCCTAGGGAGAAATTGTTGAACAAAAGTGACCTGCTTGACCACCATTGGGGCCATCGTCTGCGTTGGCCTGCTTTTTTTGTTGTTCCATAGCTCCCCACCCCGCCACTGGGGGCCGGCGTGCGTTGTCGTCCTGGGCGGCCTCGCGGCCCTGATGGGCGGAATGTCGCTACGCGGAGTCCCCAAGTTTTGCTGGGACGCTCCGCCGTGCGACCCACTCTCGGCCTGGTTCATGCTGATTGTCGGCGTGCTTTTTGCCATTGGGGCAGTCTATGGGCGTGGCTACCTGTCGCACTACAAGAGCGACAAGCGCCAACAGACGCTCCACTGGCTGATGTTCTCCGCCACACTGATAGGACTGATGGTGCTGCTGACGACGGAAGACCTCATTGTATTCCTTATCGGGTGGGAGATTATGGCCATCGGCTCGTTTTTCGCCGTCATCTTTGAGTACGACCACCCACAGGTGATGCGCGCGGGCCTGAACTATTTTGTCCAATCGCACGTGGCCGTCGTACTCATAACAGTCGTGTTCGCGTGGAGCATCTCCGTATCGGGCGACACAACATTCGGCGGCCTTAGGCATTTCTTCGCCACGTCGTCGCCCGCCGCACAGATTGCCGCAATGTCGATGCTCATTGCGGGCTTCGGTTTCAAGGCCGGCATCGTGCCGCTCCACACGTGGCTGCCCCAGGCTCACCCCGCCGCCCCAAGCCACATCTCGGCCCTGATGTCGGGCGTCATCGTCAAGGCCGGCATATATGGTATAGTCCGCTTCGGCTCAATGATTGCCGACACATGGGTGCAAGGTCGCATAGGCTTGATTCTCATTGCCGTCGGCATCGCGTCGGGGCTTTTTGGCATTGTCAACGCCGCCGTACACCGCGACTTCAAGCGTATGCTGGCCTACTGCACGATCGAGAACATCGGGATAATCTGCATTGGGCTGGGCATGGGCTTCATCGGCTTGGGGAACAGCTCGCTGCCCCTCGCGGCATTGGGCTTCGGCGGCGCGCTGTTCCACACTCTCAACCACGCCATCTTCAAGGCCCTGCTCTTCTTTGGTGCCGGCAACGTCTACGTCCGCACACACACTAGAGACATGGAGGAACTCGGCGGACTGGGAAAACAGATGCCCAAGACGTCGGCAATATTCCTAATCGGCTCGTTGGCCATTGGCGGGTTGCCACCCCTTGGCGGGTTCGTGAGCGAATTGCTCCTATATAATGTCCGCACACACACTAGAGACATGGAGGAACTCGGCGGACTGGGAAAACAGATGCCCAAGACGTCGGCAATATTCCTAATCGGCTCGTTGGCCATTGGCGGGTTGCCACCCCTTGGCGGGTTCGTGAGCGAATTGCTCCTATATAATGGGTTCGTTGCGGGCTTCGCCTCCACGTCGTCCGCCGTGTCGGCCCTAATGGTCGCGGCAGGTTGCTCCCTGGCGGCGATTGGCGGCATATCGATGCTGGCGTTCACAAAGGCCTATGGCGTGATTTTCCTGGGTTCCGCCCGCAAGAGATTGTCGCACACGCCGATAGAGGTAGGCAGACAGATGCTGTGGCCCGCTTATACGCTCATCTTGCTAATGGCCCTTGTGATGCTTTTCCCATCGCAGATAGTGTCCCTCCTGCTCTCCGCGACACTACAAACTTTCGGGGTGTCCGCGTCGTGCGCCGACATGGCGGTGTTGAACGACATTGCGCACCTTTCGGGGACTGCCGGGCGCGCCATGTTGGCGCTCATCGTGGTAATATTGTCGTTCGCCGCGCTTCGCCACATTGTGGCACTCCGCCGCCCCGCCCGGACAGGCGCAACGTGGGGGTGCGGCTATGCCGCGCCAATAGACAGAATCCAATATACCAGCAAGTCGTTCGCCAAGACGCTCCTCGACCTGTTCCGCATATTGTTGCCCTCGTCCAGGCGCTTCGCGCCTCTCACGACAGAGGAGCTGTTCCCGCAGAACCGCTCACACTTGAGCGCGGATATGGATTTCGTCGACGAGAAGATTGTCAAGCCTGGCACCCGCGCACTTCTTTCGAGCCTGGGTCGCTTCCAGTTCGTACAGAACGGCAGCCTGCAACGCTACATTGTCTACGGCCTGGCGTATATCGCGGCCCTTGTCGCCACAATAGTCATTTTCTGACATGAGCTTCATACTGATAGTCCTTTCGAGCCTCTTCTTTTCGGGAATTGTCGTCCGCGTGAAGAGCAAGACGCAAGGCCGTCGCGGCCCGTCCCTGCTCCAACCCATGTACGACATCATACGCCTGTTGCGCAAGGGGAGCGTGTATAGCAAGACGTGCGGTCCCATTTTCCGCATCGCCCCGACAGTATATTTCGCCACAGTCGTCATGGCCATTGCCGTAGTACCCTTTGGCGGCACGGGCGGGTTCGTCTCGTTCTCCTGCGACTTTGTCTTCTTCGCCTACGTCCTGGCATTGGGCAAATTCTTCAACATCGTCGCCGCCCTCGACACGGGCAGCAGTTTCGAGGGGATGGGCGCGAGCCGCGAGGCGCTGTTCTCGATGCTTGTCGAGCCGGGCTTTTTCCTGCTCATGGGTTCGCTGGGGCTACTGTCTGGCTGCACGTCGTTCGCCGACATCTTCGGCTCCTTCCATTTGGAGACTAGCGTCTCCTACGCCTACGCTCTCATAGCCTCGTTCGTGCTGCTGATGATTTGCATGATAGAGAACAGCCGTATGCCCATCGACGACCCTAAGACTCACTTGGAGCTGACAATGGTCCACGAGGTCATGATTCTAGACAATTCCGGCTTCGACCTCGGCCTCATCTCCATGGCGACGCACCTTAAGTTCGCGATGTATGGGGCACTGATAGCCAACTTGTTCATAGGCGAAATGGGGCTTGCCCCCGCGGTCTTGTCGTTCTTGGCCGTCGAGGCCTTGTGCGCCCTGGCCGTCGGGCTGACAGAGTCGTTCATGGCCCGCTACCGCATGAGCCACAACGCCCAATTCATCATGGCCCTCACCTCCCTCTCCCTGCTGATATATTTCGGCGTCAAGTTCATCTAGCGAAAACAATGACACCCATACTACCCCTCCTCTTCATAATCACGCTGATATATTTCGCCATAGCGAACCGTCTGATGACCTATGTCGGTATCTTGACCGTCCAGGGCTTGATTATCTGCGCGGCCGCCCTGATGTCGCTCCACCAGATGACCTTGGCAAACCTGGCGACAATAATTATCGAGACCCTTGTTGTCAAAGCCATACTGATGCCGTTTTTCATCCGGCGCGTCATCCTGGCCAACAAGATAACCCGCGAAGCCGAACCCTCCGTATCGAACTTTGTCTCGCTCATCTTCTGCACGGCCGCGGTCGTGGCCTCCTACCTCATCTCGCTAAACGTCTCCTCCCCCACCCTCAACCGCTCGTTTTTTGTGGCGGCCATGGCGGCAATCTTGTGCGGGCTATACTTCATTGCCACCCGCCGCAAGGTCATAACCCACGTGATATGCTACGTCTTGATTGAGAATGGGGCTTTCATCTTGTCGCTGGCCGTGGGCAACGAGATGCCGGCCCTGGTGAATATGGGCGTGGTGCTAGACGTCCTGGTGAGCGTTTTCCTGCTGGTCATATTCATTAACAAAGTGGGCGACGTGACAAGCGAGGGCGACGTGACGCGACTAAACCAACTAAAGGACTAGACATGACAATCTACTTAATGGTGTCGCTCGCGCTGAGCGTCGCGCAACTCTTGAACCGCAACCGGATTGTCTGCCGCATCTTGATAGGCATCTTTCTGGCCTCGCAAATATCCATGACGCTCTTCGCCGCCTCAAGCATCGGCTTGCGCCAAGGGGGGTACTTCGCCATCGACGGGCTTGGCGTCTTGCTGGCCGTAGTGGTGAGCATCGTGTCGTCGGCAGCTTTCTGCCACTCGCGCCGTTACATTGTCGAGAACGAGGAGGGCAAGGACGACAAAGTCCGGGCGCAATATTACGGCGCCATGTCGGCGTTGACCATGGCCCTGACGCTGACCTGCTTCTCCTCGCACCTGGCCGTGACGTGGATTTTTGTGGAGATTACGACCCTCAGCGCCTCGGCCCTGATTTTCTACCGCCGCACCGACAAATCCGTCGAAGCCACGTGGAAATATGTCTTCGCCTGCTCCGTGAGCCTTGTTCTCGTATACGTCGGCATTTTGCTGACCTCCATATCGCAGGGCGCCAATGCCGGACAGGGTTTGTCGTTCGACGTACTGCTCTCCAACGCCGCCACGTTGGACCCGACGTGGCTCCAGTTGGCGTTCATCTTCATCTTTGTGGGCTATACGGCCAAAATGGGTCTCGTCCCGATGTTCACTGCCGGCATCGACGCCAAGGACGCCGCCCCCACCCCGGCCTCGGCCATGCTCTCCAGCGTCGTCATGAACGCCGGCTTTGTCGGCTTCTTCCGCTTCTACGCCGTCGTGGCGCGGACGAGCGTCTTCGAGTGGAGCCGCTCCGTGGTGCTTGTGACGGGTCTGCTCTCAATCTTCATTGCCACCGTCTACCTCGTCAAGGTGCACAACGTCAAGCGCCTCTTCGCCTACTCCAGCGTCGAACACATAGGCATCGTCATGCTTGGCGTCGCCGCCGGCGGCGCGGGAGTGTGCGCCGCCGTGCTGCACCTAGTGCTGCATTCTTTCGCGAAGTCGGCCGTGATGATGCACGTCGGCGAGCTGTTCCGCATCTTCGGCTCAAAGCAGATGTCGCACATGGGGCGTTACATCGACAAGTCCGGCATGGGCGCCGTAATAATGATTTTGGGGCTGCTGTGCATCACGGCCATGCCGCCGTCGGGGATGTTCCTCACGGAACTCATGGTCTTCAAGTCGCTCATCGACGTACGTTGGTGGGTGGCGTTGGCTCTGACCCTTATCCTGCTGTGCACCATCGTGTGGGCAGTGAGCCGCGACCTGCTCTCCGTGCTGTTCCTGCCCTCCGAGAGACCGGAGTTGCGAAAAAGTCCGAGCCACTCGTTCCCGGCCTACGAGGCGGCATGGCAAATGGCCCTGCTCGCCCTCTCCGTCTGGTGGGGCCTGTGGACTCCAGGCTGGGTGTCTGAATTGGTGCGGATGTCGGCAGAGCTGTTGGGATAGAACCGACACCGCAAAAACAAACAGACACCGGGGATGCGCCGTCTTGCGCGTCCCCGGTGTCTTGTTTCTGCAATCTGCGCTTTAGGCACCGATGGAGGCCGTCAGAATATGGGGAGCAGGTCGTCCTCAAGATGCCGCACGACGACCTCGCCTTTCTCCAACGAGGCCCTGACATCTATAATCCTCTGATTTGAGCTTCCGCGGAAGAGCAAGCCCGTGTCTCTCAACGCCTGGACAAACCTGCCGTCGACCAGGGTGTCCACCGTCTCCAATAGCCCCCTGCGGTCGCCATGGGCGAGGCACTGCTCGAAAGTGTATCCCGTGTAGCACCAGATGTCTTTGCCCATCTTGCGTTTCACCTTATGCGCCAGCTCGGCAAAGGCCGTGGCCTGAAACATCGGGTCTCCCCCCGTGAACGTGACGTCGCAGAAATCCTCCCGGGCTATGCGCTCCAAGATGTCGTCCACCTCCATCATCGTCCCCCCCGCGACGTCCCAACTCTGCGGGTTGTGACACCCGGGACACGCATTGGGGCACCCGGCGCAATAGACGGAAGTCCGCAGACCCGGCCCATCGACAGCCGTCGAGCCGACAATCTTAAGGACGCTGATTTTAGTCATGCGTCACCCTGTCTCTCAGCTCCGCCAACTTGGCCTTGTTCCACCTGTCGGTCGTCCCGACAAGGTAGCCCGTAATCCTCTGCAGACGGTCGATATTCGCCCCGCCGCACTTTGGGCATGCCCCCATGTCGGCGTCGGCGTTCTCGTAGCCACAGTCCATGCACCGGTTTCGGTTGTGGTTGACCGATCCGTAGCCCATGTTGTTCTTGTCCATGAGGTCCACGAAGTTCATGACGGCCTTAGGGTTGTGCGTGGCGTCGCCGTCAATCTCGATGTAGAAGATGTGGCCGCCCCTGGTAAGCTCGTGATATGGGGCCTCGACCCTGGCCTTGTGCGCCGCGCTGCACTTGTAGTAGACCGGCACGTGGTTCGAGTTGGTGTAGTAGTCGCGGTCGGTTATGCCGGGCAGGACGCCGAAGCTCTTCTTGTCCTTGGACGTGAACTTCCCGGCAAGTCCCTCGGCCGGCGTGGCCAGGACGCTGTAGTTGTGGTGGAATTTCTCGCAATATTCGTTTGCCTTGTCGCGCATATGGGCAATGATGCTGATGCCGAGCTGCTGCGCCTCCTCGCTCTCGCCGTGGTGACGCCCCGTGAGCGCCACGAGACATTCCGCCAAACCTATGAAGCCAATGCCGAGCGTCCCCTGGTTGATTACGCTCTCGATGGTGTCGTCGGGCTTGAGGCTCTCACACCCCGTCCAGAGCGACGACATCAGGAGCGGGAACTGCTTGACGCGCGCCGTCTTCTGGAAGTTGAAGCGGTCTTCGAGCTGCCTGGCCGTGATGTCGAGAATCTCGTCGAGCCTCTTGAAGAAATGCGCAATCCGCTCCTTCTGGTCGACGAAGCCCATGCTCTCTATGGCGATACGCACGATATTGACCGTCGTGAACGACAGGTTCCCGCGCCCCACCGATGTCTTGTCGCCAAAACGGTTCTCGAAGACCCGGGTGCGGCATCCCATGGTCGCCACCTCCCACTTGTACCTCCCGGGGTCGTCGGCCCTCCACTTCTCGTTTTGGTTGAACGTGGCGTCCAGATTGAGGAAGTTGGGGAAGAAGCGCCTGGCCGAGACTTTGCACGCCAGCTCGTAGAGGTCGTAGTTGCGGTCAGTGGGCAGATAGCTGACGCCTCGCTTCTTCTTCCAAATCTGGATGGGGAATATCGCCGTGGAGCCGTTGCCGACCCCCCTGTATGTCGTCTTGAGAATCTCGCGTATGATGCAACGCCCCTCGGCGGAGGTGTCGGTGCCATAATTGATGGAGCTGAAGACCACCTGGTTGCCCCCGCGGGAGTGTATGGTGTTCATGTTGTGGATGAACGCCTCCATGGCCTGATGCACGCGCCCTACGGTGCGGTTGATTGCATGTTGGCGAATCCGGTCCAGACCCTCAAGGCCCCCCAGGGGCTTCTCCTCGTAGTCGGCGATGGCGACATCGTAGAGGCTCGAATAGTCCTCGCCATTGACGTCCTCCATCACTTTAACCTCCTCGACATAGCTGCTGCGGACGTATGGCGCAAGATAGAAATCGAAAGCCGGGATGGCCTGCCCGCCATGCATCTCGTTCTGCGCCGTCTCCATGGATATGCATCCAAGGATGCTCGCCGTCTCAATCCGCTTTGCGGGCCTGGACTCCCCGTGTCCCGCCGAGAAGCCGTCGCGGAGAATCTTGTCGAGCGGGTGCTGTATGCATGTGAGGCTCTTGGTGGGGTAATAGTCTTTGTCGTGGATGTGTATGTATCCGTGCTCCACCGCCGAGCGCGCCTCCTCGGAGAGCAGGAAGTCGTCGACAAAAGGCTTGGTGCTCTCCGACGCGAACTTCATCATCATCCCCGCCGGGGTGTCGGCGTTCATGTTGGCGTTCTCGCGCGTCACGTCGTTGTTCTTGGCCTCAATGATTTCCAAGAATATCTCTCTCGTCTTGGCCTTGCGCGCCACGTTGCGCTGGTTGCGGTAGGCAATGTAGCGCCTCGCCACCTCCTTGCGCGGGCTCTTCATAAGCTCCAGCTCGACGCAATCTTGGATGGACTCCACGGTCATCATCTCCTTGCCCGCAATCTCAATCCGGTCCGCTATTTTGCAGACCAGCGCCTCGTCCTCGCCTTTCTCTGTCTGGAGCATGGCGCGCCGGATTGCCGCGCATATCTTCTCCTTGTTGAAGCCGACAACCCGGCCGTCCCTTTTTATGACTGTCTGTATCATTGGTGTTCGTTGTTTTCTGTCGACGAAGGTAGGCAAAAAGCCTAGGGTTGCGAAACCGCCCCCCGCCCGCGCGTTGACAGCTGCGCCGGAGCGTCGCTAAGTGGCTCTGAAACTCTTTCCGTTACCACTTTTCGACAAACGATGAACAAAAAAGCCCGGACTGCCGACGGGAACTCGACACCCGGCCTTGTCAAATTCTCCGCCGCCCCCTCCCGGGCCGCCGCACAGCCGAAAACACCTTTGGGCTAAAGTGTCCTAAAGGCGGCCGCCGCCGTTGTCAACAACAGGGCGCCGCCCCGTCAGTTTCCGCTCCAGAAGCCGACATCGTCTGTTGTCGAATCTGTCGATTGCCAACTTTCGACAAGTTTGAAAATGTCGCACTGGGCCCTGACCTCGGGTTCGCCCTCCCGCCTCACTATGGGGACGTTTTGCAGGTTCTCGTCGATTGCCCTCGCCTTAGTGTTGTCGCGCTCCACGATGTCCATAATCTGCATCAGCTCTCTCTTCAGAGCCTCGTTCAGGATGGGCGTCGCGACCTCGATGCGGTGGCGCATATTCCTGTTGAGCCAGTCGGACGACGTAATGAAGACCCCCCGCTCGCCCTCGGGCCCGAACGCCCACACCCGGCCGTGCTCCAAGAAGCCGTCTACGAGCCTCGTGAGCCTTATGTTCCGGCTGTAGCTCTGCCCCGGCACAAGGCAGCATATCCCTCGGACGACAATCCGCACCTCGACCCCCTCGGTGCTTGCCACGTAGAGGTCGTTGATTAGCGGCCTATATTGCAATCCGTTCATTTTCAAAAAGATGCGCGCCTTGCCGCCTGCTTTGGCCATGGCCACCTCGCCCGCAATGAGCTCCCGTAGCCTCTCCTCCATGTTGAACCGCGAGACGAGCAGCTTTTTCAACGCCGGCAAGACTGCGTCGGACTCGAGCGCCCTGCCCTGATATGCCTCTAGGAAGTCGAAGACCTGCGAGAGGTCGTCTATGATGTCGGCGTCGGCCGTCATGAGCCCATGGTCAGTGTATGTCCGCGCCGTCTGCTCGTTGAAGTTGCCCGTACTGACATACGCCACCGAGCGCCTCCCCTCTCCCCCGGAGCGGACAATGAGCGCCACCTTGGCGTGAACCTTGATTCCCGAAATGCTGTATATGAGGCGGATCCCGGCGGCCTTCATCCTCTCTGCCATCTCCAGGTTGTTCTTCTCGTCGAAGCGCGCTTTGAGCTCGACGAAGACCGTCACCCTCTTGTTGGCCCTTGCCGCCGCGATGAGCGAATTGACGACGGCGGAGTTTGTCGCCACCCTGTATTGTGTCACCTTAATCTCGCTCACCGTCGGGTCTTGCGCCGCCTCGTTGATGAGGCGGATCACGTAGTTGAACGAGTTGTAGGGGAAGTGGAGCATGACGTCGCCCCTCGCCACCTCGTCGAGCAGCGACGGGCACACCCTCAGCCTGGGCGGGCACACGCTCGCCATGGGCAGAGAGCCTCGCCTGCGGCCGACGGGCAGCCGCGCCATGTCGTGCAGGTTGAGGTAGCGGCCACAGGCAACCATCTCACTCTCGGCGAAGCCGTAGTTCCTCTTGAGGCACTCCAGGACGTCGCGCGGCATAGCGGCGTCGCGGTAGAAGCCCACGGGCTCGCCCGTCTTCCGCAACGTGAGATTGTCTCGTATCTCTTCGACAATGTCGCCCATGAAGTTGTCGCGTATGCCCAAATCGGCGTCGCGCGAGATTTTCACGCTCCACGCCCCGTCGACCACGTAGCCCGGGTATAGCGCGTCGAGGTTGGAGCGCACGATGTCGTCGAGAAAGACGATGTGGGTCTGCCCGTCGCCAACACTCGGCAAAGTCACGAACCTGGGCAGGGGCGCGAAAGGCAGCCTCACGAGCGAGTAGACGGCGCGCCCTTTGCCCCGCCGCGAGCGCGGAAGAAGCCTGACGGCGAAATAGGGCTTGTTGTCGCGCATGAATGCCAACGTCCCCATCTCGAGCAGTATGGGCTGAATGTTCGGGACAACCTCCCTCTCGAAATACCCCCTCATGTGGAGGCGTAGTCCCTCGTCGTCGGGGATGTCGCCAAAGTGGAGCACCACTCCTTGCTCCCTCAGCCTCGCGCAAATGGTCGAGCCGACAATCTCCGCCGCCTCGCGCATCTGGCTCGAGACGACGGCGTTAATCTTGTGGAGCATAACCGCCGGGTTCGACACCTCGTCCATCCTCCTGTCGCCGTAGGCGGCCTTTCGGTACTCCGCCACCCTGACACTGTAGAACTCGTCGAGGTTCGACGAGTGGAACGAAATGAAATTCAGCGCCTCGCCAATGCTGACACCGTCGGCCAGTGCCGACTCCAGGACCATCCGGTCGTATGCTAGCCAGCTGATGTCGCGGTTGAAGTATTTATAGTAGCCCTTTGCCATTTTGCGCGGAAGGAAACACCGAAGATAGTAATTTTTAGGAAACTGAAGCGTCTATTTGCGACAAAAGGTTACCACTACTCAAAAAGTCAATAGAAATCACACAGGGGTATATTTTTCTCGTGGAAAATGTTTTACTTTGCCTTGTCATCATTAATATAGCATAACATACGCACTACGAGATGAAGAATTGTACAATTCAGACAATGAAGGGGATTGTCGATGGCACTTTTTGCGGCGATCGCCTTGCCATCGTTGACAATGTCGCCCCTTTGTCGCCCATCAAAGGCGTTTACCGCATCGGCCTATTCGTCATTTTCCTAGTCAAGTCGGGCAAGGTCGAGCTGACCGTTGACGACAACGACTATGAGCTGGGCCCGAACGACATGTTCGTGTTCAACCCCAACGCCGTGCTGGACCGTTTCAACGTGAGCATGTCGGCCGACGTCACCAGCCTATGCGTGTCGCTGGACTACATGACGACCCTCGCGGGCAAATACCCGCAACGCGCCGACGTGATGCTCCTGCTGAGCCGCAAGCCCCACATCAAAGCCTCCGCCACAGCGGTTGACAACATGACGACCTACCTGGAGCTGCTCCGCCGCAAGTTCATGGAGATGAACTCCACGCTCAACGAGCGCATCGTGATGGAGCTTGTCATCACCTCGATGTGCGAGCTTGTAGGCGCCATGGACACCGACCCGGACATCACTGGCGGCTACACGTCGGCGGACAACATCTTCCGCAAGTTCCTGCAGCTGCTAGACAGCGAGAAGCCCCGCGGACGCCGCGTCGACGAGTACGCCCACAAGCTCAACATCACGCCCAAGTACCTCTCGTCGATATGCCGCCGCAAGAGCGGAATGACGGCGATACAGGTCATCAACAAGGCCGTGCTGGGCGACGTCCTGGAGGAGCTTCGCGACGACACGAAGAGCGTGCGCCAAGTGGCCTTGGAGCTCGGATTCCCCAACCAGTCGTTCTTCGGCACATTCCTCAAGAAGCATACGGGGATGTCGCCCCTCCAATTCCGAAGCCGACGCCTCAAGAAGGCATGACACGCGGAAAAAAGGTGGCGCCGGCAGACGCCACCTTTTGTTTCCCCCCTACTCGAACGTGTCTACCGCCAGGCCCACGCCAAAGATGACGAAAGGCTTGACGTCGGGCGACATATCGACAGACGCGGGGTAGATCCGCACGAGAAGGGTCTGATTGGGCAAGAGGGGGATTGACGTGTCGAACGAGTCCGTGCGGTGGCTCGACGCATTGTCTACCTCCGATACAACCCTCTGCCCCATGACCACCTCGCGGTAGAAGTCGCTGCCTAGCGAGCACGCCACGCGGAACGACTGGCTTGGGCTGGAAGAGATGCTGAGATTCCTGATGAGCAGCTGCTTGTCGTTGCTCGTTATCCGCATTTGCACATATTCCGACTTGTCGGGCGCCAAGGGCCAAGTACCCCGAAGCGGCAAGACGCCGACGTCGGCAAGCTCAAGCCCCCTGATTGACGAGAGGCTTGCCGAGAGGCGGCTGTCGTCGAGGGGCGTGGCGACGTCGTCCCAACGGATTGTCGCCGATGTGCGGCGCACGACGCTCCTGCCGCCCCCCCGCAGGCGCACCTTAGACTCCCCATCGGGCGTCCGCACCCTGAGGCTCGCCACGGACTGCGCCGTACTCTTGGGGATGTAGGAGACGAAAATGGAGGCGGTAGAGTTTGTCATGACCGACAGGGAGTCTTGCGGCGCCCCCCCGGCTCGGCTTGCCACCTTGAAGCCCGCAGGCGCCGTTATGGTCATCCTCTTGCGGTGGGTCAGAACTTTCGGCTGCAAAGTCGTCAGACCGCAGATGTCAACGAGGTCGAGGGCCTGCCACGCCGTGTCGCCGAGAAAGACGCGCCCAAAGTCGACTTCGCCAGGCGAGCTGACCACCTGTGGCCTCCTGACGCCCCCCCTCCACACGTCCATGGTGTCGAGAGCCTCGGCGACGGCCAAAGCGAACAAGGCCGCCCCCTTTGCGGCTGTATTCGTATTGTCGGCCTCGACGTAGAGCTGCTCTTTCGAGCCGACGACACCGTAGGACTCCACGATGCCCTTGCTGATGGCGCAGAGGTCGATAAGCTCCACGTCGCAACTGTCTGCCACTCTGCGGATGACCGCAGTGAAGTCGAAAGAGACGTCGCCCGGCGTGCGGCTGAAGTCGTGCGCCCCCTTGCGCGTTATGGCGTTGCCGTCGAAGAACCTCCGCACGACGGGCTGGAGCAAAACGGGCCTCGCGCCGGCCTGCCGCACCTCGTCGACATAGAGGCAGAGCATGCGCCGGAAAGTCTCCCACGGCGACTCCGCCCCCTTGTGGGCGCCACAGCCCAGGAGCCCCCTCTCGTCATCGTGCCCAAACTGAATCAGCACGACATCGCCCGGCTCAATCTGCCTCTGCACTTTCGCCCAGCTCCCGTCGTCGTAGAAGACGCTGGAGGCGGCACCCTCGCGCGCATGATTGAACACCTGCACCCCCACCGGCGCGAACTGCCCAAACATCTGCCCCCACCCGCATTTCTGCGTGACATTGGGGTCGAAAGAGGCCATGGTGGCATCGCCGACAAGATGGACCCGCGGCTGGTCTGACGCACAACCGCAAAGAGCAATGACGACGACGGACAAAAATATGCGACAAGTGGTATTCATCTGCTGTGTTCGCAAATATAGCTTCAAAAGGGATATATGCGGGGCAAAAAGAGGTTAATATATGCAAAGCGGGAGTGCGGCGACCGTCAAGCCACCGCACTCCCCATTGCGAAAAGCCGTCACCGGCCTACATATTCATCCCGCCGTCGACCTGTATGACCTGCCCCGAAACGTAGGAGGACATGTCGGAGGCAAGGAACAGCGCCACGTCGGCGATGTCCTCCGGCTTGCCGCCCCGGCGCAACGGAATCTTCTCATACCAGCCCTTGCGGACATCCTCCGGCAACTGGTCGGTCATTGCCGTCTCGATGAAACCGGGCGCTATGGCGTTGGCGCGTATGCCGCGCTTTCCCATCTCCTGTGCTATGGACTTGGCCAGGCCAATGAGTCCGGCCTTGGAGGCGGAGTAGTTGCTCTGCCCGGCGTTGCCGTGGACGCCCACGACGGAGCTCATGTTGATGATGCTTCCCCTGCGCTGCTTGCTCATGATGGGGACCACGGCGTGGATGAAGTTGAACGCCGACTTGAGGTTGACGGTCAGGACGGCGTCCCACTGGCTCTCGGTCATCTTGAGCATGAGGCCGTCTTTGGTGATGCCGGCGTTGTTGACGAGGATGTCTATGGAGCCGAAGTCCGCCAGAATTTCGCTGACTACGCTGTGCGTCTGCTCAAAGAGCGCGGCGTTGGAGGCGTATCCTTTGACTTTCACGCCTTTGGCGGCAATCTCCGCCTCGGTGGCCTTGGCGGCATCGTTAATCTCCAGGTCGGTGAAAGCTATATTGGCGCCCTCCTCGGCGAAACGCAACGCAAGAGCCTTGCCAATGCCGCGCGCAGCCCCGGTGATGAGAGCCGTTTTCCCTTCTAGAAGTTTCATGGTTCTAAACAGTTTATCCTTATGTTGTTTCAAAATGTCATATTGCCGCGCCCGCACTGCGCAATACCGCCTCCAGGCGGGTGAACGCCTCGACCGCCCCCAACGGGATGTGCACGTCGGCGCAGCCGGCCGTCAGCTCCGACGCCTCGGGGTTGACCTCGATGACCGCGCCGCCGTTTTGCTTCACAATGGTGGGAATCATCCCCGCGGGCATGACCTTGGCGGACGTGCCGACGACAATGCAGAGCCTCGCCGCATTGGCGTGGACGAAGCTGTCCTGATAGGCCGCGGACGGAATCCCCTCGCCGAAGAAGACGAAATCGGGCTTGAGCAGCCCGCCGCACTTCCCGCACCGCGGCACGTCCGCGGAGAGATCCGCCTCGGTGGCGGCACAGGAGCTGTGGCAGACGGTGCAGGAGACGGTCCTTGCGGTCCCATGGAACTCTATGACCGCCCTGGAGCCCGCCCCCTGGTGGAGATTGTCGATGTTCTGCGTCACCACCGCCTTGAGCATCCCCGCGCCCTCCATTGCCGCCAGGACCTGGTGCGCCTTGTTGGGGCGGATGTCGCGCCCCAACATGAACTCGTAGAAACAGGCCTTGATTGTCCTCCACGACCTTTCGGGATTTGCCAAGAAATGCGATATTTCTATGTCCTCGGGGTCGTATCGGCTCCATATGCCGCCATCGCCTCCGCGGAACGTCGGCACCCCGCTCTCTTGCGAAATGCCGGCCCCGGTGAAAGCGATGGTATAGTCGGACGAAAGTATCAGCTCCGCCGCCCTCTCAATCTGCCTTTGCGTCTCCATCATGCCAAGCGAGGTACTAATTTGGCACAAATTTAAACATATTGCCCAACAAGGCAAAAAAGGCTACAGGAACGAGGCAAAGACCGATGCCGCCACGACAGTCAGGATTCCGCTCACTACGATGGAGAGGCTGGACATGGCCCCCTCGACGGGCCCGAGCTCCATGGCCTTGGCAGTCCCCATGGCGTGAGCCGCGCTGCCTATGGCTACACCCTTGGCAATGGGGTCGGAGATGCGCATGAGCCTCAGAGCCTGCTCGGCGAATATGTTGCCCAAGACCCCCGTGAGCGCTATGACGACAACCGTGACCGAGACGTATCCGCCAAGCTCCTCGGAGACTCCGATGCCGATGGCGGTGGTTATGGACTTGGGCAGGAGAGTGACATAGACCTCGTGGCTGAAACTGAAGAGCAACGAGAGGACGAGAACGCAAATCATGCTGGAGAGGACACCCGCCAGGATGCCCGCCACGACAGCCCTCCAATTCCGCCTCAGCATCTCCCACTGCTGATAGAGCGGCAAGGCGAGGCATATGGTGGCGGGGGTGAGGAGATAGGAGATGTATTGCGCCCCGTCGGCGTAGCAGTCGTAGTCGACACCGACAAGCAGCAGGACGGCGACAGTGACGACGATGGAGACGAGCAACGGGTTGAGCAAGACGCTGTTGAAGCGCCTCTTGAGGAAGAGGCCAAGGGAGTAGGACGCAAACGTAATGAGTACGCCGAAGAAGACGGAATTCTCAAAAAAATCTTTCATGCCTCACTGTTTTTCCCCCTACGCCCCCGGCGGACTATGACCTGCGTGACGGCCCCGGCGGCATACATGACAACAAAGGTGCTGACCACGGTGACAACTAGATAGGCCCCGACGTCACCCCTGACGGCGCCCCACGACTTGAGCAGCCCGACGGCCGCCGGGACGAACATGATGGGCATAATCTCGATGAGGAAAGCGCACGTCTTGTCGATGTCCGCCACCCGGACCCACTTGCGCTCCAGGGCCACGAAGAGGAGGACGATGCCGTAGATGCTAGCCGGGACGGGCAGCGGCAGAAGCCAATGGAGCGCCTCGCCGACAAACGAGAACGCTATGATGATTAGGAATTGCCTGACGAGCCTCATACCGTTGTCCCCTTGGCGCGTCCCGCAACCGCGTCGACGTAGTCAACAATGAGATCCACGGCCCGGTCGAAGCCCAGCCGGTTGCTGTCGAGGCAGAGGTCGTAGTTGGCGGCGAGGCCCCAGGTCTGACCTGTGTAATAGCTGTGGTAGGCGCGGCGGCTCTCGTCGTTGCGGTCCACGAAATCGGCGGCATCCTGCGGAGGCAGCGAATTGTAGGCGGCGATGAACTCCACCCTCTTGCGCCTGTCTCCCTTGAGGAATAGCGAGACACAATCAGGCCTGTCTCCGAAGATGAAGTTGCCGCATCGGCCGATGACGACTCCCCCCGTGTCGCCGACGAGCGACGCCATGGCGTTTCGCGTATGCTCAGTGACGTGGCCCATGCCGTCGCTCTGCGTTATGGCGAAGAGGAGGCTGTCGACCGGGTGCTCGTCGAGGAAGTCTGACAGCCTGTCCGTCAGGCTTCGCCGCCTCGCCATTTCCGTGAGGCTCTGCTTGGTGTAGAGAGGCAGTCCGAAGCGCGCCGCCAGGGTCTCGCCAATGACAAGCCCCCCGCTCCCGCACTGCCGCGCTATGGTTATAATCATGGTCTCTTTTTTCGCCAAAGGTATCGCATCGGCAATTTCGCCCCATGCGAATTAAACAAAAACATCGTTAAAAAGGCAACTCGCCCCTAGTTTACTCGCCCGCCATTGGATTACTTTGCAACGGTCGAAGACGGCCGGGCAACATTACAGCCGAGACGCACGTATCTCCTAACAGGCTCATCGGGGACTGAAGGACTTCGGGCGGCACGCATTTTGATATTACTACCTTGTACACAATAAACCTCACAAAAGCGACGATGAAAAAGATAGCACTTCTATGCATTACGGCCCTGCTCTCCGTGACTATGGGGGCGCAAGTGTCGAAGTTCCAGGCTCTCTACCTCCTCCAATTCGCCAAGAACACCTCTTGGCCGCAAGAAGACAGTGGCAAGCCTTTCGTCATAACCGTCATAAGCGACAACGCCCTTGCGTCGGCATTGCGCGCGGCGGCGGCGAACAAGAAGATTGGCAACCGCCGCATAGACGTTGTCGAGTCGGCCACGGCGTCGGGGCTGAACCGCTCGGACATAATCTTCCTCGGCGAGTCCAAACGTTCGCAGATGCACTCGCTGGTGTCGGCGCAGTCGGGCAAGAAAGTCCTCATTGTCGGCAGCTCTCAGGGACTCTGCGCCAACGGCGCGGGAATCACGTTCGTGCCCGACAACGGCAAACTGAAGTTTGAGATTCACGAGGGCAACATAGGGAACAACGGGCTGAAAGTGACGCCCAAACTGGTTCAGTTGGGGATACAGGTGTTCTGAGGCGGCGCGAGAAACTCGCAACGAAAGACACTAGGGCTGTGCCGCATCTGACGGCACGGCTCCTTTTTTTTGCATCAGGGGCAAATAGGGTCGTGGCGAAATTTGAGTAATTTCAGGGCGTATTTTCAAACATCACACAAATGACAAAAAGCGACGCCCAGCTCCGAGACATCGTGAGCAAATTCCAAACCCAAAGCCCCGTGGGGAGCATAGCCCCGCTCGGCTCGGGGCTGATAAACGACACGTTCCGCGTCCGCACGAGCGGAGCCACGACCCCCGACTACGTCTTGCAACGCATCAACACAGCGGTGTTTCAAGACGTTGAGACGCTCCAACGCAACATAGAGTTGGTCACGAACCACCTCCGCACGAAACTGGCCCGGCAAGGCGCGGCCGACCTAGACCGCCGCGTACTCCACTTCTTGCCCTCGCACGACGGCAAGACCTACCACCGCGACATGGGCGGCGAGTGCTGGCGCATGATGGTCTTCATTGCCGACACACGCACGTTCGACAGCGTGACCCCCGGACATAGCGAGTGCGCCGGCCTAGCCTTTGGTGAGTTCGAGGCCATGCTGGCCGACCTGCCCGAAACGCTGGGCGAGACAATCCCCAACTTCCACAACATGGAGCTTCGGCGCGACCAACTGCGCGAGGCCGCCCGGCAAGACCTCAGGGGGCGAGCGGCAGAAGTCGGCGACCTGCTCGACGCCCTGGAGCGCGACATGGAGCCCATGTGCCGGGCCGAGCGCCTCCACCGCGAGGGACGCCTCCCCAAGCGGGTATGCCACTGCGACACGAAGATAAACAACATGCTGTTCGACGAGGCGGGGCGCGTGGTGTGCGTCATAGACCTCGACACCGTCATGCCCAGCTTCGTCTTCTCGGACTATGGCGACTTCTTGCGCACCGCCGCCAACAACGTCGCCGAGGACTCCCCCGACTTCGGAAGCGTGGGTTTCCGCATGGACATCTTCGAGGCGTTCACCCGCGGCTACCTGGCCTCGACGCGCAGTTTCCTCACCCCGACGGAGCGCGACCTGCTGCCCTACGCCGCCGCCCTGTTCCCATTCATGCAGTGCGCGCGCTTCTTGACCGACTACCTGAACGGCGACACGTACTACAAGACGGAGTACGCCTCACACAACCTCGTCCGCTCGCACAACCAGCTGCTGCTCTACCAGGACGTCCGCCGCCACGACGAGGCGATGCGCCAATTCATCTCCAAAAACTCCGCGGGGCAATGAACGGCATCATAGAGGCGCGCCACCTGCCCCAAAGCCCGGCATCGGCGGCGGAGGTGGGGCGGGCCATGGACATAGGCGGGGTCGGATGGAACACTATGGGGTGCGCCAACTGGAGCGGCGAATACCCCTATGCGCCGCGGGCCGAGTTCCGCATTGCCTGGCACTCGACGGACATCTTGCTGGACTACCGCGTCGGCGAACGCCATGTGCGCGCCGGAGCGGAATGCGACGGCGGGCGCGTGTGGGAGGACTCCTGCTGCGAGTTCTTCTGCTCCCCCACCGACGACGGGCCCTATTACAACATCGAGTGCAACTGCGCCGGCGTGCTTCTCGTTGGCGCCGGGCATGGGCGCCATCTCCGCGAGGCCGCCCCAGCGGAGGTGCTTGGCGGCATCTCGCGCTGGGCGTCGCTCGGCGCGGGGACGTTCGGCACGCGCCAGGCCCCCGCGCAATGGCGTCTCTCGCTCGTCATACCCGTCGGCACATTCTTCCGCCACAAGATCGGCGAACTATCGGGACGCGACTTCCGGGCGAACTTCTACAAGTGCGGCGACAGCCTGCCGGAGCCGCACTTCATGTCGTGGCGCCCAGTCGACTCGCCGCATCCCGACTTCCACCGTCCTGAATCTTTCGGGACGGTGCGTTTTGCGCAGTGACGGTTATCGGCGCGACATTTTCGCTAAAAGCCTGCCCCGACGGCAGGCTTTTAGATTTTACTCCAACATTGACCGATATTAGACAACAACTCAACAAGTGGCACGGCGTATAGATGGGCGTTGATTTAAACAATCAGCGAGGGCGCACGACGTGAACCTTAACATCAAAATCCAGACACATCGAAACAACTGACCGAGCAGGAGCGGACAAGACCGTCCGCCCCCCGGACGCATCGAAACCACTAACGAGTACATGGTAAAAAAGATTCTCATTGCCAGCCTGTGCGCCATGCTTCTTGGCGCACACACAGCCCCGGGTCAGGAACGCCTGACGAGGGCGCAAATCATGAACATGACGACCGAGGAGCTTTCGGAGCTTCCGCTAGAGGACTTGATGGCCGCCGTCGAGACCATTGGCGTGTCGTCGGTCGACGAGCTCTTCGCCCTGATTATGAACAAGAGCATCTCCTCGGCCTCGAAGCACGAGGAGAGCACTTTTGCCTCTCCGCTGTCCACCACCGTGATTACCCACAAGGAGATTCTGAACTACGGGTGCACGACGATAGAGGAGGCTTTCCGCCTGATCCCGGGCATGATTGTGACCCAGAAGACCAACGGCGTCTACGACGTCCAACTGCGCGGCCTCAACAACATCCCGGACAACAACCTGCTCCTCTACACCGAGAACAACAACACTCTGCTGATGGTCGACGGCCGCATCGTCCACAACTACACCATCGGCACCATGAACGCCGAGAACCTTCCCATCGGCATTGCCGACGTTGAGCGCATCGAGGTTGTCCGCGGTGCCGCCTCGGCCCTCTATGGCGTCAACGCCGTCAACGGTGTGATAAACATCATCACCCAAAGGCCATCGGCGGACTCGCCCGTCGTCACCGGCTCATTCCAGATGGGCAACATGGGGACCGTCGTGGCCGACGGGGCCATACGCAAGGCTTTCGGGCAGAAAGTGGCTGTCGGGGTGTCGTTCAACGTTCAGCAGCGCGAACGCCCGACCGACGGGCTGTGGACATACTTCGCCGAAGACGACGAGGTGTATCTCGACCCTGGCAACTACCTCGTGACGGGCGAGAGCTACGCCATAGGCCGCCAAGACCTCGACGAACTCGTGGCCGACGGCTACCTGATGCGCGTCAGAGCCAACGAGCTGCGGTCGGTGAACGACTTCCACCACATGAAGCTCATGAACCCGTCGTCGCTTTCGCTCACGAGCGCCCGCAGGGCCGGCGAGGAGGAGCTTGTGGCCTACGGCATGATTCCACCGGCCTACTCGGACCTCACCAAGATGTTCAGCAATCCGGGCATAGCTCGCAAGAACATCGGCATAAACGGCTACGTGAGCCTCACACCCAGGCCGCGGACGCGCGTCGACATCTCGGGCGGCTACTCTCAGAGCCTAGTGATGAACACCAACCTCCTGCTGGAGCCATACTCGTTCTACTTCCGCGAGCAGAAGAAAGGCTACGTCAACGTCAACGCCGACATACGCGACCTCCACCTGACAGCCAGCTACTCCGCCGGGCCGGAGGACTACGCCAAAGGGCGCCCTAGCTTCCAGGTCAAGACGCAGCAAATCTTCGCCACGGCCGGCTACGAGTTCCACGTGGGCGACATCGCGACGTGGGGCGCTCTGACCATCCGCCCCGGCGTCGCTTACCAATACGTCTACGCCTACGACGACGCGGGCCAATATTACACCCCCTTGGGCAGCACCGACTCGCAACGGCTGTCGGACTTCTTCGACGGCTATGCCGAGCTGTGGGCCACGGCCCCCAGCCTGCGGCTCGACTACGTCAAGGGCGGATTTCGCGCCGTGGCGGCCTTGCGGTCGGACAAGACCAAGACACCGGACAGGTGGAACACCTCCGCCCAAGCCTCGCTGAGCTACAACTTCCGCGACAAGCGGAGCCTGCGCGTCACCTACGGCCGCGGCTTCCGCTCGGCGAACCTGCTCAACACGAACGCCAACTTCACCTGGGACCGCTCGGGGATGCAGATGCCGACGGAGATGCAATTCTCCGGCAACAAGGAGGCTGCAATCATGCACATCGACAACTTCGAGATTGGCTACCGGACGCGCCCCATCCCCAAACTGCTCATCGACGGCGAGGTCTTCTACTCGATAAGCAAAGACTATGGCGCAATGATGTCTCCCCGCTCGGAGGTGGCAGTGCCTCTTGGCTCTCTCTCGAACTTCGACTTTTCGAGCCTCGACTTGGACTTGGAGGACCCCAGCGTCTTGAACTACGTCAACAGCCAATTCCTGGAGGCCTATGGCAACGGCACGTTCATCACTCGCAACTACGTCCAATATGACAACCTGCCCTACACTGCCTACCAGCTCGGCGCAGGCGTCAATGTCGACTGGATAATCTCGCCAAAGGTGCTTATGAAGTTCAACGTGAACCTACAGCGCACGTGGATAGACAACTACTATGAGTACCGCCAACTGGAGAACATATCCCAGCAGCTCGGCCGCAGCGTGGCCGGCTCGGCAAGCACCCTGCTCAACGTCCTTGGCGGCTCGCTCGGCTACGACTTCGACCCCGCAACGCGGAGCTACACGCGAAACCCGAACTCGACGATAACCGCCCAATGGTTCTTCGAGCAGGCGACGGAGCAAATATCCAACCTGGAGGCGCTCCAGAGCCAATACGCCCAAATGTCGCCGGCAGAGCGGCAAGCCTTCGCCTCGGCCCTGCGCGACGCATGGCTCACCGGGCAGGTGTCGGCTACGTATGGCGGCACGACCTACGAACACCCCATGGTCCTCTACCACGGCCTGGTGTACGGGATGCGCAACAACGGCAGGGAAATAACGTTAGGCAGCACATATAGCGAGCAGAGCAACCTGCGCAACGGCCACGAACACAAGGCCACGCCCCGCCTCTATGGCATGATTGGAGTTGTCGTGAAGCCGACCCAGCGTTGGAACGTCTCGGCCTACGCCAACTACGTAGGCAAGCGCGAATATGGCACCGCCTACACCCAGACCCGCTTCGCCCCCCGAGTGACGGTGAACGCCAAGGTGGGCTGGAAGCCTTTCGACGCGTGCGAATTCTTCGTCAACGCCAACAATATGCTCAACAACAAGAGCCGCGAGTTTGTCTACTCGGACAAAATCGGCGGGACGTACACCGTGGGACTTAACATAACGATGTGACTAATCAATAATTAACAATAAAGAGTTGATGATCATCGCACGTCCTTCCCGCGCCGCCGCCAGCGTAGATGTCATCGCTGACATTCCGAACGACGTCCGCCCCCGGTGGGGCAAAATGGCAGTCGCACATTGTTCGCACGTCAAAAAAAACATTTACATTTGCAAGTAAAGGTTGCGCGCCGCGCCGATGGCGCATTGCGCCCGACCATAGGTTTATCTACAACTAATTAAGCAACATAGTTCTTCAATATGAGCGGCAACAAAACATTCTCGATGATTAAGCCTGGCGCTGTGCGCAACAAGCACATCGGCCACATCCTCTCAAAAATCGAAGAGGCGGGCTACACCATAGCGGCCATCAAGACGACCCGCCTGACCCTCGACCAGGCCGCGGAGTTCTACGCCGTCCACAAAGAGCGCCCGTTCTTCCAGGAACTCATTGAGTTCATGTCGTCGGGGCCTATCGTCGCCATGGTGCTACTCAAAGACAACGCCGTCGATGACTTCCGCCGCCTCATTGGCGCCACTGACCCCGCCGAGGCCGCCGAGGGCACCATC
Source organism: uncultured Marinilabiliaceae bacterium (assembly GCA_964481855.1). Taxonomy (GTDB): domain Bacteria; phylum Bacteroidota; class Bacteroidia; order Bacteroidales; family Marinilabiliaceae; genus W3P20-009. The sequence continues at coordinate 56,830 of CAYZUH010000001.1, forward strand.
CGCCGCCTCTTCGCCACGAGCAAGACACGCAACGCCATCCACGGCTCGGACAGCGACGAGAACGCCGACCGCGAGTGCTCGTTCTTCTTCAGCCGCCAGGAGTACCTGCGCAAAGACATTGTCGGCACGGAGTATTAGGCTCCGACGCGCGCATCTTCCGCAGGAGTCGACCAGCGGGGCGCGCCACAGAGGGGGACTTCCCCCTGTGGCGCGTCTCTTTTTTCATTAACTTCGCAACCATGCAGTCCGAGATTCAGCACCCAGCATATTCCGACGACATGGCCGGCCCTTTCGCCGAGATTGTCGGGCGGAGCCAAAAGATTGTACTGACGTGCCACGTCAACGCCGATGGCGACGCCCTGGGCTCGACCCTGGGCTTCCGCAAGACGCTGATTAACATGGGCAAGGAGGCCACCGTCGTGACCCCCGACCTGGCTCCGACGTCGTACGCGTGGATGAAAGGCTATAAGACGCTTGTCTGCTACGAGCGTCAACAAGAAGAGGCCGACGCCTTGATAGACTCTGCCGACCTCATCGTGATGATGGACTACAACGACCTGGGACGCGTCCGCAAACTCGGCGAGAAGCTGAAGACTCTCATCGGCAAGCCCACATTGCTCATCGACCACCACCTGGCCCCCGCAGTCCGCGCCGACGTCATGATTTCGCGCCCTGCGGCGTCGGCCACGTGCCAAATATTGTTCAAGATGCTAGTGGCCGCCGGCCTGTCGGAACATATCGACACGGAGGCGGCAACGAACATGTATACCGGCGTCGTGACCGACACCGGCGGGCTGAGCTACAACTCAGACGACCCCGAACTCTACGAACTAGTCGCCGCCATGCTCCGCATGGGCGTAGACAAGACGCGCGTCCACGAGAAGATATTCAACAACAAGTCCGTCAAGCAGCTCAAACTTCAAGGCTTCGCCCTCAACCGCCGCTTCCACCGTGTGGAGAGGCTGCCGATTGCCGTCATGTCGCTCTCGGCGGGCGAGTTGGAGCAGTATAACTACACCACGGGCGACACCGAGGGGCTCGTAAACATCCCCCTGCAGGTGCGCGACATTTCGATCTCGTGCCTCATCATGGAACGACCCGACGGGATAAAAATCTCCCTGCGCTCCAAGGGCGACTTCCCCGTCAACGAATATGCAGCCCGATATTTTGGCGGCGGCGGCCACCTCAACGCCGCCGGCGGCTCGTTCGACGGGAGAATTGAGGACGCCGTCGAGGCGTACCGCCGCACCATCGTGGACTTCTACACGCATTGGAAATGCGCAAACCACCCGTCATAATGGCCATTTGCGCCATGTCCGCCGCCCTCGCTGCCGGTTGCTCCCGATGCGCCGAGGACAGGGGCAGCGCGCCGCGCCGCGCCACAAGGGAGCAGTTCATCCGCTACAACCGCTACCTTGTCAGGAGCGACTCGGTGTGCATAGCGCAATATTCCGACACGATGGGCCTCAGCACCCGCCCGACGGACACAAACCTCTGGCTCACCGTCCGCGACAGGGGCGAGGGCAAGCCGATTGTGAACGGCGACAGGGTGTCTTTCGCATACACGGTCACGACGCTCCTGGGCGATACGCTCTATGCGTCGGCGCATGACGGCATAGCCACCGTCACCGTCGGGCAGGGCGAGGTGAACATGGGCGTCGACGAAGTGCTTACGGCCCTGCATGAGGGCGGCGAGGCGACCGCCATCCTAATCCCAGAAAAGGCGTTCGGAGTGCGCGGCGACGGCGGCGCCATCCGCGGGCGCATGATTCTGCGCTACGACATAAAAGTCCTCGCGCCATGAGACGCCTCGCCACACCGTTGCTCCTCGCCACAGCATGTCTTGCGGGCGGGTGTCACGAGGGCAATTCGGCCTATGGCGCGAGCGGCATAGGCTCGGTCGAGCTCAACGACACGGCGTTCGCCATCCACTACTACTCCGCAACCCTCAGCCTCGGCGACGCCGCAAGGCGCGAGGGGCTGACCGACGGATGCCGCGTCTACTTTGTCGGCTCGGGGTGGCTGACCGACGAGAGCGTCGACGGCGCCCAGACCTACGACTTTGAGCCGCAAACGCTGTCGGGCGACATAACGAGTCCCGCACTGCTCCTCGACAGCGCCGGCATGGCATCCGACTCTCTGATGCAGATTGCCCGAAGCACGGAGGGCTTCTACGGGCAGAACATCCACATCACCCGCGACTGGCGGCGCAACGACTTTCTCAACGCCACAGCAATATACGCCGGGACGGGCGACGGGTCGGAGGACTTCCTGGGCATTGTCGGCGACACCATGATGGCCGAGGCGGACACCCTCCACTTGTGGCTGCGCCTCCGCCGGGCACTGCGCGACACGACCCAAATGATCACGAAACACGTCAGCGTGCCTTTCAACTGCATGCGCGACAGCAGCAAAGAGCGCCTCATGGTACGCCTCAGCCGCATCGACGCCGCAGGCGACACAGTGGTTACCGACATGGTATACAGCTACGTCAACTTCACAGACCAAACGAATCAAGACAACAGACAGCAATGAACATAGGCAAAAACGCATTTGTCACACTGACATACGAACTCCACACCGACAGCCACGACGGGCCCATGGTCGAGGCATGCGACGCCACCCGCCCCCTTGGCTTCGTCTTCGGCGCAGGACGTATGCTCCCCGCCTTTGAGGACGCCATCGACGGCATGAACGCCGGCGACACTTTCGCTTTCGCCATAGCTCCCGACGACGCTTACGGCGAGACGCGCCCCGACGCGCTTGTTGACGTCCCCAAGAACGTCTTCATTGGCGCCGACGGACAGCTACGAGAGGAGTTTCTGAAACTTGGCGCGCGCATCCCGATGATTAACGACGAGGGACAACGGATTATTGGCACAGTCCTCGCAGTGAGCGACAACTCCGTCAAGCTGGACTTCAACCACCCCCTGGCCGGCGAGACGCTGTTTTTCCGCGGCAGCATCCTGGGCGTCCGCGAGGCCACAGTGGAGGAGCTTCTAGACCAACCACATTCGAGTTGCGGAGGCGGGTGCGGAGGCAGCTGTGGCGGCAATTGCGGAGGCGGGTGTGGCGGATGCCACTGAGCAATTGACAATTAACAATTGACAACTATCCGGAGTCCACTGGCACTCACAGCCCCAAAGGGGTGGCATACGACAGCCTAGGGCGTGAACCCTAGGACGAGACGAGTGGTGGGGGGCAATGGGCAGTTGACAGTTGACAACAGCAAAAACTAGACGGCCGGCTACCGCCAATCATCAATTATTAATTCGTAATTACTGATTGCCATGAATTGTTTTGGGACATTGTTCCGTCTGACGACGTTTGGGGAGTCGCACGGCGTCGCAGTCGGCGGCGTGGTTGACGGGATGCCGCCAGGCATCGCAGTCGACGAGGCATTCGTACAGTCGGAACTGAACCGCAGGCGCCCCGGGCAATCGGCAGTCACAACCCCCCGCGACGAGAAAGACCGGGTGAGAATCTTGAGCGGCGTCTTCAACGGACTCTCGACGGGCGCGCCAATAGGCTTCGTGGTGGAGAACACCAACCAGCACTCGCAGGACTACGAGAACATAGCCAAAGTGTTCCGCCCATCTCACGCCGACTATACGTACTACTCCAAGTACGGAATCCGCGACTACCGCGGCGGCGGCCGCTCGTCGGCACGCGAGACAATATCGCGCGTCGTGGGCGGCGCATTGGCCAAACTGGCCCTGAGGCGACACGGCATCAGCATAGACGCCTACACCACTCAGATTGGCGACATATGCCTAGACCGGCCATATGAAACCCTGGACTTGTCGACGACGGAGGACAGCATAGTGCGCTGTCCCGATGCGGCGACCTCGCGGCGCATGATAGAGCTGATTGATAACGTCCGCTCGGCTCGCGACTCCATCGGCGGCGTAGTCTCGTGCGTGGCGCGCGGGGTCCCGGTAGGCCTCGGCGAACCCTGTTTCGACAAGCTGCAGGCCCTGTTGGCCCACGCCATGTTCTCCATCGGGGCAGTGAAAGGGTTTGAGTACGGATCGGGCTTCTCCGCCGCCAAGATGCGCGGGTCGGAACACAACGACACGTTCTACATGGACGGAGAGCGGGTACGGACGCGCACAAACAACAGCGGCGGAGTCCAGGGGGGAATCTCCAACGGCGAGGACATTTATTTCCGCGTGGCGTTCAAACCCACGGCGACGATACTTATGGAGCAACCCACGGTGGACACCGACCACAACGAGGTTACAACCACTGTGCGCGGACGGCACGACCCGTGCGTCGTCCCCCGCGCCGTTCCCATTGTCGAAGCCATGGCGGCCCTCGTGCTCGCCGACGCCATGCTGTTGGGGAAAACAATTGACAATAGACAATTGGCCGGGGGCATCTGGCGATCATAGCCCCAAAGGGGCGGCATAGGGCAACCTGGGGCGTGGCCCTATGACTAGGAGGACGAGATGGAGACGAAGCGGGACTTGATGGGACGAGGGGCAAAAAAGTCAACAGACAATTGACGATTCGCGGGTAGTGCCGCAGAGAGTCCGCACCGACAGACTTTTTAGACCTGGCAGGAATATGGGCAAGAGAGGCAAACGACTGAGCAGAAGCCGGATATACAAGCCGGCTTACCGCGTTGTGGCGTTTGCCGTGGCAACAGTCCTAATGGTCATATGCTTCCCCGGCACGAGCCGCTTCAGCTACGAGTATGAGATAAAACGCCCATGGCGCTATGAGGACGTCATAGCCCCATTCGACTTCCCAATCTTGAAGCCCGAGGCCGAGGTTGCCGCAGAGCGCGACAGCCTGCTTCGCGACGTTGTCCCCTACTTCGTAATCGACACTGTGCAGGAGATGGCCTTGCGGCTCGACATCCACTCCATGATTCAAGCCCAGGGAGGCCGCATAGCCCAATATACGCCGCCGAGCGTCAACGCCGACACCCTGATGGCCGTCTTGGAGAGCGCATTGGCCACCAACGTTTTCGGCGTATGCCAGGACGGCATAATAGACGTCGAGGCGAAAGACGGGGGCTCGGGGACCACCGGCGAGCTGATGCTGATTAAGGCCAACGTGGCCACGCCGTTCCGCCTAGACGACCTCACGACGCCCCGGCAGGCATATAACGAGGTGATCCGCCGCACGTCGGAAGACCTGCGGGCCCACTACGGCATCGAGACGTGGCGCTTCCGCCAAATTGTCTCAATATTGCCGGTGAGCGAACTGCTGGAGCCCAACGTCCACTTCGACGAGGGCAAGACCCAGACAGCGGTCAAGGAGAAAGTGGAGAACATCGTCCTCTATTCGGGCCGCGTCATGTCGGGCCAGCTGATAGTACGCACGGGCGACATCATAACGCCCCGCACGGCCCAACTGCTGGCGTCGCTCAAAGCCGCGACCGACGGCGGATTCAAGACCAACGAGCACGAGCTGCCCATCCTGATTGGGCAGCTCATGATTGTAGGCGGGCTGATGCTGTCGCTCTACCTATTCCTGCGCTACTTCCGCAAAGACTATTTCAACCAGATACACTTCATCAACTTCATCCTCGTCCTGATGACGTTCACGGTTTGCGCCGCCGGTCTCTTGGCGGGCCGCGGCGCAAACATCAGCTTCGCCGTGCCCTATGTCGTCCTGCCCGTCATGCTCCGGATATTCACCGACGCCCGACTAGGGATGTACGTCCACATCGTGACAGTCATCATCGTGTCGTTCTTCGCTTTCAACAGCCAACTGTTCATCTTCACGCACGTCCCCGCGGGCCTCATCGCGTGCATCGCCCTCTACCAGCTCAACAAGCGGATCCAGATATTCCGCACCGCCGTGTATCTGTTCGTCTTCTACAGCGTCATGTGCTCCGGCTACCTTTTTTGGCAAAAGGCCGAGATAGCGCTAGAACCCGCGCCATTCGTCCAACTGGGCATCAGCACCGTGCTTTTCCTGCTGACCTACCCTCTGATATACCTCGTCGAGAAGATTTTCGGCTTCGTCTCCGACGTGTCGCTCATGGAGATGACCGACGGCAACAACATCCTCCTCCGCCAACTGTCGGAGAAAGCCCCGGGGACTTTCCAACACTCCATGCAGGTGGCCAACCTGGGGCAGGAGGTCGCATACCGCATAGGCGGCAACGCCCTGCTGGTCCGCGCCGGGGCCCTGTACCACGACATTGGCAAGGTCATGAACCCGCTACTCTTCACCGAGAACCAAGCCAACGGCATGGACCCGCACAAGGAGATGACCTACGAGCAGAGCGCCTCCCTGATCAAGGCCCACGTGACGGACGGCATAGCCATGGCCAAGAAGTACAACCTGCCCAACATTATCCGCGACATCATAGCGACTCACCACGGGACGACCATGACCCGCTACTTCTATCTCCGGTGGTGCTCGGAACACCCGGAGGAGACCCCCGACGTCGCGGCGTTCACATATCCCGGGCCTCGCCCCCGGTCAAAAGAGCAGGCCATAATCATGATGGCCGACGCTGTCGAGGCGGCCTCGAAGAGCATGAGCCGGCGCGACGACAACGACATCTCGAACCTGGTGGACAAGATTGTCGACGGCCAGATGGCAGGCGGGCAATTCCAAAAAGCGCCCATAACATTCGCCGAGATAGACGAGGCGAAAGAGGTTCTCAAAGAGAAATTGAAAAACATATATCACGTCCGCATCCAATATCCTGACAACACTAAAGACTGACAAAATATGAAAGCACAGAAACTGGTCCCCACAGTAGGCTTCGGGCAAGTTCGCTTCGGCATGACAATCGACGAGGTCGAGCAACTGCTCGGCAAGCCCGACGAGAAGTTCGACGAGATGCTTGGCGACGCCCCCGACGACCTCTCGACACAACTCCTCTACGAGGAGCTTGGCCTTTCGCTCTCGTTCGACAAGGCGGTGAACTTCCGCCTTGTGGACATCATGACCGAAGACGACAGCCTAGTGACTCTGGGCGACGACATCCGCCTTGGCGACACGTATGACAAAGTGCTGGCCGCCGCCCAAAAGGCGGACTGGGGCCCCATGGAGGAGCACGACATAGAGGACGACCTTGACGACGACGGCCTTGACGACGACGAGAAAGAGGAGGCCCGCGGCCTTACGGAATATGAACTGCCGGAGGTCAGCGTGTGCCTGTGGTTCAAGGGCGGACGGCTAGACACCATCCAGATTGGCCCCGAATATGACGAAGACGACAACATCCTGTGGCCCGAACGATAGAGAATCACACATACATCTGCCAATAACAGACCCATCATGAAACTATCATTGAGAAGCGTCCTCGTCGCGATGGCAGTCGCCTTGCCGTCGGCATTGGCGGGGCAAGTCAAGGCCTCGGTAGGCGACGTGGACTTCAAGTTCAGGCTCGGCGGCCGCACGCACCTCGACCTCGGCACCTATATGGGCGCCGACGACGGCAAGGCCAACCGCAACGGCGTGAGCGTCAACGACACCCGCCTGAGCCTCATCGCGGACATCGACACCCTGTGGCAGGTCAAGATAGAGCTGAGCTTCGCCAACCGCGCCGTCTCGTTCCGCGACCTGTTCATCAAGAGGGCGTTCAAGCGGACGAACAGCGAGGTCCAGATTGGCAACATACTCCTGCCTTTCGGCCTGCTCCGCCAGGGCGTCAACTACAAGCTCATCGAGCTAGCCCCCGCTGACAACGCATACACGCCCGGTCGCAAGCTCGGCGCGGCCTACACCCAATATCTGCCGCACCTCAACTGGAGCGTCGGCCTCTACTCCGACGGCGCCATAGACCAGGGGGGGCAGACCAACAAGGGCTACTCTTTCATGGCTCATGGGCTGGTGCGCCCGGTCGACAACGGCGGCGCGATATTCCACATCGGCGCCACGGGGCTGTTCACTCATCCGTCGTCGGCCGTGACGTTCAACGCCATAGCTCCCCACACGTTCAGCACCGGCCCGACCAAGACCCTCTTCTCGACACCCGCCATGGAGGTGTATAACTACGGGCGCCTCAACGTCAACGCCTTGACCATCGTGCGCCGCTTCTATGCCGAGACCCACTTCATGAAAGCGTGGGTGAACCGCCCCAACGAGACGAGCGTGGCATCCGGCGGCGAGACGCAGACAGTGGCGCAGAGCAACTACAACGACTCCTACGGCGTCTATGTCCAGGCGGCGTGGCGCATCTTCGGCGAGAACCACAGCTACAACCGCAAGACGGGCTTGACGGGCAACGCCAACAGCCGCGCCCTGGAGGTCTTGGCGCGCTTCTCGCAGCTCGACCTCGACGCATATGGCGCTGTCAACGACGTCACCATAGGGGTGAACTATTTCATCAACCGATACCTGCGCCTCAAGGCGAACTACGTCCACTCCCACATACGCGGCGGCGCCGACCTCGACCTTATTCAAGGGCGGTTCCAATTTTCATTCTGATTTTGCGCAGCGACTTCAGAAAAAAGGCGTAAGTTTGTGGGGAGACCGTCGGGACCGGTGGCAATGTCGCCGACCCCGCGGCGCCTACGAAACAAAACCACAAGCCATGAAACTAAGAAGTTTGAAAAAGGACGTGCAGTTCCTTGCGTATGACCTGAGCAGCATCATCTCGGTGCGCGTATACATCGAGGGGGTCGAGGTGGAGAAAGTCAAAGCCTCCGCCGTGAAGGTCTCGGAGTTCCGGAACGCCTACCTGACCAAGATATCCAACCCGGCCCTGGAGGCCCCGAAGCCTCTGAAGAGCCAATTGGCCAAGGCCCGCCGCGAGAGCAGCGAGGAGCGCAGGACTGAGGCCATCAAGGACTACTTGGCAGCCAAGAGGGCGTATGGCAAGGGCGTGAAAAAGGCATACAAGCAGCTGAGCAACTCCATGCTGGACGCGTATGCCGACCTGGCAGAAGAAATCTCGAAAGTATAGGATGCGCCTCCGGCGGCTCCAAGAGCCCAAGGAGAGAGAAGCCCGCAAGCCCTTGCCGAGCCGACGAGCCAACGTCTGCGACTGGCGGGGGCTTGCTTCCGTCTGAACGCCACTCGCCCCCCCGGAGGGCGGAACCACGAACGATGCCCCTAGACATGAAACGCAAAACGTCGCTTCTCCTCCTGATTGCCATCGCGGCAGTCGTCGCGGCCCTTGTCGAAGAGGAGCGTGCGCCACGGCGCGCCCATGACCTGGTGGTGCAAGAGACGTCGCTGGAGAAGATGACGCCCGCCTCGCCGTCGGACAGCGCGACGGAGGCCATCATCGCCACCTACCGCGACAGCATCGACAGCTCCATGCGCGAGCCGCTGTGCGTCTCAGACACCTCGATGCGCGCCTCTCGGCCGGAGAGCGCCATGACGCGGCTCTTGGCGGACATCCTGCTCGACGCGAGCCGCAGATATGCCCTAGAGCGGCATCTCCCCCTGCCCGACTTGGCCCTGACGAACATTGGCGGCATCCGCGACGAGCTGCCCAAGGGGCCCGTGACGGTGGGCGACGCGTTCCGCATAGCCCCCTTTGAAAACTCGCCTGTCGTAGTGAAGCTAGACTCCGCCGGCGTCATGGACATGCTCCACCACGTGGCGCAAAGGGGTGGCGAGGCACTGTCGGGCGTGGTCATGACAATGGCCGGCGGCCGCGCCACGGATGTCAGAGTTGGCGGCATGACGTTGCGCGGCGGCCAAGAGTACCGCATAGCGACGTTGGACTACGTGGCCACAGGAGGCGACGGCTTTGAGAGCCTGGAGGGGCATGAGGAGTGGCGCATGGGGGTGAAGTTCCGCGACGTCCTCATTGACCACCTCAAAAGGCTGGGCCGCGACGGGCTACGCGTCAGACCCGCCCCGGACGTCCGCATACACACACTAGCACCTGAGCAGAAATGAACGATGGAGAGAAGATTTCGCGCCGCGGTTTCATCAAGCGCCTTGGCGGCATGGCGCTGGCGGCATCGCCAATGGCGAGCCTGCTGGCCTCACCAGGTACGACGCACGCCGTGGGCGACGAGCGAGCGCCCCGAATCACCATCTTGCATACAAACGACGTTCACAGCCATATAGACCCATTCCCGGCGACCGACACCAAATATGCCGGGCTAGGCGGCTACGCGCGACGGCAGGCGTACATAGACAGCGTCATCGCCACAGAGGGGGCCGACAACGTGCTGGTCTTCGAGAGCGGGGACATGTTTCAAGGGACTCCCTACTACAATTTCTTCAAGGGCCAACTGGAGATGCAGTTGATGAACCGCATGCACATCGACGCAGTGACGATAGGCAACCACGAGTTCGACAACGGCGTTGACGGGCTGTGCGACTGCATGGAGACTGCCAACTTCCCATTCGTAAGCTCAAACTACAAATTCACCGACCCCCGCGGCTCACGCATGGTCAAGCCCTACAGCGTCTTCCGCCGCGGCGGCGCGCGCATTGGCGTCTTCGGGCTCGGATGCCGCATGGCGGGGCTTGTGGCTGCGTCGAGTTGCGCCGGCGTGGAGTTTGCCGACCTGGTGCCGACGGCGCAAGCCATGGTCGACCTGCTGCGCGGACGCGAAGAGTGCCAACTCGTCATAGCCCTCACCCACATAGGCTACGACAACGCCATCGGCGAGGAATGCGACACGTGGCTGGCCAAGAAGACATCGGGCATCGACATGATTTTGGGCGGACACTCGCACACATTCCTCCCCCACCCCACAGTCGAGACCAACGCCGCCGGTGGCACGGTGCTGATAAACCAAGTCGGCTTTGGCGGCATCAACGTCGGCCGCATTGTCGTTGGCGAGACCCCCGCCGGCTCGCTGTCGTGGTTGAAATCGGACAACGCCACCATGGCCTAAGACGAAAAAAAAGAGCAACAAGAACCTCATGCGACCACTCCTACTATCTCTCGCCCTCCTCCTTGCGCCGGTGGCCACATCGTCGCCCCAGACGACGACGGGCGCCGGAGCGGACCGGAGCGCAATAGACTCCATCAGCGCCCTAGTGGACAACACGGCCGGCACGACGGAGGGGCTGCGCTACGCCGAGCAACTTATGAGCCTGTCGCGGCAGAAAGGCGACGACCTGGGCTACGAATATGGGTTGCAGCAGAAGCTCAACATGCTGTGCACCCTAGGCCTGTATGACGAGAGCATTGCCTTTGCCGACTCCATCGTGGCCCACTCCGACACGTCCGTCCACGCCAACCGGATATATTTCGCAATGTTCATAAAGGCCATATCGCTCATCGAGCAGAGCAAATTCCGCTCGGCGATACAGTTGGCCCAAAAGCAGTATGACGACAGCAAGCGCCCCATATTCGACAACCTCGGCCACGACATCAGCATCCGCGTGCGATGCAACGCCCTCATGTGCATAGGCCTGGCCAACAACGAGATGAGCCAGGAGAACGAGGCCATAGCCCACTACACCGAGGCCATCAACCTCATCCCCGACGACGACACAAGCAACCTCACCTTGCGCCTGGACTTGCAGACCTACAAAATGCAGTCCGCGCAACACATATCCGACCGGGCCAAAGCCCTGGAGTATATCCGCGGCTACGACAGCGACATCAACAAGTTTCGCGAACTGACGGCAAGCAACGACATATTCGCCGACCTGTTCATCGACGACTACGCCCTGCTGATGCAGGTGGCCTACATCGACATCTACGTAGACCTTGGGCGGCCGGCTGAGGCCTCCCGCCACGTGGCCCTGGCCGACTCGCTGATGGCGGAATATCCCGACCTTGTGAACCACTACGCGGCGGAGCTCAACTCGGTGAAGTCTAAATATTTCGAGTCGATAGGCCACTACGGGCGGTCCATAGCCTACGCGGACTCCGCATTGGCATACTACAAGGAGTACAAGCGCCACAACAACGAGATTGGAATCTTGAAAATCAAACTGCGCGCCACCCACAAGATGGGGCAGTTCGGCTCAGAGTATCCCATAGCCGAGCGCATAATGTCCCTCTCGGACAGCATGAACTACCAACGCTACACTAGCCAGGTGCAAGACATGCAGACCATCATGGACGTGGACAAGCTCCAGAGCGAGAAGCTGCTCTTCGAGCAGCAGAACGAGACGCTCAACGCCCAGCGTCAGCTGTGGATTTTCATTTCCGTCTCCGTCCTGCTCGCCGCCGCCACGGTGTTCTCAATCTTCAAGCGCCGCCGCGACAAGGAGAAGCAAATCATACTCAACAACCAGAAAATAATCTTGGAGGAGGAGGTGGCGCGCCAGACCCACCAGTTGCGGTGCCAGAACGAGACGATACGCCACAACAACGAGATTTTGGCAGAGAACAACGCCAAGATAGAGAAGCAGAACGCCGAGATTACCGACAGCATAAACTACGCTTTCCGCATCCAGCAGTCTATACTCCCCAAGCTCGACTTCTTCCATGGGCTTGGCCACGGCGGATGCTTCGCATTCTTCATGCCGTGCCACATTGTCAGCGGCGACTTCTATTGGGCCCGCACCAATGGCGTCATCGACGCCATCGTATGCGCCGACTGCACGGGGCACGGCGTGCCGGGGGCGTTCATGACCATGATAGGCACCACAATCCTGAACGACCTGTTCGACCACGCCTCAAGCCCGACGCCCGCCGACATGCTCGAAGACCTGCACGAGAACCTCATAAGCATCCTCCAACAGAGCGGCGACGAGAACTCGAAAGACGGCATGGACCTGACGATTGTCATCTTCAACCACAAGCTCAGCAAAGCCTCCGTGGCCTCCGCCAAACGCCCCGTCTACCTGTACCGCGACGGCGAGCGCACAGAGATTGCCGACGCCATGGTCAAGCGCAGCATAGGCGAGCGGACGTACAACCGCGAGAATATGCCGTTCCGCACCGTGGAGCTCGACGTGGCCGAGGGCGACACGCTCTACATGAGTTCCGACGGCCTGGCCGACCTCTTCGGCGGCCCGCAACGCAAGCGGTTCATGAAAAAGCGCATGCTGAGCCTCATGGACGCCATTGTGGGCCTCCCCATAGAGAAACAGCATGAAGCGGTGGAGAAGACGTTCTACGACTGGCTGACGGACTGCGGCAACATCCCGGAGGAGGAGCAGGAGCAACTAGACGACGTGTCGTTTATGGGTGTGAGGTTCTGAATGACAGTCCGCAATGCATTCGCCGTTTCGTCACGTGGCGCGCAGGGTGGGCATGGCCTCACGCCGCATTGCCCCAGGTGCGCATAGGCTCTTCTGCCTCCTGACGCTCCTCGCCGCGGCGTTCTCGGCCTGCCAACCCCCGCCCCATGGCGCGGCGGGTACGGACTGGGACTCTGTCCCGCTCCCCCGCGACACTGTGCGCCTCGGCAAGATGCTCGACAGCCTGAGACTCCGCAACGACAAACGCGGCATTGCGGAAGTGGCCAACAGGCTGGGCAAGAGCTACCGCAACGAGAGCCTCTTCGCAAGAGCCATAGTGGCGCACAACGAGGCACTTGCGGCGGCTGAGGCCGTCGGCGACCACCTGCAAATTGTCCACACCCTGAACAACCTTGGGACAGTCTACCGGCGGTTGGGCCTGTTCGCCGTGGCGGCCGACTACCACTACAAGTCCTTGGACGTCGCCCAAAAGCTCCCGCAAGACCTGCCGACATCGGTCAAAGCCAAGGTGATGTCGCTCAACGGACTTGGCAACATATACATAACCCTGGGCAACCACGCCCTGGCCGAGCAGACCCTGCGTCTGGCCCTGGACGGCGAACGCCAATTGGGCTCGGCCCTGGGCATGGCAATCAACTACGCTAACATCGGAAGCATCTTCGAGAGCCGCGGCATGATAGACTCCGCCGCGGCATACTACGACATCTCGATGCGCCTGAACAGGGAGGCCGGCTCGGACTTGGGCATCGCACTGTGCCACACATATATCGGCTCAGTACACGAAAAACGGGGCGAGAAAAGCCTGGCCATCAAAGAGTATGAGACAGCCTACACCATGATGCGCGACAACAACGACGAGTGGCACACCCTGCAGCCATGCCTCGCGTTGGCGCGCATAAGCATGGCGGCAAACGAGAAAGCGAAGGCCCTGCAACACCTGGACAAAGCCCGCAGAACCGCCCTGCGCATCAACTCCGCAGAGCACCTCGTCGACATATACAAACTCTACTACGCCCTATACAACAGCGAGGGCGACCCTCGCAACGCGCTACGCGCCTATATGCGGGCAGACGCCCTGACCGACAGCATCATGAGCGTCAAGACGATAAACGAGGTGCAAAACGTCCGGATGGAGATGGAGCGCACGAGGCACAAGCGCCAAGTGGAACAGGCCGAGCTTGAGGCCATGAGGCAAAAGGAGCAGAAGCTGATGGGCTTCGCTATGCTGATTGCGACCGTCATAGCCTTGACGCTCATTGTCCACGTCTTGCGAAACACCAAACGGATAAACAGGCTGATGGCGGAGAACAACGCCAAGATGGAGAAGCAGAACGCCGAGATTACAGCCGGCATCAACTACGCCCTGCGCATCCAACAGTCGATACTTCCGAAACTTAACTTCTTCCGCGGCTACGGCGACGGCGGATGCTTCGCTTTCTTCATGCCTTGCCACATCGTAAGCGGCGACTTCTACTGGGCCCGCACCAACGGCTCGGTCGACGCCATAGTCTGCGCCGACTGCACGGGGCACGGCGTGCCCGGGGCGTTTATGACCATGATAGGCACCACGATTCTGAACGACCTGTTCGCCCACTCCCCCGACCCGACTCCCGCCGCCATGCTCGAAGACTTGCACGAGAGCCTCATAGGCATCCTCCAACAGAGCGGCGACGAGAACACGAGAGACGGCATGGACCTGACGATTGTCATCTTCGACCGCAAGCGTGGCAAGGCCTCCGTGGCCTCCGCCAAGCGCCCCGTCTACCTGTACCGCGGCGGCGAGCGCATGGAGATTGCCGCCGCCATGGTCAAGCGCGGCATAGGCGAGCGGGCCTACAACCGCGAGAACAGGCCATTCCGCTCCGTTGAGCTTGACATTGCGGCCGGCGACACTCTCTACATGGGTACCGACGGCCTGTCCGACCTCTTCGGCGGCCCCGGACGACGCCGCTTCACGAAAAAACGGGTGATGGGAATGATGGACGCCATTGTCGGCCTCCCCATAGAGAAACAGCGGGAGGCAGTGGAGAGGACGTACTATGACTGGCTGACGAGCTGCGGCAACATCCCGGAGGAGGAACGCGAGCAACTGGACGACGTGCTGTTCATGGGAGTGAGGTTCTGAGCCGCGCATGTTTCGGCAACCGCAAAAAAGTAGCGGCCATCCCGGGGGATGACCGCTATTCAATTCATACGCCCTTACCTAGTCGAGCTGTGCCAACTTGTTGTCAGAGCCGAGGACGTCCGTAATCTTCTCACGGTACATCTCCTCCATGAGGTCGCGAGCCGGGCCGCAGAACTTGCGGGGGTCGAACTCTGCGGGCTTGTCGACGAACACCTTGCGGACAGCGGCCGTGAAAGCGAGACGCGAGTCGGAGTCGATGTTAATCTTGCAGACGGCGCTCTTGGAGGCCTTGCGGAGCTGCTCCTCGGGGATGCCGACAGCGTCGGGGAGCTTGCCACCGTACTGGTTGATCATGTCGACATACTTCTGCGGGACGGAGGAAGAGCCGTGGAGCACGATGGGGAAGCCCGGGAGCTTGACCATGATGGCATCGAGGACGTCGAAAGCCAAGGGGGGCGGCACGAGGCGGCCGGTCTTGGGGTCGCGGGTGCACTGCTCGGGCTTGAACTTGTAGGCGCCATGGCTGGTGCCGATGGAGATGGCGAGCGAGTCGCAACCCGTCTTGGTGGTGAAGTCGATGACCTCCTCGGGCTTCGTGTAGTGGCTAACCTCAGACTGAACCTCGTCCTCAACACCGGCAAGCACGCCAAGCTCGCCCTCGACGGTGACGTCGTACTTGTGGGCATACTCCACGACTTTGCGCGTCAGCGCGACATTCTCGTCATAGGGGAGCGACGAGCCGTCAATCATGACGGACGAGAAGCCCATGTCCACACAGTCCTTGCAGAGCTCGAAGCTGTCGCCATGGTCGAGGTGGAGGACAATCTCGGGGTGATTGCATCCCAACTCCTTTGCGTACTCCACAGCGCCCTGCGCCATATAGCGGAGGAGGGTCGAGTTGGCGTAGTTGCGCGCACCCTTGCTGACCTGCAGGATGACCGGAGACTTGAGCTGCGAGGAGGCCTTGATGATGGCCTGCAACTGCTCCAGGTTGTTGAAGTTGAACGCCGGGACGGCCCAACCTCCGTTGATGGCCCTCTTGAACATCTCGCGAGTGTTCACGAGACCGAGATCCTTGTAATTGACAGACATTTTATTTGCTTTATATGGTTTACGTCTCAATGGTAGGCAATTGCGACTAGTCGTCACAACCGCAAACGCAACGCTCCAAAATTACAGACAAATATCGTAATAGCATTGCCCGCGACGGATTTTTTGGGTTGCGACGGAAGATGCGCAAGGGCGGCGGGAGATTATTGCAAAAGAAAATTGCGACCTACCCTTGCACAATGGAGAAAATGCCCTACCTTTGCACTGTCATCGGGGAGCAACCATGCGGCTTGTGGGATTTCCGGGACACAGTTCGGTCGGTACCGTAGCACAATTGGATAATGCCTCTGGTTACGGCCCAGAAGATTGGGGGTTCGAATCCCTCCGGTATCACTTGCGAGAAGAAGCCTAAGGTTACGATCTTAGGCTTCTTCTTTTTTCTCTGTAGGTAAGCACTTCCATGACAGTCGCCCGCTCGGCATCCCGACGCGCAAGTCATTGCAAAAAAAATGCGCCGGAGTTCTTGCCCATGTCAAATTGTAGGGCTACCTTTGCACTGTCTTGAGAAGACAACAGACGGGTGTAGTTCAGTTGGTAGAGCATCGGTCTCCAAAACCGAGTGTCGGGCGTTCGAGTCGCTCCACCCGTGCCAACGGAAGAGGGGCGGTTGACATGTTTGGGTCAGCCGCCTCTTTCTTTGTCTCCTCCCGGCGCGCCTAATCTCCCTCCAGGCTTTTGGGCATGAAAGAGAGCGGCAACAGGCGCTCCACACTGGGGATGGTGTAGAGTTCTGCCGCCCCTGCCAACGAGACGGAGATGGGCGAGCCTTGGGTGCTCTCTTTCTCCAACAACACCTGCCGACAAGCCCCGCATGGGGCTATTGGCGTGAGGACGGGGCCCTTGTCGGTCTCGGCATAGATTACCAACCTCAGAATCTTGGCTTCGGGAAATCGGGAGTTCGCGTAGAACACCGTGACCCTCTCGGCGCAGAGCCCCGACGGGTAGGCCGCGTTCTCCTGGTTGCTTCCCGACACGACCTCCCCATTGTCGAGCAGAGCCGCAGCCCCTACCCGAAAATTCGAGTAGGGGGCGTAGGCTTTGCGCGCAGCGTCATGGGCGGCCTCCAGCAGAGCCAGCGTCTCTGGGGCGACGTCGGCGGCCCCTCCCACATTGGTGACAACATCGACAAATCTCTCTTTCATATTCCTGCGCATAATGGCGTTTGAAACTCTTCTTACGTCTAAGAGCGTCCCGAAGCGTCGACACAGGCGGCCACCTTATGCCC
The DNA here is from genome assembly GCA_964481855.1 of uncultured Marinilabiliaceae bacterium. Lineage (GTDB taxonomy): Bacteria > Bacteroidota > Bacteroidia > Bacteroidales > Marinilabiliaceae > W3P20-009. The sequence continues at coordinate 74,340 of CAYZUH010000001.1, forward strand.
CAGGTGCGCATATTTGGAAGTGAGGTCGTCCACGCAGAACGGCACCCTGTAGCACCACCTGTGATCCGCATTGCTCGGCACGTTGATGCGCTCCTCGAACGGCAGGAGGTGCGGCACGTCGTCGAGCATCCCGGCGTAGTCCTGTATGGGGTTGATGCAGAGCATGGATGGCGAATTGAGGTGCTGGCACACGATGTTGGTCACAATATCGCCATTGGCCACCTGCGGCACGCCGTCGGACCGGCGCATGATATTGCGGTAGAACCACTCTACGCCCTTGCGGTCTTCCTCCCACCAACCTCGGATGGGCGAAATGTCGTGGCTCGACGTGGCGCAGACCGACAGGTACGGGTAGTAGGCGGGCGAGCCGAAACGCTGCCAGCTCTCCTTGGGCATCCGCTGAAGCTCCAGGGAGAGAATCTGCATCCGCTGCATGACGATGGGCACGGAGCTGGGGATCATGCCCAAGTCCTCGCCGCACACCAACATGCCGCACTTGCCCAGCAACGCGGCAAGATGCTCCTCGGCGCACTGCTTCCAAAAGCCGTCGTGGCGGCGGAAGAAGAAGTCGTTGTAGACATCCCGCATGGCGTTTTGCTCCCCCTCGGGCAAACGGCTGAAACGGTCGGTCTCCTCAAGCATTATGCGTGGTTGCCACTCCCCCTCTTTGACCGAGACGAGCAGGACCTCGTGGAGGACGTTCGCCACGGCGTTGCGCATGCGCTCCCGCGAGTTGGGGTTCACCTCCTTGTCTATCCACTCGTCGAACCTCGACGGGTCGAAGAACCCCTCCTTGAGCCGGTACTCGCCCCCGACGAAATCGAAGAAGCGCTTCGCCTCCCCGGCATATTCCGAGAACTGGCCGCACAGGAACTCCTCCGACACGGCCGGCCACGCCAAATCTGCCGGTGGCGTATGCACCCCCCTGTCTCGCAGCTCCTGCCCGCTCAACGGCAACGAGGGCGAGAAGACACCCATGAGTCCGCTGCGGAACGGGTGGGGAATGGACCATATGCGGAAGAAGCCTAGAATGTGGTCGATGCGGAACGCGTCGAAGAACATCTGCATGCGCTCCATGCGGCGCTTCCACCAGCTGTATCCGTCTTGCCTCATCACGTCCCAATTGTAGATTGGGAATCCCCAATTCTGCCCGTCGCGCGAGAAGAAGTCGGGCGGCGCCCCGGCCTGCAGCCCAAAATTGTAGAGCTCGGGCTCCGTCCACGCCTCGACGGAGTGCGGGTTTATGCCGATTGGCAAGTCGCCCTTGATGGCGACACCCTTGGAGTGGACATAGCCTATGGCGTCGCGCAACTGCCTCTCTAGATGGAACTGTAGGAACACGCGGTACATCACGTCCATGTATTCGGGCGCCGCCGGGTCGAACATCCGCCTCACCGCCTTGCGATCGTACTTGGCGTGCTCGCCCCACTTGCTGAAATCGGGCGTCGCGTAGCGTCGGCGCAACATGGCGAACGCCGCATAGTCGTATATCCACGACGCGTTGGCCTCAACGTAGTCGCGCGTCTCCTTTGCGGCGGCGAAAACGCCGACCACGCCGTTGAAGAGCGCACGCATGGTCCCGTCTTTCCACTCGCGGGTGCGGTTGTAGTCCAACGTCACCATGTCGTTGAGGAACAGGCCCGTCTCGCGCTCCATGGCGCTCATCCGCTTCCCATAGAACGAGTATACCTCGTCGACGGAGATGTAGCTCGGGTGGAGCGCCATGACGGAGATGGCATTGTATGGATAGGAGTCGCGCCACTGCAACTGGGCCGTGGTGTCGTTGATGGGCAGCAACTGTATGACCCTCAGATGCGCCTGCTCGCACCAATCCGCCAACGGCTTGAGGTCGGCGAACTCGCCACAGCCGCGCCCGGCGTGCGACCTCAACGAGAAGATGGGCACGGCGACGCCCGCGGCTCGCCACTCTGCGCCAAAGTTGAACCCGTTGCAGGTGTGGACCTCGGTTCTCCCGGGGGTGACATGGATACAGCGGTTGAGCCCCTCCTCATAACGCTTGAAGCAGTCGTTCTCGGTGTCCCATATGCAGAACTTGAACTCGAACTCTTTCAACAACGGCAAGACCCCCAAATCAAGAACCCACGCGAAGTCGCGGCAACGCACCATCTTCATGGCCCGGTTGACGTCCCAATTAACGAACTGTTTCGCCACCACGCGCACCTCCTCGTTCCTCGCCACCCTGGGCTCGGTCAAGACCACCACAAGCGCGCCCGCCTGTGGCTCTGGCGGCAACGCCCCGGCCGCCTCCGGGGTGAATATGGCCCCGCAAAACTCGGGGGCGCACAGCGCGTCCACACCGCTTTGCGGACTGCGCCATTCGTCGTATATTTCGGCGTCGGCAGCGAAAGCGGGCGAGAAACGCCAATGACGCTCCGCAATCCTCCCATTGCGCAGCCCCACTACGTACCTGTATTGGAAAGAAGCGGCCTCGGCGCACAGGAAAGCCCTGTCGCCGCCGCCCTCGTCGCTCATCTCGAAAGACGTCGCAGGCGAATCGGCGTCCTTGCGCATCTCGAACAAGACGGCATCGCCGCCGCCAGTCTTGTAATTGACATGAAAAGTCTTCAAAATCAATGGTATATGTTACGTTATATTGAGGGCTGAATATCAAGTCGAGGCAAAAACCCTCCTCTAAGTTAAGTCTTTTATGCCAAAAGGTACATTATAATGCTTAAATTTGGGCTGAACAAAAGCCAACAAAGGAACAAGCATGATACAGAGAATACAAAGCATCTTCATCTTGGCGGCGGCATTGTTGCTTGGTTGCCTAATAGCCTGGCCAATAGACTCGTTTGGCGGGCCACATGGTCTCATAGAACTCCGATGGAACGGCGTGTGGGACGTCACTCCGGGGGCGCACACGCCACTAGTCCGCCCACTCCACTCTCTCGCGGTCGTCATTGTCGTGGCGGTGATACTCCACGTCGTGTCTCTGTTCTCGTTCACCCACCGGCAGTTGCAAATGCGCCTCGTCGGCATCTCGGCCGGCGTCTCCCTATGCCTGACAGCCCTGCTCGGCTACCTCGGCTATCAGATTTCGGACAGTCTCGGCATGGACGCGCACATTAATTTCCATTGGGCGCTCCCCATTGTCTCCGCCATATTGGACATCCTGGCGTACCGGCGCATCTCGGACGACGACGCGATTGTGAAAAGCCTCGACAGGCTGAGATAGCCCCACGAGCCGCCGACATTCAACGGCGGCGGCACAGCCCCGCGAGGCCGTGCCGCCGCCGTTTTTTCTCCGTGCGGCGTCCCGCCCGCTAAATGTTGTTGAAATGGTAGAGGAACACGATGTCGCCTGTATACGCGGGCTTCCGCTGTCCCTCGATTTCGAGCTTGACGCTCATGGTGGCCTTTGTCGTCCCGCGCAGGTTGAGCACCTCGCGCACCACCACGTGCAGGCGCACCCTGCTGTCCACCACTACCGGTTGCTGGTAGCGAAAGTTCTCAATCCCATAGTTTATCTGGTCCTTGATGTTGCGCACTTCGACAATCTGGTCCCAAAGGTGCGGCAAGATGGAGAGCGTCAGGTAGCCGTGCGCAATGGTGTTTCCGAAAGCGGACTCGCTCTTTGCCCGCCCGACGTCGACGTGAATCCACTGGTGGTCCAGCGTCGCGTCCGCGAACGTGTTGATTTGCTCTTGGGTGAACTGGTGCCAATCGGACACTCCCAACTCTTTTCCCACCAGAGCCTCCAGCTCCGCATGGCTGTTGATTACGAGGGAACTCATCTGTCTTAAGTGTTTTAAAAGCGCGAATATAGGTGAAAACAGCCACCCGACGAAAATGCGAAAGCCGAAATAAGTCGTGACAAAAGACTAACTTTGCCGCATGCGGAAGACATACGTCGCATTGGCCGTCACGGCGGTCGCGCTTCTGGCCACATTCGCCACAGTCCTGCAAGGCAAGGATTGGGGCATGATGGGCACATACCGCACCTACGCGTGCGAGACGTACGACGAGGACGACGTGCGGTGCGACGTGAGCATATGCTCGACGGAGACGTTCAGCCCCTTGGGCGTCAGGGCCGACATGGACGTCGAGATGACGTTCCGCTTCGACGGCGTCGTCGAGTTCAACGACATGACCCTCCGCTACAACGCCGGCATGAGCGGCGACTGGCACGCCGACGGCGACCGCCTAACCCTGTCCTCCGACACTTCTTCATTTTCATACACTTATGCCGGCTCCTCAGCAAACAGCAACGTCGAGGAAGCCATGGTCCGTCAGCTGCGCAAGTTTGTCGACGTCTCTCTCGTGCCAAAAATCCGCCGCAAGATAATCAAGACGAACAGCCAGACCTTGACCATCGTGCGCCGCACTGAGGGACGCATCGAGGCTAGCGCCGACGGCGAGGACATGCTCTTGGAGCGGCAAAAGTGAACATGGAACAACATTAGCACCAGATGGCAACACAGAGCCCAGACACAATCAGACACTACAGCATTGGCATCGACGCCGGGTCCACGACAATCAAGTTCGTAGTGATAGACCAGGCGACCAGCGAGGTGGCGTTCAGCTCCTACAAGCGCCACTTTGCCGACATCCGCACCTGCCTGGAGAACCAGCTTGCCGAGATGGAGCAGGCCATGGGCCGCGAGGTCCTCTACAGCGTGTGCGTCACCGGCTCGGCCGGCATAGGCCTGTCGGAACGCTCCGGCCTCCCCTTTGTCCAGGAGGTGCTGGCGGCCAGCGCTGCCATGCGCGAGACGGGCCGCACCGACTTCACCCTCATAGACCTTGGCGGCGAGGACGCCAAGATGGTCTTCTTCCGCAAAGACAAGAGCCCGGACATACGCATGAACGGGTCGTGCGCCGGCGGCACCGGCGCCTTCATCGACCAGATGGCGACCCTCATGGACATCGACCCCAAGGCCATGAGCGACGCCGCCGCCACGTTCACTCGCATATATCCCATAGCGTCGCGGTGCGGCGTCTTCGCCAAGACCGACATCCAGAACCTTGTCAGCCGGCGCCTGCCGACCTCAGACATCGCCGCCTCGATATTCAACGCCGTGGCCATGCAGACCATGACCACCCTGGCGCACGGAGCCGACATTGTGACCCCGATATTGTGCACCGGCGGCCCGCTGACATTCCTGCCATCGCTCCGCCAGGCCTTCGTCCGCGTGATGAAGCTCAAGCCCGAAGACCTCATCCTCCTGCCCGGCGCCGAGACAACCACGGCCCGCGGCGCCGCCCTCTCGGCAGACAAAGACATGTCCATAGGCCTGGACGAAATCCGCGAGCGGCTGAAGCGCGAGGCGACAAAAGGCGACGAGCAGTTCCTCTCGCCCCTGTTTGCCGACGAGGCAGAGTATGAGGATTGGAACGCCAACCTGAAAATCAAGCCGTTGCAATATGCGGAGATTGCTCCCGGTTCGGCTTGCGACGTCTACCTGGGCATAGACTCCGGCTCCACGACGACGAAATTCGTCGTCGTGGACGACAACGGCCGCATAGTCTTCAAGAGCTACTCCAACAACGACGGCAACCCGCTGAAAAAGGTGGAGGAGGCACTGAGAGCGTTCATGAACATGGCCGAGGAGCGCGGCGCCGAGGTCCGCTTCCGCGGGTCGGCCGTCACCGGCTACGGCGAGGACCTGGTCAAAGCCGCCCTCAACCTGGACTACGGCATCGTCGAGACCATGGCCCACTTCAAGGCTGCGCACTACGTCAACCCCAACGTCTCTTTCATCCTCGACATCGGCGGACAAGACATCAAGTCCATCTTCATACGCAACGGCGCCGTCGCCAACATAGAGCTCAACGAGAGCTGCTCATCGGGGTGCGGCTCCTTCCTGCAAGGCTTTGCGGGCATGATGAACATCAAGCTCCCCGACTTTGCGGAGATGGCCTGCAAGGCGCGGCGCCCGTGCGACCTCGGCACCCGCTGCACCGTCTTCATGAACTCGAAAGTGAAAGAAGCGCTGCGCCAAAACACCGACCCCGGCGACATCGCCGCCGGGCTGGCAATATCGGTCGTGAAGAACTGCCTCTTCAAAGTGCTGAAGATGCAGAACCTGAACCGCCTCGGCGACACCATAGTGGCGCAGGGCGGCACGTTCAAGAACAAGGCCGTGTTGCGCTCGCTGGAGGTCTTGTCGGGCAAGGAGGTATGGACAACCGACGCCCCGGAGCTAATGGGCGCCTACGGCTCGGCACTCTACGCCATAGCGCAGAAAAAGCTCGACGCCACACCGTCGGCGTTCGACCCGCGCCGCACGCTCGAAGCGCTGGCCGACATCAAGACGAGCACCGTCCTCTGCTCGGGGTGCACCAACAACTGTCAGGTCGTCAAGTTCAAGTTCCCAAACGGCAACATCAGCTTTGCCGGCAACAAGTGCGAGCGCATCTTCCACTCTCGGAGCAAGAGCCACCAGCCCGGCTTCAACCAGGTCGACGCCAAATACCACTACATATTCGACGCCGGCGCCTCCGGGCAAGTGTCGCCCGACGACCCGGCGGCCATAGGCATCCCGCGCGTGCTGAACATGTACGAGAACTACCCGTTCTGGCACACGCTCTTCACCGAGAGCGGCTTCAAGCCCATATTGTCTGACGAGAGCACAATGAAGCTCTACCGCGGCGGCATCTTCTCTGTCATGAGCGACAACATATGCTTCCCGGCGAAACTGACCAACGGGCACATAATGAACCTCATAGACAAGGGGGTGCGCCGCATCTTCTATCCTCTTGTCATCAAGGAGAGCCGCGACCACTCCCACGACGCCAACTGCTTCAACTGCCCCGTAGTTAGCGGCTACCCCGACGTCATCCGCTCGGCCGTGGACCCGGAGCGCCGCTACGGCGTGCGCTTTGACACTCCAGTCGTCTCGTTCGCCGACGAGCGCGCCCTGACCGAGAGTTGCAGCAACATCTTGCGGAGCCTGGGAGTTAAGAAGAAAGCCACCATCAAGAGCGCCATACGCAAAGCCATGGCCAGGAAGATGGAGGTGAAAAACCATCTGATGGCGACCGAGAGGGAGATATTGGAGCGCGACGTGGCAGAGGGCCGGATGGTCTTCGTCATGACGGGGCGCCCCTACCACGTGGACCCCCTCATCAACCAACGCGTGGCCCAGATTGTCACCGACCTGGGCGTGGACATCGTCTCGGACGACGTGTTCCGCGAAGACCCAAAGGCAAATCAGGAGATGAACTACATCTCGCAGTGGACATACCCCAACCGGGTGATTCACGCCGCGCACGGCGTGGCCGCATTGCCCGCCAACGTCCAGCTCATCCAGGTCAACTCGTTCGGCTGCGGCCCGGACTCGTTCCTCATGGACGAATGCGGCAACATATTGAACGCCGCCGGAAAGAACCACACCGTGATACGCGTCGACGAGATAAGCAGCCCCGGGTCTGTACGTCTGCGCCTGCGCTCGCTCATCGAGAGCCTGAAACAGAGTGGCGCACTTGGCGAAAAGGCGTCGAAGCAGGAGTACCGAGCCATCCACAACGCGTTCACAGAGAAAGAGAAGAACGAGCGGACAATCATCGTCCCCTGGTTCTCAGACTCCATCTCGCCCCTGTTCCCCACGGTCTTCAAGCGTATCGGCTTCAACCTCATGAACCTGCCCAAGCCCGACGAGGAGTCGATAAGCGTAGGGCTGAAATACGGACACAACGAGGTGTGCTACCCTGCCACTCTCGTCGTTGGCGACATCGTGAAGTTCATGATAAAGCACCGCGACGACCGCGACAAGTATGTCGTGGGCATCACGCAGACCGGGGGCCAGTGCCGCGCCACGAACTACCTGGCCTTGATTAAGAACGCCCTCACCACGGCGGGCCTTGCCGACGTCCCATTGCTCTCGTTCAACACGGACAAGGCGTACGGCAACGAGCAGCCGGCCTTTAAGGCCGACGTCCGACTGGCCATATCCCTGGGGCTGAAAGTCATCCAATTCAGCGAGGCCATAGCCGCCATGACCCGCACCATGTCCGTGCGCGAGAAGACGAGAGGGACGGCAAGGGCCCTGCAAGAGAAGTACCTCGCCCTGGCCGACGAGCTGATTGCCGCAAAGCGCGAAAAGATGCTCCTCAAACTGCTAGACCAGGCCGTTGACGAGTACAACGCCATAGAGACCACCGGGATAACGCCCCGCGTCATCGGCCTCATAGGCGAGATATACATCAAGTATAACAGCTTCGGGCAGCTGCACATCGGCGAATGGCTTCAGGAGCATGGCATAGAGGTCGTGGTGCCGTCGCTGATGAGCTTCATGCTCCAGTCGTTCGTCAACAACAAGGTGAACGACGAGCACAACATCGCGAAGAGCACGTGGCAATCTAAATTCGTGACCAACTTCCTCCGCGACTACGTGGCAAGCCGCGACCGGAAGTGGGACAAGATAAAGCGCCGTTTCAAATATTACCGGCCCGAAGGGAGCATCTTCGACATGGCCCGCGACGCGTCGTCGGTCCTCAACCTTGTCAACCAGTTCGGCGAGGGATGGCTCATTGCCGGCGAAGTCATGGAGCTGAGCCGCTCGGGCATAGACAAAGTGGTCTGCATCCAGCCGTTCGGCTGCATAGCCAACCACATCGTGGCGCGCGGCATAGAGAACCGCCTGCGCAAAGTTTGCCCCAAGACGGGCCTCCTGTTCCTCGACATAGACTCGTCGGTGGCGCGCGTCAACCTGGAGAACCGCCTGCACTTCCTCATAGACCAAATGGAGCAAGAGGGGCAGGCCGTCTGATGCCGGCAGGAGACATGATTACGGTAAAGCAGTTCACGTTCAACCCCGTCGGCGAGAACACCTATGTGCTCAGCGCCCCCTGCGGGGCATGCGCCGTCGTAGACCCCGGCTGCCTAAGCCGCGAGGAGCGGGAGGAACTCTATGCCTACATAGACGGGGGCGGACTTCGCCCTCAAGCCATTTGGCTCACCCACCTGCACTTCGACCACGTTTGGGGTGCGGCCGAGACCAAACGTCGATATGGGATAGACATCTACGCATCGGGGGCCGACGCCCCCTGGATGGCGGAGAACTCGCATGTTTGCGCACGGTGGGGGCTTCCGGCCCCCGAGGAGTTCACCATCGACCACGAAATCGACGGCGGGACGACTCTGGCCATCGGCGAGGCGGCCGCCGACGTGATAGGCACACCGGGACACAGCCCGGGCGGAGTGTCGTTCCACCTGCCCGCGGACGGCATCTGCCTCACCGGCGACACCCTGTTTTGTGAGAGCGTTGGGCGCACGGACTTGATGGGGGGCGACAGCTCCCTGCTCCTCTCCTCCGTCCGCCGCGCCCTGCTTCGGCTTCCCGCCGAGACCCGCATCTTGCCGGGCCACGGGCCCTCGACGACCGTCGGACACGAGCGGCTCTGCAACCCCTACATGGGTGAATAGCCGCAGTGTTGCGAAACGTCAACAGTGCTGAAATAAAACGGAGAAATATTTCTGCATATCGCCCAACGTTGCTATTTTTGCGAAGAACATAAAACCGAACATAATGTCCAAAGTAACAGTTGTCGGCGCCGGAAATGTTGGCGCCACCGTTGCAGATGTCATCGCCTACCGCGAAGTGGCAAACGAGGTCGTCCTCGTTGACATCAAAGAGGGCGTAGCCGAGGGCAAGGCTCTCGACATCTACGAGAAGGCCCCCATCACCCTCTACGACACGAAGACCGTCGGCTCGACCAACGACTACTCCAAGACCGCCAACTCGGACGTCGTCGTCATCACGTCGGGCCTGCCCCGCAAGCCCGGCATGACTCGCGACGACCTCATCGGCATCAATTCGGGCATCGTCAAGTCTGTGACTGAGCAGGTCGTGGCTGCCAGCCCCAACGCCATCATCATCATCGTCTCGAACCCCCTCGACGTGATGACCTATCAGGCCCACCTCACCTCGAAGTTCCCCCGCAACCGCGTCATCGGCATGGCCGGCGTCTTGGACTGCGCCCGCTACAAGGCGTTCATAGCCGAGCATCTTGGCGTCTCGGTCAAGGACGTCCAGGGGCTTCTGCTCGGCGGCCATGGCGACACGATGGTCCCCCTGCCACGCTTCACGACCGTGTCCGGCATCCCCGTCACCGACCTCATCGACAAGGAGACCCTCGACGCCATCGTCAAGCGCACCCAGAACGGCGGCGGCGAGCTTGTCAAGCTCATGGGCACCTCGGCGTGGTACGCCCCCGGCGCGTCGGCCGCACAGATGGTCGAGGCCATCGTCAAAGACCAAAAGCGCGTGTTCCCCGTCTGCTGCAAGCTTGAGGGCGAGTATGGCATCAACGACTGCTACCTCGGCGTCCCGGTTGTCTTGGGCAAGAACGGCGTCGAGAAAGTCATCGAGCTCAAGCTCAACGACGAGGAGAAAGCCCTCCTGGAGACGAGCCGCCAGCACGTGCTGGAGGTCATGGGCGCCCTCGACAAGATTAACGCCGCCAAATAGGCGCTCCCACAAGCCAACAGAGCCAGCCGCCGGTGCGCAGAGCATTCGGCGGCTCTCTTTTTGTGAGATTTTGGCTAAATTAGCCCATCAATATGGCACTCGCCAAACTCAACATAGTCAACTACCGCAACATCGGCGCTGTCGACCTGGAACCCTCTCGGGGCATAAACTGCTTCGTCGGCCCCAACGGCGCAGGCAAGACAAACCTGCTCGACTGCGTGTACTACTTGTCGTTCTGCAAAAGCTACTTCGGCCTGTCGGACTCGCTCAACATCCGCCACGGCGAGCCGTTCTTCGTCATCCAAGGCAGGTTCGACGACGGCGAAGCCACCACCGACATATATTGTGGCGTGAAGCGCGGGGCGAAGAAGCAGTTCAAGCGCGACAAGAAAGAGTACCAGCGACTGTCTGACCACATCGGGCTGCTGCCCCTGGTCATAATCTCGCCGTCGGACGAAGACCTCATTGCCGACGGCGCGGAGAGCCGGCGCAGGTATGCCGACAGCGTAATCTCGCAGTGCGACAAGGGCTACATGGAGAACCTCATGGCCTACAACCGCCAACTGGCGCAGCGCAACATCTTGCTGAAGCAGCTGGCTGAGACCGAGCGCCCCGACACGGCCCTGCTCGACGTCTACGACCTCCAGCTGGCCCACCGCGGCGGCCTCATCAGCCAACGGCGGCGCGCGTTTGTCGAGTGGCTCCAACCCGTAGTCGGGCGACTGTACAACAGCCTGTCCGACGGCCACGAGGAGGTCAGCATTGGCTACACGACGTGCCTGGACCGCTACGACCTCTACGCCGGCCTTGTCGAGTCGCGGCAACGCGACCTTGCCTTGGGCTACACATCGCGCGGCATCCACAAAGACGACATAGCTATTGCCATGGGGGAACACCCCATAAGGCGGGTGGGCTCGCAGGGGCAGCGCAAAAGCTTCATCATAGCGCTGAAACTCGCCCAATATAAATTCCTCACGCAACACAAAAAGCGACCTCCCACCCTGCTGCTCGACGACGTGTTCGACAAACTCGACGCGCGGCGCGGCGACAACCTCATCTCGATGCTGGCGAGCGAAGACTTCGGGCAAATATTCATCAGCGACACGGACATGGGGCGCCTGCGCAACGTCTTGGACAAGGCCGGGAAAGACTACAAGATATTCACAGTGTCGGACGGGCGCGTAGGCCAGGCCACACAAAACGGAGACGCATGATGAAGATAGACACGTCCAGGAAATTGTCGGAAGTCCTAACCGAGGTCCTGCGCGACGACGGCACGGCCAAGAAGATGCTGGACCACCACGCCGAGAAACTATGGGGCAGCCTAATGGGCCCTACGGTTCAAAACGCCACAAGCTCCGTGCGCGTCCGCGACGGCGTGATGTTCGTAGGCCTCACGAGCAGCGTTGTCCGCAACGAGCTGCTCCACATGAAAGGGCTGATAAAGGACTCCATAAACAAAGCCGCCGGCCAGGACGCGGTGAAAGACATCATATTCCGATGACCGACCTCCTGAGCCAACTACTGGCCGAAGAGCGCATCACGACTTCGACCACCATCCTCCGCCTCGCGCTGGGCCTCGTCCTAGGCCTGTGCATAGGCGCCGAGCGGCAGGTGCGCCGCCATGACGCCGGGCTCCGCACCTTCACCCTCATCTGCCTGGGCTCGACGTGCGCCGTCGTCATCTCCATATGGGTCCCCCAGGCGTATCCCGACATGCTCAATGGCGACCCGGGGCGCATTGCCGCCCAAGTGCTCGCGGGTGTGGGCTTTCTCGGCGCGGGAGCCATAGTCAAGAGCAAGGGGGGCGTCCAGGGGCTGACCTCCGCCGCCTGCATATGGCAAACCGCCATTGTGGGGATGGCCGCCGGCGCCGGCCTCTATCTGGCGGCAAGCGTCATGACGCTCATGACCCTGTTCGTCCTCGTGACAATGGAGCAAATCGAGAGGCTATTGCGGATTGACGGCGAGAATCTGATTATGACGGTCGTGGTGGACGGCACCACCCCCGACGTCCGCCGCGTCAAAAGCCTCGCCGCCTCCGCGGGCGCAAAAATCCGCGAGATTTCCATATCGGTGGACGCGAAACTTGCGACATCGACAGTGTCATTCCGCCTGACCCTGGACAGCCACGTGACCCAGGACGAAGTCATAGAATCGGTGACGGGCGGCATGGAGGTAAAAAAAGTGATAATTTCCGCTTGAACTCCGACTAAAAAATATATATATTTGCACACGGTATAGGGTTTAATTAATGGGACTCGGTTTCAAGCGCATACGGTTCGCCTTGGCGGTGGTGCTGGCATCCCTCTTCGGGGTGGTTGCCGGTGTTGTCGCCGACACTGACGATGATGCCTGCGCAGTCTCATATTTCGAGGAGCGTCCAGACGGAGACGGCTTGCTTGGCAACATGGCGGACAGCGCCGTGGGCCAGGCTTTCATCTTGTCGGGACAAACCGCCGAAACAACGACGCTCACAAACCAGAGCATAAACACTACACCTGCCCAGGTAGTTGCGCAACGGCGCATCGCGGGTTTTGAGCGAACGTCGCTTGCCCGCACCCTAGCAGAGCATTTCGACTCCACTGTGACAGTGTGCCGATTTGGCCTGCTAGATTTCAAACACATCATTCATTCAAACCACTCTTTCCTCTTACTCATAGACGTCCTCATCATTTAGCGGGTGGGGGCGGAGTATGGGTGCGACGGCGACCGCATAGCGCACTTTTTGTTCGTGGTGTGTTAAGGTTGATGATGACTCGGTTCCCGATGTGGGCCGACGCGCGGCGACCTCGCCTCATACGCCCCTAATGTCCTGATTATCATTTCGTGCGCCGCCTACGCTCGTAGCGGGGTGCATAGAGCATAGAGGGTGTTTCAATTTGTTTTAAGACGGAAAGACAATCATGTCAAACCAACACTTCCAATTGGCCGAAGAGCAGAATGGCCGATTTGAGGAAAAATGCGATAGGGCTAAGAGGACAGGCAGCCTAATCATGTTCGTGGCCGGGATGGTCATATTGTGCGTAGCGTTTTCAGGGTTGCTGAACAGCGACGCGATGTTCTACACCACAATTGTCGCCGGCTTGGCTTTGGCGACCTACGGAGTGGTCAAGGCCGCATTCGGATGTCGAGTGCTTGTGGACACCAAGTCGGGAGTGCGCGTAGACTGCCTGAACCTCTATTTTCAGGCGACGAGCAAAAACGAGATATTGGCCGCCATAAACAACGGCGATTGGGACGCCCTCGGCAAAGGTAGCCGCACAACCACGACACTGCCCCTCTGCCTCAGGTCTTGGTATACCGTCGATGGGCAATACGCCTCGACAATGCTCATGGAGTACGTGCCCTACGAGTACGTGCCCGTGACCGGTCTGCGGGAGATTCCTGCCGAAGCCCGGGCCTCGTTCATATCGAGCATCACACACAAAAAATAGACGCCAACACACAGAACCGACATACAGGCAAAACTCTCTGAACTAGACAAGCCCCGGCGGAAACGACACCCCGCCGGGGCCTGTTTTTTTTTGCCGCCCCCGAAGCCGACTATCGCACGCGCCGATTGCGACAAGCCGCAAACAAGACTGCGCATACCGCCGCCACCAGACACAGGACACAAACCTCGCCATATGAAACAATAGCAGAAGATTGCAACTATCGAAACAACGTATAGCACCCATTTTGCCATTGCCGCAGACCTAAATAGCTTCGCGTATAGGAAACAAAAAGGAATACTATGGAAAACATGGCAAATGCGGCTCTGCTGCCCCAAAACGACTTGGACACCCTCTTTATCTTCGGCGTGCTTATCGGCGTGGCATTCTTGTTTTGGTTGTCGAAAATGCACGAAAAGCACAACCGCAAAGCATGAGCGGCATGGGCATTCCGGAAGAGATCCACAATCGTGTGAAAGAGACGGCCCTGTTCTTGTCGGACTACGCCTCGGAGCTTCTCGCCGTCGGCGCCACGTCGGCCCGCGTGGAGATGAACGTTGGCCGCATGGCAAGGCACTTCGGCATCTCCGCCGACATGGCCATCTTGAGCCAACACACCATCATCACCGCCGCCGACGAGCCCACGGGTCACACGTACAGCGTGGTGGGCCGCGCACGCCACCGCCCCATAAGTTTCAGCCGCAATACGGCCTTGAGCCGCCTCAGTTGGCGGGTGATAGACGAGCGGCTCAGCCTGCGCGAGGCCCGCTCCGCGTTCGACGACATCTCGCACAGCCCATTCGGCAACCCATGGTTCGTGCTTCTGATGGCGAGCCTGGCCAACATGTCGTTCTGCTATCTTTTCGGCGGCGACACGTGGGCAATGTCCATCGTCTTCGCCGCCACGGCCGTCGGCTACTGCGCCAAGACTTGCCTGCTCCGGCTTGGCATTGACCACCGCATGGTATTCCTCATCTCGGCGTTCTGCGCCACAGTTGTGGGATGCTCTTGCCAGACTTTCGGGCTAGGCGACACACCCGAAGTCGCCATGGGGACCAGCATCCTGTATCTCGTGCCCGGCATCCCTTTCATCAACTCGATAAGCGACCTCATCTACGGCCACAACATATGCTTCTTCAGCCGCCTTACGAACGCCTGCGTGCTGACCATATGCCTCTCCGCCGGTTTCATATTGGGTCTGCTCGTCATGGGCATAGGCAACGTATAATCAGACCGACGACACATGATTGTTACAGACGTAATCCTCGACGGATTTTTTGCGGCTCTTGCCGGCATAGGGTTCATGAGCATCAGCAACCCTCCGCGCGCCGCCTACCCCGCCGTGGCCGTCCTGGCGGCCGTCGGCCACAGCGTCCGCTTCGTGCTGATGCACCTGGGCGGCATGAGCATCAGCCTGGCGTGCCTGTTCGCCTCGCTGTGCATAGGCCTGCTGGCAATCCCGGCCGCGCGCATCGTCCGATGCCCCGCCGAGACGTTCTCGTTCCCGTCCTTGCTGCCCATGATTCCGGGAATGTACGCCTACCGTACGGTCCAAGCCGTGGTCAACTGCTTGCAGACCACCGACGAGGCGGAGTTCATGCACTGGCTCTACTCGCTCGCGTTCAACGGGCTTACGGCGCTGTGCGCAATAATGCTCATGGTCGTGGGCGTCACGGTGCCAATTTTCATCTTCAAAAAATACTCTTTCGACGTCACGAGGGCGCGGAACAAACAAAGTTGACTATCTTGGCATCCGGACAAAAAAGAAACGGCACGAAACGATGGAACTGCGCCAGCTGAAATATTTCGTCAAAGTGGGTGAGCTGCTGAGCTTCTCCGAGGCCGCCCGCGAACTCTTCGTAAGTCAGAGCACCCTGTCGCAACAAATCCGCTCGCTGGAGGGCGAACTGCGCTGCACCCTGCTCTTGCGCGACAGCCACAGCGTGGCCCTGACGGAGGAGGGGCGCTATTTCCTTGAAGACGCGCGGCAGACCCTGCTCCAGGCCCGGCAGTGCGTAGACCGCATTGCCGACGTCCAGAAGCTGGAAGAGGGGACACTCAACATTGGCTGCACATACTCCTTCGGGCCCATCATGAGCCAGACGATACTCGACTTTGCCGAACGGCATCCCAACATACGCATGAACGTAAGCCTCCGTACGATGGAGGAGGTGATGGTGATGCTCCAAAAGCAGGTCATCGACGTGGCCCTATCCTACAAACCCAGCGAGCGCTATGACAACATATCCAGCCATATCCTCTTCGACAACAAGCTGTGCGTCTTCGTGTCCGACGCCCACCCCCTGGCCCGCAAGGCCCCGGTGGGCGGCGTGACCCCGGCCCAGATGCAGGACCTGCGCTTCGTCATGCCCGCAAAGGGGATGCAGGCCCGCAACCTCTTCGAGCTTCTCATCGCAGCCAAAGGCTACGCCATGGACATCCGCATGGAGATTAACGAAGTCAACATCCTGCTCAACCTCGTGCGCAGCGGCCGCTTCGCCACGGTGCTGAGCCAAGCCGCGGACTTCTCGCAGGACGGGCTCGCCTGCCTCCCTATCGACGTGGCGGACAACAACATCGAGGGTTGCTGCCACATTCTCCGGGGCAAATATGTGAAACGCTCGGCCAAAGAGTTCATCAAGATATTGCAAGAGAAGAACGCCAGCAACCTCATGCAGCACCACTGGCTGGACTTCAACTGACAGCCACCGGGGCCGGAGGGTCAGTCCGCGTCCGGGGCGTAGAACAGGATGACCTCCTCCAGCGCCCTTACGCATACGGGGCAGAAGTCGGGATGCGAATTGTCGCGCATGCGGCAACTTGGCGTCGGCCGCCACACCCCTTTCGTCTTATATCCCGCGCCCTCGTAGAGCCCGACGCGGGCATCGCCGTCCTTGCCTCCCACCATGTCTTTCCACTTGCTCCCGAAATCGACCTGCGTGGTTATGTTCTTCTCCCAGGGCTCGACGTCGGACGGGTACATGTTGTTCCCCTCCGTCTCGTAGGCGTACTCGTCTGCCAGGCCGGCAAAACTGTGCCCGAACTCGTGCACGACAATCTCGCTGAAAAGTTCGTGGTCGGTCATTGTCAGGTTATACGCGTTGAGGATTCCCCCGCCCCCGTAGCGCGGTGTGTTGACCAACACAATTATGTGCTCGTAGGGGACGCCCGCCAAAGCGTCGTGCAGGCTCTTCTGGCGCAACGTCGTCAGATACCTCTCGGAATAGAAAGTGTCGAAATGCGCCCCAAGGGCAGTGTTGCGCCATAGACCCTTGCCCGGCTCGCTGGGCCCGCTCTCGGCCGACGGCGGCATGACTGCCACGACGTGAAATTTGCCGCGGTTCTCCTTGAATGGCGAATAGGAGAAAATGGCCTCCACCGCCTCGCGGGCCTTGTCTAGAAAATGCGGCATCTGCTCCCCCGTGAACCCCTCGGCGACAAAAGCCAAGCGCAGGCACCGGGCGGTGTCCGCCGCCTGCTGCAACACCCGGCATGGGACGCTCGCCGACCTGCCAATCCGCCGAATGAGAATGTCCGAGGGATTGACAACGTGGCTCAGCTCCGCCACCACCCGCCTGCGCGTGTCGCGGAGCGTCACCGTCACCTCGGCCGGCCGCAAGGGCATGGGGGCCAGGAAGACATTCTCGAAAGAACGGCTCACCTGCGCCGCCTCGGGGGTCGTCTGCCACTCCTGGAAGAGCGTCGAGAAAGAGTTCCGATAGATGACCCTCCCGGTCTCGACATCCGTCATGGTCAGCTGCCCGTTGCCCTCCATCGGCACCTCGTCGAGCCTGTGCCTCTTGCCGTACCAACGCGGTGAGACGTAGAGCTGGTCGACGAAAATGGACTGCCGGTCGCTGGAGCCGGCAAACACGTAGTCGAGCCGCAGAGTCTGGTCGGCAAAGAAGTCTTCGAAAACAGGCGAGGCCGACAAGGACGTCATCATTGCCAACGCGCATAGCGCAAGGAGGGTTGAGCGTATTGATTTCATGCTTATAGTGTTGGTCCCATTAAAGTTAGGGAAAAAAAGAATCCACACAACACGACGAGCCATGCGCAACGGGGGGCAGGGCCAAAAGTGGAGCTCCCGCCCGCCCCCATGGCGCGCCATGCGCAAAAAAAACCACCCCGCCAAGACTAGTTGGCGGGGCGGAATGTCCTCTCTCGCAAGGAGGGGAGACGACTAACGCCTCTTCTCCTTGATGCGAGCCTTCTTGCCCGTGAGACCGCGCAGGTAGTAGAGACGTGCGCGGCGAACCTTGCCGATTCGGTCGACGACGACCTTGTCGATGAAAGGAGAGTTCATGGGGAAGATGCGCTCGACGCCGATGCCGTTGGAAATCTTCCTGACGGTGAAACGCTTGCCGACGCCCTCGCCCTTGATCTGGATGACGACACCCTTGAACACCTGGATGCGCTCCTTGCTACCCTCCTTAATCTTGTAGGAGACGGAAACAGTGTCGCCCGACTTGAAAGACGGCAACTCGACGCCCGACTTGAAAGCGTCCTGGGCAACTTTGATTAAGTCCATTGTTTTTGATGAACAATATGGTTTAAAGAAAACGCAGTATTCGCCGACACCCTTGTTCGGCCAGAGACTGCGCAGAACGGGGACAAAGTTAATTAAATGCGTTGGAACAATCAACCCCAAAGACATGTTGAGCCCGACCGCGGATGCCGCCGCCTTGCCGCCAACCAATCTGACCAAAGGCGGGCAGGAGAAGGCGTAACCTAGAGAACTACCCGATTCCTGTCGCGCTGTTGGCAGACCTCCTGTCACTCAACATCGGCCTTGGGCCTTGAGACCTTTGGGATAATCTGGATGACAAACCTTTTGTTGTTTTCCTCAACGTCCTCATCCCTATTATTGCCGTTAAAACCACTTCCCGCAATAATAACTTCTGTATTGTAGGCTCGAAGGTCTACGCCCATTGACCGCCAACGGAGATAGAGCGCCAACGCACGACGATAGCTAAGCTCGTACATCCTCGCATTGTCGGCATCGTATACGTTGTCATGAAGTTGTTGCCAAGGTATTGCGGCATTGCCCTCGATGACAAGTTGAAAACTCAAATCCGGATTTCTCTCGTATAGCCTCCTTACAACTTCCAAGAGCGCATGCCCGACAGCATCTACAGTTTTGACATACTCAGGCTTAATTGCGTCGTCAAGTTGATTGAATATTTCTACTCCTACGAAATCTCTCGCAATAAACATCTTCTTCTCCTCGACATATTGCAGTGCCAGCGACTTGTTTAGTTGATTAAACTGCTCATCGAGTTGCAGGATGCGCTTCAGATACTCCTTCTCTACATTGGCTCGGTTTCGTTCGTCCTCCAGAACAGCATTGTCGTATTTCATCTTACCGACACAAACCACAAACAGCACCAACATAAGGAGGAACAAACTCGTCATCAGGTCGGAATAGCTTAGCCAAAACGAGTCGTTTCGTTTCTCTCTTGACATACCTACTCCTGCTTTTCCTTTATGCCATTTGCGTTTGCGCTTACCGCCCGCAATGTGGCCTTGTGCAAATCTATGCTCTCAAGCCGCACCTGCTTATAATCCTTGCGAAGATTCAAGATTTCGCCTTTCAAGTCCCTATAACACTCGGCTTGAACTTGCGAAAACCTCGAAATTGCGGCCAGCACCTTCCCCATATCGTCAACGGCACCGAAGAATCTATTGTTGCCCGCCACAAAGTTCCGGATATGCTCCGTGGATGCTGTCAGCTGAGCAGAGAGACTTTTGGAAACTTCTTTCCCCTCGGACATGAACAGGTCGAACTCCTTTCGCCATACATCCCTCGCTTCCGAACCTGTGGGGAAGTGCGTCGTTATGGCCTCTTGGAATTCTCGCTGTAGTTCACTCGTCTTGTTCTGATTTGCCACGACAACAGCCAAACCAGTCGAAAACTCGTCAAACTTGCCGAGCAGTGTCTGCACCTTGTCGACAACTCCCGACACATTGGCAATTGTGGAATTGAGCTGCTGCTGGTACGCCCGGAACACAGAAAACGCCTCGGACGCATCCTTCAACTTCATGAACGATACGGCAAGCTTGTTGGCAACATTTGCCAAGCCCAACTTGTTTAATTCCTCCAACACCAAGTGTTGCTTTTCCAAATTATCATTCAGCAACTCAGCAGCGTCCGCATAAGCGCTTAGGTTACGGCCAAACTTGTCTACAAAATGCCCTAAGACACCGCGCAACGAGTTTAGTGCAGAAGCCATGCTACTCGACAGAAGAGGCATCAGTTCACGGCGGAGGAAGTCCATGTATTCACCCTTGCCCTTGTTGCTAGCCGAGACAGCCCCCCTATAGGAGAAGGCACTATTGAACACGGTCAGCCCCAACCCTACGAGGCTAGCGGACATGGCGGAAGCCACCCCGTGGAGCAGATTCTGAAGACCTGCAAGTTCGCCGTCAACGCCGAATATCTCCTGAAAATCAATGCCCGACACACCTGTAATGATGCCAAAGAAAGTTCCCGCCAAACCCAAATAGAGAGGCACGTTAAGGCTATTGTGAATCTCATCCTCCAAGGCGCTCTTTTGCGCGTCCGCAATACCCTCTAGAATGCCCAAGTCCGCACTCGTGCCTGTATTCTTGCAGAGGTATCCGTTGGTCTTGGTCACAATTTCACAAAATCTGCCAGATGCTTTGGCGCTCGGCATCAGCGCCAACAGCGCAATGTCAGTATAGTCTGCCTTTCCATCATCTCCCACCTTGGTCGTAACGTGCCGGGGCGGCACGTTTGCCAAAAACTTCTGCAACGAACTACTCGACCTCAACTCACCCGGAGTGATAGAAGTCTCCTTTAGGAACAAGTTCTCAACTCCATCAAACAGGCTTCTGAGTTCGGCAATCTTACGCCGCGTCTTGAAAAAGCTTACGACCTGCAGAATGACGAAAAAAGCGACAACTGCATCCAAAACTATACTTCCCATCCTGTATAATGACCCTATTCGTTAATTATAAAAAGACATGGCTCTTCGACAACACCTCTCTTCGACAACATCTCCTTAGCACTTTTCGAGCAAGCTTTTCTATTTGCTTTCTCTTGCAACTTGAGTTCTTTCACCTCGTCTTCGGACATAGGCTTATCGCCCTCCTTGTATACAGGATAGGTGCCCTGTACGTAGCGCATAATCAGTCCCGCATGCGACAACGGCCTAGAGGTGTCTCGACAGTCCGTATTTGTGTTGTAGTCCAACAATACGATATCTCCTTTTTCGACCTTAAGCTCCTCCAAGAAATCATGAACCACTTTTACATTATCAAGCACCCACTTGTACGTCGGCAAATAAATATTCATTCGGGCCTCAAAGTAGCCCCACAGACCCTCTCCATAAGCCCCCATCCGATGTCCCAACGGCATTCCGTACTTTCTGGCTGTTCGCTTCAAATTCTTCATGGTACCATTCTGAAACATGGCAAAATCAACATCTTGCGTCTGAAAGACTTTCAGACCTTGCCATACGGCCTCGACACAAGCAGCCGTGAGTCCCCTAGAATCACCAGGTATCGGAATGTTCATATGCGGATAGAAAGGACTCAACATCTGCCCCTTAACATCAGGACTAGTTGAGGTGACATCAAGTATTCTAGCTCCTGGATAATCCTTTATTATGTTCTCCTGCTTTCGCTTTTTGCTTTCGACGTAGATCATAAGTTCACAATATATTCAAGTGGAACATAAGTTCTTACCATCACTTCTGCTTGATGAGGCTTGAAATCCGGGTCGTCAGACCTAAGAAAATGCTTCTTAGTAGCGGCAAAATCCACATTACGCAGATGAGATAAAGATTTCCCATGCTTATGCCGCTTGTCGGCCGCATTCATGTCTGAAAACACAACGTCCCTCAATAGCGCAACGTCAGACTTTATCTTTAAGACCACCACGTCTTCTCCCATCCGCTTAAGCCTGAATGACATTGGATGGTCCTCACAGAAGCTAAGTCGGACATAATCCTCAAGACCATAATTCTCGTCTAATGATTCCGAAAGGGAATCGCCACCTTGGCAAGGAATATCTATGTCATGCTTATGCAGATAAGACCATGAATATAAGCCTCCGCACCGTTTAATCGACTGGATGTTTTTTTTTGCTGTGAAGTGATAGAGGAACTGCACGTCATTGTCTTCAAGAACTTGCTGAAAGTCACGCCAATCCTCCTTTAACTGGTGAGAAAGAGAATACAACCGCTCCTGCTCTCGGCGTTCTTGCTCCTCCCTTCGCCTAGCCTCTTCCTCCCGCCTCTCTCTCTCCTCGCGCCTCCTTTTTTCCTCCGCCTCTTTGCGCCGCCTTTCCTCCGCCTGCCTTGCCATCCGCTCTTGCGCAAGCTCTGCATGGAGCTTTTCTAGCCTCGCCTGAAAAGACGCGGCTTTATCTCTGAGGACAGAATTCCCCATGCCGGCAATCTTCTCGAAAGCCGCATCCAGTTTATGCTTTGCCTCCCCGGCTCTCCGCTGACCAATCAGCACGCCAACATCCGCAAGCAGAGACCTGACGTCATCTTCTAGAGCTTTCAGTTCATGAGCCTCTCTCCTAAGTCGTTCTTCCTTTAGCCCGGCCAGGGTCAGGATTTGGCCAAAATCATATGCATGGAAGACCTCATTCTGGACTTGTTCGCCCTCAGGGACAGAGAGTTCGTGCCATTCTACTGAAGAGGCATTTAAATCCTCAATTTCGCGCAGAACAGCCCTCCGCCTAGCCTCCAGCTCATCCAAATGACGCTCTACGCATGACGTATTATGCGGAACTGCCTTACCAACGCCTTTTCTACTTGACGGCGTTGGCGCAATCCCTAAAATCCGCCTAGCCCGACCTAGAAACGACCGAACCCAACCTAAAACTTTCAATGTCGCCAATGTAAAGAAACGGTGTACAAGTACTAACCATAAACCCCAATCCGCAATTACGGCATGGGAGGCCCGCGATGCTCTATTCTAAACCAAGCGACGACCCGATGAGGAATGGAGCAAACACACCAAGCGCTCATCGGCTAGATGCTTGATATTGGCGACAAAGGTACCATAGCGACGTAAAAAAAAAACTAAATTAAGTTTAAATGAGCTATCATGCAAAAGGGGGGCGCAAAGGCACAACCGGATTTTTTGCGGCCTCCAGCCCGCAAAAATCAACCATTGCGCCAACATGGCAAAAGTTGGCGCAATGGTTCGAAGTTGTTAATTAAAATATTTGTTCAGTTGGCGCACGGCCTCCTTGAAACGCCCCACGGGCAACCGGTAGCCCGCCACGGGGTCGAGCCGCGCGTCGTATACGTCGAGCGCCCCGTCGGGCGTCTTCTCCAAGATTGTATCGCCCTCGATGATGAACGCATGGTTTAGGTCGCTCCCGACGACGTGCCAACCCCGCGAGGCTGTATCGGTCAGCAAGCGTCCGACGGAGTAGTCCGCAATGTCGCTACGGACGCCGAGATATTGGCTCATCAGCGTAGGCACGATGTCGTAGTGGGTGGTCCGATGCGACATCTTGACCGCCCCCGTCCGCCCCGGGAAATGGCACAGCATCGGGACGCCTATCTGATGGACGGAGAAATTCCCGTTGTGCCCCCAATAATTCCGCCGATTCTCGTTGAACTCCTGGCTATGGTCGCCCGACAAAATGACGACCGTGTTGTCCCACAGCCCCTTGGCATCCATCGCCTCGAAGATGCGCCCCAGGAGGATGTCGTCCTGATAGCAGCAGTTGCGATAGAGATTCCAAAAGGGGGTCGGGTCGGTGTCGTTGTCGAGGCTCGTGTAGTCCGCGAAGTCCCACGCCGGCTGAAACCTCTGGTTGAGTTCTTTGGGCAGCCGGAAATTGTGCGGCAGGTCGAAAAACAGGAACGAGAAGAATGGGGCCGCAGTGTCCGGGCGCTCCTCCAGATCGCGCAAGAAATCGCCCACAAGCCGCACGTCCCTCTCGAGGGCCGTCCCGCCCTGTGTCTGCACTGTCAGATTGGGCACACGCGCAAAGAGGGTGCTCGCAAAGGGCGGGTCGAGGAGCGAGGCGCTGGGGTAGACCTTGACGTCGTAGCCCAACTCGAGCATGCGCCCAATCAGCGGCGGCTGGACCCCGGCGTTGGCGAAAGCCTCGTGATAATACCCCGGGACGCCGAAGAAGATGCCGAAGACCGCCGTCGTCGTCCCATTGCTACCGCTCATGTGGTTGGTGAACCAAGTGTTGCCCTGCGCGAAAGCCCAAGCCGACGGCATCCCCTCCTCGGTCAGGGCGCGCCTGTTCCACGAGTCGATCAGGATCAAGACAATGTTGGGCAACGAGTCGGGCCTCACGGCATCGAGCGGCCGCAAGGGGTAGCGCACCCCGCCGCCATGCGAGGCGGCATCGGACACCGAGGCAGGAATGGCGTCGGGGGCGTCGAAACCATGACGGACCATGAAGCCGTAGGCCGTCAGAGGGAAGAAATAGGGGATGAGCCGCTCGCTGCGGATTACGGCCTGATGGCGAAAAAAAGACGCGTAGACGTGCCACCCGTGGGAAAAGAGCGTCGAGGCGGCAAAAAAGACCACAAAAGGGACTACGAAAGCCTCGCCGCGCCGGCGCCACAGCCAAGCGGACAGAAACCAAAGACCGACGACACAGCCGCCCAACAGCGCAAAAACGAGGCAAACCTTGGCATAGACCATGGCGTCGAACTCGAAAATGTCTCCCGCGCTGTCGCCAAAGAACATATTGAGGACGAAGCCATTGATGTGGAAACGGTAGAGGGCGTAGACCAAGCCGTTGACGTGGTTGACGACACAGAGGAGGAAGACAAGGAACACGTGGAGGGCCGTCCCGACACGCGGCAGACGCACCGCGGCAAAGACGACAAACACGGCGAAAGGCGCCAAAGCGACCTGCGAGGCATGCCCCACGCACGAGGAGACGAAGAAGACCCAGCCCTCGGCATCCATGTCCCCCAGGACAGGATTGCCGAAGATGTAGCCTACAAACTGAGCCGCGATGAGGAGCGACGACAGGGCGTAGAACAAGAAGCCGCGCCGCAGAGCCGTGAAGAAAGAGGAGGTGGAGAGACCTGGCATGGAGTGAGAGTGGTATATCGTTTTTTGAAAGGCCGTCGAAAGACCTTTGAGAGGCCCTTGAACGGCAAAGAAAAGAGACGAAGCCGGACACGGGCACGGCCTCGCCTCTCATATTCCGCTACTTGGCGGGGAGCGGACGCGCGCCCTCGCCTACTGCAAATTGATGGCCAGAGACACGAGGTTGCTGATGGTCTTTGTCTTGGCCCCGTCCATCTTCGAGAGGGGCGAGAGGTCGGGCTGGAACGTGTAGCCGACGTAGAACTTGTGGAGGTAGAAGCCACAGCCGAGATTCAGGCCAAACTGGAACACCTTGCCACCATTAGCGTCGTCGAGGATGTTGGTCTTAACCTTGCTGCCGCGATCGGGGTCCCACGTTGTCCGCGCCAGGATATTGAACTTGAAGTTTGGGCCGAAGAACGGCACAATCTGGACGTTAGGCGAATTGGCAAAGCTGAGCTTGTAGGCGGCGTTGACCGGGACGGCGACATTGAGGAAGTTGTACTTATGGGACCCGCCGGTCACGTCTTCCTTGGCCGTAGTCCATGCCAATCGCGCGCCGAGGTCGAGGAAGAGCGGCATATTGTTCGTCAGGCTTATGCCCTTCATGAACTCCACGGCCACGCCCTTTGTCTTCTGCCCGTCGGTCGTCGTGCCGCCGGCGTCAATCTTGATTTTTTGCGCATCGAACGCCAAGCCGAACCTGGCCCACTCGCTGTTGTCGTTTGTCAACTGCGCAGACGCACAGATGGCGAGAGCTGAGAGCACCGCCCCTGTGAAAAACTTTTTCGCATTCATCGAATATGTTATTGATGGTTACCAGCCACAAAGGTATCACTTTTCGTCATAAAGCGGTGGCGTTGAGGTCCGCCAACGCCAACTCGTAGTCGCGCTCGGCCTGCAGGAGCTTGATGCGCGCCTCGACGAGGTAGTCCAACTCCAGGAGGTAGCTGAGCAGTGATATTTCGCCGGCCGCGTAGGCCTCCAGCAACAGCCTGTCGTTGTCGCCCTCACTGAGCGCCGAGGCGTAGCTACGGACGTTCTCGCCAAGCTCCGCCACCCGCTCGTGAAGACTCCTCAGTCGGTTGTAATATTGGATTTTGGCATCTTCGGCCGCCGCCACCGACGCGCGGGCCCCGGCGCGGGCCTGCCTCACCTTGTTCCTGTTCTCCCAAAGCGGGATGGACAGGCCAAGCGTGACGCCCTGGTAGTTCTGCCCGGAGACGAACTCGCCCATATAGCCCAACGAGAAGCTCGGCAGCGACTGCGCGCGCGACAGCTCCACGCGGCGCTCGCCGACCTCCACCTGCGACAAGAGATATTGCAACGCCGGGCTTGCGGCCGCCGCCGCGGCATACCACTCCTCGAAGTCGGCCGCCGCCAATGGCGTCGGGGGATATTCGTCCACGTCGAACTCCAATGCGGTCCCGCCGTTGAGCCGAGCAAGCTCCGCCAGCAGCCTCGCCCGCTCAATGTCCGCCCGGCGCGCCTCCCCCTCGATGGAGGCGAGGTTGAGCCTGGCCTTGTTGAAATCCAGCCGGTTGGCGTCGCCAGACCGCTCCATCTTGCCATAGGCGTCGGCAATCTGACGCGCACTCTCAAGCATGCGCCCATACAACCCCGCCAACCCGTTGTAGTAGACAAGCTCTATGCACACTTTCTTGGCCGAAAGCAGCAAGTCCATGCGCTGCGAGCGGTAGAGCCACTCGGCGCACCCGCCAAGCGATTCGGCCACCCTCCCCCGCCGAGCGTAGACGGCCGGGAAGTCGAACGCCTGGCGGACGCTGACATCTTTGCGGCCGCCAACCGCCGACGGCGCGCCCCACAGGTATCCGAACTCGACCTCCGGGTCGGCGGGATAGATGCCCGTGCGGCTCGCCGCCTTGCGCGCCTCGGTCTGCTCCCGGAGAGCCGCCAGCGTCGCGCTGTTGCGCTCAATCTGCTCCAAGACGGGAGAATAGGCGTCCTGCCCCGTGGCGGGCAACGCGGCGAGCGTGGCCGGGAGCGCAAATAATATCCATTTCATGCTAAATCGGCTTTTTTAGGCTTCGACATCGAGAACCACTCGTAGACAACCGGCATGACGTATATGTTGAGCAACGTAGACGTCAGAAGGCCGCCCAGGACGACTATGGCCATGGGGCTCTGAATCTCATTCCCCGGCTTGTCTCCATTGAAGACCAACGGAATCAGGGCCAAAGCAGAGGTCATGGCGGTCATCAGAATCGGGTTGAGGCGGTCCACAGACCCCTCGACCACCGTCGGGCGCAGCGGCACGCCCGAATCTTGCAGTCGCCGATATTTGGAGATGAGCAAAATCCCATTGCGGGTGGCCACGCCAAACAGCGTGATGAACCCGATGATGGACGGGATGCTCACCACTCCCGAAGAGAAGAAGACGGCAAGGACGCCGCCAATGAGCGCAAACGGCAAGTTGAGCAAGACGAGAGCCGACAACGAGGCGCTGCGGAACTCGGCGTAGAGCAAAAGGAAGACGACCAAGAGGGCGAGGAGCGTCGTGACGAGAAGCCTCCTCGACGCGCTCCGCGCGCTCTCGAACTGGCCACCATACTCTATGCGGAAATCCTCCGGGAGCGCTATCTTCTCGTCGACCGCCCTCTGGATGTCGTCCACGACGCTCCCCACGTCGCGCCCGGAGACGTTGGCGGAGACGACTAGCTTGCGCTGCACATTCTCGCGGGCAATGGCGCCCGGCCCGCCGGCAGACACGACCTCCGCCACCTCCCCAAGCGGGACTTTCCGACCGTCGCCCGTGTCCATGAGCGCGTTGCGCACGCCGTCGAGACTCCCGGCGCAGTCGTTGCCGAGCCGCAAGACGACATCGAACCGGCGCTGCCCCTCGTAGATGTCGGCAATCTTCTCGCCCGCAAAAGCCCTGGCGACGAAACCGTTGAAGTCGTCCATCGAAATGCCATACCGGGCCAGCGCCTCCCTGTTGGCCCTCACTTGCAACTGCGGCGTCTCGACCTGCTGCTCCACGCTGACATCCACAAGCCCCTCGATTCCGCCAACGCAGTCCTTGATTTGGTTGCCAATCAAGAACATACGGCTCAAATCGGTGCCGAAGAGCTTTATGGCGATGTCGGCCCTCGTCCCCGACAGCATGTGGTCTATGCGATGTCCGAGCGGCTGGCCTATGGTCGTCGCCACGCCGGGGACTGTCGCCAAACGGTGCCGCATATCGTTGAAGACCTCCTCGCGGCCCCTGTCGCACAATGCGAAATGGACTTCAATTTCAGAGCTGTTGGAGGCCTGCGAATGCTCGTCGAGCTCACCGCGCCCCGTCCGTCTCGCCGTCGCCGTCACTTCGGGGATGGCCAATAGCTCCCGCTCCATCATGTCGCCCAGGAGGTTGCAGACCTCAAGCGACGCCCCCGGCTTCGCCACGGCCGAGATTACCGCCGAGCCCTCGTTGAAGTCGGGCAGGAAACTTCGCCCCATGGCAAAGAACAGGCCCACAGCCACGCCGAAAGAGACCCCAGCGGCCCCCACGACAGTCCGCCTGTGGGCCAACACCCACGGGAGAGACCGGGAGTAGCCGCCGGCGAGCTTGCGCGCGAGCCAGCTCTCCCTCTCGTTGCGGCGCAAATATTTGTCATCGGACAGCACGGTCTTGCACAGCAACGGAGTGACGGTCATGGCGACAAGGAGCGACATGAAGAGCGATATGATGTAGGCCGTCCCGAGCGGCTTGAGCATCCGCCCCTCCATGCCGGAGAGGAAAAACAGCGGCACGAAGACGACCATGATTATGAACGTGGCGTTCAAGATTGACGCTCGAATCTCTTTCGACGCCTCGAAGACGACCTCGAAGACCGGCAGGCGCTCCCCCTCAGGTCTCGAATGGTTCTGGCGCAACCGCTTGTAGACGTTCTCCACGTCGATTATGGCATCGTCGACGAGCGAGCCTATGGCTATGCACATCCCGCCAAGCGTCATGGTGTTGATGTCCAGCCCTAGCAGGTGGAGCACGACGCACGTCCCCAATAGGGAAAGCGGTATGGCGACGATGGAGATGAGCGTGGTCCGGAAGCTCGTCAAGAAAAGGAACAAGACGACTACGGCGAAGAGCGCCCCCTCCAGCAGCGCCCTGCCGACGCTGTCGACAGAGGCCTCGATGAAGTCGGCCTGACGGAAGACCCGCGTATCCATGCGGACACCGGGCGGGAGCGACTTTTGGATGCCGCGCAGGTTGGCCTCGACCCTCTCCGTCACCTCCAGCGTGTTGACGCCGGGTTGCTTCGACACGGACAGGATGACGGCCGGCTTCGCGTCTTGCGACGCGTGACCGGTCTTGACGGCAGTGCCAATCGCCACGTCGGCTACGTCGTCGAGGCGCACGGGCCGCCCCCCGCTCTTCTTGACGAACGACGCCCCGAGTTCGCCCAAGTCGGCAGTCCGCGCAAGGCCGCGCAGGGCATACTCGTTTCCGAAGTCGCGGACAATGCCGCCGACGGAGTTGAGGCTGAACGTCTTGCCGACCTGCTCCAAGTCGGCAAGCGTCACGCCGTAGGCATCCATCCGCTGCGGGTCGGCAAGGATTTGGTATTGCTTCACGTCCCCGCCGATGTTCGTCACCTGCGACACCCCTCCCGTGGCGAGAATGGCGGGCTTGACAACCCAGTCGGCGAGCGTCCGCAACTCCGTGGCCGACACCGAGTCGGACTGCAGGCCGACGAAGAGAATCTCACCCATGATGCTCGACTGCGGCGCGAGGACGGGCGTCACCCCGACGGGGAGCGAAGCCCCCAGGGCGACCATCTTCTCCGCCACGACCTGCCGCGCCCGGAAGATGTCCATCCCCCAGTCGAACTCCACCCACACGAAAGAGGTGCCGAGCATGGAGGCCGAGCGCACGCGCCGCACGCCCGTGGCCCCGTTCACCGCCGTCTCTATGGGGAAAGTCACAAGCCGCTCGACCTCCTCGGCCGCCATGCCGCGGGCGTCGGTCATGACGACGACGGTCGGGGCGGTGAGGTCGGGGAAAACGTCGATGTCCATCTCGCGCACGGAGCAGGCGCCGCCGGCGACGAGCAGCACGACACCGAGCAAGATGGCCAGCCGATTCTTCAGCGAGAACCGGATTATGCCGTTGATGAATTCCATATGCCAGTCCCTCCGCCGTTTAGTGGACATGGCCAGAATGGGCGTCGAGCGTCCCCATGGACTGGGCGAGCTTGACAAGGACGGCCCCTTTGCCCACGACGCGCTCCGCACCGGTGAGTCCCTCCACAATCTCCGTCCGCTCGCCGTCGGCCCGCCCAATCTTGACCTCGCGCTTCTCGAAGAACTCCGGGGTGAGCTGCACGTAGACGAAGTAGTTCCCCATCTCCTCGACAATCGACACGCTGGGGACTGTCAGGGCCGGACGCCCGCCGCGCGTCCTGACATAGAGCTCGACAAAAGTCCCGGGGAGCAGGTCGGCCACATTTTGGAGCTGGAACACCACCGGGACCAATGGGCTGGCGACGTCGACCGACTTGCCATAGGAGACCAGGCGGCCGTCCATGTCGCCCAAATCGTAGACGACGCTCGAGTTGAGCTTCCGAATCTTCGCCCCGGCGATGTCCTTGAGCAATGGGTAGTAGCCGGGCTGCACCTCGGCACGGAGGATGATGTCGCGGCTTTGGGAGATGGCGGCGACAGGCTGCCCGGCTTCGACAAACTCCCCATTGCCGACCATCAGCCGGCTCACGAAACCCGAAATGGGCGCAATGAGAGACAACCTCCCCGCGGCGAAATTCTTGCGCAGGTTGTCGTAGGCGGCCACAGCTATCTCGTAGTCGGCCTTGGCTCGAAGCAACTCGCTCTCTGCCACTATCTTGTCCTTGGCCAACAGCCGCTTCCGCTCATACTCCTTTTGTGCAAGACTTAAATTGCTCTCGGCCTCCCGCAGTCGGACGCCGAGGTTGTCGCCCGCCATCTCGTCGCCGCCAATGGCCATCAGCTCCCGGCCGGCCGCGACCTCCTGCCCCACGACGAGTCCACCCTCCGGAAGCGACACTATGCCGCCCGCCCTGGCCACAACCAGGACGTCGGCGGACTGCGCCGGCAAGACTTGCGCCATGGTCCGGAAGACCTCGCCAAAAGGCTCGTTGCGACAAGAGTCCGTGGAGAAGTCGGTCTTCCAGCTGACCTCCTTGGGAAACGCGACGCCATTGCTGCTAGGCATCACCGCCGAGGCGGCGGCGCAATGCGCGGCATGGTGGTCCTGGTGGACTGCCACGTCTTGCACGACGACCCTCGACCGCCCCGCGGCGCCCCATATGTCGAACGCCAGACGCCCGCGCCCGCTCTTCCGCGGGGTCAAAGAGAACCTATAGACGCCGGGGCTTGCGGCGTCGTCGAGCGACTGGGCGACGCTGTCGCCATCGACAACAAGGCTAGCCACCACCCTGCCGCCCCGCAGCGGCTTGAAATCTTGCAAAACAGTGAGATGGGCAAGGACACTTCCGGCCTCGCCGACAACAAACGGGGAGGCCTCGGCGTAGACCTCCAAGCCGTCAGCATAGGCAGTGAGCGGCAGTTTCTCGGCGTGAGTGTGAGCGTGCGCGTCGGCCACCGCGCGCCCGCTCCCGGCATCGCCACACCCCGCCGCCACGGCCATCGTCAGAGACGCCGCAAACAACACGTATGACTTCATTCTGTTAATCTTTCAAATAATTCCGACAATCGAGGCCGGCACACGCACGACGCCCGCGGCGTACAGCCGCAAGCCGACACGGAGCGCCGCCCCAAGAGAAGAAAAGAGAGTGAGACTAACAGACCGGGGGCGCGCGAAGCCCCCATGGGAGACACGGCCGCCCGACATGGCAACACGGCTCATATGGCTTGGAAACGAAAGGCAGCCCCAACAGGAGAGGCTCAGCCATGGCCACGCCGACGACGCTGACGGGGAACAGCAGGAGCGGGACGTCGGGAGACGAGACGCGCGACACGGCAGCCACAAGCGTCTCGCTGACCACGCAACGCCCCGAATCGGCCCCATGGGGGCGGGAGTCGTCGTGGAAATGCCCGGGCGGCGACGCCTCCATGCCGGCGGCCTCGGGGGCGAAGACCAACGCCCCGTTGTGGTGATGGTGGGGCACGACGACATGGGCCAATATGGCAATATTGGCCAACAGCATAAGGGACAACGACAACAGCCTCCTCATGTGCCCAGGGACTTTTCGCGGCGAATATAGTGATAATGACGCTCCCCCATGCGGTCAAAGCGGATTTTTTCCCGCTCTCGCCCCAAAGTGCGGGGCAATGCGCGAAGCGAGCGAACTGTGCAGACCTCGCCTCATGCCCGCCTCTGAACAGAGGGCGGCATTATACGAAATATTGCGTACTTTCGCACGGTGCGCCGTCGGCGCCGAACGTTGGCGTGGCGGTTTCACCGTACCACAAATCAAGTAATAATCAACCTAAAAAGTAATGGAGATACGACCATTCCTTGTGCGTGCCGTGCCCTATCTTTTGGCGGGCGGCATGTCATTAGCCCCCGTGGTTATTTCCGCCCAGACGAGCCGCACGATTACCGGCAAGGTGATCGACGCGTTCGGCCAGCCTGTTCCCGGCGCGACCATCCTGGTCACCGGGACCACGACGGGCACCATTTCCGACTTCGACGGCAACTATCGGCTGATATTGCCGGCCGACGCCTCGGCGCTCCAGTTCAGCTTCATTGGCTACGACACCGAGACCGTGGAGCTTGGGGCCGAGAACACAGTCAACGTAACCCTCCTGGAGGAGATTTCGACCCTCGGCGACATCGTCGTGGTGGGCTACGGCACCCAGCGCAAGGGCGACCTGACGGGCGCCATCCAGAACGTCACCGCCGACGACTTCAACCAGGGCCTCATCGGCAGCGCCGAGCAACTGATTAACGGCAAAGTCTCCGGCGTCCAAATCATCTCGGCGAGCGGCTCGCCCACGGCCGGCTCGACAATCAAGATTCGCGGCGGCGCCAGCCTCAACGCCAGCAACGACCCGCTCATTGTCCTCGACGGCGTGCCCCTGGAGAACGGCGGCATAAGCGGCAACTCCGGCAACTTCCTGGCCCTCATCAACCCTGCCGACATCGAGAGCATGACGGTCCTGAAAGACGCGTCGTCGACGGCCATCTACGGCAGCCGCGCCTCGAACGGCGTCATCATCATCACCACCAAGAAAGGCGCGCAAGACCGTCTGAAAGTGACGTTCTCGACCACCAACAGCCTCCAGCGCGCCTCGAAGTTCAGCGACATGCTGAGCCGCTCGGAGTTCATCGACGTGGTGAACGCCAACGGCACCGAGACGCAGAAAGCCCTCCTGGGCGACGCCGACACCGACTGGAACGACGAGATTTTCCGCACCGCCTTTGGCACCGACAACAACGTCTCGATTGCCGCCAAGGCCGGCGTCGTCCCCATCCGCTTCTCGGTGGGCTACTACAACCAGGCGGGAATCCTCGACACCGACCGCTCGCAACGCGTCAGCGGCAACCTCAACGTCTCGCCCACCCTGCTCGACGACCACCTGAAGCTCACCCTGGGCGTGAAGCTGAGCCAGAACAAGAACCGCTTCGCAAGTTCGGGCGCCATATGGAACGCCGCCACGGCCAACCCGACGATAGCCGTGCGCAAAGACTACGGCGACAGCGGGAACCAGTGGGGCGGATGGAACGAGGCCCTCAACCCCGACGGCACCCCGGTGACCGGCGCCAACGCCAACCCCGTGGGGCTGCTCGACCAGAACAAGGACAAGAGCACCGTCCGCCGCATCGTGGGCAACTTCGACGCCGAATATAAGCTCCACCCGCTGCCCGAGCTCAAGATCCACCTCACGCTGGGCTACGACTACGCCAAGGGCGAGGGGACAGTCTACGTCCCCAAGGAGTCCTACTCCGGCTGGGCCAGCAACGGCAGCGACTACGAGTATGGGCCCGAGGAGAAGACCAACAAGCTCCTGACCGTCTACGCCAACTACAACAAGAACTTCAACGACGCCCACCTGCTCGACGTCACCGCGGGCTACGACTACCAGATGTGGAAATCGACCAGCCCCCGATATGAGACGTTCAACTGCCTGGGCGACGTCACCTCGACCATCGCGGCGACCGACCAGCGCCACTCGCTGCTCTCCTACTACGGGCGCGTCAACTACACCCTGCTCGACCGCTACATGCTGACCGCCACCCTGCGCCGCGACGGCACGTCGCGCTTCAGCTCCGACGACCGGTGGGGCACGTTCCCCTCCGTGGCGCTCGCCTGGCGGCTGTCCGAAGAGGGCTTCCTGAGCTCCGTCGAGAGCCTCTCGAACCTCAAGCTCCGCGCCTCGTGGGGCGTCACGGGCCAACAGGAGGGCATAGGCAACTACAACTACATGCCCGTCTACACGACGAGCCAGACCGGGGCGAACTACATCTTCGGCGACAAGATTGTCAGCACGCTCCGGCCGGAGGCCTACGTCTCCGACCTGACGTGGGAGACGACCAAGGCGTGGAACTTCGGCATAGACTTCGGCTTTGCCGACAACAGGATCAACGGCTCGGTCGAGTACTACACCCGCAAGACGGAAGACCTGCTCGCCACGGTGCCCAGCGCCGCCGGGACGAACTTCAGCAAGACCATCACGACCAACGTCGGCAACGTCGACAGCCAGGGCCTGGAGTTCAACGTGAACGCCACCGTCATCGACACCCACGACTGGGGCCTCGACCTCTCGTTCAACGCCACGTGGCAGGAGCAGACCGTCAAGAACCTCTCACTTGTGGACAACGGCGCCAGCACGATAACGCCCGTGGGGACGTGGATTGACCAATATCAGTTCGAGATCCTGACGGAGGACAAGGCGCCCTACATGTTCTACCTCCAGCACCAGCTCTACGGGCAGGACGGCAAACCCATCGAGGGCGCCTATGCCGACCTCAACGGCGACGGGCAGGTCAACTCGGACGACCGCTACATGGTCCACAAGCCGTCGCCCGACTGGATGCTCGGCTTCTCGGCCAACCTGAGCTTCCGCCAGTGGACTCTCGGCACCTCGCTCCGCGCCAACCTGGGCAACTACGTCTTCAACGGCATGGCCATGAACACCGGCGCGCTGCGCACCATGAGCTACAACGACTATCAGCTCAACAACCTCAGCTCCAGCTATCTCGACACGCGTTTCGCGCAGAGGCAATACTGGTCGGACTACTACCTTGAGAACGCCTCGTTCCTGAAGATGGACAACGTGACGCTGGGCTACAACTTCGGCCGGATAAAGGACGTCTTCAGCCTCAACGCCTCGCTGATGGTCCAGAACGTCTTCACGGTGACGGACTACTCGGGCATCGACCCGGAGATTGATGGCGGCGTGGACATGACGTTCTACCCCCGCCCGCGCATCTTCTCGCTCACCCTCGGTTTTGAGTTCTAGGGAAGCGCCACACGTATAACATTGACTAACAAAGAATCAATCATGAAACGACTCATATACGCCGCGGCTTTGTGCGTGGGGCTGGCGTCGCCGGCCTGCACCGACGACCTCGACCAGTACCCCCACGAGGAGACCACCGGCGAAGACCTCTACAAGACCGTCGGCGACTACGAGAGCGTCCTGGCGAAGCTCTACGCCTCCTACACCGTCGTCGGGCAGGGCAAGGGCGGCGACAATGCCGACCTGACGTCGAACAACGGCCACGACTTCGGGCGCACCCTCTTCAACCTCCAGGAGGCCACGACGGACGAGGTGGCCAGCACGTGGCTTGAGGGCGACAAGCTGACCGGCCTCCAGGGCCACACGTGGGACGCCAACGACGCATGGGCCGCCGACGCGTACTACCGCGCCTACTACACCATAGCCCTCTGCAACGAGTTTCTGCGCCACTGCGGCGACGACCGCCTGTCGTCGTTCGCCGAGAAAGACCAGCCGGAGCTTAAGTCGTTCCGCGCCGAGGCCCGCTTCGTCCGCGCCTACTACTACTATTGGGTCCTGGACCTGTTCCGCAAGGGCTCCATGGTGACGGAGGGCGACAAGGTCGGCTCCTACATTCCCAAAGTGGCCGACGCCCCGGGCCTCTTCGCCTACATCGAGAGCGAGCTAAAAGAGTGCTCGGAAGAGATGGCGCCGCGCGGATCCGCCGTCTACGGCCGCGCCCCCCGCGCCGCAGCATGGATGCTCCTCTCGCGCCTGTATCTCAACGCAGAAGTATACACCGGCACCGGCCGCTACGACGACTGCGCCACGTACGCCGCCAAGGTCATCGACGAGGGCTATTCGCTCAACTACGACTACTCGCAGCTCTTCAACGCCGACAACCACAAGCGCGTCAACGAGATAATCCTCCACGCCGTGGTCGATGCCACCCAGACCGTGACGTGGGGCTCGACCACGTCGCTGATATGCGGCGCGGCGAGCACGGGGTGCAAGTCGGCGGAGTACAGCGTCGGCAACTACGGCGTGGCGTCGGGCTGGGGCAGCACCCGCGCCCAAAGCCAGCTGACCTCGACCTTTGAGAGCGGCGACGCCCGCTACTGCTTCTTCACCGACCAGCAGCAGGAGGTCGTGGAAAACTCCACGGACCAGACGCAGGGCTACATCGTCACCAAATACACCAACCTCACCGACACCGGCGAGGCGGCGAGCAACACGTCGACCGACGGCGTGGCGACCGACGTGCCGCTCTTCCGCCTGGCCGAGGCCTACCTCAACCTGGCCGAGGCCGTGGCGCGCGGCGCCAAGACGGCCACCGCGTCCGAGGCCCTGGACGGCATAAACAAACTGCGCGGCCGCGCCGGGCTGGGCGAGCTTGCCGAGGGCGGGCTGACCCTGGACAACATCCTCCTGGAGCGCCAGCACGAGATGTATTGGGAGAACACGCGTCGCACAGACCTGGTCCGCTACGACCGCTTCTGCACCGCCGCCTACCTGTGGGACACGAAGCCCGGCGCCTTTGACGCGCGCTACAACTATTTCCCCATCCCCCAGACGGAGCTGACCGCGAACCCGAACCTGAGCAACCCGGAGTATTAACGCAAAACTCTCGACTAAAAAATGAAGACACACAGCATATTGGCATCGATGGCCGTTGCCGCCTGCGCCCTCGCGGCGTGCGACGACGACATCGACAAATGGAAAGTGAGCGGACTGAGCC
The DNA here is from genome assembly GCA_964481855.1 of uncultured Marinilabiliaceae bacterium. Lineage (GTDB taxonomy): Bacteria > Bacteroidota > Bacteroidia > Bacteroidales > Marinilabiliaceae > W3P20-009. Next base: position 111,383 of record CAYZUH010000001.1, read on the forward strand.
AATCAGAGGTGGATCTTGAGACGACGGACAACATCGTCATCTCGAAGAGCAACCTGAACAGCACGGTCCTCCAGATGACCTACACCGCCGACGGCCGCGAACTCTACCTCACCAACAGCCTGAGCGGCTCGGCCGCGCTCGGCGAGGGCACCTACACCCTGCAAATATCGACCACGGCGGACTTCTCCGGCTCGGTCAAGACCGAGAGCCTGGCGAAGCCAATCAAGGGCGTCAACGACGTCTCCTATACGGGGCAGGAGCTGAACATCCTGGCCATGAGCCTCGGACTTGAGGCCGGCAAGGCCGGGACGCTCTACTTCCGCACCCTCCACGGCTACAACGCCTTGGACAACCGCAACGTGGTGGCGTCGGAAGCCCTCACGGTCGGCATCACCCCCCTATACATCGACATGACCCGCGCCTTTGTCCTCGACAAGGACAAGACGGCGACAGTCGACACCCTCTACTCGCCCGCCGAGAACGGCATCTACGAGGGCTTCATCGGCACCTACGGCGGATGGTTCAACTTCTGGGTGAGCGACGGCATGGACCAGACGTGGGGCAACTACGGCGAGGACGGCAACTTTGCCCGCGCCGACATGGCGACCAACGGCGCATGGAACTTCTGGACAGCCGAACCCGCCGGATGCCTGCTGATTGGCCTCAACACCAACGGCGGCAGCCAATACATCACGTATACTGCTGTCGACGCCCTCTCCGTCAGCGGCGACGCCACGGCGGACCTGACGTTCGACGCCGCCACCGTCAAGTGGGCCGGCATTGTCGAGACGACAAAGAGCGACGCTCAGCTCTACATCGACGGCAAGACCACCACCAACGACAACGGCACCGGCGACGCCGCCAAAGACGGCAGGAAAGGGACGCTGACCCTCTCGCCCGACGCCGACGGCAAGCTGACGCGCAACGCCACCCCGCAGACCGCAATCAGCGTGGCAACGGCTGGCAAGTATAAGATTGAGATTGACCTCTCGGGGGCCGTGCCGACCTACACGCTCTCCGACATGGGCGACGTCAAGACATACCCGTCGGTGATGTATGTCGTCGTCGACGGCGTCAAGACCAGCCTTACGGCAGAGGTAAACGACGGCATACCTATCGGCATATACTCGGGGGTCGTGAACAACACGACAGCGGGCGCCGCCTACACAATAGAGGACGGCGACGGCAACACGTATTTGGGCGAGTCCGCACTCACATTCGACGAGGTGGCGGAATATAAAGTGAACGTGAACCTCCCCGACAACAACGTCAGCGCAGTCGCCAAGCCCAAGTATGCCGCGACGCTCGGAATCTACTACGACGCCGACCACGAGTGGCTTCAGAGCACATTGTACAGCGACCTCAGCAGCGACCCAAGTCTCTACAGGGGCCTGCTCTACAAAGACGCCGACGACTGGAACTTCCACATCCTGGACAGCAACGGCGACACCTGGGGGGCGGACAGCAATTGGACGGAACTCACATTCCAGAAAGGGTCGACAAACAACTTATGGGTGAAAGCCACGCAGACTCCCTACTACGTGAGGTTCGAAGCCGAGAACGAGAAGTGGAGCGCATTCGAGGTGACGAGCCTGCACCTGGTGGGCGACTTCAACGACTTCAAGTTCACCACGCCGCTCACCAACAACGGCGACGGGACATGGACGCTCACAGACCTGACGATTGCGGAAAAAGAGAAGTGGGGGCCGTACCTTGTCGTCAACGAAGACTGGCTCTTCAAGCTCTACCTGGCCACAGACAACACGTCGCTCACCGCCGAGCAGACAAGCAACTACATCGGCAGCGACCCCGGCACGTATGACATCGTGGTCAACGCCAAGACGAACAGCGTGACGATAACCAAGAAATAACAGCAAAGAGAAATGAAAAGAACCATCCTATACCTCGCCACTGCGGCCATGCTGACCCCCATGTCCGCATGCAACGACGACGACGAGCCGAACGTCAAGCGCGAATATGCCGAGGAGGAGACGCCGAGCCGTACCGCTCCCGCCTTCGCCTTTGGCGCCGACCCCAGCTGGGTGACAGCCATGGAAGACGCCAACTGGAAGTTCCGCGACGCCGCCGGCAACGAGGGCGACTGCCTCTCCATCCTCCGCGGGATAGGCTTCAACGCCTGCCGACTTAGGGTGTGGGTGAACCCGTCTGACGGATATTGCGACATGGCCGACATGGTGCGCAAGGCCGTCCGCGCCTACAACATGGGCTACCACATCATGGTCGATTTCCACTACTCCGACCGATGGGCCGACCCCGGCGCGCAATACAAGCCCTCCGTGTGGGACGGATGCGCTACCCTAGACGCCTTGGCCGACAAGCTCTACCAGTACACGAAGAAAGTACTTACGGCGGTGCGGACGAACGGAGTGGACGTGGCGTGGGTGCAGATTGGCAACGAGACGCGCGGCGGCATGATCCAGTACAACTCCGACGGCTCGGCATCGGACGTCAACGGCAAGATGGGCGCCGACTACGTCAAGCTCCACGCCGCAGGGTGCAAGGCCGCCAAGGAGGTCTACCCCCGTTGCAAGACCGTCGTCCACTTCGAGGGTGGCAACGAGACGAGCAAAATCGTATGGGCGCTGGACAAGATGAAAGCCGCCGGCGCGGAGTATGACATCTTCGGCGTCTCGCTCTACCCGGACATGGACGCCGACGGATGGTACCAGGACTACGTCTCGACAACCATCGACAACCTCAACATGGCCCACGAGACCTACGGTTGCGACGTCATGGTCTGCGAAGTGGGTTGCGACGTCTCCCACTCTGACGCCAAGATGATGCTCAACGACGTCGTGGTCCGCTGCCAAAAGGAAGTCCCCTCGTGCAAGGGCGTCTTCTATTGGGAGCCGGAGTGCTACAACCCCGGCGACGGCGCGTGGAACGGCTACAACAAGGGCGGCTTCCTGAGCGACGGCAGCCCCTCCGAGGCCCTGCTCAACGCCTTTAGCGGCAAAGCCGACAGCGTGATGGGGATGTAGCCCCGGAGCGCCCGACGCGGAAATCCGCCCCCGATGGCCCTAGGCGCCCATCGGGGGCTTTTTTATTTCGCCAGAATGGTTATCTTTGCCTACACCAGGTCTACACATATGAAAGCGACATTTTTTGGCACGGGGACGTCGACAGGCGTACCCGTAATCGGGTGCGCCTGCGAGGTGTGCACCTCCACCGACCCGCGCGACAGGCGGCTTCGTTCGTCCCTCCTTGTCGAGATGAGCGACGACGGGCCCAACATCCTCGTCGACGCCGGCCCCGACTTCCGCCAACAGATGCTCCGCAACGGCACGCAAAAGATTGACGCCCTGCTCCTGACCCACCTGCACTACGACCACGTCGGGGGGCTGGACGACGTGCGGGGCGTGAACCACGCCGTCCACCACCCGGTGGACGTATACGGGATGGAGACGACCATCAACGCCGTCAAGCGCAACCTCTACTACGCCTTTGAGCACCGTCCCTACCCCGGCTCGCCGCGGCTGAAGCTCCACAAGATTGACAAGAGGAAGTTCACCGCCGCGGGCGTCGAGATAGTCCCCCTGCCGGTCATGCACGGCGGACTCGCTATTTTGGGCTTTCGGATTGGCCAGCTGGCGTACATAACAGACGCAAGCATAGTCCCACACAGCACGATAAAGCTAATCGAGGGCATAGACACCCTCGTGCTCAACGCCCTGCGCCCCACGCACCACCACTCTCACCTGAGCCTCGACGAGGCCGTGGAGGTGGCGCGCCACGTCGGGGCGCGGCAGACATTCTTCACCCACATGTCTCACGCCATAGGCCTCCACGCCTCGCGCGGGGCGACACTGCCCGAGTCGATGGCATTGGCGCACGACGGCCTCAAGGTGGAGATTGGCGCCCCACCACAAAAAATCAGAACCTGACTATCTAGACAATGAGCAAAAGACGAATCCTCTATGTCGTCAATCCTCACTCCGGGCTAGGCCGCAAATCGGTCATAGAAGAAGAGATAAAGGAGCGGACTGACGCCACGAGGGTGGACTTCGACATCATCAACACCACACACCGCGGCCACGCCACCGAGATAGCCCTAGCCCACCGCGGCCGCGCCGACGCCATCATCGCCGTCGGCGGCGACGGGACGGTCAACGAGGTCGGCACAGGGCTCATAGGCAGCGACACGGCCCTGGGCGTAATCCCCTGCGGCTCGGGCAACGGGCTGGCGCGCGCGCTCGACGTGCCGTTGCGCACGGCGTCGGCCATAGACGTCATCAACGAGTGCGAGACCCGCCCCATAGACGCGCTGCGCGTCGGCGGCCACTACTCGCTCAACGTGGCCGGCGTCGGCTTCGACGCATACATAAGCCACCTGTTCGCAAACAAGCGCACGCGGGGGCCGCTCCAATACATGAACCTCATAGCCAAGGAGTTCCCGACATACCAGTCGCAAGAGTATGTCCTGGACATCGACGGCGACCTCTTCGACCGCACGGCATTCCTCATCAGCTTCGCCAACTCCAGCCAGTGGGGCAACAACATCCACATAGCCCCCAACGCGTGCGTCGACGACGGGCTTATGGACGTATGCATGGTCTCGGAGTTCCCCAACATGGCGATCCCCTCGCTCGTCATCTCGCTTCTGAGCCAGTCAATCGACACGAACAAGTATGACGAGATGATTCGCGCGGAGCGCGTCGAGCTTCGCAACAGCGAAAGCCTCATGGCCCACGTTGACGGCGAGCCCATCACCCTGCCCCCAAAGGCCGTCATCGAGGTGGAACACAAGGCGCTGAAAGTCATCGTCCCCCCCCGGGACTTCTACCTCAGCCAACGCTTCAGCCCGTCGCGCATCCGCGAACAGATCATGAACACGGGCGAACAGATTCGGAACAAGGTAGAAGAGACCCAAAGCAAGATAAAGCAAATCTTCAAAGACAAGTAAATAATTTGCCTCTGTTTGTGGAAAGGCTTAACTTCGCGAGTTACCAAGAATAGGCGAACAACAAGAAAAAGTTCTTAGAATAATGTTAAGCAGGAGACTGATAAGGGTCAAGGTGATGCAGGTGCTCTACTCGCTCATCCAGCAGGGCGACTTGGACCTGAAAGAGGCAGAGACGCTGTTGCAACACAGCATAGGCAAGAGCCAAGATCTCTACCACCTCATTCTTCAACTGCCGTCGGCGTTGCGCCACCTGGCCGCCAAGCGGATTGAGATTGGCCGCGCCAAGATGCGCCCCACGGCGGCGGAACTCAACCCCAACACCCGGTTCGCGCAAAACCGCCTCATCCTCGCGCTGGAGGAGAACGAGCAGCTCAACAAGGCCATCGAGACCAGCGGCAACACGTGGTCGCAGGACGACACGGTCATCAAGACCATCTTCTCCAAGATGACCCACTGCGACGCATACAACAAGTACATGAACTCCGACGAAGACAGCTTCGAAGCCGACCGCAACTTCGTCATCAAGTTCATGAGCAAGGAGCTGCCCAAGATGTCGTTCTTCTTCCAGGCGCTGGAGTTCAAGAACGTATTTTGGAACGACGAGGCTGAGTTCATGATAAGCATGGCGGTCAAGACCCTCAAGGATTTCGACGGCACGAACGGAGCCACGGTGGAGCTCATGCCCCTGTACAAGGACGAAGACGACGCCGAGTTCACCAAGAAAGTGCTACGCCGCAGCGTCATGGAGCGCGAGAACACCATGGAGATGATAAAGAAGTACTCCAAGAACTGGGACGCCGACCGCGTGGCCCTGATGGACGTCCTGCTCATCAACATGGCCATAGCCGAGATGACGACGATGGTCAACATCCCGATAAAGGTGACTCTCAACGAGTATATCGAGATTGCCAAGTTCTACTCGACGGACAAGAGCAACAGCTACATCAACGGCCTGCTTGAGAAGATTGTGCGCCAGCTCGTCGAAGAGAAACGGATCAGCGAGGCGCAACTCTTCTAGGCGATGACGCTCGCTAAACGCACGGCGCGGCACACAGCCCTGACCGCGGTCCTGGCCGCCTCCCTTGCGTCTTGCTCGGGGCATGGGAACAGGCTCTCGGCAAACGCGGGCGCGCTTGGCGACAGCGCGTGCGTCGTGGCCGACACGACGTTCCACAACCTCGGCAACGTGGACTATGCCGACATCATAGCACTGACCAACACGCTGACCAACACCGGCAAGCAGACTGTGCGGCTCGCAAGCGTAGAGACCGACTGCGCCTGCCTGACGGCCCGCCCCGACACCGAGACGATTGGGCCAGGCGAGACAACAAAAGTCCGCATCGAGCTCGACACACACGGCTCGGTTGGCAAGCAGTACCACCTCGTGGACATAAATGCGGACAACGGGCAGACAATAAAGATCTTTGTCTACGCCGACGTGTCCGAACCAGAATAGGAATAATAACACAAAAAAAAACATGCTCAACACACTACTCCAGGCAGCACCCGCCGCCCCCGCGCAAGGCGGCGGCAGCGCACTGATGAGCTTCCTGCCCCTCATCCTCATCATCGTCGTATGCTACTTCTTCATGATCCGCCCCCAACAGAAAAAACAGAAAGAGCTGGTCAAGATGCGCGAGGCCATGAAGAAAGGCGACCACGTCGTAACCACGAGCGGGCTCAAGGCCAAGGTGGCAGAAGTGAAGGAGGACCATGTGGCGCTGGAGATTTCGGACGGCGTTGTCGCAAAGTTCGACAAGGCGGCAATCATGACAGTGGAGTCCAAGTAGCATAGACGGACTGCCCTTGGTCGCACCACAAGGTAGTGTCCTGGAGGCAGGGAGTGCTTCCGGGACACATTTCTTTTTACCCACCATTTTCCAAACATCCACCAACCATGCCAGTCAGCACACAGGAGCAGCCGCCCTATTACGACAAACTCAAGCTCAGAGATGGCGGCTACATCCCTCTGGACCACATATCGTATGGCGGCGACGACCCTCATGCGCACCTGCTCCCGATAAAGAAAATCTATGACGTCAACGTAGACTCCACCTACCCCTATGTAGACCACTCGCTGCGCTTCCGAGTTCTCAATTGGCTATACTACTTCCAGTCGAAGACGCTCATAGAGTTCATGAACAAATTCCGCTACGGCTTCAAGATGCGCGGCCGCGAGAACATCACCCGCAACATGGACAAGCTCCGCGGCGGCGCCATGACGGTCTGCAACCACGTGTTCCGTTGGGACATGTGCGGCATCTTCAGCGCCATAGGTTGGCGGCAGCTTCGCTTCCCCATTTTCCGCGGGCAGATGGCTGGCAAAGACCGCACCCGCATGGTCGCCATGGGCGGCGTCCCCATTCCGGAGAAGCTGTCGGACCTGAAGCTCTTCTACAAGGCCTTCGACTACTACCGCGAGCACGGCTTCTGGATGCACTTCTTCGCCGAGGAGAGCCGCTGGCAGTTCTACACCCCCATCCGCCCGTTCAAAAAGGGCGCATTCATTTTCGCCGAGCGATACAACCTGCCCATAATCCCCATGGCCTACTCGTATCGCGAGCGCAAGGGCCTGCTGAAGCTGTTCGGCAAGGAGGCTTGCGTGACGCTCAACGTTGGCGAGCCGATATTCCCCGACCCGGCCCTGAAAGGCAAGCGCGGCGCCGTGGTGGACGACCTGCGCCGACGGACGCACGAAGCCATAGTCAAGCTGGCAGGCATCGAGACGAACCCGTGGGAGTATAACCAGACCGAGAAGTAGATGATTGTAAAGAGCTTTTGCGTCAACATGATGCACGAGAACACCTACGTCGTCTCCGACGCGACCAGGGAGTGCGTCATAATCGACTGCGGATGCCGCGAGCAGGACGAGCGCGACGCGTTGGCGGAATACATTGCCAGCGAGGGGCTTAGCGTCCGCCGGTTGCTCTGCACCCACCTCCACCTCGACCACACGTTTGGCAACGAGTTCATCTTGAACCGCTACGGCATAAAGGCCGAGGCCAACGAGGGCGACCGCCCCCTGGTGGAGATGGTCCACTACCAGGCCGTGGCCTTTGGCCTGGGCGACGACGAAGCGCATGTGCCGATGCCCGACTTCACCCTCCACGACGGGGCGGAGGTCCGCTTTGGGGCGACAACGCTAAAAGTGGTCGGCACGCCAGGGCACTCGCCCGGCGGCATCTCGCTGTGGTGCGAGAGCGAGGGCGCCGTCTTCTCGGGCGACAGCCTGCTGAAAGGAGCCCACGGCGCCACCAACCTGCCAGGCGGGCGGCTGAAGAAGCTGCGCCGCTCGATAACGGAGAGGCTGTTCGCCCTGCCGGGCGGCACCGTGGTCTACCCGGGACACGGCGAGCCTACGACAATCGACGCCGAGCGCAAGGGCAACCCAATCTTGTCTGTTGACAATTGAGAGCCACAAACCGCACGAAAGCACCCACAGGCTCCATCCCCACAAGGGCACCCGCACTTGCCCAATTGAGCATTTGTTTGTAACTTCCTGACGCGGCGTCGCGCCGCGCAGGACTCGCAGTAGAAAATTTCAGAAAGATACACCATGCTGACAAAACAAGACGAACAAGACCTCAAGACACGAGGCAAAAGCGTAGAGGAGACCGAGCTGCAACTAGAGATGATTGCGCGCGGCTTCGCCCCCTGCGCCGTGCGGCGCGCCGCCACCATCGGCGACGGCATAACGAGAGTCGACGAGGCCGAGGCTCGCCGATTGGCCGCAAGCTACGACGCCCGCCTGGCCCAAGGGCTGAAAATATCCAAGTTCGTCCCGGCCTCCGGCGCCGCGAGCCGGATGTTCAAACCACTGCACCAATACCTTTCGGCCACCGAGGGCGACCGCGGGCGCATGGACGGCGAGGAGCCGTGGGCGACATTCTTCACACGCCTTGGCGATTTCGCCTTTGCCGAGAGACTGAAAGCGATGACGCCCAAAGACCGCGCAGACACCGTGGCCCTGGTGCTTGGCGAAAACGGCCTGGCGTATGGAAGCCACCCCAAGGGCCTGGTGGCTTTCCACAAATACGCCGACGGCACTGTGCGCACGGCCGCCGAAGAGCATCTTGCCGAGGCCAAAGAGTATTGCCTGAGCAACAATGGCGCGCACGTCCACTACACGGTGCCGACGGGCATGGAGGCCGCTTTCCGCCAGGTCTTGGCGAAAGGCCTGGAAGAGGCCCGCAAGACGGAGGGCGTCGAGATTGACGTGACCTACAGCGTGCAACCGCCCGCGACAGACGTCCCCGCCCTCACGCCCGACGGCAAGCCCGCCCGCGACAAAGACGGGCACCTGGTCTTCCGCCCCGGCGGCCACGGTGCGCTGATTGGCAACTTGAACAAGATCGACGCCGACGCGGCTTTCGTCAAGAACATCGACAACGTGGCGCACGGCCGGATGCTGTCCGAGGCCTCGACGTGGAAAAAGGTGATTGCCGCCATAGGGCTGAACATCAAGGAGAAAGCAGACAACCTGCTGAGGCGCATCGACGGTGGCGACACCTCGGCCGTCGCGGAGGCCGAGGACTTCATTGCCAAGACATTCAAGGTGACGCCGCCCGCGGGCACAGACAAGCGGGGCTTCGCGCAGTCGTTCCTCGACCGCCCACTGCGCGTGTGCGGGATGGTGAAAAACGAGGGCGAGCCCGGCGGCGGGCCGTTCTGGGTCGAGGGGAAAGACGGCCTGCTCTCGCTGCAAATCGTAGAGAGCGCGCAGATGGACATGGACTCGCCCGCCGTCAAGGAGATTGTGGCCGGCAGCACCCACTTCAACCCCGTTGACCTCTTCTGCTGCCTCAAAGACCGGCACGGCAACCGCTTCGACCTCACGAAATATGTGGACCCCGAAGCCGGCTTCCAGACCCACAAGAGCGTCGGCGGCGTGGACGTCGTGGGCATGGAGTTGCCGGGGCTGTGGAACGGCGCCATGGCAAACTGGCTGACAGTCTTCGTCGAGGTGCCCGTCATGACGTTCACTCCCGTCAAGACCGTCATGGACTTGCTCCGTCCCGTCCACCAACCGGCATAAAAACAGCCCTCAATCCCCGATGGACGCCAGAAGCCGCGCAAGATGCTGCTTCTGGCGTCTGTTTATTTCCTCCCCCAGCCAAAAAATCGAAACGCCAAACGTTTGCGCGTTTAGAAATATTGCTAATTTTGCCGTGAGTTGATGACCGCCTGTGTCCTTGCGGAATCGGTTCGCGACCATATCGGTAGTGGCACAGATGCAAGGCCCGCAGTTTAGATGCTTCTGCCGCTCAGCGGGTCATATCCTGCGACTCTTCTTCAAGACAGAAAACAAACATTCATTTCCTGTTGCGCACCGGTCGGGGCGGCGAGCCCGGACACATCGGGACGCGGTGCTTACCAACGGCTGAAAAACCATCCCTAACAAAACAGATGTATAGCAAAGACGAACTGTCGGAGCTTCTCCTGCCGAAGTTGCGAGAGATTGCGAAAGAGATAGGAATCAGGAGGGTCGAGCAGTACAAAAAGCGTGAGCTTCAGGAGAAAATCCTGGAGATGCAGGCCGCCCCCGAAGCGCCCTCGGCGCAAGCCCCCGCGACGCACGGAGAGAGCCTCAGCGCCGAAGAGAAAGAGGACTTGATCGCCAAGGCTTTCATGCGCTTCAAGACGAGCGACGAGCCGGCCGGCGACGAGACCCCCGAGCCGCGCAAACCCCGGCAGCGAGTCCAAGTGACCACCTACACGACAAAGAACGCCAAGGACTGGAAGAACTCCGACCGCGACGGCTCCGTGCGGCGCAGCATCGACGCCCCGGCCTATGACCAGCACCGCGACGACGGCGAGACGGAGGGCGGCGCCATGCAGTCGCTGGCGGAGAAGTTGGCAAACTCGGGACAGGGCGGCATCCTTGGCGAACTCGGCACCCCGCCCGACAACGGCACCTACGCGGAGAACGGCGCGCCCGCCAACAGCCAACCCCGCGGCAACGGCGCGCAATGGGGCGGATTCTCCAACGGACGCGCGCCACAGGACGACAGGCGGGCGCGGCCGAACGCCAACTACAACTTCGACAACGTCATCTCGGCGCAGGGCGTCCTGGAGCTCATGCAAGACGGCTACGGCTTCTTGCGCTCGTCGGACTACAACTACCTCAGCTCGCCCGACGACGTGTATGTCCAGCAGAGCATAATCCGCAACTACGGCCTGCGGACGGGCGACACGGTCACGGGCTTCGTGCGCACGCCCCGCGAGAGCGAGAAATACTTCCCCCTGGTGAGGGTCGAGACCATCAACGGCAAGCGCCCGGAACAAATCCGCGACCGGCAGCTCTTTGAGAACCTCACGCCCATATTCCCCGACGAGAAGTTCAAGCTCTCGACGGGCGGCAAGGCCAACATCAGCACCCGCCTCGTGGACCTCTTCGCCCCCATCGGCAAGGGCCAGCGCGGCCTCATCGTGGCCCAGCCCAAGACCGGCAAGACGGTCTTGCTGAAAGACATTGCCAACGTCATTGCCGACAACCACCCGGAAGTCTACCTCATAATCCTGCTCATCGACGAGCGCCCGGAGGAGGTGACCGACATGCAGCGCTCGGTCAACGCCGAGGTTATAGCCTCGACATTCGACGAGCCCGCCGACCGCCACGTCAAGGTTGCCAACATCGTCCTGGAGAAAGCCAAGCGCATGGTGGAGTGCGGCCACGACGTGGTCATCCTGCTCGACTCCATAACCCGCCTGGCCCGCGCCTACAACACCGTGTCGCCGGCCTCCGGCAAGGTCTTGACGGGCGGCGTCGACGCCAACGCCCTGCAAAAGCCGAAACGTTTCTTCGGCGCCGCACGTAACATCGAGCACGGCGGCTCGCTCACCATTGTGGCGACGGCCCTTACCGAGACCGGCTCGAAGATGGACGACGTCATCTTCGAGGAGTTCAAGGGGACGGGCAACATGGAGCTTCAGTTGGACCGCAAGCTGGCCAACAAGCGCATCTTCCCCGCCGTGGACGTCAACGCGTCGAGCACCCGCCGCGACGACCTGCTACACGACCGCGAGACGCTGAACCGGATGTGGGTCTTGCGCAACAAGGGCATCGCGGACATGACGCCCATTGAGGTCATGACGAAACTCGTTGACATGATGAGCAGGACCCGCAGCAACGCCGAGTTCCTCGCCACGCTCAACTCATAGCACGACAATGTTAGACTTATTCAGCACCGAGACAGGCGAACCCACCGGCTTCATCAAGGTGGCCGCCGCCACCCCCGTGACGAGCGTTGGCAACTGCCAACGCAACGCGGAGCAAATCATAGACCTCATGCGCCACGCCGCCGACGACGGCGCCGCGATAGTGGCCCTGCCCGAGCTCGCCATAACGGGCTACACCGCGGCCGACATGCTCGCGCAGCCGTTCATGCTCCGCGAGGCGGAGATGGCCCTGGACAACATACTGAGCATGACCAGCACCGTGCCCATCATGGCGGTGGTGGGGATGCCGCTGGCCGTCGCCGGGAGGCTCTACAATTGCGCCGTGGTGATTGCCGAGGGGGAGGTCAAGGGCGCCGTCCCGAAGACGTACCTGCCGACATACGGCGAGTACTACGAGGGACGGTGGTTCGCCACTCCCACGGCCTCAACGCCCAAGACGATCACGCTGAGCAACACCGAGATACCTTTCGGCACAGACCTCATATTCAGCTGCGCCGAGCAGAGGGTCAAGTTCGGCATCGAGATTTGCGAAGACCTATGGGCGCCCGTAGCCCCCTCGACGTTCCTTGCCCTGCAAGGCGCACATATCATTGTGAACATCTCGGCCTCTAACGACTACGTGACAAAAGACGCCGAGCGCGTCAGCCTGATAAAAGCGCAGAGCACAAAGACCCTCTCAGCCTATGTCTACGCCTCGTCGGGCCTGGGCGAGAGCACGACGGACATGGTTTTCGACGGCGCTACATACATTGCGGAAAACGGCGCAATCCTGTCGCGCGGCGAGCGTTTCGCCCAGGCGGCGCACTACATCACGGCCGACATCGACATCGAGATGATCGAGGCCCTGCGCCTACGCACGACGACATTCCACTCCCCCGACACGGCCAGCCATCCCGTCCGCAACGTGACGGTGAGCTCCCTGGGCGACTTGGACGCCGACGGAGTGAGCCGCACGTTCCAACGGCTGCCGTTCGTCGCCGAAGACGAGGCGGCGCGCAAGTCCGACTGCGAAGAGGTGTTCAGCATCCAGGCCAACGGACTGGCGCAGCGCATGAGGGCCAGCCGGGCGGCGAAAGCCGTCGTGGGCGTCTCTGGCGGACTGGACTCCACCCTGGCCCTGCTCGTGGCGGCCAAGGCAATGGACCTGATGGGCCGCCCCCGGACAGACGTGGTGGGCATAACCATGCCAGGCTTCGGGACAACGAGCCGCACGCACGGCAACGCGCTGAAACTGATGAAGTCGCTAGGCGCCTCAACCGTCGAGATAGACATCACGGCGGCATGTCGGCAACACCTGAGCGACATCGGCGTGAGCGAGAGCGACCACGGCACGGCCTACGAGAACTCGCAAGCCCGCGAGCGGACGCAAATCCTGATGGACTACGCCAACAAGGAGAACGGCCTGGTGGTGGGGACGGGCGACCTCTCGGAACTGGCCCTGGGCTGGACGACATTCAACGGCGACCACATGTCGATGTACGGCGTCAACGCGGGCGTCCCGAAGACACAGATCCGCTACGTGGTCCGACACGTGGCCGACACGGCGTCGGACGAGGAGACCCGCTCGACGCTCATGGACATCCTAGACACACCCATAAGCCCCGAGTTGCTGCCGGCCGCCCCTGACGGCAACATCAACCAGAAGACCGAAGACCTCGTGGGGCCCTACGAGCTCCATGACTTCTTCCTATTCCACCTGCTCCGCTACGGCTTCGGCCCCGGGCGTCTCCTGCTCATGGCCTGCCGCGCTTTCGACGGCGTATATCCCCGCCCGGTGATAAAGAAGTGGCTCGGCACGTTCCTCCGCCGCTTCTTCGCGCAACAGTTCAAACGCTCGTGCATGCCCGACGGGCCCAAGGTCGGCCTCGTCTCGCTGTCGCCCCGCGGCGACTGGCGGATGCCTAGCGACGCCTCGGCGGAGATGTGGCTGAACGCCCTAGAAGACCTGTAGGGGCGAGATGAAAGGCAGGCTCTTCATGATTCCGACATACCTGTCGGAGACAGCCCCCGGTGAGTCGTTTCCTCAGAAAAACCTCGACATCGTCTCCTCGACGAGGAATTTCGCCGTCGAGGAGATACGCACGGCCCGCCGTTTCCTCAAGAGCGTGGACCGCACGATAGACATCGACGCCCTGACGCTCACGGAACTCAACGAACACCACGGCGCCGCCGACATCCCGCAAATGCTGTCGGCGGCCGAGAGCGGCGAGGACGTGGGCATGGTCAGCGAGGCGGGATGCCCCGGCGTGGCCGACCCCGGGGCCGAGCTTGCCGCCGAGGCCCACAGGCGCGGAATAAAAGTAGTGCCCCTGGTGGGCCCGTCGAGCATAATCCTGAGCCTGATGGCGTCGGGACTGAACGGGCAGAACTTCGCATTCAGCGGATACCTGCCAATCGGGTCGGAACTCCCGAAGCACCTGCGCAAGATGGAGGAGCGGAGCTTGAAAGAGAGCCAGACGCAGATTTTCATCGAGGCCCCATACCGCAACGACAAGATGCTGCAGACGCTCCTCCAGGCGCTCCGCCCCACGACCCGCCTATGCGTGGCGAGAAGCGTGACAGGCGCGGACGAGCTCATCTCGACGAAGAGCGTTGAGGAGTGGCGCAAAAGCCAACTTCCGGAACTGCACAAAAAACCTACAGTCTTCCTCTTCCTGGCATAAGACGGAAAAATGGCGACAGACTACTTCATAGACATAAAGAAAGCCCGGGTGAACAACCTCAAGGGCATCAGCCTGAAGATTCCGCGCAACAAACTCATAGTCATAACCGGCGTCAGCGGCTCCGGCAAGTCGAGCCTGGCTTTCGACACCCTCTATGCCGAGGGCCAGCGCCGCTACGTGGAGAGCCTCAACTCCTACGCCCGGCAGTTTCTGGGCCGCAACTCCAAGCCCGACGTCGACAGCATCACGGGAATCCCGCCAGCCATTGCCATAGAGCAGAAAGTCAACACCCGCAACCCCCGCTCGACGGTCGGCACCTCGACGGAGATATATGACTACCTGAAGCTCCTCTTCGCCCGCATCGGGCGGACGGTGTCGCCCATAAGCGGCCAGGAGGTGAGGCACGACAGCGTCGGCGACGTCGTGGACTACGCCATGTCGCGCCCCGACGGCACCACACTGCTCATCTTGTCTCCACTCCGCCCCGGAAAGATGGAGACGACCCTGCCGAACCTCAAGCAGCAAGGCTTCAGCCGCCTCGAGCACAACGGCGACGTTTTGCGCTTCAACGAGATAGACGCGTCGTCGAACCCCACCACAGATGGGTTCAACCTCGTCGTGGACCGCCTCCAGGTCGGTCCGAGCGCCGACCTGGCCACCCGCCTGGGCGAATCGGTGGGCACCGCCATGCACGAGGGCGGCGAACGTTGCCTGGTCCGCGCGGTCTCGCCCGACGGCACGCTGACCGACCGCGAGTTCTCAGCAAAATTCGAGGCCGACGGGATGACGTTCGACGAGCCGAGCGAACTCATGTTCACGTTCAACAGCCCCCTCGGCGCCTGCCCGCGGTGCGAGGGCTTCGGCAGGGTTATCGGCATCGACGAGGACCTTGTCATCCCCGACAAGAACCTGTCGGTCGGCAACGGGTGCGTGGCATGCTGGGTCGGCCCGTCGCTGAGCAAATGGGCCGTGGAGTTCTGCCGCACGTCGCAAGCCCATGGGTTCCCGGTCTACAAGGCCTACGCGGAGCTGTCGGCCAAGGAGCGCGACCTGCTGTGGCACGGCGCCCCGGGCGTGGAGGGCATAGACGCCTTTTTCGACTTCGCCCGCGAGAACCAATATAAGATTCAATATCGCATAATCCTGGCCCGCTTCCGCGGCAAGACCACATGCCCCGAATGCGGGGGCTCCCGCCTGCGCAAAGAGGCGACGTACGTCAAGGTGGGCGGAGCTGACATAACGGAGCTGTGCCGGAAGCCCATCAACGAGTTGAAAGAGTGGGCCGACACCCTGTCACTCAACGCCCACGAGACGAAAGTGGCCCAACGCATCCTGACCGAGATCCGCCAACGGCTGGACTTCCTCATGGAGGTGGGCCTGGACTACCTCACCCTGGACCGGACATCGGCCACACTGTCGGGCGGCGAGAGCCAACGCATAAACCTCGCCACGTCGCTGGGCAGCAGCCTCGTCGGCTCTCTATACATCCTCGACGAACCAAGCATAGGCCTCCATTCCGCCGACACGGCGAAGCTCATCGGCGTCTTGCGCAAGCTGCAGCACCTGGGCAACACTGTCGTCGTGGTCGAGCACGACGAGGACATCATCCGCTCCGCCGACGAGATTATCGACATAGGGCCCGAGGCCGGCCGCCTTGGCGGCGAAGTGGTCTTTGCCGGGCCCTATGACGAACTGCTGGCCAAGTCGGACGGCCTCACGGCCCAATATCTCACGGGGCGGCTCAAGATAGCCGTCGGCAAAAGCCGCCGCCAGTGGAACAGGTCCGTCGTGGTGAGCCGCGCCACGCAGAACAACCTCAAGGGCGTCGAGGCGCGCTTCCCGCTCAACGTCATGACCGTCGTGACGGGCGTGAGCGGCTCCGGCAAGTCGTCGCTGGTCTCGCAGGTGCTATATCCGGAGGTGCGGCAGCTGACGGCAGACATAGGCGGCAAGACTCCCGCGACTTTCAAGCACTTGAGCGGCGACCTTGGCGCCGTGAGCCGGGTGGAGTTCGTGGACCAGAACCCCATAGGCAAGAGCACGCGCTCGAACCCCGTGACATACTTGAAAGCCTACGAGGAGATCCGCAAGCTGATGAGCCTCCAGCCCCTGTCGAAGCAGAACGGCTTCACGGCCGCCCACTTCTCGTTCAATGCGCCGGGCGGACGGTGCGAGGCGTGCCAGGGCGAGGGCGTGATAAAAATCGAGATGCAGTTCATGGCCGATGTCGTGATCGAGTGCGACCAATGCCATGGGCAACGTTTTAAGGACGACGTGCTCGAAGTCCGCTACCGCGGCAAGAACATCCACGACATCCTCGACATGACCGTCAACCAGGCCATAGAGTTTTTTGGCGAAAAGGATGGCGCCACAGAGCGGAAGATTGTCCAACGACTGAAACCGCTCCAAGAGGTCGGCATCGGCTACATCAAGATGGGGCAGTCGAGCAGCACCCTCTCCGGCGGCGAGAACCAGCGCGTCAAGCTGGCGTCGTATCTCGCCGACGCCAACCAGCCCCCCACCCTGTTCATCTTCGACGAGCCCACCACGGGCCTCCACTTCCACGACATCAGCAAACTGCTCGTCGCTTTCGGCTCGCTGATTGAAAAAGGACACAGCCTGGTGATAATCGAGCACAACATGGACGTCATCAAGAGCGCCGACTGGGTCATAGACATGGGCCCGGACGGGGGCGCCGCCGGCGGCCGCGTGGTGTGCCAGGGCACGCCGGAAGACGTGGCCCGTTGCGAAGCGTCGAAGACCGGCAGCTTCTTGCGCAAAGTGCTAAGGACAGACAACAAATGAAGAAAAGCAAGGAGCTGCATGACGCCATCACCGCGTCGCTCCACGGGCTTGCCGGGGGCGAGACCTACGAGTGCGTCTGCAGCGACATGTCGGACGAGCTCCCCCTGCCGTCGGCGGGCAGACTGCGCGAGGTCGTCCGCCTGTGCCGCGAGGTGGTCTTCCCGGGCTTCTTCGCCGCCACCCCCATCCACCAGTCCAGCCTAGGCTACTACCAGGGCGTGTGCGTCGAGGAGATGTCGCACAAGATGCGCCGTGAGATATACGCCGGGCTGTGCCTGGCCAGCCGCGACACCGGCCTGTGCGCCGACGCCGCCAAGACCCGCGCCGACAACGTCACCGCCCAGTTTGTCCGTTGGCTTCCCGAACTGCAACGCGCCCTGGTCGGCGACGTCGAGGCCATATTTTGCGGCGACCCCGCCGCCCACAGCAAGGAGGAGGTCATCATGGCCTACCCCGCCGTCCGCGCCATATCGGGCTACCGCATAGCCAACAAGCTCCACCGCCTCGGCGTCCCGCTGATACCGCGCATCATAACAGAGATGGCCCACAGCGAGACGGGCATCGACATAAGCCCCGAAGCCACCATAGGCCGGCGCTTCGCCATAGACCACGGCACGGGCATCGTCGTCGGCGCCACGTGCGTCATCGGCGACGACGTCAAGCTCTACCAGGGCGTGACCCTCGGCGCTCTGAGCCACCCCGACGCCGACCAAGACGAGATGCGCGGCAAGCCCCGCCACCCCGTCATCGGCAACAGGGTCGTCATCTACGCCCAAGCGACCCTCCTGGGCCGCATACACGTCGGCGACGACGCCGTAATTGGCGGCAACGTGTGGCTAACCCGCGACGTGGCGCCGGGTCGGCGAGTTGAGCAATTGGCGGGGGTCTGATGGGCAAAAAAAATGCCTTACCCCCCGCCACAGTGAATTAATTTTAATATATTCGCTCTGCGAAAAGGGGGACTCGCATGGGGTTCGATATGGACGAATGGATGGCTACGAAGCGATGCGGCGAAGTGCTCGTTGAGCACGTCGGCGACTTCACGCCTACCTACATAGACTCGGTGATGCCAAGCCTGGAGCAACAGGTGCGCGACAGCATAGGCAAGGAGGCCATCCGCAAGCGCATCTTCCACATCTTCGTCGAGTGCGCCCAAAACCTCTACCACCACGTCCGGCCTTTCGCCCCCGTCGAGGCGCGCTATGGGCACGGACGCCTTGGCGCGCTTTTCATAGCCAAAGAGCACGGCGACTGTTGCCGCATCTCGACGGGCAACTTTGTCTCGTTGGACAAGGCCGAGCAGCTCCGGCGTCAGATTGACCACATAAACTCACTAGACGAGGCGCAGCTGAAAGCCTACTATCGGGACGCCATCTGCTCCAACAGCTACTCCGCCGCCGGCGGCGCGGGGTTGGGGATGATAGACATGGCCCGCAAGAGCGGCAACAGGCTCGCGTTCCAGTTTTTCACTGTAGAGGATTTACCAGGACTGTTGTTCTTCTCGCTCGACGTGCTGGTCGGCAAAGCCCAGGAAACCAAATAACCCGATGTGAAACAAACATTATCAACTCTATAAAGGATGGAAACTATCACTCTGCAAGAGAGCGCCAAGACACCATACATACGCTTGGACCCCGACCAGGGCCAAATAGAGATAAAGGGTCGCTCGATCCCGGAGAACTCCGTGGAGTTCTACCGCCAGGTCATCAGTTGGCTCAGCGAATACGCCCAAGGCGACAGCAAGCCGACGAATGTCCGGTTTCAGCTGGAGTATTTCAACACGAGCAGCTCTAAGTGCATCCTCGACATATTCAAGAAACTTGAGGCCATGTACCGCAAGGGATGGGAGGTCAGCATCTCGTGGTGCTATGACGAAGACGACGAGGACATGCTGGAGAGCGGCGAGGACTACCAGTCCATCCTCTCGTGCCCGATCTCGCTGGAGAAGATGAGCGGCGGGCTCTAGCTCACCGCCCCCCTGGCTGCCGACACCATTTATCACTACCCAAGACCTCCGGCAGGCGACGGCTCGGAAGCCGCCGCCGTGGGATGACAGTTGTATCATTATGCCCCAAGTGACGTGCATCATAGTCGACGACGACACGTTCTCGGCCAAGATAATGTCGGGCTATGTTCGCCGTACGAACGACGTGGGACTGGCACAGACATTCTCGAACGCCATAGATGCCATAAACTTCCTCTCGGGCCGCGAGGGCAAGTGCGTCAACCTCATCTTCCTCGACATCGAGATGCCGGAGATGAGCGGCATGGAGTTCATGAGGTCGATAGACCTGTCGGGCAAAGAGGTCGTCATATATTCCTCACAGGAGAAATACGCACTGGAGTCATACGAGTATGACGTATGCGACTACCTGCTCAAGCCCGTCAGCTACGCCCGCTTCATACGCTCCGTGGTCAAAGCCCGCACAGCCCTGGAGATAAAGGAGGAGGAGCCGGAGGACGAGGAGCCCGCCGACGACTCGGAGTGCGCGTTCTTGCGCGACAACGCCGGCGTGGTTCACAAAGTGCGCTACGAAGACATCGTGATGATAGAGGCCATGGAGAACTACGTCTCGGTGTGTACCCCGAAGCACAAAATGCTCATCCACACACCCTTGCGGAAACTTGTAGACAGCTTGCCCCCACAACACGTGGTGCGCATACACCGCTCTTACGCCATCGGCATGAGGCACATATGCAACATGGAGAAAGACAAGGTGGTGGTGGAGTGCGGGCGCGAGAAAGTCGAGTTGCCGCTCAGCCGCGTCTTTGGTCAAGACCTGCGCAAGCGGATTGAAACCCAGCTGGGCTCGGAAGCGGGCAAAAAGGCGTCATGCACAGAATAGGATTCCGCTTGACAGCGCTTCTAGCCGCCACCGCGACAGCCGCCCTGCCGACGGACGCGCAGGTGCGGCGCGAGCGAGGCAGCGAGTTTGTCGTGAAGCTGGGCGACACCGCCCCGCGGTTCGGCTTCGCGACGAGCGCGGGCGACACTCTCGACACGGACTTCCTCCATGGGCAGGTCGTCGTGCTACAGTTCGCCGCGTCGTGGTGCCCGTTCAGCGCGGCCCAAATGTGGGACCACCAGTCGGCGGTATGGGCCCCGCACCGCTCGGACGCCGGATTCTCCATGTACATCGTCTGCGAAGACCGGCCCCAAGACCTGGACGCTTTCGCGCGCCTCGTTGCCGAAGAGGGCATCGAGATTCCCTACATCGTCGACGCCGACGAGCGCATCTACCGCCTGTTCGTCACGCCCAATGGGAGCGTGACCCGGACAGTCGTCATAGCCCCGGACCGCACGGTGGCCTACTTGTCTGACAGGCACAGCCGCCGCGGCGTGCGCCAACTGCGCCGGACGGTGCGCCGCCTGCTCAGCGCCCAGTCGCGACAGGCGCACATCCCACAACGATAAAAACAGAAGACACAACACAGGGCAACGCAGGATGGAAATGGTCAACATGGTCAAGTCGTTGATGGAGGGCATCTCCGTCGGCTTCGTCGCCTCTATCCCTCTTGGCCCCATAGGCGTCTTGTGCATCCAGCGCACATTGAGCAAGGGGCGTCGCTCCGGCTTCGCCAGCGGCTGCGGCGCCGCCTCGTCGGACTTCCTCTACGCCGTCGTGGCGTGCTTCAGCATCTCGATGGTGACGGACTTCGTGGCCAGCCATCGCTCCACTCTGTTCATATGCGGCGCCATAGTCCTCGTGATTCTCGGCATCCGCATGATTCTATCCAAACCCCACCTCAAGATGCGCCGCCAACAGCTTCAGGGCGGCAAGAAAGGCAGCTTGTGGCAGGATTTCGTCTCGACGTTCTTCCTCACCATCTCGAACCCCCTGGCCTTGTTCATCTTCATGGGGGCGTTCTCGTTGATAGGCCTGCAGGGGACGCTCTCCGAGCGCACCATGGTTGTCGCCGGCGTCCTTGTCGGCGCCATGTCGTGGTGGCTAATCCTCACCATATTGGTTGGCCTCTTCCGCCGCAAGCTGACCCTGCGCCGCCTGCTCTACGTGACGCGCATAGCCGGCGTCGCCATAGTGTGCCTTGTCGTCGTGACGGGCGTAGTGGAACTTGTCGAGTATCTTGCGGCGAGGTGAGGCCACGCGGCCGCATGGCGGGAAAAGTTTAGTAACTTCGTAGGAGACGAACACGTAGGACAGATGTACAAGAGAATCAGCCTCAGCCGCATCGGCACCCGCGACCCCCACTTTGGGCCGTCGCTGGCCCTGTTGGAGGCGGCGTTCCCCGCCGACGAGCGCCGCGAGGAGGACGACCTCCGCGCGCTGATGGAGGGCAACCCCCTCTTCGCGTTCAACATTGTCAAGTGCGACAGCGAGCGCGTTGGGCTGATGACGACGTGGAACTTCGGCAAGTTCATCTACGTGGAACACTTCGCCACCGAGCCGTCGGTGCGCGGGGGGGGCATGGGGGCGGCGTCGCTCCGCGAGCTGGCGAGCACGGCGGACCTGCCCATAGTCCTGGAGGTCGAGCCCCCCGCGCAGTCGGACGAGGCGCGGCGCCGGGTGGGCTTCTACGAGCGCTCGGGCTTCAAACTGTGGCAGACCCCCTACACGCAGCCCCCCTATAGCAAGGGGAAGAAGCCGCTGCCGATGTCCCTGATGGCCTACAGGCTGGAGGAGACGCCCGACTGCGCCAGGATTGTCACTGCGTTGCTCTACAGGCACGTCTACAAAGCCAAACTGCCGGCCTGAGGCGCAAACACTCGGAGAAAGAAATTGACGACGCCCCAACCGCGGCACGGCCGAGGCGTCCACAACATAGACAGACAATGAAAGAGACAAGCAAGAAGCAGAAAGCCGTCCGCAAAGACCGGCGCGAGGTGATTGAGTACATCAATCTTCAGCTCTCCGCCCTGGGTCAGCCGGTGTTCCAAGACAACGCCGAGAGCGAGGTTAAGCTGGCCAATGCGAAGTTCATGCAGATTACCGGCGACCTGGTGAGCAGCTACCGCAACAAGACGCGCCTGCTGGGCCAGCGCCTCTGTCCCGCCGACCAGCGAATCCAGGACTTCATCGACGACTACCTGCGCGACGTCAAGGGCGACGACAAGTGCCAACTGCCCGCCGAGACCCTCATCTTGGGCCAAAAGGGGTTGGCCCGCGAGCTGAGCCTGCCGCCCGACTCCAACTCGTTCTTCGGCAAATATGTCTCGACCTACCGCGTCAAGCAGGGCATCTTGAACAACCCCCTCAACGACAAGCGCACGACAAAAGGCACGTTCCACATTGCCGAGGGGGGGCTTCCCATCCCCGTGGACAAGAAAGCCGTCCCCAAAGTGGCTTTCGCCAGGATGCTGGAGGCCGCCCTGCACCCGGGCGACGAGATAAACACCCTGCCATTCACGTCGAACCAGCCCGACAAGGCCCACACGATGGTCTCGCTGATGGTCCGCCCCGTGGTGGTCCCGGAGGTGCCGGGCGTCATGACGCGCCGCAGCATGGAGGTCCGCCTCTTCGCCCCCGGCAGCCTCGTCAGCTCCCTCGACTTCGTCGAGACCGTCTTCGGCAACGCAGGCAACCCGACCCTGCCGGAGAACGACGCCGCCCTCGACATCGACCACTGGACAGGCCACACGGGCTGCATAATCTTCGCCCCCCAGCTCCTGCAACTCAAGAAGAAGGAGCTTGGCCTGCCCCACTACGACGACGCCACGGAGCGCCAGCGCGCCGACGGCATGTGCTGGCGCGACGAGAGCGAGCTCTACAACGACGGCAGCTCGTTCAAGATAACGGCGCGCGACGCGCGCGGCGTGGTGGTGACAATCATTGCCGACAACTACTTCGGCTACGCCAAGAAAGAGATAAAGACCGAGATAAACTATTCGGCCAACCTCTTCGGCCTGGCCGAGGAGGAGCATTCGGGCGGCGCCATAGCCTTTGCGCGCTCCATCATGTCCGACGACATCGTTGGCGAACTCTACTCGAACAAGCTAGACGGCCTCTATACATTTGAGGAGGCCATGACCCTGCTTGGCGACCGCGCGGACATCCACCCCGACGGGTATGCCGTGGACCGCAAATACCCGCAGGTGGTCTACATCCCCGAAAGCGCCGACATACACATAGACCAGACCATAATAACGTGGATGCACAACGGCCAGGAGAAGCGCATACCCCTCAGCCCGGAGAAAATCTACATCCACCCGTCGGGCAACAAGTTCGAGCTTGCAAAACACCCCCAGCAGCCCCTGTGGCGCATCATCAACACGTCGCCGGAGGGAATGCTGTGCCACAAGCCGTGCACGGTGTCGGGCGGCGGCAAGAGCGAGATTTCCAAGTCGATGCAGAACGCCATCATCTACGGCCCGTTCAACATCGTCAACCTGGAGGAGGACTTCCGCCGCGCCGACGAGATTATCAACCACGACTACACCAACCGCTGGAAGCACGTCGAGCCCGACGCCAAGCCCAGCCGCACATTCCTGAGCAACAAGCGCGCCCTGGGGTCGGCCGTGAAGCTCCTCACGCCGTCGGACATGTATAGCGACGAGTATAACGCATGGCTCCGCAGCATCCCGGACCACATACGCTCGCTCGTCCTATTCGTCAAGCGCCTCTATCGCAACGAGAGCGAGAAAGGCAACTGGAAGGACTACATGAGCGTCCAGATAATCAACGGCCGCGAGGGGACGACGCTCATGTACAAGAACAAGCAGGTGGTGGGCACGTATGTCCGCATCGGCTTCAACCCGGAGGGCAACTGGCTCCTGCACAAGTTGCGCTCGGACTTCGTCCCGAGCCTCAAAATCCAGGTCGAGGACGACATCACGGCGTCGGTGACGGTCCCGGCGTCGGCTGTGCGCCACCCGAACAGCCAGTTCAAGAACCCCAGCGTGAAACTTGTCGAGAACTGCGAGCTGCGCCTGTTCCAGCGCCCGGACGAGGCCATCAACCGCGGCTACGACCACGAGGCGGAGGCCGACATATGCAAGCCGGGGACATTCCTGACCAACTATGAGCCGCTGACGCGCAAAGACGCCGTGGCCCTAAAGGACGACGCCATCAACTTCGACCTCTACACCAAGCCCGTCAAAGACCTGGTCGACGACTTCCTCGCCAACGACGACGACGAATATTTCGTCGTGCCGAGCCACCCGCGGCTCGTCCGCGGCCTGCCGACCAAGAACCCGCGCTACTTGCAGTTCAACAAGAACTCGGTGGAGAACGTCAGCACCTACGTCGCCGAAATTGGCGTCCGCCTGCACCGCAAGATAGGCAACAACGAGCCCGTCGTCAATGTTGTCAACGCCGTCATGCCCGGCCGCCGCAACAACCCCGCCGACCTCAAGAGCGGCATCCGGCCCCTGAGCGTCTACAACCCCATCCACTACCAGGAGTTGCCGGAGCTGTTCATGGACTTCACGTGCTCGCTGACGGGCAAGTCTCCCTCGACCACGGGCGCCGGCAGCGAGGGCGCGCTGACCAAGGCCCCGTTCAACATGCTGTGCACGACGACAGACCTCAACAACGCCCTGCTGTGCTTCATCTTGACGGGCTACCAGGGCTTCTCGACCGCCGCCGGGCACATCGGGACGATGCGTTTCGACCACGACATCTCCATCTTGATTCCGGAGATTTGGGCGCGTCTGGTGCCAGAAGACCGCGACGCCAAGTTCCTCATTGCCAACGGATGCTTCGACAAGCTGGAGGACTTTGAATATAAGGGGCAGAAAGTCCTGGCGAGCCGCCTGGGCTACCGCATCAACGAGAACTTCGCATTCCGATGCATGAACCGCCTCTTCGACGAGCCCCTGGCCGTCTTCGACGAGAAGATGCTCAAGCCGGAGCTTCAAGACATGGACCAGTACGTCGACGGGATAAACAACATCGTCGAGGCGCAGCGCAAGGTGGCCCTCAAATATTTCGAGGAGGGCAGCGTCGAGGCCGCCATTCCGCCCCTCAAAGCCATAATCCACATAATGGCCTATGGCACGTATGAGGGCAAGACGATTGACGACCCGGAGATCCGCAACCTGTTCGACCGCGACTACGTCCTGGGCAGCGACTGGTATCGCGAGCGCCTGACAATCAAGCAGCAGCGCGACATCGAATTGGCCCGCCGCCAGCTGGACTACATCACGGCGTTCCGCGGCAAGCCAGAAAACGCCAACTGCATCAACGACTTGCGCATAGACTACAAGATTGCCAAGCTCAAGGAGCGGCTCCGCTACCTGTCGTCGGACGAGTATCGCCAGACGCTCGTCGGGACAATTGGCGCCGACCCGCTCTACAGGAAGTAGGCGACGGGCGTCGCCCCCACACAGCCTAAGCTCCAAAAGCCCGGCTCGCAAATCTATGCGAGCCGGGCTTGCTTTGTTTTTGCCGCACGTGGCGAAGCCTCAAGACGGGTTGCACGAGTGTTTTTTTTTGTTAACATCGCGCTAATATCTCCCATGGCAGACGCTTGACCAAACACGACAATGGACGGAATAATGAAGCTCATCGAGCGCGGCGACCCGCAACACTACCGCAGTTTCCACACGGCGAAAGTGAGCCTGGACTCCGACGCGTTCGACAGCCTGCACTATGACGAGCAGCCCGCCCTGGCGCGCAACGTCCGCAACAACCTGGCGGAGACGGACAAAAGCGGCGGAAAGGTCGTCGGCGTGCGGCGCGACAAAGACATAAGACCCATCTTCTCATATTTCCTCGACGGCACACGCCACATATATAAGGTGGACGACATCGGAATCTCGAACAAAGTCTACCCCGTGCTTGCCGGGCAGATTATCGTGGGGTGCTGCCATCGCGACAACACCCGCCGCGACTCCTTCGCCCCCGAGAAACTAGTGCGCAAACTAGTCTTGGCCCTGCCCCAAAACTTCGCCTACGACGAGGACAGCGAAGCGGAAGAGCTGAAATTCTGCAAGAAAAAGGCAGAGGAGGTGAACCAGGCCCTGCGCGGGATGCGGTTCGCCTCGTCCACAGACCTCCACCTAGACAAAATATTGCTCTACAAGACCGACCAGCAAGACATAGGCCGCGACACCTACAAAGACCGCAGCACGGCGGCCATTCAGACCGAGATGATGAACGACGAGCAGTGGCTTGTCCGTCAACTGTGCGAAAAGAACCTGCTCGATGCCTCGAACTACCTCATCAAGGACGGTTCGCTGCAATATCGCGCCAACCGAGACCACCCGCTGGTGAAGAAGAACTACGAGCACGTCGTAGGCGTCTCGAAGAACTTCAACCCCGAGAGCCTCTCCGCCCTCGACAAGAACATCTCGCGGACAATAGCCAACCTCCGCCCCTGCGAGCGGACAAGGGCCTACAGATATTGCGACAACCGCGACGGAACCATGCAATACGCCGTGTGGTATTTGCGCCTGCGCGACAACGAACACCGCAGCGGCACCATCTCGGACGTCGTGAAGTGCGAGATGGTCATGACCGGCAACGAAATTGCGTCGGACACGGTCGACATGATAAGCCAGAACCTGCTCAACGAGGCCTACCCAGTGTGCCACGGCCACGACACTCGCTGGGAGCGCCACCTCTACCCGGTCTTCCTGACGGAGAGCTACTGCAAGTCAAAGTATCTCAACAAAGAGGTGATATTCAAACTGTTCTAGAATCGTGACAAAAGTTATAGGCAAAGTGTCGGCAACGGAGAAGAACCCCTCGACGGTCGACGAGTTTTATTTTTGGACAGACAAACAGCAGATATTGAGCCCGTTCGACGTCGTAAGGGTGTCGCACAGCGGGGGGTCGACAACATACGGCATTGTCGAGGAGATAAACCACGTGACGGACGCCCCGAGCCACATGACGAGCTTCATCTCCAGCGACTTTGGCCACACAGGGGCGGATATTGGCAACATGGACCGCCTCGGAATAAACTACGTCCGCGCGCGAATCTCCAGCAACAACCGCGGGATATACACCCCCGTCTTGAACGGGAGCCCCGTCTCGCTGTGCGACGCCGACGACATAAAACGGGCCCTGGGCCTGACGGACGCCGACGTGAAGAACCCGCTCGTCTGCGGCTATCTCGACATGTATGGCGGCAGGCCGAAAGAAGAAAGGCAAAGAATCAAGGTCTCGCTCAACTCCCACTTCGTGGTGGGGCCCGACGGGGCCCACCTCAACGTCTCCGGCATCTCGGGCCTGGCGGCCAAGACATCGTACTCGATGTTCCTGCTCCGGGCCATGCAGCAGACGACGGCGGACTGCGCCTTCGTCCTCTTCAACGTCAAGGGGCGCGACCTGCTGGCCATAGACGAGCCCAACGAGGAGCTGACAGGCGAAGACAGGAAGATATATGAGGAGCTCGGGCTGGACGGTAGACCGTTCGCCAACGTCCGGTACCTATACCCATATTGCAAA
This sequence comes from uncultured Marinilabiliaceae bacterium, assembly GCA_964481855.1. Classification (GTDB taxonomy): domain Bacteria; phylum Bacteroidota; class Bacteroidia; order Bacteroidales; family Marinilabiliaceae; genus W3P20-009. The sequence goes on from CAYZUH010000001.1 coordinate 139,306, forward strand.
AACGACAGCAAAAAGATCCAGAGCTACGCAAGCACGGCGGACTTCGAGCGCCAACGGCAGATGGGCAAGGCGAAGACATACAAGTTCGCATACGAGAACAACAAAGAGAACCTCGACCTGCTCCTGGCCGAAGAAGACGACAGCACCGGGACAATGGAGGCGTGCGTCAACACCGTCATGAACGGAGAGGGCATCTTCGGCGGCGTAGACAGCTGGCGGACGCTAAAAGAGCAACTCGACGAGATGTCGAGAGCGGGCAACGGCGGGACGTCGAGGGAGATTGCCGTGGTGAGCTGGCGCAAGTTCAACCGCCTGGTGAAGAAAGCCATAACGAACGACGTCTTCAGCAAGGATGTCTTCGAGGAGCGCGGCGAGGTGGAGCTCAGCAGCCACTTGGGCGAGAGCCTCCGCAAGGGCGAGGTGGCCGTTGTGGACATTGCGAACCTCGACGCCAAGACGCAGAGCTTCGTCTTCGGCAGCGTGGTGAAGTCGATCTACGAGGCGAAACTGGAGGGGGAGCGCAATGATATGCCCCAACGCATCGTACTCTTTGTCGACGAGCTGAACAAATATGCCTCCAGCGACGTCCCGCGCAACTCGCCCATCCTCCGCCAGCTTCTCGACATAGCGGAACGCGGCCGTTCGCTGGGCATAATCCTATTCTCGGTGGAGCAGTTCCGCAGCGCAATCCACGAGCGCGTCAAGGGCAACTGCTCGACGCACGCCTATGGCAGGACGAACGCCGTGGAGGTCTCGAAGCCGGACTACCGCTACATTCCCAAGACATATCAGAGCATGATGACCCGCCTGGCCCCAGGCGAATACGTAATCTCCAACCCGGCGTTGCGCTCGCTAATCAACATCAAGTTCCCCCGCCCCGCCTACCGTCAGTTCCCGAACGGCTAAAAAAACACCCCAAAGCCATGACCCAACCGAGCAGTAGAATAATGAAGAACCTCGTCGGCATGCTGATGTTCGACATCTATGCCGACGCCAAGACAATCTTCCGCGAATATGTCCAGAACTCCTACGACTCTATAAACAAAGCCGTCGAGCAAGGACTGCTGAGGCGGCAAGACGCCATGATAGAGATAGGGATTGACGGCAGGGAGCGGCTGATTACAATCCGAGACAACGGCACCGGAATCTGCGCGGCCGAAGCCGCGCAGACGCTGCTCTCCGTAGCCGGCTCGAAAAAGAACGGCAACGACCAGGCGGGGCAATTCGGCATAGGGCGCCTGGTGGGCGGCGGCTTCTGCAAGCGGTTGCAATTCCAAACAAGCGCCAAGGGCGAGGGCGTCAAGACTGTTGTCAAGATTGACACGGCAAAAGCCTGGCAGCTAGTCAAAGAAGACCCTGCGGACCGCCTGGCGACCGAGGTCTTCGACAACTGCACGAACTGCACGGAAGAGCCGGAGAAAGAGGACTATCACTATTTCGAGGTGACGCTTATTGACGTCCTGGCGGAGAAAGACCCCGACCTTTTGGACTGCCAAAAGGTTACGGACTTCTTGCGGGAGGTTGCCCCGGTGGAGTTCGACGGGCCGTTCTTGAACGGGCCTCTGTATAAGGGCGCCCGCGCCTCGGCGGAATTGGGAGAAAAGTTAGACGGACTCAAGACAGTCCAGCTGTTCGTCAACAACAACATGGTGAAGAAACCCTATGGGACACGCATTGACGGCAGCCCGAAGAAAGGCGACGAGCGCGACGAGATTCTCCACGTGGAGTATTTCAAGATTGACGACCAGGAGTATGGCGAACTCGGCTGGGGCTGGTACGCACTGACGAAATTCTCGACACAGATAGCCGACACCGACCTTAAGCGCTGCATCCGCCTCCGCAAGCACAACATCCAAATTGGCGACCGCGACGCACTTAGCCACCTGTGGAGTCAAGCGCGGGGCAACAACTACTTCTACGGCGAGTTTTTCGCCACACACAAAGAGCTGACCCCCAACGTGGAGCGCAACGGCCTGGTGCTGAATCCCACCACAAACAGGCTATACATTTTGCTCCGTGAGCAGTTCAAAGAGATGTGGAGACTAGTAGACAAGGCAAGCAACACCAAGAACCGCATCAAAGACGTACGCAAGATTGTCAACGCCGACGCACCCAATTGCGAGGAAGACCGACAGAGAATCGCCCGATGCCTAAAGGAATTTGAGAGACTAGGCAACAACCCCTCCGACGCTCCTCTCCAACACCTCCAAGAAGCATATCGCGCCGAATATGAAGATGCCATGCGCCCCTATGCGCCCCTTTTGGCAGAATTGGCGGACACAGCCACACCTCCCCCGCTAGCCAACGAGGAGGAGGAAGATGACGAGGAGGAGGGCGAGACGGCAGCCAACGCCACGGCGGCCGAACCGACGAACGAGGAGCAAAGAGAAGAGGGCGGGCCACAAAACAGCGAAAGCCACGAGCCGCCGGCGCACCGCGCGTCGTCCACCCCAAGGGCGACGAGCAACGAGACGGAACTAGGCAACGAGAATGCGAGGCCAAGGGGGGGGGCGCCAACCCGCCACGAAACCCCGCCTACACCCGCGGCGCGCGCCGCCACAGCCTCTTCCCCGGCCGCAACGGCCGGCCTGAGCGAAACGGAGATTCTCGAAATCGTCTTCGGATGCATAGAGCGCTTCGGGCTGAACTGGAAAGCCGAAAACCAACTGAAAGCATTCATACGGAGCAAGCTGGACGAAAAGCGACGCAATGGCTGAGGCGAAGAAGCGGGTCCTGCTGATCGAGCCCAACTACGCCAACAAATATCCCCCCATAGGGCTGATGAAGCTCTCGACCTACTACAAGAACCGCGGCGGTTGGGAAGTCAGGTTCTTCAAGGGCGACCTCAACGAGTTCGTCGTAGGCGAAGTGACGGACAAGTGCGTCGCCGACCTGGAGTGGATCGAGCGGCACGACTGGCGGCGGAGGCGCGAACACATATTCAGCTACATCAAAACGGGCCTGCGCCGCCACCTGGAGGCGATGGACCTGGAGCAATGCGCAATGGGGGTGTTCCTGGAGTCGCGGCTCAAATATTGGAAAGACTACTACAAGCGTGGCCACTGGAAGAGGCACCCCGAGTGGGACCGCGTGGGCGTCACGACCCTCTTCACGTTCCATTGGGACATAACGATAGAGACCATAGAGTTCGCCAAACTGTTGGTCAAAGAGCCTGGCGGACTGATGGTTGGCGGCGTCCTGGCCTCAATCCAGCCCGACGAGATTGAGGCCGCCACGGGCGTGCGCCCCCACGTCGGCATCTTGTGCCGCGGCGACCTGGACCCTGACGACGAGCAGGACATCGACAACCTGCCCCTCGACTACTCCATCCTCGACGAGATTGACTACCGCTACCCCATGGCCGACGCCTTCTACGGCTACATGACCCGCGGGTGCATCCGCCGGTGCGCCTTTTGCGCCGTCCCCATCCTGGAGCCCAAGTATAGCCAATATATCCCCCTGCGCGAGAGGCTCGACGAGGTCCGGGCCAAATATGGCGACCAGAAAGACCTGCTTCTCATGGACAACAACGTCCTTGCCTCGAAGTGCTTCGACGACATCATCGACGACATCGTGGCGTCGGGGTTCGGCCGGGGTGCGCGTTTCACCGAACCCGACCGCCTCGGCATCAGCATCCGCAACCTCTCGGCCGGGCAAGACGAACGCGCCAACAGCCGAAGGGCGCGACGGCAGATGGAGGAGTTCTACGCCAAGCTGAACCGCAACCGCCCAAACAGCGACGACGCGTATGCCGCATACAAGGCACTGAAAGACATGTGCCGCGGCGGAGAGCCGCAAAAAGAGGAAATCCTGACCGCCTGGGCCCAGATGGAACCCATCTACAGGCGGCATTGGCGCCCCACGACGAAACAGCGCTACGTGGACTTCAACCAGGGCGTCGACGCGCGGCTCTTCGACAAGCACAAGGCGGAGCAATTGGCACGCATAGCCATACGGCCGCTCCGCATAGCCTTTGACGACATGAAGACCCGCGCGAGCTACGAGCGCGCCATACGCCTGTGTGCCGAGGCGGGACTTAGGGACTTCTCGAACTACCTGCTCTACAACTTCAACGACACGCCGCTCGACCTCTACCGCCGCCTGAGGATAAACGTAGAGCTGTGCGACGAACTGGACGTGAGCATCTACTCGTTCCCCATGAAGTTCCACCCCATACGCAAGACCCCGCCCGACGCCGAGGAGGACTTCTCGCACAACCGGAACTACCTCGGCCGCCACTGGAGCCGCAAGCACATCCGCGCCATACAGGCCATCCTCAACAGCACGAAAGGGAAAGTGGGCCGCGGCAAGTCGTTCTTCCTTGAGGCCTTTGGCAAGAGCGAAGACGACTTCCTGCGCCTGCTGGAGATGCCGGAGGTGATGATTATCCACCGCTTCTTCTTCAAGTGGCTTGACGGCAAGACGGGCAATGGCTCCGGCCGTTGGCGACGGCTGTGGGACAAGTGCGCGGCGAGCCTCGACGCGCCCGAATGGGCCCGGGTGGTGGACATCGTGCACCGGAACGACTTCTCGGCCGAGAGCCTGACGGACGTCTCCTCGGCCGACGCCCTGGACCTGCTCGAATGTTACGCCGACGGGCGCAAAGACATCGTGACGCCGGGGACGGAACTGTATCGTCTCAAGACCGAATATGACGCCGAAAGCAAGGGGGCGGAAGCGGGCTAAAATTTTCTTTTGTCGTGAATTGGGAATATCTTTGCGGGCGACAAGTCATAGTATTAAGAAATTAGACGTAAAGAATGGAAAGACCAACGCCAACCGAGAAGGTCATAGACCTTGGCGACGGCAGGACAATCACCATCGAGACGGGCAAGCTGGCCAAGCAGGCCGACGGCTCGGTGATGGTGAAGTGCGGAGGCACCTACCTGCTTGCCGCGGTGACGAGCGCCACCGAGGCCAAGCCCGACACCGACTTCATGCCGCTCACAGTGGAATATAAGGAGAAGTTCGCCTCGGCGGGCCGCTTCCCCGGCGGCTTCACGCGCCGCGAGGGCCGCGCCTCAGACTATGAGATCCTCATAGCCCGCCTCGTGGACCGCGCCCTGCGCCCCCTCTTCCCCGACAACTACCACGCCGACACGTTCGTCAACATAACGCTCTTCTCGGCCGACGAGAACGTCATGCCCGACTCCCTGGCCGGCCTTGCCGCCTCGGCGGCCATGACGATTTCGGACATCCCATTCAACGGCCCGATCTCCGAAGTCCGCGTGGCCCGCATCGACGGCGAGCTGCGCATCAACCCCTCCGCCAAGGAGCTTGAGCGAGCCGACCTCGACATAATGGTGGCCGCCTCGAAAGACGACATCAACATGGTCGAGGGCGAGATGAAAGAGGTCTCGGAGGCCGACATGCTGGAGGCCCTGAAGTTCGCCCACGAGGCCATCAAGAAGCAGTGCCAGGCCCAGCTGGAACTCCGCGAGCTTGTCGGCAAGCCCAAGCGCGACTATTGCCACGAAGAGAACGACGAGGAGCTGCGCGCCAAGATCCGCGAGCAGTGCTACGAGAAAGCCAAAGAGGTGGCCCGCAGCCGCATTGCCAACAAGGCGGAGCGCGGTCGACAGTTCGACGCCATAAAAGACGAGTTCATAGCCAACAACTACCCGGAGGGCTACGAGGGCGAGATTCCGGAGGCCATGATCTCGCGCTACTACCACGACGTGGAGCGCGACGCCGTCCGCCGCGTCCTGCTCGACGAGCAAATCCGCCTCGACGGCCGCAAGACCGACGAGATCCGCCCCATATGGTGCGAGGCGGGCTACCTGCCAGGCCCCCACGGCTCGGCCCTGTTCACCCGCGGCGAGACGCAGAGCCTCTCGACAGTGACGCTCGGCACGAAGCTCGACGAGAAGCTCATCGACGAGGCAACGGTGCAGGGCACGGACAAGTTCCTGCTCCACTACAACTTCCCCCCCTACTCCACCAACGACCCCAAGGCCCCGCGCGGCGTCGGCCGCCGCGAGATTGGCCACGGCAACCTCGCCCTGCGCGCCCTCAAGGGGATGATCCCGACCGACATCCCCTATACCGTCCGCGTGGTGTCGGACATCCTGGAGAGCAACGGCTCGTCGTCGATGGCGACGGTCTGCGCCGGATGCCTGGCCCTGATGGACGCCGGCGTGCAGATTAAGAAGCCGGTGGCGGGCATCGCCATGGGCCTGATTACCGACACGGAGAGCGACAAATATTGCGTCTTGTCGGACATCCTCGGCGACGAGGACCACCTCGGCGACATGGACTTCAAGGTGACCGGCACCCGCGACGGCATCACCGCCACCCAGATGGACATCAAGGTCGACGGCCTGAGCTACGAGGTTTTGGCCAAAGCCCTCAATCAGGCCCGCGAGGGGCGCATGCACATCCTGGACTGCATGCTCCAGGAACTGCCGGAGCCGCGCGCCGACTACAAGCCCCACGCACCGCGCATCGTGGCCATCGACATCCCCAAGGACATGATTGGCGCCGTCATCGGCCCCGGCGGCAAGATTATCCAAGACATCCAGGCCACGACGGGCACGACAATCTCCATCGAGGAGGACGACCGCCGCGGCATCGTGAGCATCGCCGCCGCCAACAAGGCCAACATCGACGCCGCCCTGGAGCGCATCAACCAGATTGTGGCAATCCCGGAGGTCGGCAAGGTATACAAGGGCAAGGTGAAGACCATCACCGCCTTTGGCGCCTTTGTAGAGATTCTGCCCGGCAAAGACGGACTGCTCCACGTGAGCGAGATGGACTGGAAGCGCATCGAAGACCCCAACGACTTCTGCAAGGAGGGCGACGAGATTGAGGTCCTGCTCAAAGAGATAGACCCCAAGACCGGCAAGATGCGACTGAGCCGCAAAGACCTGGTCGAGAAACCGGAGGGCTACGTCGAGCGCCCGGAGCGCCCGCGCCGCGAGGGCGACAGGGGGCCGCGGGGGCCGCGCCGCGAGGGCGACAGGGGGCCTAGGCGATAGGCCTCCCCGACGCCTCCCAAAGCAGAGGGACAACCAAGCAGAACCGCAAAGCCGCATCCGTGCGGGCTTTGCGGTTCTTTTCATACCCCACCCTAGGCCAGGACGCCCAACTTACGCACCCGCAATTGACTGTCTCAGACGCACCAACAGATTCCGCCTGGCCACAACACAAAAGGCCACACCGAACTCCCACACCTAAATTTTGCGACATTTTCACACCCAAGCAGACCTCAAATATTGCAAAATTCAATCATGATGCATACATTTGCTAAACCATAAAAATCAAACGCATCATGAATACCAAGATTATGGCGGCATGCTTTGCCGCACTGTTCCTAGCCAACACTTCCTACGCTCAAGACAAGAGGGTCGAATGGGGCCTGCGCTTCGGCATAGGCGGCACCGAGCTGTATGACATGGAGGCACTGACGGACAACTTCGAGGTGGACCGCGGTTTCCTGGGCGAAGACGAGTGGGACGACGACCACCTGACGTCGCTCTCGGGCGGCATCAGCCTGGCTGTGGGCGTGGCTGGCCACTGGGGCGTCGAGACGGGAGCCTACTATCAGCGCAAGGGCGCCAAACTGCGGCGGCACTACGACCTCCGCACCGCCCCGACGCCCACGGCGACGGACTATATGTCCCACTCCACCACCGAGATAAAGCTCCACTACGTCCGCGTCCCGGCCATGGCGCGCTACTCGCGCCAGATATTCTCCCGCCCAGTGAGATGGGAGGTGAAGCTGGGCCCATATTTCGCCTACGCATTCAAGGGCGAGGCGGAGGTTCGCTACAACGAGCGCCCACAGGCCGCAACGGCGGCAACGACACCCGCGCCCCGCACCCTGCTGAACCCCAACGCCCCGCGCGGCTCGTATGACCTGTTTGAGGACGCCGCCATGACGCAAGCCCTGCGCAGCCTCGACACCCGCGCCAGCGCCAGCGGCGACGTCACATATGAGAGCCGCCGCCTGGACGTTGGCGGCACCATTGGCGGCGGCATAACGCTGTGGCGCAAGCTCTATGTGGGCGCGCAATATGACATCGGGATAACGAGCGTCATGCGGATTGGCGGCATATGGCAGAACAATGGCGCCGACGAGCAGAAGCTCCGCAACAACACCATGACGTTCCAAGTGGGGTATAATTTTTGAGATGGGGACGTCTCCAACAACAGAAAGAGCGCGGCCTGAGCGCCGCGCTCTTTCTGTATGTATACGGTGCGCATACAACCGCCCAAATTTCGCCTTAAACGGTCAGCCACTTGCACAAAATATCGTAGCCACGAGGAAGGGACTAGGATATGATGAATCGACAACGCATTCAAGGTACAAACGAAGCCCCGCACTTCCGTGCGGGGCTCCTCCACAATAATCAACTACGGCTAGGGAGTATCACTCCCTAGAAAGGCGTATCCTCAAAGGCGTTCTCGTCGAGACCTGCCGCCCTGGTTCTTGGACGAACTGGTAAATCCTCGTTGCCATCCTCCCCACCCCCACCAGAAACCCCAGATTCGCATACTGCCGAAATCTCGCAATCAACAACAACATCGTCAGAGACAGGCGAGACATAACCGTTCTGCCTCCGGCTCTCCAAAGTAATTGATTTCATAGAATACTCCGATTTTATTTCACAATAACTACCTTTCGCAGGGCATCAGAGGAACTCGACGCCCTGACTACATAGACCCCCGACGGAAGCGGGACAAACTTGCTCGAAACACCCGACACCTCAGTAAGCAAGCGCCCCTGCACATCGAAGATTGACGCTTGGCAAGCCTCAACAGACGACAACATTATGCCGCCCTCCTTAGCAACAATGCTGATTGTCCCACCCACGATTGTTTCAGCGACGGCGTTAGACTTGCTCTTCCCAACATTTAGGTTGAACAAATAGCCTGTCGACAGTTGTCCCAAAAACATCTTACTCTCCGAAACAATCATCTTCTTTGCCACAGCATCTGCCAAATCGACCGTGACCACCGCAATATCATTTTCGCCGGTCTTATTGACCACGAGCCCAAGGCACTCGACATAGATATTGTCGAGCTTATAGTCCAGGACACCGAACTCAACTTTGGACTGCTTAGGGTCAGCAAAAATCTTCACGGCTTTTTCGTAACTTACGGCCGCCCCGTCAAAGTCTGGCTCGGCAAACATCTTTATCGGGTAGACCGTACCACCGCCATCGGCACCAACAAAGGGCATTACCGTGGCATTACCCGCATTACCGACAGTAGCCAAATTTGTCATTTTTGCTTCCCAAACCTTATTGTACTCTCCATTGAAGTTGGGATTGTCATCGGAAGAGAGGGTATCCACAACCTCACTTGGCAAAAAATATGCCACAAAGACACTGCGACGCCCTTTCCCTTTGGGCAGATTGGCATCGTCGAGGTAAAAACGCACATATTGGACATCAACATCGGCTTCTTGCTTGCTCATGTCAGCATAAGAGCAGAGGTCGTCTTTGGAAACAACAAATTCGCCCAATTGTTCTCTAGACCCGACATCTATGAGCGACACATAGTCCATCGACGGGAGAAGATAGCCAAGTTGCATGGGACCGTCGAAAGTCGTAAGCCCTGTCTTAAAATTATACAAACTTCCCTCCAAAAGATTTATGCGCTGAACATATGCATTCGTCGCCTTTTGCAAAAGAAGTCCATCAGCACGCCCTACAACAGACTTAAGACTAATCGCACTAGGATAGTCGTTGTCCACAAACGCCACATGCGTAGTGTCTGGTGATGATGGATACGAGTAACCTGCAACTATACTTTTAGCAATATCACTAAAATCGTTAACGGCCCCATTGCAACGAAAACAGCAGGAAGTGAACACAGACAAACGCTTCCTATCAGTCGGATGGTCATACACAGCCTGCATAACATCTGCAGGGTTACGTAAATACGTAGACAATATATCAAACCATACAGAATACTTCAAAGACCCATCCGGACACAGAAAAAAGTGAGAGGCCACGCTTGAGGTCGGGATTGCAATGTTCGGAAAAACATAATAATACGGGTCGTCAACCCCCTGATTCGGGTCATTTTTATACCAATGCTCATACTTGGCACCGTACTCCCTATTCAAGTCATGCTTCACATTCTTTGTGAAGACGTTGCTTGCGGCTGTGTAGGTGCCGCGGTTGATGAGGTAGGCCCCGCCGCGGTTGTCATATTCGTGGCAGAGGTAATAGGCGGTGTCGGCCACGGCCAGGGTGGCGCCCGAGTTGACTTTCACGCCCGCGGCGAAATGCCCCACGGAGTCGGCTCCCTCGACAATGAGCTGCTTACAGGCGAGGTCGGCATCGACGGTGAGGACGCTCGGCGCCACGACGATGAGCGAACGGCCCGCCGAGAGCTTGTCGGCGATGTCCGACGCCTTGGTGTCGAACGTGACGGTATAGGCGTCGGCGACGGTGGCAGTGTAGGTTGTGGAGGTGGAGCTATATTGCGTCTTACCCGCCGTGCAGGTCAGAGCCGGGACGGTGACGCTGACCGTGGCCTTTGCGGGGAGGTAGTACATGTCGTGGGCAAAGTAGACGATGGTGTCCTGCTTGATGTGGACGAAGAAGTCCAGGGGCTTCGCCTCGGCGGAGCCATAGGGCGTGTAGGTGACGGTGGAGGCCTGGCGCAACGTGTAGTGGTCGAAAACCTTGCCGTCGGGATCGGCCAGCGAGGTCGCCCCCGTGGGCAGTTTGAAGCAGATGTAGGGCTTCGGCTCACACTCGGTCGTGACCTGCGTCAACGCCGTGACCTGCCCTTGTCCCGCCACACACAACAGGGCGGAAGCTAAAGTCAAGATACTCCTTTTCATGCTACGTAGATGATATTGTGTTTTTTTACGTTGCTACAACACACTTAGTTACGGGCGAGCCCCATGACATTGGCCTGGGGAAAGAAGAAACGGAGCGCGGAACGACGCTTCGTCCGCACTCCGCAAGAGAACTGGTGCCCAAGACAGGACTCGAACCTGCACCTCATTGCTGAGACTAGTCCCTGAAACTAGCGCGTCTACCAATTCCGCCACTTGGGCAACAATATAACCACAGGACGCAACAGTGTCCTGATTGCGAGGACAAAGTTATAAAAATTGCATCACGCGGAGCGCCTCGGGGGCGATTTTTTTTTGCGCCAACGCAATCAGTCCAAAAGCCGACGCAAACATAGAGCCAATGCAATCCCGAAGCAACCCTAGGGCTTACGCCCTAGGCTAGCTTATGTCGCCCCTTTGGGGCTATGAGACCCCGACCGTGGAGAAGCACACTAGCCTAATAGGCAGCCCCCCAGACCTCAGAGTCCTGTAGGGGCGATATGGGTCAGCCTAGGGCGTGAACCCTAGGGTTTATATTGAGCCCCCCCTCAAAAAAAATTGCGTAACCCCTATGTTTGCGCACGCCGTGCAGGTTCTCACCGTTTTTCGAGCAGGACAACCGACTCCACGTGGTGTGTGTGGGGGAACATGTCGACGGGCCGCAGCGCCGCGACCCTATATTGGGCGTCCATCATCTGAATGTCTCTCGCCTGGGTGGCGGAGTTGCAGCTGACGTATACGACCTTGGCCGGCGCGGCCTTGAGAATCGTCTCGACAACGTCGGGATGCATCCCGGCGCGGGGCGGGTCGACAATCATGACGTCGGGGCGGCCATGGGCCTCGATGAAGTCGAGCGTGAGGACGTCTTTCATGTCGCCGGCGAAAAACTCTGTGTTCCCGATGCCGTTGATGCGCGAGTTGACCTTGGCGTCCTCAATGGCCTCGGGGACATACTCCACGCCGACAACCTTGCGGGCGTCGCGAGCCACGTAGTTGGCAATGGTGCCGGTGCCGGTGTAGAGGTCGTAGACCGTCTCCCGGCCCGTGAGGCCGGCGAACTCCTTGGCCACGTCGTAGAGCCGTCGCGCCTGCTCGGAGTTGGTCTGATAGAACGACTTGGACCCGACGCGGAACTTGACGTCGCCCATCTGCTCGGTGATGTAGGGAAGCCCGGCGAAGCAGACGATGTCGAGGTCGCCAATGGTGTCGTTGGCCTTGAGGTTGACCACATACATTAGGCTCGAGACCTGCGGGAACTCCCGGTGGAGCGCTTCCATCATGGCCTCAATCTTCGGCTTGTCGTCTTCGCCAAACGAGAGTATGACCATGACGTCGCCCGTCGAGGCCGTGCGTATGGTCAAGTTGCGGAGCAGGCCCGCGCGCGCCCTCAAATCGTAGAACGAGAGGCCGTTGGCAAGGGCGTAGTCCCTAGTCCAATTGCGGATGGCATTGGAAGGGTCGGCCTGGAGATGGCACTCGCGGATGTCGACCACCTTGTCGAACAACCCCGGCACGTGGAACCCCACGCCCGGCGTCTTTGCCACCTCCGGGTCCGCCAGCTCCTCGGGCGTGAGCCACCTCTTGGCGGAATATGTGAACTCCAGCTTGTTCCGATAGTGCCTGTTGCGGACCGACGGCAGGATGGGCAGCGGCTCCGGCAACTCGACGCGTCCCAGGCGGCGGAGGTTGTTGACCACCTCGCGCTGCTTATATTCCACCTGCGCCTCGTAGGGGATGAACTGCCATTTGCAACCGCCGCACTTGCCGAAATAGGGGCAGAAAGGCTCCACCCTGCGGGGCGACAACTCGCGGAAACGGGTTACGAAGCCCTCGGCGTAGTTGCTACGCATCTTGGTGACCTGAATGTCGACCACGTCGCCCGGCACGGCGCCGGCAACGAAGACCACCTTGTCGTCTACTCGGCAAACCGACTTGCCCTCCGCCGCCATGTCTGCCACGGTGACGTTCAGCAGTTCGGGCTTTGCCTTTTTTGTTCTTGCCATCTATCTTTCGTAGTTGTGAAGCTCTATAATTGGGTCGGGCATGAAGCCGCCCCGGGGACTCGGCATGCCGCCCACGGCCCGTCCGGCTGTCGCGTTGTGGGGAATCAGCATGGCCAACATATTTTGGAGTTGGCAGTGGCCTCGGCGCACGAGAGGCCAAGTGGCACGAGCGCGGCGACAATCACGCCCCCGGCGCGGCGACGCTTCTCCTTATTCTCCACTCCTTGGGGTAGTAGTTGTTGACCCGGCCCCCGACCCTCTTGACAAGTCCGAGGCGCAAACCGTCGAACGAGACGGTGGACCAAGCGTCGGCCGACGAGGGGAGGGGGAGGTCGGCGTCGCCGTGCAGGAACTTCAGAGCGTCGGGAAGCGACAGCTCCAAGTCGGGCAGCGCGCCCTCGGCATAGGCCCACGAGAGCGGGAGCTCGGGCGCGGGCGCAAAGTCCACCCTCCCTTTCTTGGACAGCGCCGAGCCCAGTGGCGTCCCGCACATGAGCGGCTGGAGGGCGCTGGCCATGGCGACCATCTGAGCCGCCCTGCCCCGCGGAAGCCCCACGAGCATACCGTCTCTGCCGTAGACCTCCAGGTCGCGCACCACATCGGAGCCGACAGCCGACTTGGCGAAAAACGGCGAATACTTGCCGCCCCTGCCCGACGGCGGACGAGCAGCGGCGTCGGCCTCGCCAGTCTTTCGGAGCAGGCACAAGAAGAACCCCTCGCCCCTGACCTTGTGCGGGTAGAAAGCGTAGGCCTCGCCCGCGGCGGTGGCGAGCGCCTCGACACCACACCCCGGAGGCATGGGCAAGGGGACCACCTCGGCCCCGAGCGAGCCCGCAATCCACTCCACCACCCTCTCGTTCTCGTCGGGATTGAACGTGCAGGTGGAATAGATCAGAAAACCTCCGGGTCTCAGCGCCGGCCATATGTCGCCCAAGATGGCCCTCTGCCTGACGGCGCAGTCCGCCGCCGCACGAAGCGACCACTCGCCCACGGCATCGGGGTCCTTGCGGAACATCCCCTCGCCGGAGCATGGAGCGTCGACAGCCACAAGGTCGAACTTCAGCCCCGAAGCCGCAATGGCGGCAGGCGTCTTGTTGGAGACGACTACAGCTGGGCATCCCCACTTGGCCATGTTCTCGCGCAAGACCCACGCCCGCTGCCGCACGACCTCGTTGGCGACAACGACCCCGTCGCCCCCAAGGCGGCCGGCCATCAGCGTGGCCTTTCCACCAGGGGCGGCGCACAAGTCGAGGCACATGGGGCACGGCGGCAAGTGCCCGCCCGCCACGTCGAGCGCCACGGACACGGACATACTGGATGCCTCCTGGACATAGAAAGCGCCCGCATGGAACTGCGGCATCATCGTGAACGCCAGGCGCCGGTCGAGATAGCGCCCCTCGGCGCACCACGGGACCGCGCCCGCCACCGGCAAAGACCCGCCGAGACGGGCCGCCTTGCGCCCATTGAGCCTCAGCGAGACGCACGGCGCGCCGCCAATGGAGTCAAGGAACTGGTCGGCATCGACCCTCTGCCCCCTGACGCGGAGGCAAAAATCGTCGGGCAGGGCTACATTGGTCATCTTTTTGTGTAGGATTTCATGTGGCATGGGGCGTGCCTCTCGTCACCACCCGGCTTGCATTTCGTCAACTCGTCACCGAAGACGAGCTCATGACGGCCGCTTCTACGGAGAACGGCGAAATAAGTTGCCGCAGTTGGGAATAATTGATACATTTGTTGCGCATTGGCACAATATGGTTACAATAAAAAATATCGGCTATGCCTCAGCGGCAGTCCTGTCCGTGCTCGCCAGCGCGTGCGCAGATGGGGAAAAAGCCGACCACGTGGCGGAATATGAGTCCCTGCGGTCGCAAGTGACAGAGTGCGACACCCTGGGGTTCGCGCTCACCGTGTGCCGCCTCCGCGACTCGGCGCAAGGCACAGACAAGCAGCGGCAAGAGGCCTCGACGGACGCCGACATCCTCGCCGCATGGTACTTCGCCCAGCAGGGCACGCGCGACTCCGCCCTGCATTACGCGAGCCGGGCCATAGCGTCGCTCCGCGACGCCCGCTTCTCGTCGGACGGCGAGTGGCAGGAGCTCATGGCCGACATGGAGTTCGTCAAGGGCGCCGCCCACTATACCGCCGGCGAGACCGACAGCTGCCACTCGCACCTGTCGCAGAGCCTGAGCTGGGCCCGCCGGACCAACTACACCCACCGAATTGTGAAGATTGCGGGCCTGGAGGCGAACCTGCGGCGCAACATGGGCGACTGGCACGGGGCCCTGTCTCAAATCCGCCGCGCCGAGGCCGTCATGGATACGACCACGGAGGCGGCCATAGCGCCCCCCTGCCGCATGGCGTCGCTCACCGACTGCGCCAGCGTGTCGATAGACATATGCGACGTCAACACCTCCGACCGTCTGCTCATTAAGGCCAGCTCCATCTACGACAAGGCCACCGACCGCTCCAAAGTGCTCTACTTGCGCCAACTGGTCCGCCTCCGCTTCTTCCTTGGCCAATATTCGCAAGTAGAGACCGCCGCCAAACGCATGGAAGAGCTTGGCCAGCGCATCGGCACCCACCACTACAACGCCGACGCCAATGCGTTCAAGGGCCTGTCGCACTGCCACATGGGCGAGGCAGACGAGGCAGAGCGTACGTGCCAAGGAGTGGACCGCGCGTCGCTCAGCGGCGAAGGCGAGCTGATATACACCCTGCTGCGCAGCGAGATATGCACGCAACGCCGCGACTACCGCACGGCCCGCGCGCTCCTTTTCGACTCCGTCCCCGCCTGGACGTCGCTCACCCCCTACGAGCACACCCTCATCAACGAGAGCCGCCAGAACCTGCTGGTGGCGCAGGGCCTCTACGAAGAGGCGTACGACATCTTGCGGAAGCAGAAACAGACCGCGCTTGAACTCCACAACGATGTCTTCGCGTTCAGCAACCGCGGGCGCGAGACCCACCTCCAGAGCAGGGCGGCCAAGGCGAACAGCGCCGGGAAGCAGGGCTTGGGCGCTGCGGGCATCGCCCTCCACATAGCGAGCGTCATCATCCTGCTCGGCCTGGCCTTCGTCGCCGCAGTGTGGCACGAGAGGCGCACCTCACGCAGCATCTTGCGCAAGACGAAGCGGCTTCAGGACGCGCTCGTGCAAAAAGTGGCGGAACTCAAACAGCAAGCCGAGGCCCTGAAAGTGACCAACGACCGCATAACGGAGAGCGTGACATACGCCCAGCACATACAGCAGTCGATTGTCCCCAGCTCGGAGCAGCTGAACAGCTACCCCATAACCGGGGCCTTCGTCTTCCTCAGCCCGCTAGACGTGGTGAGCGGCGACTTCCTGTGGTTCTCGCGCAAGGGCGACAAGCTCATAGTGTGCTGCGCCGACTGCACGGGGCACGGCGTCCCCGGCGCCTTCTTGTCGATGATTGCCGCAACAATATTGAACAGCACCTGCAACCACATCAGCGAAGAGGAGATGGACGCCGGCCGCCTGCTGGAGAGCCTCGACAGCTCCCTGATAGAGAACCTGGCCCACAACCGCGTCGACGGGCAACCCCTGAAAGACGGGCTCGACGCCGCCCTGGTCGTCCTGGACCTGAGGAGCCACGTCTTGCAGACCGCCGCCGCCCGCCGCCCCGTCATCGTGATTCGCGACGGCGAGCTGACAACCCTGCGCGGCACGAAGCGCAGCATCGGCGACCTTGACCCGTGGCTACGGCAACGGCAGTTCGAGACGAACGACGTCCAACTTGCGCCCGGCGACCTGTTCTACCTCTACACCGACGGCTACAGCGACCAATTTGGCGGCCCCAGTGGCGAGAAAATGAAGAACTCGCGCATTGAGCGTTTCCTCTCCGCCGTCCACGACGAGAGCATGGACGAGCAGAACCTGACCATCCAGGAGTTCTTCATGCAGTGGAAAGGCGACTACCCGCAGACTGACGACGTCCTGTTTGTCGGCATCCGCGTCTAGCTACTAAGACTGAAGACAAATTGCGCCCCCGCCGCCGCCCATGACGCACAGCGCAGGACAAAATGCGCTAGATTTGTGGAACATCCCGACCACAAGAACCGTCAGAACCATTTATTCTCTCATGCTGCGCAAGATACGTATCTGCCTCGGCATCGTCGTGCTGGTGGCAATAACATTCCTCTTCGTGGACGTCAGCCGCTTCGGCGCATGGCACCTGGACTGGCTGGCCCGCATCCAAATCCTCCCGGCGTTCATGGAGGGCAACGTGGCCGTGGTGGCCTCACTCCTGTTGGCCACGCTCGTCTTGGGGCGGGTCTACTGCTCTGTCATATGCCCCATGGGCCTCATGCAGGACGTCGTGGCCCGCCTGGGGCTGCGCGCCAAGCCCAAACGCAAATATGAGTTCTCCGGGGAGAAGCGCGCGTTGCGCCTCATAGTCCTGTGCGTCTTCGTGGCGAGCATGGCGGCCGGCGTCGGCAGCGTCGTGGCCCTGCTTGCCCCCTACAGCTCCTATGGGCGCATTGTCCAAAACCTGCTGGAACCCGCCTACCGCTTCGGCAACAACCTCCTCGCCATGGGCGCCGAGTCGGCAGACAGTTACGCATTCAGCCGAGCCGACGTGTGGGTCCGCGCATGGCCCGTCTTCGGACTGGCCGCATTGACATTCCTGGCCGTCGGCTTCCTCGCCTGGCGCCATGGGCGCACATATTGCAACACCATCTGCCCCATCGGGACCATCTTGGGCTACGTGTCGAAATTCTCGTTGCTGGCACCCGTCATCGACGGCTCGAAATGCTCAGGATGCCGCAAATGTGAGCGGCGTTGCAAAGCCGCGTGCATAGACATCAAGGGGACCCGCGCCAAAGGCCGGGAACGCACCATAGACCACAGCCGTTGCGTGGCATGCTTCAACTGCATCGACAACTGCGAGCGCGGCGCCGTCCGCTACACGTGGAGGCGCCACGCGGCAAGCCCGGCACAAACCGAGCCCGCGCCCTCCCCCGCCCCGCAGCCGGCGACGGGGCCCGACGCCGACAAGCGCGCATTCCTGGCCGGCCTGGGGGCGATGGCTACCGGCGCGGCCCTGGCCCAACGGGAGAAGCTCGTCGACGGCGGACTGACAATCTTGGAGGACAAGAGGGCGCCACAGCGCGAGACGCCCATAGTCCCCCCCGGGGCCCGGAGCCTGCGCAACATGAGCCGCAAGTGCACCGGATGCCAACTGTGCGTGGCCAAATGCCCCAACGGCGTCTTGCGCCCCTCGACAGACCTCGCGACGTTCATGCAGCCGCACATGAGCTTCGAGCGCGGCTACTGCCGGCCGGAGTGCAACGCCTGCTCGCAGGTGTGCCCCGCCGGGGCCATCGAGCCCATGGACCACGGCACGAAAGCGGCGACCCAATTGGGACACGCCGTATGGGTCTTCGACCGCTGCGTGGTGAACGTCGACGAGGTGAAGTGCGGCAACTGCGCCCGCCACTGCCCCAACGGGGCCATATCTATGATTCCGAGCCCGATGCTGCCCGACCTGCGCATCCCGGCGGTGAACGAGGAGCGCTGCATCGGTTGCGGGGCCTGCGAGCACGTATGCCCCGCGCGGCCACTGAGCGCCATATACGTGGAGGGCCACGAGAACCACAAAGAGATATAAAGAGAGATGGAGAGGAGAGACTTTCTGAAACGCATGGGGCTCGGGACCGCCCTGACGCTGACCGCGTGCGCCCAAGGCAAAAACGGCGGCGACACGACGCCCGTCGGCATGGAGCGCGGCAAGATGGAATACCGCGTCAACCCGAAGACCGGCGACCGGGTGTCGCTCCTGGGCTACGGGTGCATGCGTTGGCCGACCGACGCCGACGGCAACATAGACCAGGAGATGGTCAACCGCCTCGTGGACCGCGCCCTGGAGAACGGCGTCAACTATTTCGACACCTCGCCCGCCTACTGCAAAGGCATGAGCGAGCACGCCACTGGCATAGCCCTCAGCCGCCACCCGCGCGACAGCTACTTCATAGCCACCAAGCTGTCGAACTTCGCCGAGCCGACATGGAGCCGCGAGGCCTCGATAGGGATATACCGCAAATCGCTCGCAGAGCTTCAGACCGACCACATAGACTACATGCTCCTCCACGGCATCGGCATGGGCGGCATGGACGCCTACAACAAGCGGTATGTGGACAACGGGATCTTGGACTTCCTCCTCGGCGAGCGCGAGGCCGGCCGGGTTCGCAACCTGGGCTTCTCCTACCATGGCGACATAGCCGTGTTCGACCACCTGCTCTCACTCCACGACAGCGTCCACTGGGACTTTGTCCAGATTCAGCTCAACTATCTCGACTGGCGCTATGCCAAACAGATTAACGAGCGGAACACCAACGCCGAATACCTCTATGGCGAGCTGTCGAAGAGGGGCATCCCCGCCGTAATCATGGAGCCCCTGCTCGGGGGCCGCCTAGCGAAAGTGGGCACCAACATAGCGAACCGCCTCAAAGGCCGCGACCCCCGCCGCTCCGTGGCGTCGTGGGCTTTCCGCTACGCCGGCACCTTCCCCGGCGTCCTGACCGTCTTGAGCGGCATGACCTACATGGAGCACCTCAACGACAACCTCACCTCCTACTCGCCCTTTGCCGCCCTGACCGACGAGGACATGAAGTTCCTGGAGAGCGTGGCACTAGAGATGATGAGCCTCAACACAATCCCTTGCAACGACTGCAAGTATTGCATGCCGTGCCCCTACGGCATCGACATCCCCGCCAACTTGCTCCACTACAACAAGTGCATCAACGAAGGACACTTCCCCTGGCAGAGAGACGCCAACTCCGACGACCCCGAAGCCCGCAAAAACTACTGGCGCAACCGCCGCATCTTCCTGGTGGGCTACGACCGCAGCGTCCCGAAGCTCCGCCAGGCCAAATATTGCATAGGTTGCGAGCAGTGCAACGCCCACTGCCCCCAGCTCATCAACATCCCCCGCGAGATGCAACGCATAGACAAGCTGGCCGAGGAGCTCCGACGCCAGCCTACGGATGGAGAGCGAGTCGTGGAGGGCGCATAATTGGGATATGGCTCAAAAAAAGATTCCCCAACCGTTGCACGGAAACGAAATTGGTGTAATTTTGCAGTCACAAAACACATGGGTAAGTCCTATGCGACCAGCTCCCTTTGAATCCTCCAGGGCCTGACCGCAGCAAAGGTATTAGGTTGAGCGGTGCGACATAGTAAGCTTACCCACCTGCCAATATAGCTCAGTTGGTAGAGCAGCTGATTTGTAATCAGCCGGTCGTGGGTTCGAGTCCCTCTATTGGCTCAGCTACATACATTGACGTGTTGCGACATGGGAGGTTTCCAGAGTGGTCAAATGGGACAGACTGTAAATCTGCTGCTTCGGCTTCGTAGGTTCGAATCCTTCACCTCCCACTCTTTCTATTCGGGTCGCCTCAAGGCGGTCAGTATGCGGGAATAGCTCAGTCGATAGAGCATCTGCCTTCCAAGCAGAGGGTCGCGGGTTTGAGTCCCGTTTCCCGCTCCACAAGTGTAAGCCTCGATGCTTGGCGCATCGGGGCTTATTTCGTATTTATGGACTATCTATAATCTCACAGATGACAAAACGAATGCTCAGCATCGCCCTTTCGGCGGCCGCCCTGTCGATGTCGGGGCCCGCCGCGGCGCAGGACGACATCGGGGGCCGATATGCCCCACAAGACTACGTATGGACATCGCCGAGCCGCAACTCGTCGGAATCGATGCCCGTTGGCGGACACGACATCGGCATGAACGCATGGGTGGAGAATGGCGAACTGCTGATATACATGTGCCAAAGCGGGTGGTTCGACGAGAACAACACCCTGCTCAAGGCCGGACGACTGCGCCTCAACACTGGCGACGACGCATTGCGAGGCAAGGACTTCCGCCAGGAGCTGCACTTGAGCGACGGCACGATGAGCATCCGCTGCGGCGACCTGCGGATTGACCTGTGGGCCGACGCCACGACGCCCGACATCTTCGTCAAGATTGACGGGCAAAAACGGCGTCACATGAGGCTCAGCTACGAGAGCTGGCGGCAACGGGACCGCCAGGTGCCGGCCGACGCCAGCCAGCAGCTGAGCCAGAAGTGGCTCATCACGCCCGACGTCGTGACGCGCGCCGACAGCATCTCGCCCGAACGGCACAAGCTCGTCTTCAGCCATACGAACCGGCAGGAGACTGTGTTTGACATGACGGTGCGGATCGAGGGCCTGGAAGAGGTCAAGGAGCAACTCTACAACCCAATTGGCGGCCTCCGCATGGCGGGCGAGATAGACCTGCCCGACCTGGCGTACGCCGGCACCTCCGACGGCAAATATCTCGACACCGACTTCCGTGCGTGGAACTACGAGGGCGACGTCCGAAGCACCACCATCCACACCCGCCTCACCGCCTACGACGAGAGCCGCCCCGCCCCGACCGCCAAAGCGTCGCTGCGCCGCACACGGGCTTGGTGGGCGGAGTTTTGGGACCGAAGCCACATAGCCCTGGAGCGCGAAATGGCGAAACCCCGCAAGGCGAACCGCACCGAGGCCGACGAACCCGCCGCGACCGACTCCGCCGCCGTGATATTGCGCAACTACGAGCTTTTCCGCTACATGCTGGGATGCAACACCTACGGCAAGTGGCCCACCAAATTCAACGGCGGCCTGTTCACATTCGACCCCTCGCACGTCGACGCCCCCCGCCGCTTCACGCCCGACTACCGTTGCTGGGGCGGCGGCACCATGACAGCCCAGAACCAACGCCTGGTCTATTGGCCGATGGTCAAGAGCGGCGACCTGGAGATGCTCCGCGTCCAATTGGACACGTACCTGCGGATGTACCGCAGCGCCAAAGCCCGCGTGGGCTACTATTGGGGTCACGACGGATGCGCGTTCACGGAGCAGATTGAGAACTGCGGGCTGCCGAACCCGGCGGAGTATGGCGAGCACGCGCCGGGGCAAGACCGGGGCGTAGAGAGCAACGCATGGCTGGAGTACCTGTGGGACACGTCGCTGGAGTTCTGCATGATGGCTCTGGAGGCCAACAGGTATCAGCAGATGGACATCTCGGCCTACGAGGAGATGATTTGGCAGTGCCTGGTCTTCTTCGACGAACACTACCAATATGTGGCATCGCGCATGGGGAAACTGCCTCTGACGGAGTACGGCAAGATTGTCATCTATCCGGGCTCGGGCGCCGAGACGCACAAGATGGCGTATAACCCCTGCAGCACAATAGGCGCCCTGCGCACCGTGGGGCAGGCGTGGGTGGACTACTCGACCCGCACCAACCGCGACACGGCCGCCATATCGCTTGCCAAGCGGCTCCTTAGCCACGTGCCGGACATTCCCCTCCGCGAGATTGACGGCCACAGGGTTATAGCCCCCGCCGTGGCATGGGCCAGGATAAACAACGTTGAGACGACGCAGATGTACCCCGTCTTCCCCTGGAGGATATACGGCGTCGGGAGACCCGACCTGCAAGTGGCGATAGACACCTGGCAAGTGGACCCATGGTCGGTCAAGATGAAGTCCGCCCGCGGATGGAAGCAGGACAACATATGGGCCGCGTGCCTGGGCCTGGCCGACGAGGCCGCCAAGCTCAACTACGAGAAGATGGCCAACGGCCCATACCGGTTCCCGGCCTTCTTCGACATGGGCTTCGACTGGGCGCCCGACTTCAACCGCGGCGGCTCGGGCATGATTGGGGTACAGGAGATGGTCATGCAGCGCACCCCCTCCGGGGAGCGCATCGAGCTCCCGGCATGGCCCGCAAGATGGGGCAAAGTGAGCTACAAGCTCTACTGAGGCTAAAGGCCGGACAAAAAAAAGGGCGCCGGGGAGAGATGGAACTCCCCGGCGCCCATTTTTTACCACTTTGAAGACATGATGGCGACGCCAAAACCAAGCACACGCATCATGTGCGCACCAAACATGGCGCCCGGGCTAACCTTGCACCCCCTTGCCGACGCAGACCACGGAATACTCCTCTGGGACAAGCCAACGGGCCGCCACACTGCGAATGTCCTCGTCGGCGGCACATCGCACAGCGTCGTAGAGCTCCACGAGGACGCTCGTGTCCACCCCATGGAGCAACAAGTCGAATATGGCGTCGGCAGTAGTGAAGACGGTATCGAAGTTTCGCAGAATCTCGCTGAGCAGGTAGCCCCTCATTGTCTGCATCTCGCGCGCCGAGAGCAGACTGTCGGCCATGCGCCTCATCTCGCGGAAGACCTCCTCGACGACCACCTCGTGGCTGCCGGTCTTGACCTCGGACGAGATGGAGTGCGTCCCACAATAGTTTCCGACGGCCACTGATGAGTATATCCCATAGGTCAGCCCAAGCCTCTCCCTGACGTTCTGCATAATCCGGGAGCCAAAATATCCCCCGAACGCCGCATTGACGAGCTGGAAAGGGATGAAGTCGGGGTGCTTGCGGTCGAAGAGCGGACGCGCGATGCGCACGGAAGTCTGCTCGCCGTCGTGCTCAACCATCTTTCGACGCGCCCCCTGGCGGAATCTCGGTGGCGGCGCCTCCCAGCTCTCGCCACTCGCCCACCCCCCGGAGCCAAAGGAGTCGGCAATGAACTCCACGTCGGCGTCGGACGGGCGACCGGAGACGAAGACGCAGGCGTTGTTGGGAACGTAGGCCTCGCGATGGAACTCGCGCAACAATGCGGGCGTGAGCGTCTCGAAGCTCTCCCTCGTGGCGAAGCGCGCCCTGCGGTCTCCATCGTCGTAGAGCGCCTTGGCGATGAGCTTCGACGCCATGTTGCTGGAGCGCATCTTCTGCACCTCCAGGTTCTGCAACTCCTGCGCCTTATATATGTCCAGCTCCTCGTCGGGGTAGGCGGGGCTCAGGAGAATCTCGCGGAGCAAACCGACAACCTTGCGCACGTCGCGCTGGAGGCACACGGCGGCCAATGAGGCTCGGGCGAGCGAACACGACGGGACGATGCTGGCCCCAAAGAAATCGAGCGTCTCGGCAATCTCCTGCGCGGAGTGCGCCTCCGTCCCCTCGGTGAGCAACGACGCCGCGGCCCGCGCCACGGCGGCCCGCTCCGAACGCGCGGTCCCTCCCCGCACGCTGACCTCGACTTTCACCACCGGCTGCGCCCCCCCCAGCAAGACACAGAGGCGGACGCCGTTGGGCAACAGCCGCACGGTGTGGGGCGGGATGTTCGGCATTCGGATGTCTCCCGAAAGCGGCGGCGTGAGCCTAAAGGGTTGATTTATGGGCAGTGTCATTTCCGTCGGTAAATGAGTGTGGAGCAATTGTCGCGCGTACATATGCGCCTTGCGAAATCGGCGACCTCCGCCGTCGCAATGTCGTCGTAGGCGCGGTAGTCTGTGTTAATCATGTTGGCGTCGCCCAACATCTCGTATGTTGCGAGGCTCTGCGCCATGGCCGGCGTGGCGGTCTCGGCGAGAATCTGCCCCGCCTCCTGCCTGTTTCGAGCCTTGTCCACCTCATATTGCGTCGGGCCGTCGGCCTTAAGCTCCTCTATCTCCTCCCAGACCTGGTCAATGACGCGCTCTGGCGCCACCCCGTCGGCCACCTGCGCCGAGAAGACCACAAGACCCGGGTCGAGCGTCCCGGTGATGTACGCATTGGCGTCGGTGCATGTCTGACTGCCCTTGACGAGGTGCCTGACGAGCCTCGACGAAGCGCCGTCGGCAAGCACGTCGGTCATGAGGTCGCCCAGCTTGTTGTCGCGCGACAGCCTGTCGGAGGTGTGGAACGCCATCATGACCCAATCGGCCGGCACGTCCCTCTCGACCTCCATGCGCCTCCCGCTTGTCTGCGCCGCCTCGGCAACGGGCGCCTCGTCGGGGGCGTCTCGCCCGATGTCTCCAAACCACTTCTCTGCCAACGCGAAGACCTCGTCGGCACGGACGCTCCCGCACACCGACAAGATGGCGTGGCGTGGAATATAGTGGCGGAAAAAGAAGTCCTTGACATCCTCGAGCGTCGCCCCCTCGATGTGCTCCGTCTTCAGCCCTATGGTCGGCCACCTGTATGGGTGCTCCTTGTAGACCAGGGCCCGGAAGAGGTGCTGCAGGTCGCCGTAGGGGGCATTGAGATAGCGCTGACGGAACTCCTCGACAACAACCTTGCGCTGAACGTCGAGCACCTCATCGCTGAAAGCCGGGCAAAGCATCCTGTCGCTCTCGAGCCAAAACGCCGTCTCGATGTTGTCGGCGGGAAGCGTCAGATAGTAGTTTGTGAAGTCGTTTGTGGTGAAAGCGTTAGCGTCGCCTCCCACCCGTTGCGCATGGTAGTCGTAGTCGGGGACGTGGGCAGAGCCTCCAAACATGAGGTGCTCGAAAAGGTGCGCGAAACCCGTCCGCTCTGGGTGCTCGTTGCGCGACCCCACAGTGTAGAGCATGTTGAACGTCGCCATTGGCGCAATGGGGTCCTCGTGGACAAGGACGCGCAGACCGTTGGCCAAGACGTGGCGCGAGAAATCAATCAACTGTAGTGGTTTATTATCGGTTAACTGTTTGTGGTCATTCAAAATAGAAGACGACCCCCCACCACCTGGACTTCAGTCGCCTCAGGGCCTGCTGATAGGGGATGTCCTCGATGTCTTCGGACAACCGCGTGTCGTATATGTTGGTGAGGCCGAAATCGCACCGCAACTCGACGGAGAAGCGGAAATAGGTGAGATAGAAATCCATCCCCGCGCCGGCATTGGCGTAGATGTCCAAAGACCTTGTCCGCAAGTGCTCCTGCTTGTCCTTGGCGAGGTCGTAGCGCGGCGTGGCGCCGCCGACGATGAAAGGCCTGACATTATGTAGCCTCTTCGCCCCATATTTGAGCAGAAAAGGACACTCGACAAACGTCGACTTGATTTTCACCGGCGCATCTCCAACCCTGTTGCCATCCTCGTCGACGAAAAGCAGATTCCTCTGCCCGAAAGATATTCCAGGCAGGACCCGGAGATTGAGATTCTCGCACAAGCGGAAGTCTGTGACGATGCCAAGGACCAGCCCCGGGTCGAGAGTCGTCACCTCGGCAAACCGCGCGACACCCCCGTTCTCAAATGTCCGCAGACCAGAGTTATAGACATGATAGTCGAGGAAGTTCAAGCCGAGCAGGAAGCCAAAATGCACCGCCCTCTTGTCGAAAGTGGGCAGATTGGGGACTCCGCGCACCGTCGCAATATCCAACGCCGAAGTGTATTGCGCCGCCAACCTGACGGGAGCCGAAGCGGCAACCATCAAGAGGGCGGATAGGGCCAGGAACCTCGTGCTAAGACACATACCTCTGAGATAACGCCGAGAGAGGCGGAATATTGTCACGCCCCGCTAACGTTTTGTCGCCAAATATGCTGTAGCAATCCCGCACGTCAACATTGACGACGACAATGGCGACAAGCCTACGGCGGCAAGATGCCTCTCGAAGTCCTTTCCCGATGGGAACGCCATGGCCGAGCGGCACAAATAGCGATAGGCCTCTCGGTCGCGCGAGATGGCTCCCCCGACAAAGGGCAAGACGTTCTGGAAGTAGAAATTGTAGAGCGAACGGAACAGCGCGCCCGGCGGCGTGGAGAACTCTAGGACCACCAACATTCCGCCCGGCCTCATCACCCTGGCGATTTGGCTGAGCCCCTTGTCGAGATTGGCAAAATTTCGCACACCGAAAGCGACAGAGACCGCATCGAACCTGCCGGTGTCGAACGGCAAAGCCTCAGAGTCGGCAACACATAGCCGCACGACGTCGGCAAGCCCCTCCCGCGCCACTTTCCCCTTGCCCACCTCCACCATCTTGGGCGAGATGTCGCACCCTACGACCTTGCACCCAAGCCTTTTTCGCAACGCTATGGCCATGTCGGCAGTCCCCGTTGCCACGTCGAGCACCTCTCGCGGCTTGCTCTCCGCCAACAGTCCTATCGCCTTGCGCCTCCATCCCCTGTCGATTCCGAACGACAGGAGATGGTTGAGGAGGTCGTAGTTTGGCGCTATGCCGTCGAACATGCGCTCCACCTGCGAGCGCTTGTCGTCGGCATCCGCAACGTATGGCTTTATGTCAGACATTCACTAAAGCCGCTTGCAGGCAATGGCCTCAATCTCGACAAGGGCCCCCTTGGGCAACGCCCTGACGGCGAAAGCGGAGCGCGCCGGTGCGACCCCGTCGCCGAAGAACTCGTCGTAGACGACATTGAACTTCGCGAAGTCGGCGATGTCGGCAAGGAGGCAAGTGGTCTTGACGACATCGGACATTTGGCACCCGGCAGCCTCCAAAATAGCCTTGACGTTGGCCAAGGCCTGGCGGGCTTGCGCCTCGACGCCCCCCTCGGCAAGCTTGCCCGTGGAGGGGACCAACCCCAACTGCCCTGAGACAAAAACCATGCCTCCGGGCGTTGCCACGCCCTGGCTGTAGGGGCCGATGGCGGCCGGCGCCGCGGCGGTAGAAATCTGCATACTCATATCGACAATCAATAAATTAGGATTAACGCTTGCGGGCAAAAAGCCGCCCGCGCATCAAGACAACTCCCCCGCCAAACAGCCCGGCAATGGCGAGCGGGACAAGCAGAGACACCACCTTGTGGGCCAAAGTCCCACCGGCAATGACCTGCCGGTCGAGAAGCCGCAGGGCAAACGTACGGTTGCGCAATGCCATGAGGCCGTCGTCGTCGGCAAGATATTGGACCGCGTTGACAATGAAGTCCTTGTTGCCATAGGTCTGCCGCGTGATGTCGTTGTAGCCGAGCGGCACGATGGTCGGGTTGGCGGAGTGGCGGAAACGCACTTCGTTGCGAATCATGTCCCCGTCGCCAACAAAGATCATCTTCGTCGGACGGCTCTGCCCCACCCTGTCTGCTTGCGCCACAACACCCGGCGGAACAGGGCGATGCGCAAACAGAGACCGGAAACAGCCCTCCTCGAGCAACGCCACCG
The DNA here is from genome assembly GCA_964481855.1 of uncultured Marinilabiliaceae bacterium. GTDB lineage: Bacteria > Bacteroidota > Bacteroidia > Bacteroidales > Marinilabiliaceae > W3P20-009. The sequence continues at coordinate 166,997 of CAYZUH010000001.1, forward strand.
TGAGATGCCTCTGCGGAAAATCTTCGGCCTTGTGGCTACGGTGGACTGTCGAGAGGCGCGCGACCACTGGAGCGTCGGACGAGCGCGTCTGGGCCGACGAGCGCAGGAGGGCCGTCCGCGTGAGAGCCAAATCCTCACCCACCGTGTCGATGGGGCTGGCGAAGTCTCCCTGCACAAAGCTGACATTGCGCGTGACGGGGCTGAGCATATTGGTGGCCAAGAGCGGGCTGAAAAGCCACGGCATTGGCACAATGGAGCTTTGCCCGCCCTGCGTCGGCACACTGATTGGAATCATCCCGCAGCTCATGTCCTCTATGACCGACTGGCGTATGCGCACGCCGTAGACAAAAAACTGATCTGCCAAATTCAAGTCCGCCGCCAAGCCTATCGTCTGCGACCTCTCGCGCAGGGAGTCGAGCGTCATGTTGACAGCATCGACGAGCCACAAGACCCGCCCCCCGCGCATGACATATTGGTCGATGGCGAACTTGTCCTTCTCCGGGAACTTCTCCGTAGGCTTGGCGACAATCAAGACCTTGTAGGGGGCGAGGATGTCGGGGTCCGCCCCGATTCTCCCCCGGTCGACATCAAAATGGTTCGCCAACGCTTTGGTAGCCCCGGCCACGTCGATCTCGTCAAGCTCCCCATGCCCCTCCAGGAACGCCACCCTTGGCACAGACTGCCGCGTGAGCCTGGCGAAAGCATCGGCGAGCTTATACTCCACCCCCTCGACGGAACGGTTGAGCGACTCCTCGCCCGACAGCCCCGGGACATTCTCCAAGAGGTTTATCCACACGCTCTTGTCGCTCAGCCGGACGCGCGCGTAGGGGTAGACCACGGAGCGCGTCTTCTGCCCGTCCTCCTTTGTCTCGAAGACAGGCACTCCGGCGAACCCCGCGGCGTCCAAGTCGTCGGCGAAACGCTTGGCCTCGTCGGCCTCCATCTCGGCCGGATTCAACGTCGCCAGACGCACCCCCTTGCCCGACAGCGAGTTGACCTCGCGGCATATGTCCACCACCTGCCTCCGCAACCTGCGGAACCCCGGATTGAGGTCGCCGTCTAGATAGAGATTCACCACGGCCGTGGCGCGCAGGCTGTCGGCGTATTGCCTCGTGACATCGGCAAGCGTGAAACGCCGCTCAGACGTCAAGTCTATGCGAAAGTGCGCCAACGACGCAAGAACCGCCACAGCGGCAAGCCCCACGAAACCGACGACAGCCGAAACAAGCCGCGGCGGCCTCCTGACCACCAATGCCGACGTGAGGCTCAGAAAGACCGCGCACGCCACAAAGAAATAGACCACGTCGCGGCTGTCGACCACCCCACGGCTCATCGAGGCATAGTGCTGGGCTATGCCCATGTCCATGACCCACGCCGCCCAGTCGGACTGCGGCGCCAACGACGCCACCATGTCGAAACCGACATAGAGCGCGGCGCAGAGCGCGGCGGCGCAGACAAAAGCCACAATCTGGCTGTCGGTCGTGGCGGAGGAAAAGACGCCAACAGCCATATATGTGGCGGCGAGGAAAAAGAGAGCCAGGTAGGACCCCAATGTGCCGCCAACATCAATGCCCGCCGAGGCCAAGCCCTCCACCACGCCGACATAAACGACAGTGGGCAAAATGGAGAGGCAGACAAGCGACAGCCCGGCAAGATATTTTGCCACGACGACCTGCCACGGCCACAGGGGACGAATGAGGAGTAGCTCCATGGTGCCCGTCCGGCGCTCGTCGGCAAAAAGCCTCATGGAGATGGCGGGGACGAGAAACAAGTATATCCACGGCGCGACATCGAAGAGCGGCGCCAGCGTGGCATAGCCGCCATAGATGATGTTGAACTCGGAAGGGACAACCCACAGGAGCAGCCACGTCGAGACGAGGAAGACAGATATGACAAGGTAGCCGTTGGCGGTGCCGAAAAAGGTGGCGACCTCCTTCTTGAAGAGCTCGAACATTGCGCCTATTTGGACGATTGCAGATGTGAGACCATGTCGGCCGCCGCACGACCGCTGCACCCGGCGTCGCCGACACGCCGCGCAAGCTCCTCATAGTCCTCCAACATGGCGCGCCGCCGCGGCGTCTCAGCCAGCAGTTCACGCAACTCGGCGACGAGCTTGCCATATGAGTATCTCTTTTGGAACAACTCGACGACGGCCTCGCGCCCAAGAATCAGATTGACAAGACTAATGAACGGCACCTTGATGAAAAGGTGCGCAATCCAGTCGCTGAAGCCGCCACCCCACATGAGGTACATCACGACCTGCGGACACCCCAACAGGGCGGTCTCAAGAGTCGCGGTGCCGGAAGTGACGACGGCGGCGCGGGCCATATGCGCCAGCTTGTATGTCTCGTCAAAAAGGACTTTGACATCATGCCCCGCAATGAACTGCTCGTAGTCGGCGCGACCGAACGACGGCGCGCCGGCAATGACGAACTGGCAGTCGGGGAAGTCGCCGACGAGGCGCATCATCTCCGGCAAATTGTATTTCAGCTCCGCCACCCTGCTCCCTGGCAAGAGGGCCACGATGGGCTTGCCGGACAAGCCGCACCTCCTCCGGAAGTCGTCCTCGTCCTCGTCGGCATGGGACCGCCGCACTATGGCGTCCATGACGGGATTGCCGCAATAGAAGACCCCGCCGAGATTATGGCTCGCAAAATATTCGGGTTCAAAGGGCATTATGGAATAGAGCCGGTCTATGCACTTGCGCATCTTCTTAATCCTATACTCCTTTGATGCCCAAACCTTTGGCGAGATATAGTAGAAGACTTTCAGCCCCTTGGCGTGCGCCCACTCCGCCATTGGCAGATTGAAGCCCGGGTAGTCTATCAGTATCACCACGTCGGGACGGTTCGCATCGATGTCTTTGCGGCAGAAAGAGAAGTTGGCCCGAATCCTCCCCAAATGTGTCAGGACATCCCACACACCCATGACGGCCGTGTCGCGATAGTGTCGCACCAACGTCCCTCCGACGGACTTCATGAGGTCCCCGCCCCAGAATCGGAACTGCGCCCCGGCGTCCTCCTGGCGAAGCGCCCTCATGAGGTTCGAGCCGTGGAGGTCTCCCGACGGCTCCCCCGCTATGATATAGTATTTCATTGTCAGACAGCGAACTTGACCACGACAATGGCGAAAGCGTAGAGCAACGTGGCGAGAAAAATGCCACGCGCCACCTTTAGCCTGTCTGTGAAAGCGAAGACCGAGAAGAGCGCCAAATTGGGCAGGCAACTGACAGCAATGAGCATCCCGACACCCCGTATCTCCATCATCTGCGCCAAGAAGTCGAAGAACGGCAACGTCCCGGCATATGCATACTTGAAAAAGAGTAGCGTCGTCAGCACAGGGAGCGACACGCCGAGGACGCATCCGGCCCACGTCTTGTCTACAGTCATCGTGCTCATAGGTTTATGCGGAACCCGTCGGACGCCGCCAACGCATCGTAGTCCGTGGCGTCGAGCTTGAGCGGCGTGATGGAAGCCCATCCCTGCGCAATTGCCGCCTCGTCGGTGTCGTCCGCATTTTTGTCGAAGTTGTCAAAGTGACCATCGAGCCAATAGAGGTCCTGCCCCATCGGGGAGCGGTAGTGCGTCGGGCGCTCCACCCACCGCCCCATTGCCATGCGCGACATCCGCGCGCCGCGGACTGCCCCCCTGGGGATGTTCACACTCAAAAAGTTTGACGCCGCCAGCTCCCCCTTGAAGAACGCCGCGATGACAGCGTCGGCCACCCGCGCCGGCTCCGCCATATCGGCACTCTCGTCGCCATTGGCGAAAGAGAATCCAATGCCGGGGACGCCAATCATGGCAGCCTCGCGCACGGCCCCGAGAGTCCCGGAGTAGTGTACGCTCATGGCGGTGTTGCTCCCATGGTTTATGCCCGACAAAATCAAGTCGGGCCTCCTCGGCGCAAGCCCATGGAAACCCAGCTTCACACAATCGACGGGCGTCCCCTTGACGGCGTAGCACACCGCGGCGCCAAAACCAGGACACCGCCGCAGTCGGAGCTCGTCCATCACCGTGAAAGAGTGGCTCTTGCCAGAATAGCTCCCATCGGGGGCCACGACGATCACGTCGGCGTGCCGCAAGGCGACACCCGCCAAAGCCCTTATGCCCGGGGCCGCAATGCCGTCGTCGTTCGTTATCATTATGAGAGGCCTCGCCTCTTCAGTCGCTTTCATGCGGGCAAATATATCAAAAAAAAGTGGCAGGAAGCCGCAGATGTCCAATGAGCGTACACATGCGCGGCATAGGCGGCGCGCACCAACGCTTGGCCCGCACGAAAAAAAAGCTCGAACAGCTTTCGCCGCTCGAGCAATGTAGCCGATAGGAGAATCGAACTCCTATTACCAGATTGAGAATCTGATGTCCTAACCGTTAGACGAATCGGCCAAGAAGTATCGTCGCCGTCCCTCTGACTTTGACGATGCAAAATTAGGGCATAGATTTCAATTCCGCAAGTGTTTCGACGATTTTTTTTTCCGCGTCTTCGGGAGCCAACCTGCAATATTGGTCGTCAGAATTAATCCACGTTAGCTGTTTCTTGGCGTAGTGGCGTGTATTTCTTTTGATTAGCCTAACCGCCTCGTCCAAGGAGACGCCACCATCCAAATATCGGAACAGCTCACGATAGCCCACAGTCTGCAAAGGCTGAAGCCCCTCGAACTGCCTAAGCCCCTCGACCTCGCGGAGCAAGCCATCGCCCATCATCTGTTCGACTCTCTTGTCTATCCGGCAATAGAGCTCCTCGCGTGGTCGCACCAACGCGAACTTGAGGACCTTGAATGGGCGGCTCGCCGCCTCGCCACGCCTCAGGCTCGTCAGCGTCCGCCCGCTGGAGAGACAAACCTCCAAGGCATGCAAAACCCTCCGGGGGTTTCGCAAATCGGCCACCTCGCAATAGTCGGGGTCTAGCCGCCTCAAACGCCCCACCATGGCCTCCAGCCCCTCGCGCGCCAACTGCGCCTTTAGCGCCACGCGCAACTCGGCCGGGACGTCGGGCATGGGGTCTATCCCGCGGCACAAAGCGTCCACATACATCATGGAGCCGCCCGCAAGGATGGCCCGCCCCCCCCCGCGCCGGAAGGCATCGGGAAGAATCCGCATTGCCTCCTGCTCAAAATCGTAGGCATTGATGGGCGACAGGACGGAACGGCATCGGACAAAATGGTGCGGCACGCGCGCCAGGACATCCGCCGCTGGTGCCGCAGTCCCTATGCTCATCTCCTCGTAGACCTGGCGGCTATCGGCCGACAAAATCTCACACCCCAGCCGCTCGGCAAGGCCGATGGAGACGTCGGTCTTGCCCACCGCCGTGGGGCCAGCCACCACAATGAGCGTATCGGATGAGGCCATGCGCCGAGCTTCGCCTAATTGAAACGTATGGATTTCGCCGGGCTTATCCGCGCCACCAAAGCCGACGGGCCAAGCAGCAACAGGCACGAGAAAGCCGCCACGCCGACGTTGAGCATCAGCAGGTGAGGGACGCTGAGCAAAACCGGCACGACATCGAGATAGTAATTCTCGGGGTCCAGGGCGACAGCGCCCGTCATCAACTGCGCCACGCACAACCCGACACCCACGGCATTGCCCACCAACAGCCCCCGCCCGACAATGCGCAACGCCATGAATATGAAGACCTTTCGGAGCAAAGCATTGGTTGCGCCCACGGCCTTGAAGACCCCGATGGCGTTAGTATGCTCCAAGATGAGAATCAGAAGCCCGGAAACCATGTTGAGCCCGGCCACAGCCACAATCAGCACGATGATGACAAGAATGTTTTGGTCGAGAAGGGCCAACCACCCGAAAATTTGCGGCTGAAGGTCGTGAATGTCCCGCACTCGCAACATTGCGTCGCCCTCGGTCTGCGCCGCCGAGACAACGGACAGGATATGCGACACGGCATCGTCGATGACGTCGAAATCGGCAAGTAGCACCTCGTAGCCCGATATTGCGCCCGCCTCCCAGCCATTGAGCTGCTCCAAATGGCGTATGTCGACATAGGCCAGATTCTTGTCGAACTCGTCGAAATGCGAGTCGAAGATGCCGCAAATGCTGAAACGCCGCGCCCTGATGCCCTCGGAGCTGACAAAGAACATCCTCACGGGGTCGCCGAGCTTCAGCCGCAACATCTGCGCAAGCACCCGCGAAAGCACAATGTCGTCGCTCTTGGCGGAATCGGCAAAGACGGGAGTCCGCCCCTCGACGAGGCACGAGCTTATGAAGTCCCACGAAAACGCCCCGTCGACACCCTTGAGGGCGATGCCCTGAAAGGCGTCGTCGGTCTTGATGATGCCCGGCTTGGTGATGAACGGCTGGACGGAGCGCACCCCCCGCACGCGGCAGACGCTCTCGACAAGCGCGGAGTCGTAGGGCAAGGGGGGCGTCTCCAACGAACTGTTGAGGTTGAGCGCGGTCAGCTGGATATGCGTCCCGAAGCCGACAATCTTGTCGCGTATCTCCCTCTTGAAGCCCATCCCCACGGCCACGGAGACAATCATGACCGCCATCCCCAGGGCCACGGCGGCAGTAGCCACGCGCACGGCGGGCCCGGAGAATCGTCTCTCCGCCCCCCCCCGCCCCATGAGCCGGCGCGCGATGAAAAGACTGAGGATGGACACGCGATGTGGAAGTGAAAAAGTGCTACTAGGCCTCCGACATCTCCCGCATCCGCCGCTCACACTCGTTGAGCGGCGAGCCGCTCTCTGGCGTCCGCCCCGGATATTGCCTCAAAGCGCGGGCGAGCAGGTCGAGCGCCACCGCCAGGTCGTCGCAATTGAGGGTGTAGGCAATGCGCACCTCGTTGCGCCCGAGCGTCCTGTTGGAGTAGAAGCCCGCCGCGGGCGCAAGCATGACGGTCTGATTGTTGTAGCTGAAATCGGCAAGCAGCCATATGCAAAATTTCTCCGAGTCGTCGATGGGGAGCCGCGCCACGGTGTAGAAAGCGCCCCTGGGCATTGGCGAATAGACGCCCGGAATCTTGTTGAGCCCGTCGAGCAAGAAGTTGCGCCGCTTGCAATATTCGGCGTTCATCTGGTGGAAATACTCCTCGGGGACGTCGAGCGACGCCATTGCCGCAATCTGCCCGAAAGTCGGAGGGCAGAGGCGCGCCTGGGCCAACTTGAGGGCGGAGGCGATGATGGCCTTGTTGCGCGTGGCGAGGAGCCCAATCCGCAGGCCGCACTCACTGTAGCGCTTGGAGACGGAGTCGACCATGACGACATTGTCGTCCACCCCCTCCAGATACATCGAGGAGAAATACTTGGCCCCGTCGTAGCAGAACTCCCTGTAGACCTCGTCGCAGATGAGGAACAGGTCGTGGCGCACAATGAGGTCGCGCAACAGCCTCATCTCGCGCTCGGAATAGAGGTAGCCCGTCGGATTGTTCGGGTTGCATATCATTATCGCCTTAGTCCTGTTGGTTATGACCCTCTCGAACTCCTCGATGCTCGGCAGCGTGAAGCCGTTGTCGATTGTCGAGGTGATGGGGACGACACAGGCTCCGGCGGCGGCGGCGAAAGCCTCGTAGTTGGCGTAGAAAGGCTCGGGGACGATAATCTCGTCGAGCGGGTCGAGGCAGCTCATGAACGCGAAGAGCACCGCCTCCGACCCTCCGCACGTGACGAGCATCTGGTCGGGCGCAATGTCGATGCCGACGGACTGGTAATACTTGGACAGCTTGCGCCTGTATTCGGGCATGCCGGCGGAGTTGGTGTACTCGACGATTGGGATTTTGGCGTTCTTGATTGCCGAGAGGGCCACGTCGGGGGTGAGGATGTCGGGCTGCCCGATGTTGAGGTGGAAGACGTGCAAGCCCCTCGCCTTGGCATCGTCGGAATAGGGGACCAGCTTACGTATCGGCGAAGACGGCATGATGATGCCGCGCTGCGAAATTGATGGCATGGTAAGGATAGATATTCACAAAGATACACAAAAAGCCCCACGCGGCGCCGAGGCACGCGGGGGGCTTACGCGCAGTGGCAAAAAATCCTCACTCCCCGCGGCCCAACGCCGCCACCGCGGCGTCGATGCGGGCCAGCGTCTCCTCCCGGCCCAGGAAGACGAGTATGTGGAAGATGCTGGGCCCCTGGCTCACGCCCCAAATCACGAGGCGCAGAGTGTTCATGAGCTGCCCCATGGAGTATTGACGCCCGACGACCCAATCGTGAACCCGGGCCTCGGAGGCCGCCGGGTCCGCCAACTCGTCGGCAGCCAAGACCTCGCGCATCTCCAAGAGCTTCGCCACGTTGTCAGCTTTCCAGAACTTGCCCACAGACTTGGCGTCGTACTCCGCCGGGCGGACAAAGAGCCTCTCCGTGAGCCCGACCAGGTCTTGCGGGAACGTCGCCCTCTCCTTTATCAGCGCGATGGCGCCGGCCACCCTGCCGGGCTCGACGTCGATGCCCCTCCGCGCGTAGAGCGGCATGACCATCTCGGCCAGCATGTCGTCGGACGCGGCGCGAAGATACTGCTCGTTGAACCACTTGGCCTTGTCGGGGTTGAAACGCGCGCCGCTCTTCGACACCTTGTCGAGCGAGAACGCCCCGACAAGCTGCTCCATGGAGAAAATCTCCTGTTCGGTACCCGGGTTCCACCCCAGGAGCGCCAACATATTGACGAAGGCGCCGGGGAGGTAGCCACTCTCGCGGTAGCCCATGGAGACCGACCCGTCGGGGGCCGTCCACTGGAGCGGGAAGACGGGGAATCCGAACTTGTCGCCGTCGCGCTTTGAGAGCTTGCCCTGCCCCTGCGGCTTGAGCAGGAGCGGGAGGTGGGCGAACTCGGGGCGCGTCTCTTCCCAGCCGAACGCTCGGTAGAGCAGGTAGTGGAGCGGCAACGACGGGAGCCACTCCTCGCCGCGGATGACGTGGCTAATCTCCATGAGGTGGTCGTCGACGATGTTCGCCAAGTGGTATGTCGGCAGCTCGTCGACGCTCTTGTAGAGGACCTTGTCGTCGAGCGTTGAAGTATTGATTACGATATGCCCGCGGATGAGGTCGTCCATCTCCACATCCTCGCCTACGGGCATCTTGAACCGTATCACCCAGTTGTCCCCTCGCGCCATCCGCTCCTCGACTTCCGCCGGCGTCATTGCCAGCGAGGTCTTCAGCGTGTCGCGCACCGTGGCGTCGTAGGCGAAAGTCCTGCCCCCGGCCTCGGCCTCGCGGCGCAGAGCCTCCAGCTCCTCGGCGGTGTCGAACGCATAGTACGCGTTTCCGCTCTCGACGAGCCGGCGCGCGTAGCGGAGGTATATCTCCTTGCGCTCGCTCTGACGGTAGGGCGCGTGCGGGCCGCCCTGCTCCACCCCCTCGTCGGTGCTTATGCCGCACCACTTGAGGCTCTCGACGATGTACTCCTCGGCCCCGGGGACGAACCGGCGGCTGTCGGTGTCCTCGATGCGCAGTATGAAGTCGCCACCGTTCCGGCGGGCGAAGAGGTAGTTGTATAGCGCGGTACGGACGCCCCCGATATGGAGCGCCCCCGTGGGGCTCGGGGCGAAGCGCACCCTGACGCGACGGCTGTTGTCTGCCATTAGATTATGCAGTCTAGCATTCGTTAAACAAAAAAAGCCACCTCGAAAGGCAGCTTCCTAGTAGCCGATAGGAGAATCGAACTCCTATTACCAGATTGAGAATCTGATGTCCTAACCGTTAGACGAATCGGCCAAGTCCTCTTGTCGTTTGACAATGCAAAGTTAAGCACATTTCCCGATGCCGCAATAGGCAGGGCAATATTTTTTGCCCAACTCTCTACATGATACAAATTGCAGTACATTTGAATCAACTATTCAACTAGCGAGACAAAACGCGAAAATGCAAAAGACAAAACAACGTTTCGCCGTACACTCTACCGTGCTGGCGTTCATGCTCAACATGATTTTGGCGTACGCGGCATTCATGGTTTGCCGCCTAATCTTCCTTTTCGAGAACTGGGAGACGTATGCGCACCACATTGGCAATGCGAACATCGGCGAGATGCTTCACGGAAGCCTCGTGTTCGACACGTCGGCCCTGCTCTACTCGAACGCCCTCTACGCCCTGCTGATGCTCGCCCCATGCCATCTGAAAGAGCGCGGCTGGTGGCAGAACGCCGCCAAGTGGGTCTTCGTGGCCCTCAACTCGACATGCGCCGCGGCAAACATTGCGGACGCGGCGTACTTCAGATACACCGGCCGGCGCACGACGGCAAGCGTCTTCCACGAATTCGCCAACGAGAGCAACATCGGCAAAATTGTCGGGAGCGAAATCGCCAACCACTGGTACCTGGCGCTGTGCCTTGTCGGCATAGTGGCGCTGCTCGCCGCGGCCTACGTCCGCCCCCAGCCGCGCCCCCGCCCCCGGCTCGCAAGCCAATGGGCGGCGTATTACGCCCTGCACACCGCGGCACTGTGCCTATACGTCCCCCTGTCCGTCGCGGGGATGCGCGGCGGCACAACAACAGCCGTCCGCCCGATAACAATCTCGAACGCCAACCAGTATGTTGACCGCCCCGCCGACGCGGCCCTGATTCTCAACACCCCATTCTCACTCTTCCGGACCTTGGGGAAACAGTCGTTCGTCGCGCCCGGCTACTTTGCGGAAGACGAACTGGCAGGAATCTACACACCGCTCCACACGCCCGCCGACACCGCCGCGGCGCGTCGGAAGAACGTCGTCGTGCTTATCGTCGAGAGCTTCGGGCGCGAATATATCGGCGCCTACAATGGAGACCTGGACGGCGGCAACTACCGCGGCTACACCCCATTCGTCGACTCTCTCTACAGCCTCAGCATGAGCTTCGACTACACCTTTTGCAACGGCCGCAAGAGCATAGACGGGATGCCGAGCATCTTGAGCAGCATCCCGATGTTCGTCGAGCCATTCTTCCTCACTCCCGCCTCGATGAACAAGGTGGGCGGCCTGGCCGGCAGCCTGGCCGCGGACGGCTACGAGACAGCCTTTTTCCACGGCGCCGAGAACGGCAGCATGGGCTTCCAGGCCTTCGCCCGCGCCACGGGCTTCGGCAAATACTATGGCCGGAAGGAATATGACGCCGACAGCCGCTTTGGCGGCGAGAGCGACTTCGACGGCACATGGGCCATATGGGACGAGCCTTTCCTGCAATACTACGCGTTGAAGATGAGCGACATGCGCGAGCCATTCATGACGGCGGTCTTCACAGCCTCCAGCCACCACCCCTACGCTATTCCCGCCGAATACCGCGACACGTTCCCCGAAGAGGGCGGCAATGCGATCCACAAGTGCATCCGCTACACCGACCACGCCCTGCGCCGCTTCTTTGCCACAGCCGGCAGCCAGCCGTGGTTCGGGAACACAATATTCGTGCTGACGAGCGACCACACAAACCTCAGCGACCACGCCGAATATCGAACCGACCTGGGCGGCTTCTGCTCCCCAATCCTAATCTTCGACCCGTCGGGCGGCATCCCCGCAGGACGCCGGCACTGCATAGCCCAGCAGATAGACATCATGCCGACAATATTGGGCCTCGTGGGACACCGGCATCCATACATAGCCTTTGGCAAAGACCTGACAACCACGCCCGACGCAGACACATGGGCCGTCAACTACTACAACGGCGTCTACCAGTACGTATGGCGCGACTGGCTGATGCAATTTGACGGGCATGAAATCAAAGCCATGTATGACATCAAGGGAGACTGGATGCTGACCGACAACATCGCGGGGATGCGCCCCGACACGGAAGAGCAGATGTCGCGCCACTTGAAAGCCATAATCCAACAATACATGGAGTGCATGACAGAAGACCGCATCCATCCCGACACATTTTAGCAACCGCGCCCAATGAACTTGAAAGACAAGACCCTGTACCACTTGTGCAAATGGCCGGTGTGGTGCATCTCGCTCCTGCCCCTGCGGGCGCTGTACGCACTGAGCGACATCCTCTATGCGCTGGCGTACCACGTGGCCCGCTACCGCATCGGCGTGGTGCGCAAGAACCTGTCGGAATCGTTCCCCGAAAAGAACATGGCCGAGCTGCGCGCCATCGAGAGGCGGTTCTACCGCTTCTTCTGCGACTACATGGTGGAGACCGTCAAAATGGCGACAATCTCGAAAGAGGAGATGGGGCGCCGAATCCGCTTCCACAACATGGAGCTTATCGACGAGGCCGCGCGCAAAGGCCACAGCATAGCCCTCTACATTGGCCACTACTGCAACTGGGAGTGGATAACCTACATTGCCAACCTGCGCCCCGGGGGGACATATCCCGGCCACATATACCACGCGCTGGAGAACAAGGCCATGGACCGCCTCCTGCTCGAAATCCGCAGCACCATGGGCTCGGAAAACATCGAGATGTCCAACATCTTGCGCATCATAGCCCTCAACCGCTCGATAGGCAAGAGGATGGTCATCGGCTTCATAAGCGACCAGGCGCCATTTTGGAACAACATCCACCATTGGCTCACCTTTCTGAACCACCCGGACACGCCCGTGCTGACCGGGACGGAGACCATAGCCAAGAAATATGACTTCTCGTGCGTCTACCTTGCCATGACACGACCAAGGCGAGGCTACTACGACGTCGACGTGAAAATGCTGGCCGAAGACCCGCGCGGCCTGCCGGGGTGGAGCGTGACCGACGCCTATTTCAAGGCCCTGGAAGAGAGCATCCGCCAACGCCCGGAGTTTTGGCTGTGGACACACAAGCGGTGGAAGCGGACACGCGAGGAGTACGACAAAATGGAGCAATTCAAGCGAAAGGCAAAGAATATAAGATGATTTACGCTCACGACGAAGGGCGGATGTGCAACAACATCCTGCAATTCGGACACGTCTTCGCCTGGGCGCGAGAGAACGGCCGCGGATGCATATCGTTGCGATTCGCATACAAATACCGCCACTTCCACATCTGCCACACGAGACGGCACACCGTCTTGACCTACTTGGTAGTCAAGCTCCTCTGGCGGCTTGGCCTCATCCACGTTGTCCGTTTTTACGAGACACACGTGGACCGCGACGAAAAGGAACGTCAGATGAAGTCGCACCGCAACGTTGTCGTGACGGGGTGGCACGTCAGATACTACGACCTGTTCATCAAGCACTTGCCGACAATCCGCGGCCTCTTCGCATTCTCCCCCAAAATCGACAAAGAGTGCGGGCAAATCGTGCCTGACGGCGGCGGCACGATATGGCTCGGCGTACACGTGCGCCGCAGCGACTACCGCACATTCCAAGGCGGCGCATTCTACTATCGGGACGAGGTGTACATTGGCCTCGTCGAGCAATTTTCGCACCTGCATCGCGGAGAAAGAATCAACATCCTCATTGCCAGCAACGAGCGCATCGACGTGGACCTTTGGCGCGAACGGCTCCCGGAGGCGCACATAGCCTATCCCCGCCTAGGCGCCATCCACGACCTGTGCCTCCTCTCGCGATGCCATTTCCTCATCGGCGCGCCAAGCACGTTCTCACTCGTGGCGTCGATGTATCGCGACATCCCGCTCTATTGGATATATGACGGGGGCAAAACACTAGATATGGCAGACTTCAAGCGATTCGGGGAGCTGTTTCGCACCCTGCCCGGCGAAAAGGCCGACGAGGGGAGCTGAGCGCAAAAGAAGCGCAACGCCTACGAAAGACACCCCCGGTCTCCCATTGGGACCGGGGGTGTCTGACAAACTAACCGCAAGGCTCACAGAGCCTAAAACATTTCTATCTCACCTCGAGAGGCAGCTCGCAGACGATATTGTCGGAGGAATTGCCGACGAAGACGGAGTAGGCGCCTTTCTCGACCTCCCAACGGTGCGCCTCCTCGTCGAAGAACGCCAACGACGAGACCGGAATGTCTATCGAGACCTCGCCTTGCGCCCCCGCCGGGACGTCGACCTTGGCAAAGCCCTTCAGCTCTTTGGGCGCACGCTCGACGCGGCTATCCTTTTTGCCGACATAGACCTGCACGACCTCCTTGCCGTCGCGGCTTCCGACATTCTTGACCTTGGCCCGTACCGTCAGCTTGCCGTCCGGCGCAAGCTCGGCCGCACTGAGAGAGGCATCGGAAATCTCGAACCGCGTGTAGCTCAGGCCGAAGCCAAACGGGAAGAGCGGCTTGATTCCCTTGGCCTCGTGCCAACGGTAGCCGACAAAGATTCCCTCCTTGTACTCCTCGCGGTAGGCATCGCTCTCCACGCCGGGATAGACGACCTCCTCGCCGAAGCTGTGCGCGGCGTTGTCCTCCAACTTGACCGGGAAAGAGAACGGCAGCTTGCCCGACGGGTTGACCTTGCCCGAAATGACGTCTGCGAGAGCCTCACCGGCCTCGGAACCAAGATACCAGCCTTGGACAACGGCCGGCACGCGGTCCACCCACGGCATTGCCACGGCATTGCCGCTAATCATGACTGCGACGAACTTGCTGTTGACATCGAGAAGCCTCCCGATGAGCTCATCCTGCCCGAACGGCAAGCCGTATTGCACACGGTCTCCCCCCTCCATGTCCTGCTCGTAGGCCTTGACAAGCCCGCCGAAGTAGAGAACGACATCGGCCTTGGCGGCGACCTCTACGGCCGCACGGGCAAGACTGTCTGCATTGTAGGGCGACGGCGCGACGCGCCCATAGGTCTCGGGGCCACTGCCATAACCCATGGACCACACGACATTGGCATTGGGGAACGCCTTGCGGACGCCCTCAAGAGGAGAAATCTCGCGCAGACCTTTCAGCTCCGACGAGCCGCCTCCCAGCATGCTGCGCGTGGCGTTCTCGCCAATGACGGCGATGGTCATCTTGGCTTGCGGGTCGAGAGGCAGAAGCCCGCCCTCGTTTTTGAGGAGCGTCACACCCTCGCGGGCCACGTTGAGAGCCGTCTCGAAGTGCTCCTTGTTGCCTTTGCGGCCCCGTGGCCTGTTCTTCGCCATGGTCGTGCGGAACATGAGGCGGAGGATGTTGCGCGCCTTTTGGTCGAGCGTGGACATCGGCACGGCTCCAGACTTCAGAGCCTCGATGTATGGCTTGGCGAGATAGTAGTCGTCGTAGGCGAACTTCGCGCTCTCAGTGAAACCATTGGTATATGTCCCCATCTCGATGTCGAGCCCATTGTTGGCCGCCTCCTCGGTGTTCGTGGCCCCGCCCCAGTCCGTCACGAGGCAGCCATCGAATCCCCACTCCCCGCGAAGAATGTCGTTGAGCTTCTTGTTGTGGCAACAGTGCTGACCGTCATAGAGGTTGTAGGACCCCATGAGAGCCCATGCCCCACCCTCTTTGACAGCAGCCTCGTAGGCGGGCAAGTAAATCTCGCGCAGGGCGCGTTCAGACACATGCACATCGACAAGCGTGCGCCACTTCTCTTGATTGTTGAGCGCGAAGTGCTTGACACAGACCGACACCGTCTGCTCCTGCATCGCCTTGACGTAGGGAACCACCATGCGCGACGCGAGGAACGGGTCCTCGCCCATATACTCGAAATTCCTGCCGCAAAGCGGGGTGCGGTAGATTTCGACACCAGGGCCGAGCATCATGTCCTTGCCGCGGTAGAGCGCCTCCTCGGCCACCGCCTTGCCGTAGTCGGCAGAGAGCGACGGATTGAAAGACGCGGCGAGAGCCGTCAGGGCTGGGAAAGCCGTCACGGAGTCGTTGGTCCACCCGGCGTAGCCCCAATCGTCCCAATTGACCTCGGCGCGCACACCGTGTGGGCCGTCAGCATACCATATTTCGGGAATGCCGAGACGCGGCACGCCGGGGGTGCTGAACTTAGACTGCGCATGGCACATCGCCACCTTCTCCTCCAACGAGAGCTGAGGCAGAAGTTCGTCAATCTTGGCCTCAATCTCCTCGTCAGTCCACTGGTCTGCGACATCCGAACCTCCTCCCCCCTGCCGCGGGCAGCAAGCCACGACGGCAAAAGAGGCGAGAGACAAAAAAGCGTATTTCATTACGTTTAAAATAATTACTGTTTGACTAGAGGGCCACCCGGATCTCGGCGCCGTCGTAGCTCACTACCTTGCCCTCCACATCTGCGTCGACAGCCGCCGGGGCGTCGGGCGAGACTAGCACGACGTTGAACTTACGGTTTTGGAGCATCCCCTTGAAAGAGCCGCGCCGCTTGCCGATGGTGAGCGTCTTGGAGGCATCGTCGAAGTCGAAATCGATGAATGCCGCCTGACCCTTCTCGTAGTTGTAGTTAGTCCCCTCATCCTCGTAGAGCGTGAACCTGCCGTCGCGACCGGCAAAGACGTATACCGTCACGTTGTCCGCCGGCTTCTGATCCGCCCACTCCATGTCGGGGCCTGTCAGGATTATGGAACCCGCCGGGACAAAGAGAGGCGTCCGCTCGTAGGGCGCCGGGGCGCAAACCGTCTGGCCGCCGTCGAAAGACTTGCCGGAGTAGAAGTCATACCACTTGGCGCCCGCGGGCAGGTAGACATTGCGGGTCGTGGCGCCCTTTTCGCATACGGGGCTGACCATTATGGCCGGGCCGAAGAGGAACTGGTCTCCCAGACTGTTGACATTGGCATCGGCCGTGAAATCCATGACAAGCGGCCGCATGATGGTGTAGTCGTTGAAGTGCGTCATGCCGTCGAGGCTGTATATGTAGGGCATGAGACGGTAGCGCAACTTGGTGTAGTAGAGTATGGAGTTGTAGGCCGGATCGCCCTCGGGGGCGATGTTCCAAATCTCACGCGTCGGGAACTGGCCATGCGCGCGGTAGAGCGGGCAGAACGCCCCCCACTGATACCAGCGCGCCTGCAGCTCGCGCCAATCTTTGAGGTCGTCGTTGACCTTGCCAGTCTCGCAGAAGAGCGCGAAAGCCTTTTCGTGGCGCTTCTCGACGCAGAAGCCGCCGATGTCCATCGTCCAGAACGGGATGCCCGAGACGGCGAAATTGAGGCCTGCCGAGATTTGCGCCCTCATATCCTCCCAACGCGACGCGATGTCGCCGCTCCACGAGGCGGTGCTGTAGCGCTGCAGCCCCGCGAAGCCCGAACGTGTCAACAGGAAGACGCGGCTAGTGTCGTTGACCGAACGCTGGCCAGTATAGATGGCGTCGGCATTGACAATCGAATAGGCATTGAAGTACTTGGCCGAAGGGCCGAGATGCGTCGGGCCGCAGAGGTCCTTGCGATACTGCGTGGGCGTGCAGTCGCGGACATTGGGCTCGGAGGCGTCCATCCACCAAGCGTCGATGCCGAACTTGTAGAGATGCTCATTCATCTGGTCCCAGAAGAGCTTGCGCGCGCCCGGCGCATAGGCATCGTAGAACGAGTAGTGGTATCCTTGCGCAATCCAGTCGCGGAGGCTGTCCTGCACGGCGCGCTGATACATCCAGCCGTTCTTGTCGAACTCCTTGTAGTGGTCGGTGTTGACATAGAACTTGGGCCAGACCGAAATCATGAAACGCGCATGCATGGCGTGGACGGAGTCTAACATGGCCTGCGGGTCCGCATAGCGGGCCGGGTCGAAATCGTGCGCTCCCCACTGGTCTTCCTCCCAATAGTTCCAATCTTGCACGATATTGTCCATCGGGATGTGGTTGTCGCGGAAACGCTTGACGGTTGAGAGGATGTCGTCTTGCGTAGAGTAGCGCTCGCGGCTCTGCCAGAAGCCCATGGCCCACTTGGGCATGACCTGGCTCTTGCCCGTGAGGGTGCGGTAGCCGCTGATGACGTCGTCCATCGTCTCCCCCTTGATGAAATAGTAGTCCTCCTGACCGCCTATTTCGCTCCACAGGGCCAACTTCCGCTGCTCCTCGTCGGGCACTGGCGTCAGGGCGCGCAGGGCGCAGTAGCTCTCGCCGCCGTCGGGCCTCCAATCTATATGGAGCTTAATCTTCTTACCTTTCTCGAGGTCGAGCTGGAACTTGCGGCTGTTGGGATTCCACGCCGTCCGCCAAATCTCGGGGAAGAGCTCCTTGCCGTCGACGAAGACGCGGGTGTAGCCAGCGTAATAAATCAGGAAACGGTACGTCCCAGTCTCCTGCGGCTCTAGATAGCCGTCGAAATCGACATCGGCCCCCATGAGAGGGAATCCCTTGGGCAACAGCTCCTTGTTGGCAAGGAGGTCGGCGAAATAGAGAACCGGCTCAACCCTGTCTAGCACCTTGGCATCGGCCCCCGGGGCTGGGACCCAATGGCTGGAGAGGCCGCCCTCGTTGCCGTCCTTGTCATAGACCTTGAAAGCCTCGTTGAGCTGGGCGTAGTCGCGGTGGTCGCCCCAACGGGTGAGCGAATTGTTGTCCCACAGAATGCCATAGCCGGCATTGGAGACCACGAACGGGACAGAAATCTTGGTATTGTACTGATACAGCTCCTCGTTCTTTCCGCGGTAGTTGAACTCCTCGGCCTGATGCTGCCCCAAACCATAGATGGCGTCATTCTCTCCCGGAATCCACTTTTGGCGGAAAGAGATGCCGGGCGTGCCCTCAATCACCGTGTCACGGAGCACTCTTCCGTCCTCCCTCAGAATCGGAGTGCCATCCAAGTTGAGGAAATCGACGTTGCCGGTGGAAGTATTGACAACCGCCTTCATCGTCTTGGTCACGACGGTCATGGCCCCGTCGGAGGGGATGACCTTGAAGTCAGTATTCAACTCCTGCGGGATAACCATGAGGCTGGCGTCGGCATCGAACTTGCACCCCTTGTTGATTGCCGAGACTCTGATGATGTCGTCGTTCACCACTTGCAGACGCACAACGCGCCCATCGTCCAACGAAGCCCAAACGGCATTATCCTGGTAGCATCCCGCACCTTGACAGGCCGCGAGCAAAATGAGCGACGAGATTGCCGCGCCACCGCCCTTAAAAAAGTGTTTTATCATCATGATATGTGAAGATTAACCTATCCATCCTAAACTAACCGTCACACAAAGTTAACTCACAAGCCTCCATTTGCGGCGGGCATGGGTAAAATAGAATGGACGATTTGTTAACTGGCGTGGCAAAGATGTATCACAAACGGCGATATTTTGTAAAATGAAACCCTAAAAAGACCTATGCCGAGACGTCGGAGAGAGCCACCTCGCCAGCATCGGTCAAGACAAGCCTGCCGTCTCGCTTGATCCCATTGACATCGACGAAGCCACGAATCTGCGCGGTCTGCCCTTTTGAAATCAACACTTTCAGATGCGTGGGCGTAAGTTTTTTGCACATGAACACATATGGTACGACGAACCGGCAACCGTTTTTGTAGCCCTCGCACCCCCACGCCCGGCGCCCCTCCAACACCTTTGCGCCGCATTTTGGACACCGCAACGACGCGACATCGGCCTTTGCCACCTCCCCGGCGGCCCGGAAAACGACCTTGAAATCCTTGTCGAAAGCGAACTTCCCGTCTTGCTTGCCGCCCTCGCCGTCCACTCCCCTGACAGCGACCTCGCCCTTAAGGAGCATCGTGGCGACTTGCCTGTCGGTCAGCTTCTTGTTGAAGACCACAAACGGCACGACAAAAGAACACCCGTCCGCATAGCCCGAACACCCCCATGCAGCCTTGCCCTTGAGCATAGGCCGACCGCACTTGGGACACTTAGAGCCCCCGGCAGCAGAAGCCGCCTGTTTCTGCGCCGCGGCGGGTCTCGGCTTGTGGGGATCGTGCAGAGCCTCGAAGCGCCCAGAGCTGCTGTCTGCCACAACCTTGGCGACGACATCGGTTACCATGCCCCTCATCTCGTCGATGAACTGCCCCGTCGTGAACTGCCCCGCCTCAATCTGCCTTAGCTTCCGCTCCCACTGCCCCGTCAGCTCCACCGACTTGAGCTCTGGCATGGAGATTGTTTCGATGAGCCTAATTCCGTTTATTGTGGGATGCAAACTTTTCCGCTCCTTGACGATATACCGCCGCCGGAAAAGCGTCTCAATAATGGCGGCACGCGTGGATGGCCTCCCTATCCCGTTCTCCTTCATGAGCTCCTTCAGCTCGCCATCGTCGACCTGCCGGCCGGCGGTCTCCATGGCCCTAAGCAACGTGGCCTCGGTGTATGGCTTAGGCGGCTGGGTCTGCTTCTCTTGCAGGGCGGGCTCGTGCGGCCCGCTCTCGCCCACGACGAATTGGGGCAAGACGACACCGCCCTGTCCGTCCTTGTCCTTATCGTCGTCGATGTTGGCATTACCATAGACAACCCTCCACCCCGGTTCGACAATCTGCTTGCCATTGACCTTGAACTGCACATCGCCCGCCCTTCCAAGCACGGTCGTCAGCATCACTGAGCAATCGGGATAGAAATTGGCGATGAAGCGCCGCGCAATCATGTCGTAGACCATCTTCTCCCGCTGGGGCATCTGTGACGACGGCGGCACGCCGGTGGGAATTATGGCGTGGTGGTCCGTCACCTTAACATTGTTGAACACCCGCTTGGGTTTGGGCAGCTTGTTCTGCGCCAATATTGGCGCCGTAAGAGGCGCATAGGGCGTCAAGCCTCGCAGAATGGCCGGCACCTTGGCATAAATGTCGTCGGTAAGGAAGCGCGTATCGACGCGCGGATATGTCGTAAACTTTCCCTCGTAGAGCGACTGGGCAATTCTGAGCGTCTCGTCGGCGGAGAGCCCAAGCCTGTTGTTGCACTCCACCTGCAACGACGTGAGGTCAAAAAGAGCCGGCGGGGCCTCCTTGCCCTGCTTGCTCTTGGCATCGGTGATAGAGAACGGCATCCCCCTCACCTCGTCCAAAGCCCTGTTTCCACTTTCGATGTCGGCAAAACGCCCCGAAGTGGCGGAGAAAGTCACGTCCCGATAGACTGTCTTCAGCTCCCAAAATTTCTCAGGCTTGAAATTGGCAATCTCCTTATGCCTCTGAACGATGAGTGCCAACGTAGGCGTCTGAACCCTGCCGATGGAGAGCACCATGCCCCTGGCCCCATAGCGCAACGTGTAGGCCCTCGTGGCGTTCATTCCCAGAAGCCAATCGCCAATGGCCCTGGCGCTGCCGGCGGCGTAGAGCGAGTCGAACTCATTGCCCGGACGAAGATTGTCGAACCCCTCTCGAATGGCCTCTTCGGTAAGGGAGGAGATCCACAAGCGGAAGACCGGACACCGGACCTTGGCCATCTGCATGACCCACCTCTGAATCAGCTCCCCCTCCTGCCCCGCATCGCCACAATTTACAATGCTCTCGGCCTGGGCAAAAAGCCTGGCTATGACCGCGAACTGCCTCTTAACCCCATCGTCGGCCTTGAGCTTGATGCTGAACTTTTGAGGGAGCATCGGCAGAAGCTGAAAATCCCACCGCTTGAACACTGGGTCGTAGTCCTGCGGCTCCTTGAGCTCGCAAAGGTGCCCAAACGTCCACGTGACGCAATATCCGTTTCCGGCAAAGAAACCGGCCTGGCGCTCATTTGCGCCAAGCACTTTGGCAATCTCCGCCGCCACGGACGGCTTCTCGGCAATACAGACCTTCATTAGGAGAGGGGAAAGACCCGGCAAAGTTACAAAAGGAAAAGCCCACTGGCAACCGATGCCAGCGGGCTAAGCGAATAGCGGGACTATAAGCCGGGTTCTGTACCCGCACGGATGCGGGTGTCTATCATTTATCTAGGCCGATGCGTCACCGCACGGCTCAAGCAACCTACCCCCTCAGTCGAGGCGCAAACGCCACCCCGGGACGAGCAGCCCCGGCAGCCACACGGGCTGAACTGAGTATACATGGTCTTGCAATTCGCGGTCTCGTAGAGCCACCGCGGTCACCCGCGGCGCGGTGAGCCCTTACCTCACCATTTCACCCTTACCTTGCGGCGGTATATTTCTGTTACGAGATGCAACGCCTCACGGCATTCTTCTAATTAGGAAGCGCGACGCTCTGCATTGCCCGGACTTTCCTCTCGCCCCCGAAGAGGCCAGCGATAGACCGTCCCACTAAACTAATCAATCTTATACGGCTGATAGAGCGAGAATTCAACGACAAAAGCCGCATCGTATCCCAAAGCCTTGACCCTGGCAAGCTCACCGGCCACCTCCGCACCCTTGACGGGCTTCGTCGTGTAGCGGAAAATCTTGTCGTTGAGGCGATACTCATAGACCTCGCCGACATTTTCAAAGAACGAGATGTAGAGCGGATAGCGGTAGGCCCCGACTTGAATGACATAGTCCAAATTGGGGTCAATCTCAATGGGCTTGCGCCCGGTGGTCACAATCTTGCCACTGGTGGACGCTCCGGCCTTTGCTTTTCCGCCGCCACGCAAATTGACAATAAAAGCCTCCTTGAAACCCTTTCGCCGCACACCCTGCAAAGCCCTATTAGCCTCAACATAAGTGGAAAACTTGCCAAAATAGTACTTCAAAAGCCCCTCGGGCGCAGAGTACTCATAGACAGTCCCCAACCCTTTGGCAAACGACGCGTCGGCGGGAACACTCTGCGTCGCGGCAATCTGGATTGAGTAGCTTGGCAGGTCTGCATCAGTCCATGTTTCAATCTTGTTCGATGTCCGTAAGTCGTCAACAACACTCTGCGCCGAAGCCAGTGGCTCAAGAGAGAGCAGAACCGCCGTAGCTAGAATCCAAAGAGAATTTTTCATTATAGTTGATATGAAGACTTAGTGTGCTATTTTGCCACATTCCAAACGACGACCTCAATGCGCCGATTCTCCTTGTGCTGCGCAGCACTGCAATACACCCCACGATGGCAACGATTCTTAAGGTAGCGCTCGCCATAACCGCGCGGGATGAGCTGGTTGTCGCCGACCCCCTTTGAGACGAGATAGTCTTTCGCCGCATCGGCCATCTTCTGCGACACGTTGAGGTTACCATACCTGTTCCCCTTAGCCTCGGTATGCGCATTGAGGCGCACTGTGACGTTGGGCGCATTGAGCAGGTGGGCGGCCAACTTGTCGAGCGTCTGCTTAGCCGCATCGTCAAGCTCATTGTCGTAGGGAATAACCATGCCCGAAATCTCGTCGAGCACAGCATCGTTGAAGATGGGCGTCAGCTTTATCCCCTCCTTGGCAATGTCCGCGAGCTCGGCCTCAGTCACAGGAATCGACTTGTCGTTATACCCTTCCTTGGTAACCTCAATGAGAACCTCACGACCATTGGAGACCTTATCTACCGGTAGAGAAACAGTGACAAATCCGTCAGTGCCAGACAAACCATTGACAAACTCCTCGTCGTTCTCGACATCGGACATACCGAGCCGCGCGGCGGCAATCACCTCATTATTGTACGTACTGGTAATCTTCACGGAGAAATCCATTGTCTGAGGCTCGACAGGCTCGCTTGCGGTAATCTCCGGCGGTGGCAAAACAAGCCCCTCTGCCCCGAAGACAGGCGGCAACTCCTGAAGGGCGTCGTTGGAGACCTCGAAAGTCTTGACGTCCATGAACATATCTCGATTGTTGTCGAAGTCGTAGCGCGAAAGGAAGCCGTCGGGTTTGTCGGCGGCAAGCATCAGATAATAGAAATCGTCGCCGGCACCGTTGAATTGCTTCAGCATATTGCGCGTGTTCTGCCACTTGCCATCGACGTACTCAGAGCAGAAGATGTCCAGGCCGCCAAAACCGCTACGCGTGTCGGAGCTGAAGTATAGCTTCCCATCGGGGTTTACAACGGGGTAGACCTCATCACCATATGTGTTGACCTCCGTGCCGAGGTTCTCAACCTTGCTGAAATGGTTGACATCGGAAGAGAACTCTGCCCTGTAGATGTCCTTGCCGCCATAGTTCTTGACATCCCTGCCATAAATCTTGGTATGGTCGGGCATATTGGAGACGAAATAGAGGTATTTATCGTCGGGCGACACCGCAGGATGAGCCAAATCATATTCATCGCTGTCGAACTCAACAAGCCTCTCGTTCACCCAATCGCGCCCGTCAAAGTCGGCGACGAAAATCTTGATTCTCGGCTCCTTGTCGACATAGACCGTCTTTGTGAGGAAGATGTGCTTCTTGTCGCTAGTGAACGATATTGCGCCGACATGGTACTCAGAGCGCAGGTTTTGCGAGAAGACCTGCGGAGCTCCGTCTTGCACCCTCCCGTCGACAAACCCCTGCGTATAGAGATTGAGGAAAGCATTACCAAAGTTGTCGACCTTGTCGCTGTTCTCTGGCGCATAGGAGTAGACAACCTTGTCGTTGAAAATCTGGATTCCGAAAGACTGGCTGACCTCCAGGAAAGACAAGTCAGGGTTGACGACAACCCCCTGCACAGTGCTGAACTCGTTGGCAAGCGCCCAACGACACGACGCAATCATGTCGTTAACCTGCATGACCTTCCCCCCTACAGCTCCCGCCTTTTTAGCCTTGTCATACCACTCGATGGCCTGCTCATAGAGCCCGAACCGGTGCAAAGTCTTGGCGTAGGTGAAAATGTCGTCGTCTGAGAGATTATCCTCTATTGAGCTGTAGATGTCGTAAGCCCTAGAGACCTGGTTAAGCTCGAAGCGCGAGCGCGCCACCCTTTTTCTGTCGTCAAGGCCCAAAGTGGCCCCTTTCTCGACAGCCTGGTCATAGTAGACGGTGCAATGATACCAATCCTGGTCGTCGAAAGCCGATTTGGCCTTGCGGATTTCCTTACGCTGACCCCAAGCCGCCGTCGAAAGACAGAGACCCAACAAAATCATCGCTGGCAGAGTATATCTCATATCAGAACAAATGTCGGTTAAAAGCGTGGCTCATAAGCAATTAGCCCACCATACGCCACGGCATTCCAATTACGGTACACAAAGATAATATTTTAAAAATCAAAATATACCCCGACCGAAAAATCTTCCGCGAGACTAGAAGTAGCGGATGGATCTCATGCCTGGCCGACGTTTCAGCTGGAAGTCATAGCGAATGCCAAACTCATGCGAACCAGCGACAGTGTACTTCTTTATGTCGTTGAATGGGAAGTCGAACGAATACGTGATGGCCCACGACTGGTTGATCTGATAGTCGGCAAAAAAGACGACATCGGTCACCGTCCGATATGACACGCCGAGCCAAAGCCTGTCGGCAAGGAGCATCGACGCAGAGAGGTCAATCTCCAACGGCGCACCGGGGATGAGGCGGATGAGAGCCGTGGGCTTAATTTTGTAGTCGTCGACAGAGAAGACATAGCCGCCATAGATATAGGTGTGCAAATCCTTAAAGCTCACGATATTGCGAATCTCCTGCTTGTCGGTGTCGTACTTATTGGCGAAAAACCGCGGGACGCTGATGCCGGCAAAATAATGTCCTTTGCTCGCCATGAACAACGCACCAAAACCAAAATTGAACCCGAACTTGCTGATGCGCCCGTCGAAGACCGGATCGCCATAGTCGACCGTCACTGCCTTGTTCGCATTGTAGATGACATTCTTCATCCCCATCTGCAAGCCCAGGCGCAACTCGTTCCTCTTATCAATCCTCAGCCGGTAAGACCCTGCTGCAAAGAACTCGAAATTGTTAGTGAAACCTGCGTGGTCGTTGATGATGACGGCTCCAACCCCCAAATCCTTCAGCTTGTCTACACGCCCGTGGACATTGAGCGCCCCGGTGAAAGGAGCTCCCTCAAAACCCGTCCATTGCGACCGAAAGATGCCCAAGGCACTAATGACGTCCCTCGAACCATTGTAGGCGGGGTTGAGGACACCCTGGTTGGATATATAGTTGTTGAAGACCGCCTGGTCTTGCGCACGGGTCTCGTGCGCAAGAGCCAGGAGGGCAACAGCCAGAATATATCTACTAATAGTTCTCATGCAACTCATGGTGGTAGGATTCAGAAAGTGAATTATCGACGAAGTTCGACATAACCATGCATCTTCCGCTCATATTTCTGGGTGTCGGCCTTGTTTATGAACGTAATGGTGAACACATAGTAGTAGGTGCCAGACGGCAACTCGGAGCCGAGCGTAACCATGTTCGAGGTAGTGGACATTCCGTCCCACCACACGCCGTCGCTTCCATATTGCAAGCCGGACGAGCGGTAGACAAGCGTCCCCCAACGATTGAAGACCTCAAGTTTTGACTCAGAGTTGTCTTGATACTTCTCCGGGATAAGAATCTTGAAGTAGTCATTGAGGCCATCGCCATTGGGCGAGAATGCATTGGGGACAAGGAAGACAGCATCCTCGTCGTCGCCGACATCCTCGTTACCGCAGAGTATGGTGATTGTGGCAATATTGGAGCGCCGACCGGGCATCTGCCTGTTCTCGATGTAGTATTGCACCTGCTCCTGACCATAGAACGACGGTTGCTTCATGTAGAAGAAGTAGCCGGCAGGCGTGGACTTAGAGATGATGGACTCGTCGATGCCAAGCTGGTAGTCAACATCGATGAAGCCATACGTGCCGGAGACCTTGGTCTCCGGGTCGTCCACAATGTTGAACCACACGTTGGACGCGCCGCTCTTACCGACATAGGCGTGGTCCTTATAATCGCCAGCGACATTGGCATAGCCGTAGCGGAAGAAATTGGGGTGGTCGGCCTTGGTAATCCCTGTACTTACCGTCTCCTCGTTGTATGGATAGCCATCCTGCGATGTACTGACATAGGGACGGTAGATCCGGTCAATCTTCGAGCTCCAGTCGATATAGAGATGGTTACCCTTGTGCGCCCAGTCGGAGTCGTATTCGTAGAGAGGAATCAAGTCCACAGTCCGCGCATTCTCATTCTTGTTGAGGTATATCTGCACATTGTATGCCACGAGACTCTCCGCGACAATGGTGATGCCGCCAATAGTGTTCTCGCACGACGTCACATTGTCGGTTATGCGCACCGAGTAGATGCCCTCGCCAGAGAACACGGAGTCGCCAACGACCTCAATCCTCTCGAACGGCTTGTATTCCTCGCCGACAAGCACAGAGTCGGGAATGGTCTCCAAGATTGGCCCGAACTGCAACACACCCTCCTTGTCGACAACCTTGGAGACAACGGTCACAGTGTCGTCCTTGACCAACTCGTAGGTGTAACCTGGCCGAGCCGTCTGGAAGAAAATGTAGCCATTGATGACACCATACTCAAGGCTCACGGAGGTTGTATCGACCTCCCCCTTAGTCTTTATGGCGAAGTAGACAGAATCTTCCGAAGCTCCCGGCAACTGATGCTCCACGACGGTGATGGAGTCGGTGGCGACAGGATCACACCCTTGGCTCCCCTCAACCTCAACAAAGTAGACCCCCGCCGTGGCGTACTCGCGTACGCTCTCGTTGTAGCCCCAACCGTCGAAGAAGAGCGTATCGCGCACGGTCGTCGCATATGACGGAATCTCCTGAATATCCATCAGCTCAGCCCCAAACGGATTATCGGGATTGTCAACCGTTCGGTAGAGACGGTAGACCTCGCCCTTGCGCGGCGTCTCGACATATCCGATGCGTACACCGACCTCGCCCTCGCAATAGTCCAAGATGTCATCTTTAGTCACAAGATGGCCAACAGGGAACGTGGTCGCCTCGAAATTGATGGTGACACTGCGCCACAGGTCGCCACTGAAACAGCCTGTCGTCGCGAGGTCTCCCTTGTAGGCGTAGAGACGGTAGGTGACGGTACCCGTCTGCACGGGCAACTCGGCCGACGTCCACACCAGCTTGGAGCCGTCGCCCTCTTTCTCCGTCCCGGCAAGCGGCACACGAGCATCCTCGCCGTCGAGAGTCAAGTAGTAGCTGATGCCAACCACCGACTCGTCGAGAACCAACTGCACAGGCTCGCTGGAGCAAGCCCCCCCGACGGAGTAGAAATTGGCCGCAACAATGTCGAAGTCTTGCCGGATGCTCACACCATAGAGGACGGCAACCGTCAGCGGCGGGCAATCGCCAGCCGAGGCTCGGACCTCGTAACGGTAGGCAGAAGCATTGTAGCCCACAGCCGGCCACGAGAGCTTATCGCCCGTCCCGGGCAAGGCGGCACCAACAAGCGCCTCGCTCTTGTCTCGCGCCACTGCATAGAGCTCGTAGTTGGCCCCAATGGCCGAAGGCGAGATGGAGAACGTCAGCACATTGTCGCACGACCACACGGCGGAAAGCTCAACGTCTTCCATGCCGACCTCGGTGACGGCGAGAGAGCCGACCTCAGCCTGGCACGAATAGTTGTCGAACGAAGCCCAAATATTGTAATCGCCCGGCGCGGCAACGCTAAACAAAGTCTTCTGTCCGGCGACATACTTGCGCCCGAAAGCCGCCTCAGACATCGGGTCGGAATCAGCCTTGACAACGTAGTAGGTCAGCCCCTCGATAAGTTTAGGCCTGTAGGCATCGGACGCCAAATCGAACGTGACCGACGACTCGCCACAAGCGACAACAGAAGCCACAATGGGCGACGAGGCATCGATTCCGCCCCGGAACGTCACCGTACCGAGCGAAGAGCTGCACTTGCCCTCGGCGGTAGTCATTGAGACAACGTACTCACCGACAGCCGGCGCGACAAACGTAACATCAGAGCCGACGGTGTAGGTGACATCCGCCACATTCACACCACCCTTTTCCGAGAAATGGTATGTGGCGTTCTCGACCAGATAGGCCGGGTCGAGCGTAAACTCAAGGCCACAGACACTCTCGCGAAGCACGTTAGAGGGCAGGTCGGGATAGCGCGTCACCACAACGGAGTCTACAGCCGTGAGGCACGAATACCCATCGAACGCCACCCAAATGACATTCAAGCCATCGACAAGGTTGGTCAACACCAACGAGCCGCTACCCGTCGCACCCGCATAGTGGTAGAGTTCCTCGGCATACTCGTCAGGGCGGGTCTGCTCGTCAGTGACGTAATAGTACGCATTGTTGAAGAGCAGCTCCTGCGGAATGTCGTAGACGACAGGCTCGCCGGCGCAGAACACCACCTCATGCCTCCGGGCAGAGGGCACGACGCCACGCACGCTGAGCTTACCGACCTCGACCTTGCAGAGCATCCCATTTTGGAACGAGCCGTAGATTGTATAGTCTCCAGCAACAACATCCTCAAACTTCACGGTAGGCGAGAATATCGCGTCGCACGTGACCGCCTGGACCACGGTCCCCTCGACGTCGACCAATTCGTATGTGACACCCTCGACAGTATAGGCGGCACTCAGCGAATACTCTGTCCCACAAGCCGTCGCCTTCAAGCCGGTCGGAATCTTGTCATACCTGCTAACGAAGATGTTGCCCAACTCGACAAGGCAAGCATAGTCCTCGTATGCGACGCGCACAACATTCTGACCCTCGGGAATGCCAGTGAAAGTGACCTCATTGGCACCGTCGAAGAAAACAGACTTGGTTAGAGCGCTCTCAACAGGGCTGTCGACCGGCGTCAAGAAGACATAAAGCCCCTTGACCGACGAGAGCGTTGCCTGCGCACTAGCGAGAGCCTCGCTGAGCGCCACATTGTCTAGCGTGTAGACTGCATCCTCGCCGTCGCAAAGCGTCAAATCTACATCATCAGCGAACACC
Organism: uncultured Marinilabiliaceae bacterium; assembly: GCA_964481855.1. GTDB lineage: Bacteria > Bacteroidota > Bacteroidia > Bacteroidales > Marinilabiliaceae > W3P20-009. The sequence continues at coordinate 196,245 of CAYZUH010000001.1, forward strand.
AAAGCATCGAGAGCCGGAGCGTAGTTCAGCTCAATCCTGCCGCGCATCCTGGACGTACACACGTGGTTGCCGAACTCGGGGCCGTACTCTTTGACAGCAATTGCGACATAGTTGCCCTCGACAACAGGCTTGGCAAAATAGAGCCTATTGCCAGCCGATGCGGGAGACGACGCCACCTCGTCATAGTAGGTCAAATTGCCATCTTTATCCTCGCTGTAGAGCTTATAGGATATTGTGGCATTGGGGTCGTACTCCGCTTGCTCAATATAGACATTGGTGTTGCCCACAGGGTCGCAATAGATTGTGGACTCCTCGAGCGTGAACGACTTGGGCAAGTCGAGCGTCTGGAAGTTCACAATTGGCGATGCCACGGGGCAAGGATTGGGAGCGGAGTTCTTCGTCGCGACGGCATAGTAATAGCCATCGCGGTCCACGACCTCCGTCGTCGCCGAGCCGCCGCCATAGTTCAAACCTGCGAAGACAAGCCTCTCATGGTCGTAGGACGACAGCACCTCGGCAAGCTTCACCCCAGGAACGTTCTCCGCCAAATAGTCTGCGGAGAGGTTGCCAGCCTCCTCAAGAGACACATAGAGAGCCGGCGAGATGAAGTAGAGTTCGTAGAGGACATCGGCCTCAGAATCTTTCATATATGCCGGCACCCCGGGGTCGCCAAGACATACATAGCCGTCGAAGTCGAGAACCTGAACTTTTGCAAACTTGTCCTGACTAATCAGAACCTCACCCACGACATCTTGGCAAGAGCCATTGTCCGCAAGGACAACATAACGCGCATCCTTGTCCTTGATGTTGGTAAACCTGGCATCGTCACCGTCGTAGGGACGAATCGTGCCACCAACAACCGGCACATAGGCACCTTTCTCATCGACAAGATAGAGGCTATATGAAACCTTGGCATCGATGTCGAGATTCGGATTGTTGACAATAATGTCGGCACCATAGCACGGATTCTCCGGCACAGGCGAATAATCGACAGTCAGCGTCTCTCCCGAATGCGGACGCTCCTTGACCGTGAGCGTCAACACATCCTCAAAGACCTTTTGGCAATCCACAGAACCACCAGTGGAGAGGATGTCCACAGACCCCGTTGCGACAATCGTATACTTGAACGTCCCCGAAGCCGTGGCGGTCATGCCTGGGAAAGTCAGCGTGCCGTTCTGCACATCAACATTGAGCATCTGGTCGGAGATGAGTGCGCCATTCTCGTCATAGAGTGCATAGGAACGGTTGACAATCATTTGCTGCCAATCGAAATCGGCACCAGAGATTCTGACTTCGTAGCTCTCACCAACACAGATTGTCAGCTCAGAGCCACCCCAACCACTCTTGGCGATTGAGGGCGTGATGTCGGCAGGCTCAGCCACCTCCGAGACCACGACACCATCGTCAATAACAGTGGAGCAGGCGCTACCCTCGACTTGAGGAATCGAGACCTCGACATAGTACTCACCCTTTGAAACGCCATTGAAGAGTATTTGAGCGCCCGACGCATCACCTATCACCGTCTGCACGGCCGCCGATGCCGCTCCCTTCTTCTTCAGCTCATATTTGTAGCCCTCTTGCTGGCCATCGAGAACTATCGTAGCCGCATTGGGATCGTCGTAGCAATAATATCCGTCGTTGACGGCATAGAGCTTAAACGCCAGGGGGCGGTCGAAGACCGTCTTGGTAACGGTATTGGCCATAGGCTGACGGCATCCGCTGAACTCACACACGACGGAGTAGACATAGGCGCCAGCGACGAGCACCTCGCTGTCCACAAAGTGAATCTCACCGCGCTTGGCATCGGAAACCTTGCGGTCTACCTCGACACCGTCTCGCATGAGGATATAGACATGTTCGAACTCACTGCTGAAATCAGACCCCGAAAGGAATATATCCAAAGCTGTCGAATTGTCGGCACAGACATTCCCATTGCCAGGATTAATCCGCACCTCGAACGCAGTCGTCGTGGGCAACTCGACCGTGAGCGTCCCGGCGAGCAACTTGTCGCACACCCAGTCGCCATTCAGCCTCTTAGAACGAGCCACGACATTGATGGCGCCATTGGGCACAGCCCCATAGGTTGCCACAACCATATCGTAGACAGGCATGACAAGGTCGCCACCATTTCCGTCAACGCCTGGGCCAAGTACAGTCCCATCCTCCATCTGCAACCAATAGGAGTCGCTCAAGCTGGTATTGTGGACTGTCCACGTGAACGCAGAACTCTGCACAAGAGCGCAATCTATGGCTCTGACATCATCAGCAGATGCCGCGGCCGGCGACTTAACCTCCTCAACAATAACCGTATTGGCCATCGGGAAGAGCTGGGCGGACAAAGCCTCGTAGTAGGCCTTGACAGTGAACTCCTCAGGATTGAGACTCATCGGGTCGGCGAGACGGACAGGCGACCACGCAACCTCCTTGCCCTCCTCGGCCAAGACGGGAGCCAAATCGGCACGACCATCGACAACATAGGTGACACCAACTTGCGGGTCGACAACCGAAATCTTCACACCCTCGTCGTCGGAGCAGTAGAAATCGGAAGACGCGACAATATTCTTAACCGCAATGCCATCCAAAACCTCAACGCGCCTCTCAAGAACAATGGAGCAACCAAAAGCGTTGTAGACAACGACCTTGACAAACGTCGTTCCCTCGCTGACAACATTGAGGCTGCCGTCAAGAGTACTTGCCGCCCCCTCTTGCACAAGCGCCCCATTGATGAAGAACTTGTAGTCGGCGTAGCCCGGCGTCACATCGACAGGCACTTGCGAACCGGCAATGACAAGCGGCGCAGGCGTGCCGTTGATAAACTCAGCCTCAGGCTTATTGTATACATTGACCACGACTCGTCCGACCTCCTCACAGGAGCCGACGGCAAAACTTACAGTGAAAGTGTAAGTGGAGTAATCCGCATTGGGACCACCCGCAACGTAGTTCAGAGAGAGGGGCACAGCCGCCGAAAGACCAGAGAAATTCGTCTCGGCAAAATCGGCAGAGACATCGACACCATCGCGCTCGACAGAGAGCAGAGCGAAATTCTCAGCACCGGCAAGCGTCAGAGTATCAGACTCCTCCTCGCAAATAGAGTACTGCCAGAAGAGCGTCGCCAAAGAGTCGGGGGCGACAGTGCCATTCTCCCCACCCAAAGAGGCAGACGGCTTCGGCGCCTCCAAGACCTTGACAGTGACACTCAGATTACACCCATTCCGACCAAAATCGGGAACAGCAATCAGCTCATAATCGCCCTTGGCGGACAATGGGAACGTGAAAGAAGTCGCCGAGAAATCGTCCGCCGAAACCAAAACGCCATCGAGGAAGAAATTGTATCCCTTGACATAATTGGGTTCGCTTGTGTAGGGCGTAAGGACAAGAGAATCGTCCTCGCATATTGTGGCAACCCCCGTAGCAGGGTCTAGAACATCGACCCCCGCGCCATTCACAGCCGTGGCGTAGACGCGCTCGAACTTGCGGAACATCCAATCGTCGGACGCGACCTCGCAAGCATCGTCGCTCACGGCAAAGCTCAACTTGTGGAAGTCCACCGACGGATCGATGTTGAAAATCATGACCGTCGTACCGGCCTGACCCGCCTGCCCAGCAACATAGGAGACATTGATGCGGTCGGCGGCGAGAACCTCGGAAAGCGTAGCCTCAAGCACACCCTCGCGGTATGTCGCCACACGCACGCCGTCGTAGACAACTGTCACCACATCGCCAGTGACATCGAAACCGAAATCGTCGTCGTAGCAAATCTCAAACTTGGCAGTATCCGCCACTTCGTCGGAGACGGGGAGGAGATTATCCTTGAGCTTCTCACTTGGCTGAGGCTTGTCATGATATGAGAAGTGCTTAGCGAACGACGGATAGACGCCGCCAAGACTTGTCTTGCATCCGGTAACAGGATTATAGACATCGACCACAAGCTCAACTTGACCATCAGTCTTGGAGTGGCTCTTCGTAACCTGGGCAAAAGTACGGTCGGCGGGATCTGACCACTCAACGCCGCCCATGGTCAGCGTATACTCCCACAGCTGGGCGCCAGTATCGACCCCCTCGCCAACAGAAAGCCTGACCTCGTAGTTATACTCGACATCGGCACAGAGGTCGGTGGTCGCATATTCCTTAACACCGTCGGAGACCACAACATCGACAATCTCCCATTGGTCAATCTTGAACTCAACCTCGTTCGTGCGGACTACGCACTCATTCTCGTCGGTCACCACGGCATAGAGCCGTATGGACCTTGCGGAACCAGAATAGGAGAAAGAGCCAACGTGGGCAAGAGCATCGACAGAATCGTACTCCTTCAGCTTCTGGTCGCCACCCTCATCACCGACGAGGAACAACTCGTAGGACTTAATCTTGCTGAGCTTGAACGACGGCTCGACACCATCGGGCATGACCGACTCAATGGAGAAACTGATGTCCGAACCCTTGCAGAAAGACCTGTCGGGCTCACCATTGCTCAGCACGGGCTTGAAAGCACCATTGAACAAGACCGTAATGGGGTCGGAGACGCACATATTGCCCCGCTCATTCATGATGACCTCGGCCGTCACCTTGTCACCATCCTTGAGCGAAATCTCCGGATGGTCGGCAAGGCGGAACACATTCGACGAATAGTCGCCACCAGCATTGACAACCGCCACGCCATTGACATAGAACTGGAAGTGCTTCTCCCATGCCGGATTGATATTGTCGGTCTTAACCTCAAACTCCACCTCTGCGTCGAGACATAGTGGCATGACAGGATTGGAGACAAGGATGGGCTCCGGCATGACATAGAAGTTCTGAGCCGGCGAAGCAACGCAAACCAACGCATCGTCGGCCCTAGAAGCCAACTTGTAGGAGAAAGTCCCCTCCAAAGTATAGGCGACATCGGACGCCGCCATGACAGGCGAGACCTGCTGCGGCTCAAAGCGGACAACAGCCTTGCCGGACGAGATGTCTATAGCCGGAAGGTTGTAGCTATAGCCATAGTTTGTGACCACCCCAGAGTAGGAGACATCCTCCAAACGCGAGAAGAAATCGGCATGTCCATTGGCGTCGAACACCTCCAACTCAATCTCTACGGCACCGTTCTCGCAGAAGAAGCGGTTGGGAACAGGCGTGTAGGCAACACTGACATCGTAGCGGACAAGACGCACCACCTGGTCGGAGAAGCAGTCGGAGTCCTTATCGACAACACGCACCGTGTAGTCACCCTCCGACAAGGTGTCGGGCGTGACGAAAACGAGACCGGCACCACTAGCCTGCTCCGTCAGCGGCAACTCGACATTATCCACATTGAAGAGCCGGAGCGTATAGTTGACCTTATCGGTGACCACACCGAGGCGGAAAGAACCTACCTGGCCACAGACCTCCGTGCCCAACACCTCGGTGATAACCGGCGGCGTGGAGACGATTGCCGAATGCAAGTCGGGAAGAACAGTCTCACAGCCATAAATGTCGGTGGCATAGAGCTCAACATCGACATAATCCTGCCCATCGGGAATCGCTATATCCGCAATGGGATAGCGCAACTCAACGTCGGGCGACGACTTGGAGACCTCAATGTCGGTCTTTCCCTTTATGACCCAACGGTAGGAAGCGTAGTCGTCCGCCGTGTTCAAGACTAGGTCCCCGTCGGTGCAATAGATGTCGAGCGCATTGCCCGGCTGAATCTTTGGGGCGGGCAACTCATGAACCGTCAGCCTCACAAGCCTGGAGAACTCGCATGCCGCATCGTTGTCGGTCTTGACAACAAGCTCATAGTCTCCCGAATCGCCGACACCGAGCCCCGACTTGGAGAACGACGTAGAAATCTGCCCAACGATGTTGGCACCGGCATACTTCCACTGGTATGTGTACTTAATGGGGAGACCAGCGGCATCGACAGTCGGCAACTCACCCACCATGGCGAGATTCATATCCTCCCCGGCGCAGTAGTCAACCTCAACCGCACCGTCGGCCGCCACACTTTCCACCTTGCCATCGTTATTGGCGAGAGTGAAACGCGGGACATCGACAAGGGTGAAGCTAAGCTCCTTGCGCATCGGGCAGCTTGCAGAAACCACATCAATGAGGTCTTGAATCTCGTAGTAGAGCGGCAACATGGAGCGCGTGAGACCGCCACCGTAGGAGAGGTTCGCATGCATACCGTGCGCCACCTGCGTCTGCGCAAGCTCAGTCCCGTCGCTAGCGAAGAGAACCACACGGAGCTTGGCATCGGCCGAATTGGAATGCGAGACCAAATCGTGCGACTTGACGTTCTTGACAGTCAAAACGAACACATCGTTCTCGCACAGGCTAGAGGCGATCTGCGACGCTCCAGTGGGCTTGCCGTGCACCGTGACATCGAACTTGACGGAATTTAGCGACAAGCAGTGGTCGGCATAGCGCGCCCAAACCTCGTAAGTGTATTTGACAGTCTCGGAAACAGTCAAAGTCTCGGCGAAAAGCCCCGAAGCGTCAATTGCGGCTCCGGTAACAGGGACTTCCATCGGGTCGGAGGAAGTCCGATTGTAGATATATGTGACCTCAGCGTTATCGCCGGCGACACCCACCGCAAACGACACCTCGTCGCCAGAACAGACATCGGCATTGGGAGCGGACACTGTGACAATCTCCGGGTTGTCGCCCTTACGCACCTTGACGACATTCGACTTATCGGCAGAGAAGCAACCATATTTGGACTCAGCACGGACGTAGAAGAATACCGTCTCCGTTGGAGTCTGAATCTTGGCCGTAGCTGAACCAGCTACCACTGCAACCTCAGTGTCGTCTGTCATATCGGCGTCGACCTCGCCGTCGCTCTGCGCATACCAATGGTAGACATAATCTGACGCGGGCGAACTAACATTGAGGTTGAGCATATTGCCGCTCTCCTCCGGTTGGCAGACAAAATAGAGCGGGTCGACAGCCACAGGGGCATCGGGCAACGGCTCGATGGTGACAGTAGCTACGTTGCTCAGTTCAGACTCGCACTTAGGATATGTCTCACGCACCACCTTGACGTAGAGCGTGGTCGTGGCTCTGGGCACAAACGTTATGGAAGAGCCGGCGACGGAATAGTCCGCACCGTCTACAACCTCCTGAGTACCGGCAGCGTCGGTATACCAATGGTAGGAATAAGAGACGCCTCCAGTGGTGGGATATGCCGCAGTGTTGGCCACAGAGATTGTGACCTCCTCGTCGGAACCCGTGCAGACATGGACATCATCCTTGTCCGTGAGAGGCTTGGCCAAAGAGGGAATCACAGTGACCGTGGTCGAAACCTCCTCGGAGAGGCAGGAGTTGTAGGCACTGGTGGACGTGATGGTGGAAGTGAAAGTGACGCTGGCCTCAGTCCACGTCTTGCCATCGACAAAATAGTCACCACCCACGTGCTGCACAACCTTATCGGCCGAGGAGCTAGTGAACGCATACTCACTGCCGAACTCAACCTTGCTGCCGGCGTCCGAAGCCAAATCGTTGAGCGGTGTCAGAGTGAAAAGCACCTTGTCGTCGGAGCCTTGGCAGACGACATCGGGAGCCACAGAGAGCGTGAACTGGGGCTTGGGGAAGACCGTGACAGTGACAGGCACGGGCTTGCTAACGCACCCCTTGGCGTCGGTCACCTTGACATTGAAGACATTCTCCGTCTCGGTTGGCACAACCTTAACAGCCTGCGTCGTCTGCCCCTTGACACCATAGTCCAACCACTCGTAGGCGACAAAAGTCTCATTGACCTTAAGCTCAACCTCCTCGCCGGGGCAGACAACATTGGGAGTTGCCGAAACGGTAGGCACGGGCAACTCGTTGACGGTTATCGTGACCGTGTTGGAAACAGGCGACACGCAGCCCGTCCTCGTATTGTAGGCGTAGGCATAGAAATCGGAGTTGGCGTCGATATTGGCGACGGCAGTAGACGAGCTGAACCGCCCATCGGCACAACCCTCCGTCAGGAACGGCGCCGTCTCGCCCTGCCTCTTGGCATAGAAGACATACTTGACATTGGAATCGACATACGGGTTCGTGACGCTGAAAGTGAACGGCTTATCGTCGTCGCGGCAGAACTCGGCAATGTCGCACGAGATTACCGGCGCCACAAGCGCAGGCTCAACCACGACCGTAGCATCGAAAGAGGCGGAGACACAAACACCGTCGCCAATCTTGAACGACAACGTGACCGACTGATCCCACACGGCCTTGTCGCAAGTGTAGTGCGCCTCGTCGACCTTTGTCCAATCGGCCACACTGCCAACGGAGACCGAGACAAGCTCGCTCGTCCACGGATTTGCCGGGTTGTGCAAGGTCGGGGCTGTGAGCGCCACCGTGGCAGTGCCGCCCTCGCCCTCGCAAAAAGCGGAACGGGTGACAGTGCCGAAGACCGGCATGGTTACCTCGGAGGAGCCGTCAGCACCTTGATATGCCACCGAAGCGGAACCGACAGGCTTGACATGCACAGCCACATTTACGGTCGCAACCTCGGAAGTACAATTTGTCTCAACCTGCGTGGCCGTCACATAGTAGACAGCCGACTGGTCGAGCGTCTTGGTGGTGTAGGACCCACTAGCTGAATTCTGCTCAACGTCGGAATTGCCATAGAAACGGTAGGTGAACGTCTTTCCCGTCTCTGCCAACGGCGCCACCACCGTCAGCGTAGCCTTTTCTCCTTGGCAGACCTCGGCGATAGGCGCAATGGTGGGAGCCTCTGTTTTGTTAACTACAATCGTGAACGGCCCGGCAAAAGCAGACTTACATGCAGTGGGGTTGTTGGAATCGACAGCGCGAACCCAAATATTCGTAGTCGTCTCCAACAGTGAGCCGTCGATTGTGAAAGTTCCAGGATTCCACGAGAAAGTGCCAGTGGGAGTGGCGTCGACAACGGGCTGAGCGTCGCAGAAGAAATACTCATAGGTATAGCCACGCAGACGGTTCTGCACTCTGAAGACGAAATTCTCCTTTTCGTGGTAGCACACCTCGTTGTCCGCCGGCGTCTGCACAGTAGGCGCGGCAGGGATGGGATTTACCTTGAGAGTGAGGGAGTTGAGGAAAACGACATCGCACCCCTTGTCGGTGGTTGCCGACATGGAGGCACTACCGAAGACCACGTTGCCAGCCTTGACATTGCCCTCAAGCACAATCGTGGCATCGTCGAAAGAGGAGACCGTGAATCCATCGACAGTCAGCGACGACAAATCGATAGAGCCGAACTCGTCGGGATTGGTCACCTCATAGTCAATCTCAACGCTCACATTTCCTTCGCAAACCTCGTTCTCAGAAAGGGTTATTAAATTGACCCTCGCCTTGCGGTCGACGGTGATAGTAACCTCGGCATAGTCTTGCGTCACGCAACCCGTGGTAGCATTCGTCGGTCGGAAACGATAGGTAGTCGTATGGTCGGGCGAAACAGTGTACGTCCACGAGTAACCGCTACCCTCGTCTTTGCCCTTGGCAGAAGAGTTGTCGCCGGCATTGACGAACTCATGGTCGAAAACATTGGCAATGCCAAGATGATTTGCCACACTGGCGTTGGTGACAGAGCCACGGAGCGTCACCGACTCGCCCTCGCAAATTGTCTCATCCTTCTCAAAAGAGAACGTGGGCACGGCATCGACAAAAATCTCCATGGATTGCGTGGTGGAACAGACATGGCCATCGGCAAACGTATAGGACACCGTGACGACAACCACGTGTTTCCCAACGGCAGTGGAATAGTCGGTACTCCACGTAAAGCTCTCGGCCGCAGTGACCGGCGCGCCATCGACAGTCCACGAATAGGAGAAATCGTCCGCACCTGCCGCCTGACCGCCCTCGGTAAGAGAGGCATCGACGCCAAGGACAATGTCATCTCCCTGACACAAGTGGCGACCGGCCGCCGCGGGCAACATTGTCAGAGCAGGCACGGGATAGGCAGTGAAACGGAGCACGGCGTCGGTGTCGCAAGCGAGGCTCGTGTCGTCGGTCACATTCACCTTATACTCATAGGTAGTGACATCCTTCACATCGGACACAGCGACATTCGTCGCAAAAAAGTTCGAGGAAAGGCCCACCACCTTAACAGTAGAAACTTCGGGAGCAGGGGCCACGCCAACAGGTTCGAAGCGGAACGCGAGTTCGCGAGAATCGTTGGACTTCAGCTCTACAGTAACACGGCCCTGGTCGGCGCAAGCCTTGACGCCATCTTGAATGGTGAAGTCGGGAAGCGGATTGATTGTCACAACAGCCTCCTCGGCAGATGTGGAGAACTGGCTAGGCTCCACAATCGAGCCGTCGTAGTCGAGGACGTAGCCGCAAGAGCTGTCGTCGGTGGCATAGACTCGGAAAAGGACATCGCCAACGTAGGCGGTAACCCGATTGTCGGCAAAGAGACCTTTGAGGACGGCATCGTCGTAGACATCTTGCGTAAGGAGCGAACCACCGTCGACCTTGAACACGCTCCAATGGTACGTCACCTTGGGGACAGGCCGCGAGAGAGCGGTGTAGAAACCGCTATGCCCATCGACAACCGCGGCCGTCACCTCCAGCTTTGACGCATCGGCATTGAGACAGTAGGCGTCGGGGTTCGGCACGACCGTCTCGACCTGGGGCTGAGGCAGAGCAACAATCTTGACCTCCTGCGGGTGGGAATAGCACCCCGTCTGCTCGTTCTTGACGCGCACATAGAAAGTGTAGCTGTCTTTCTCGACCTTTTTGAGACCGAACCAGGCGTACGCACCCTCGTGGCCGTTGATGTCGAGACGGTTAGCGTTAGTATTGTCATCGGCCTCGGCGACAGGCTTGTCTTTCTCTCCCACAAGATTGATGACCTCAGTCGCCTTTTGGGTACAGGCCATGTCGGTGAAGACCTCGTAGGTCATGCCCAAGCCCGTGGTGTGCTCCGGCATCATGGAGCGGTCGTAGAGGAAGGCCCGGAACGCCGCCTTTTGCCCCTTACAGGCATAGACCTCGTCTATGGGGTCGAGAATTGGCAACTTGTGCACCACGAGCGACTCCTCGTTGGGGATGGGGCAATAGAAGACCTGACCATCAATCTCGTAGGTATTTGCAAGTTGGAACTTGATGAACTTGTCTTGCGGGCCAAGGTCGTCGCTGAAACGATATGTGATGGACTTGTAGACCGTCTTAACAGTATCGGTCGGGTCAGACCACTGCGCATTGCCACTGCGCAGGTAGTCGGCGGTATTGAGGTCGGAATAGGAGATCTGGTCGTCGGACCAGAACCAACGGTAGGCGTAGTCCGCGGCCTTGTCGCCCTCCGGAAGACCGGAGACCACGGCGGCAACCTCGACATCGTCCTCCTCGCACGCCTCGACCGGCAGAAGAATCTCGGACTTTGCTGAGACCTGCCGCACATTGATGGTGAAAGTCTTGACCGTCGGGCAAGCATCGCCAGAGCCGATGCCGTTGCCGTCGACATCGCCGTTGATGTCCACCGCCGCCCTGGAGTGGCCATTGGGGTCGATGAACTCGCAGGTCACACGATATTTTGCCGTCTCTGTGAGATTCTCGAAATCGTAGTACTCACCATCGTAGTAGAAACTCTCGTCGACAAGCGTCTCGGCCACAGACTCGTCGTCGTTGAGCCGCTCGAGCGTCCACCGGACCTCGCCCGTCGTGCAGACCCTCTTGCCACCGCCATCGCCAAAATCTTGCTCGAACGTCGGAGTGTAGCGCACATCGTCGCCATAGCAGGCTGTGAAAGTGTCGGCATCGGACTTCTGCGCACTCGAAGTCAAATTCTTGAACGCATGGGTAAGCTCAAGGGGAGTGAAGTAGTAGAGATAGTATGAATTGGCAAAGGAGACCTTGCAACCGGTCTCCGTCGCTCCATTTACCAAAAGAGTCATTTCGGGCTGCAACTGCGTGTAGCCCGAAGTGGTATAGGACGTTATCTCAGCATCTGTATATGTCGAGGCATCCTCTTGAACAGTCTTCAAATCCCTGCCCCAAGTGTCGTCAGACCGCATCCAATTGTACACGGCTGAATACCTATTGCCAAGGTAGGACTCACGTTGCGACTCGTCATTCTCTCGGTATGGGAGCACATTGTTAGTAATCATCAACGTCACACCCCCAGAACCAGGACACGGCGAGATGAAATAATTGTCGTCGGAGTCGTGATAGGTGCTAGGGTCGTGCTCGAGGAAAACCATATTGTCGTTGGCACCGATAGGGTCGAAGTATATATTTATCACCTCGGTCGGGGCGCCAGTCATGACACGCGACATATTCAACCGCAACTTGTAGGTGAAGCCCAACTCCGTATCGTCTAGGCTCTGGGAATAGATATGCAAATACCTCAACTTGGACGCACCGTCAACTGCATTTTGGCCGGAGCCACCGTAGACCTGCAAAGTGCGCAAGAATTTGTAGCCCACGACCACACCTCTCGCACCGACGGGGCCAATCAGACCACCGTTGGAAACACCATCGCCGCCGACATAGGAGTTTGAGATGCTGTCGATGACCGTCTCCACGCCATCCTTATCGACACGGCACAACACAATGGACTGAGGCCTAATGGCGCGGTTCAAGTTCGGGAAGACGCTCTCGCCCTTAACCATAGGATCCACCTTGCCATCGTACTCATCAATGATGACAAAGCCTCCCGACGCACCACAGATGTAACCCCCATTTTGCGCAACAGTGTTGTAGACGACCTTTGTCGGCGCGGGAGCCTGCGCGAGGGCATCGACGCCAGCGGCGCACAACGACAAAAGAGCGGTGAGCGCGGCTAAAGTCTTCCTTATATCCTTGAACAATGTATTAGTCCCCATAATGTTATGAAGAATTACATTTGACATAGTAATCACTTTAATATGCAAATATAACCAAAAACAAGCACGAGGCGGGATGCATTGCGGATAAAAATGCGGCATTCGTGAATTTTATCCTATAACACCACAAAAATGCCCTACGAGAGAACCGCAACAAACATAACAGTGAGGACGCCCGGCCAAACACGCGCATCGCAACAGACGGCAAACCGAAGAACGCCCCGCCGACCGGCGGAGACGGAGAGAGCGCAAAATAGGCAGAACTTTTGTAAATTCACGGCATGAGATATACGAAAGTGACGGTTCGCCTCACCCCCATGGACGAGACGGCCAGCGCCTTGACCCAGATGGAGCTTGGGGAGAGGGGCTTCGAGGCCTTCGTTGACAACTCGACGGGCTTCGAGGGCTACATCCAGACATCGCAGTTTGGAGCCGAGACAATGGCCGGCGTGGAGACCGGCGTGGAGGGCGTGACGATGGCGTGGGAAGCCGAAGACGCCCCCGACGCGGACTGGAACGAAGAGTGGGAGCGGGAGAGCTTCACGCCCATAGACATAGACGGCCGGATGACGATAAGGGCGCCCGGGCACCCGCGAGGCCAGCGAGGCGCCGTTGAAGTCCTGATAGACCCGCAGATGGCATTCGGGAGCGGACACCACGAGACCACGCGGATGATTGCGCGATGGCTCCTGGACAACGACCAGCGGGGCAAGAGCGTGGTGGACATGGGGTGCGGCACGGGCGTCCTGGGCATAGCGGCAAAAAAACTCGGGGCGGCACGCGTCACGGCCGTGGACATAGACGAATGGTCGGTCCGCAACGCCGAGAGCAACGCGCGGCTGAACGGCGTGGAAATAGAAGTGAGGCAGGGTGACGCCGCGACACCCGCGGAAGAAGAGGGGTCGGACGACACACTCCTGGCAAACATAAACCGCAACGTCCTCCTTGCGGGCATGCCTCACTTCGCCAAGAGCATCAAGAGGGGCGGCACCCTGGTCATGAGCGGATTCCTGGCCGACGACGTGGAGCCGCTGCGACACTGCTGCGCCGCGAACGGCCTCACGATGGAGGGCACGGCTGAAGACGGCGAATGGCGGATGGCATGGTGCCGCAAAAACTGAGAACGTGAAAGAGATGGGAAAAAACTCGTTATGGAAACTGGCGGCCGCGGCGGCCATTGCCACCACGGCGATGCTCGCCACGACGCACATGGCGACGGGCAGCCGCCAAGATGACGGATTCAGCACAGACTACGCCACCTTTGCGGAAGAGCTGGGCGCCATCTTCATGCAGAGCGCCGACAAGAAGCGTTCGGAGAGCGTAGTGGCGGAACTGCGGCAGTTCATGCAGAGCGGGGACACCAAGATGGCCGACCTGATGATAGAGACGAGCAACCGCATCCGCAAGCTGAAAGGGAAAGCCTACCCGGACTACGTCACGGCCCTGCGCACATTCTCGACGATGAGCTCCACCCCGCGCATAGAGGGCGCGAACTACACCGTGTGGCTCAAAGTGCTTGAGGGCAAAAAGAAGCGTCTCAACACACTCAAGACATTCCTGGACCAGACGGCGGCCTACGCCACCGACGGGACAATAAGCTCGACGAGCGCCGTGGCGTGGCGCGTGCCTGACGCCAGCAAAGTGCGCTTCGTCGAGGCCGACGGCGACATAAACTACGAAGTGAGCGAGACGACCCTGCGGTGCATAAGCCAGGGCGACAGCATCGACGTGGAGCGGACGAGCGGCACCCTGTATGGCAAAACCAAGAAATGGCTCGGCGACCACGGCCTCATCACATGGGAGCGCGCGGGGCTGGACCCGGAGAAAGTGCGCGCCACGTTCGGCTACTACAGCATAGACACGAAGACGAACCAGGTGGAAGTTGGCGAGTGCGAATTTGTCAACCTCAACTACTTTGCCGAGAAGCTGACCGGCAAAGTGACCTACAAGTGCATCAACCGCAAGACCCAGTATGGGCTCCGCTACCCCCGCTTCGAGACGAGCGAGGGCCAGCGCATGGAGATTAAGGAGCTGTTCAAAAACGTGGGCTACAAAGGGGGCTTCACACAGACGGGCTCGTCGTTCGTCGGCAGCGGCAGCGTATGGCTCCCGGCCGAAGTCAACATCCACCGCGGTGACACCGTCCTGGCCACATTCAGCGCGGCGAGCTTCCTGATGACCCCGACGACAGTGGAGAGCACAAAGACCGCCGTGGACATAGCCCTGGGCACGGAGTCGATGACGCACCCAGGACTTCGCTTCCGCTTCGACAACAAAAAGAGGCAAGTGGAGCTGACGCGCGGCAACAACGGCACGGAGCGGGCCAAATATCGCGACTCATACCACAAAGTGAACCTCGACGCCGAGCTGATACAGTGGGACATCGACGGGTCGCACCTCTTCATGACCCAGTTGGCGGGCTCGCCCATGAACCGCGCCTACGTCGAGAGCCAGGCCTACTACGCCGACGACGACTTCAACCGCCTGTGGGGCATGGCCGACACCCACCCCTTTCAGACGATAGCCGACTTCGTGCGCTACAATGGGGGCGGCGGCTTCCCGGTGCGCGACTTCGCCGACTTCAACAACATGACGCACCTGCAAGCGCAGCAACTGCTCCTGGCGCTCTCTTATGACGGCTTCGTGGACTACTACGTGGAGCGCGACGTGTGCCGCGCCACGGACCGCCTCTATGACTACCTGAAATTCAGCCTGGGGCAGAAAGACTACGACGAGATGCGCTTCCTCTCCGTGGACTCCCAGGCCTCCGAGCCCAACGGCTACCTGGACCTCAACACTCTCGACATCAACATGCGGAAAGTGTATGGCGTGCAAATCTCGGACGTCGACAACCTGAACATATACCTCAAGCCGACTGACGGCAACCTGACTCTGAAGCGCAACCGCGACATCGAATATGACGGCATCGTGACCGTGGGGCAGGTGACGGCCATAGGTCGCCACTTCTTCTTCGACTATGACAACTTCCAGATCCGCATGGACAGCATAGACGAGATGAGCATGCGGATGGTGGACTCCACCAAGATGGACCGCCAGGGCCGCTACTTCACCCCGACTGTGGGCAACACGCTCAACGACCTGTCGGGCATGGTGCAGCTGAACGAGCCCGACAACAAGTCGGGCAAGAAGAAACTGCCCGGCTACCCGCGCCTGTCGTCGACCAAGCCCGCCCGGATATATTACGACAAGAACCGCCTGACGGGCGAGGACGGGCGCATCAACATATACGACAAGGAGCGCTTCTACTTCCTGGTGGACACGTTCACCTTTGAAGACATCAACAACATCTCTAACAGCAACCTGCCCCTCAACGGCGTCTTGACGAGCGGCATATTCCCCGACATCCGCCACCCGCTGCGCATCCGCGAGGACTACTCGCTGGGCTTCACCGTCGAGACTCCGGCGGAGGGCTACCCCATATACGGCGACAAAGCTCGATTCTACAAGACCATAGACTTGAGCAACCAGGGCCTGCGGGGCATAGGCGAGCTGACCTACTCGGCGAGCAAAGCCAGCAGCTACGCCCAGCCCGACGCCGAAGGGCGGCTGACGGGCTACGGCCGCGACGACTACTTCCGCTTCTTCCTGGACCACACCGAGGGCAACGCCCGCCAGTTCGACGTAAAGAAGAGCACCACCGCGCCGACATTCCCCGGCGTCGAGCTAGGCGAGGGGCAATCGACGCGCGACGCCAACAACATCCCCCAACCCGGCAAGACTCAGCTGAAGCTCTTCCCGGCCGAAGACAGAATGGACGCCCGCAACATGGTGGGCAAATTCCAGATGTTCCCCAAGAAAAGCGGCGACGGCTACGAATGCGAGATGGACGGCAAGCTGACCGTGACCCCAAGCGGCCTGCAGGGCGTGGGCCGCAACGACATGATGGGGACATCGCTGGAGGGCAAGCGCATCTCGTTCACCGACCACACGATAAAGGCCGACACCTCGTACTTCGCCTCGTACACCTACGAGAACGAGGAGCGCATCCTCCAGAGCGGCGAGCTTCGCCGCGACATCGTAGACAAGCGCGACCGCCGGATTTACGGCCGCATCTCTGCACAGACCCGCGGCCGCTTCGTGAACAACGCCATACGCGAAGACTCGGTGATGAACAAAATATCCCGCGAGGACAAGAGTGTGGGCCGCGAGCTTGTGAACCGCAGCATGGAGTCCATAATAGACTTCGACAAGCGCGAGGGCTACTTCCAATTCATAGCCGAGGGCGGCAACGAGAAAGAGTTCAGCACCATAAAGTATAAGACCATGGTGAAGAACTACACATGGGACCTGGAGCGCAACATCGAGACGATAGGCACCAAAGGCAGCGCCGGCAACCGCTTCGTATGCACCAAAGAACGCGGCGACTCACTCCAATTCCTGGTCCCAGTGGCCATCTTCGACCGCAACACCAACGTCCTGCAATGCGAAGAGGTCAAGTTCATCGACGTGGCCGACGCCCGCATAAACCTCAAAGCCGGCGACCTTGTGACGATACGCAAAAACGCCATCATGGACGAGCTGAAAGACACCAAGGTGAACGTGGCGACAGACAGCACCCGCCACGACTTCTCCAGGGCGAACATCACCATCGGCGGGGCCAAAGAATACAAAGGCTTCGGCGAATATACGTTCGTGGACAACGAGGGCGGGCAGAACATAATCTTCATGGGCGACATCCACACCGACGACGCCGTGACCGTGGCCAAAGGCAACGTGCCGGACGACATGCCCCTGGACAAGCACTTCCTCTTCAAGGGCGACACGGAGGTGCGCGGCAACCGCCAACTGCTCAGCTTCGACGGCGGGGCCAAGATGCGCCACACGGCCCAGCACGGGCCGCGTGGCTACCTCCGCTTCACATCGATTCTGAACCCGGCCCGCGTGCGAATCCCGGTGGGCGCGAGGTCGTTCGACACGACCCAAGGCACAGGCAAGGAGAAAGCCAACGAGATATACCACTCGTTCCGAATTGCCAAAGACTCCACGCACATCTACTCGACGATGCTCGAGCACTACAAGCTGTCGTCGGACTTGGAGATTGTGGAAGCGCCGGAGGGCTACTTGTATCACAACAACATCTTCGACCGTTTCGAGATAAACACCCCGGCGAAGATTGCCAACCCCGACACTACGGGTACATTCCTCTACTTCATGCCGGAACAAGACGCCGTGGAGGCCTTTGGGCGCATCGACTTGCGGGCGTTCCTGACCAAGAACCCCACGGGATCGTTCGACATACGCTCGGCCGGCACGATAAGGGACGACCGCGGCAAGGGCCTCATAACCGCCGAGCTGTTCACCGAGATGGACTTCTTCATAGGCCCTGAGGTCGCGACGATGATATATGAAGACATCTTGAACAGCAAAGCCCCCAAGTGCGACTCGACCTCGTACCGCTACGAGCGCCGCCTGGCCGAACTCTATGACACCATGTCGATAAGCGGCATCCGCAACGAGCTGGAGGCCGGGCTGGACCCGCAGACCAACATGCTGCCGACTTTCGGCCCTGTGTTCGGGATGGACGGCATGAACTTCACGTGGAGCACAGGCAAGAAGAGCTACGTGTGCGACACGACTGTGAACCTGATGATGATGCACTACCGCAAGGTGTACCGCAAGGTGAAAGTGCAGTGCGAGATATTGGTGCGCAAAAACAACGGCAGCCGCGTCCGTATGCTTCTGAAACCCGACGCAGACACGTGGTACTACATAGACTTCCGCGGCGGCTCGGGCCGCGGCTACAACAGGTTGAACCTGCTGTCGTCGAACCCGGAACTGTCGCAGACGGTGCTGGCCATAGACATGAAAGAGCGCCGCAACAGGTCGCGCAACATGGAGTATTCCATTGCCCCGGAGAGCTATTACGAGAAGTTCCTGGAGAACTTCGGTCTAGACAGGATCCCCGACGACGCATATGCCGAGGCTGAGGCCGAAGACATCATGGATGGCGTGGTGACCGAGGAGGAGGAACAATTGGCAATTGACAATGAACAATAGACAATGGGTCGTGGACCGTGTGCGTCCGCACACGCAAAATGCCGATGCCGGTGCAAATGCAAACCTAGGGTTCACGCCCTAGGCTGCCCTATCGCCCCTTTGGGGCTACGAGTGTGGCGCGCGGGGAGACATAGGACGTGGCGGACGCACGACATTTTACCCTAAACTAAGGAGAATGGCTGAACGTGGGGAAGATGTACGGTAGGCAAGAGTGAGGACGGACGCACAGTGTGCGTCCGTCCTGCGTTATTTTAGAAACGTGGAGACATTCTAAGGTGTCGGCGCAGGACGCTCCCGAATAGTGA
The DNA here is from genome assembly GCA_964481855.1 of uncultured Marinilabiliaceae bacterium. Lineage (GTDB taxonomy): Bacteria > Bacteroidota > Bacteroidia > Bacteroidales > Marinilabiliaceae > W3P20-009. Next base: position 215,317 of record CAYZUH010000001.1, read on the forward strand.
AACGCGCAATGGTGGGCGTACGGACACCAGGCTTAAGCTCTCCGCCGACAAGGAGGATGTTCCCGCCGTCGGCAACAAGCGTGGCCCCCGCACGCGCGGCGAGAGGCGACTCCGCAACCTGCCTCCACTCGGCACGACGGACATCGTAGACCAAGATTCGGCGGTTGAACCTGTACCACTCGACGGGATGGGCGAGATAGTCGGAAGCCGGATTGCGCAAAGCATTGAGGAAGATGTCTTTGTCTACACCACCGAGGCAGACGACATAGCGATTGGACACGACAGCGGCGGCTCCTCCGCCCAGCGACACCTCGTCGCCATCCTGCCCGACAGGTGCCGGCACGGACGCCCACCGCCCCGACAGCGACGAGTAGGCGTAGCCACCGACGGAGAGGGACGCCTCGCGGCCTCCCACCGACGGCGCAAAACCTCCCCAGACGAACAAGGAAGTCCCGCCCCCGGCACTGAGCGTGGCGGCGACGACGGGCTGGAGGCGAGGCTCGCCAGGGAAATCGGGAAGCCGCCTCCACCCCTGGGCCAAATTGTCGAGGTCTAGGCAAAAGACACAGTTGGACGGCACCCCGGCAAGGTTGCCTCCAACAACAAACACGAGCCTCCCCGCGACGGCGCCCGACATATTGTCCAAAGCCACGGGCAAGGACGGCAACGCCTCAGAAGTGAGCCTGCCCCTGGCGTCGAACGCAAGGCGGAAGACGGCATCGCCGGCCACCTTGCCGTCGGTGCCGCCAATGCATACCAACCCCTCGGCGGTGGAGACCGACACACCGTAGGCCAGTTCTCGCGGCAGCTCCCCCACCCTACGCCAATCGAGGACGGAATCGGCACCAAGCCTGGCGGCGTAGACATGGCGGTAGAACCTCTTGGCCCCGCCATCCTTGGCCTCCGCCCCCGGGAAGTTGCCACCTCCCGCCATGACGAGACGGCCGCCCGCAAGACCGGCGAAACAGGCAGAAACGCCCTTGGCGTAGCCCCCATCGCGCACAGGGAAGCCGCGCATGAGGCACACATTGGAGAGGGCCAGTGGGGATTCGGGGACTTCGGCCCGAAAAGTGGAAGCGGGGAGACCGTCGGAGTTCACCAAATTGGACTGCGGCGTATAGGGCCTCCATGCGTAACGGACGTAGCGGGGCGCACGGACATCGGGCGACGAGACCCGAAGCAGACCATCGCCGACAACCTCCGCCGTCGCCTCGCTGTAGAGCCCCTCCTCCTCCGCCACCTCGAAAGTGCTGATTGGCTTACCGTCGCCACTCCGAAGCCCGTCGCCATAGTCGAACCGCACAAAAACGGCCCCGTCTCGCGCCACTGCCGAACGGAAAAGCGGCCCGGAGGGCGTGAGCCAAACATGTCCGTAGGTGTCGCGCAACGCCCAACGTGCCAACCTCTCGCCGACGGGCTTCTTGTCTCGCGGATGGACATCGGTGGGGTGGCCAAGGTCGCTGGAGACGGCCATCCCGACTCCCTCGACCGAGCGCATCAGACGCAACTCGCTGTCGCGGAACCATCCCCATGACGGACGGTTGATTCCGGAGAGCTGGACAAAAAAGAACGGCAGCTTGTCGTCGTCCCAATAGTCCCTCCAGCTCCTCACGAGGAGTGGGAAGAGCTTCTCGTGCGCCTCGACGTTGTGGGCATTGGACTCCCCCTGGTACCAAATGGCGCCGGCTATGGGGAACTGGCGCAGGGGCTCGATGGCGCACTCGAAGAGGTAGGCGGGCTCGTAGGGGTGGCGCTGGAGCTTCCGGTCGGAGAGCTGGGAGTTGAAAACAGCCCTGTCGCGCACCCACTCCTGGATGAAATCGTTCTTTGGCCACCCCCTCATTATGGCAGGGAACTCACGCTCCAACGCCCGTCGGCTGACCCACGCCTCGGCGGGCGAGCCGCCCACGGCGTTGCAGACGAGCCCCACCGGCACCTTGAGACTGTCCCGTAGCATCTTGCCGAAATAATATGCCACGGCCGAGAACCTCTCGACAGTCCGCGGGGAGCAGACCGCCCACCTGGCCTCCTTGAAATATTGCAGATGGTTCACCGAATCGAGAGCCGCCGGCGACCACTTAATCTCGTCAGTCCGCCAATTCTCCTTCATGTCGAAGAGGCGTATGTCGTCGCACGCCGCATTAGGAATGTCCTCCTCGGCCGTCACGCAACGACGCATGTAGAACTCCATATTCGACTGCCCCGAGCAGAGCCAGACCTCGCCCGCCAAGACATTGGAGTAGACCAGGCTCCGCGCCGCGGTTGAGACGGCGAGCGAATATTTCCGCCCCGCGGCTAGCGGCAACAGCGTCACGCACCAACGGCCGTCCCCGGCCGTCTTTGCCACGTGGCTCTGCCCGCCAATGGAGACCGTCACGACGTCGCCCGCATTGGCCGTGCCTTGAATCTTGAGAGGCCGGCCGCGCTGAAGGACCATGTTGTCGGAGAAAATCATCGGCATCCGCAAGCCTCCGAAATCGCCAGTTATTGCCGAATAGACCGTCCGCGCCATGATGGCGGCCCCCTCCTTGTCGGGGTGCACGGCGTCGTGGAGGACATAGTGGTGGCTGTAGAGAGGCTCGTGCAGGTCGACAAGCTGAGCCGCCGCCGTGCGCGCCACAACCTCAATGGCCTCCTGGATTTGCGCGTGCCAATCGCGCGTGCCGCTCTCAAAGCGGGGATGCCTGTCGGAGAGCGGCGTGAGGCGGCATATGATGACCCTGCACGCGGCATTGACGGCCCGCAGAGAGTCGATGAGAGACAGATAGTCCTCGACGAAAGAGTCCCTGTGGTTGGGCCAGTTGCGCGGGTCGGTGTCGTTGATTCCGAGGTGTATGACGGCAATGTCCCCCGCAAAATCCATTGCCTGCCGGAACTCCTCGGTCTGCATATAGGGCCTGTGCCCTTTGTTCATGAGCGTGGCACCCGACTTCCCGAAGTTGCCAATCTCGTAGTCCTGCCCCAGGAGGTGCTGCAGCCGCGAAGGATAGGACTCCGCCTTGGGGTCTTCGAGCGTATAGCCGAAAGTGATGCTGTTGCCGACACAGGCCACTTTGGTCTTCTTGGGCGCGGCGGCAATGGCCACACAGGCGGCCAAGAGACACAGGCTGGCGATGAAACTCTTCATCATCTCATTTTTTTTTGTGCAAGCTGTTTGACAAACCGTAATTGGGCGAATAGGTGAGCCCCTCGACAGCCCTCTGCCCGTCGGGCGTGACGAAGACCGCCGTGAACATCCACTTGACGAGCCTCACCTGCGGCGTCTTGAACTCGCCGACAGGAACCTTGAGGAACACCTTGTTCCACCCCTTGCGCAGTCTCACCGGCGTTGGCGGCCGCGAGACACAATTCTCGTTGCCCAACGGCGTCTCGTTGTCGCGCACGGAGTGCGATGCCGTCCAACGCGGCGGCAGAATCTCCTGGTCGTTGAGCCATATCCGGCCTCCTGCCCAGTTCCACTTGCCCTGCGGCGGCGGCAGGTCGGCCTCGGAACGCGAATAGTTCTGAAACTCAATCCACATCCCGACATCCTGCTCTCGGGGCGAGCGAACCCACGTGTATGCATAGGCCGTATGGTTCTCTTGCGGGTCGGGATAGAACGCCGGGACGATCTTCCCCCAGACGTGGCGCAGGTAGACGCCCGCGCCGATGGCCTCGCGGGCGTGATACTCCTTGCCCTCGTAGCAGTAGGAGCCGCTCAGCTCCTGCTCTGGCGGGAACGACCGCGAGAGGTCGCCCCCATTGGGGAAAGCGTCGGTGACGGCCCAACGTACGTTCGTCTGGCGGACATAGGCGAAAGGCTCGCCGCGCAACGTATTGTCGCGGTGCCACAGCATCCGCCTCTCGAAATCTGCAAAGGCGCGGAACTCCTCAGAATCGTCTGAGACGAGTATTGTCCCATTCTTGTCGAAATATTCCGTGCCGCCCCCCCGCCAAGCCCTCTCGGCCATGGCGAGCACATTGGGATAGAAATTGTTCTCCAGGAGCACATTGCGCTCGTCGGCAACGAACCGGTCGTTCCACACCGCCACGACGCACCCCGCCAAACCGTCGTCGCCCTGCGGGCGATTGTAGACGCGGCTGTTGTAGAGCGCAATGATGTCGCCAAAGGTGTCGAAGTGGTTGAGGTAGTGGAAGCGCGAGTCGATGGCGGGGATGCCCCGCTGAGCCTCCCCGCGGTAGCTCCACAGGTGGGTCATGTCGACCTCGCCCGGACTGTAGCGCCATCCGGGATTCCACGAGATGACCTTTTTGCCCTTGGCGCGGACGTGCGCCACCATCTCACCGACAAAATCGGGGTTGGTGAATCGCACCTCGTCGGTGCCGATGTGCAGCCAAGGCACGTCGAACGTCTCGCAGACCTCGTCGACAAGGAGCTTTAGAATCTTAATCCCCTCGGTGCTCTGCATGTCGTGGCGGAAAGTCCGCACAAAGGCCTCGCTGTGGCCAGGCATGTCAATCTCCGGAATCAGCAGCACGTTGTGCCTCTTGGCGAAACCGACAAGGTCCCGAGCCTCGTCGAGAGTGTAGAAGAGGCCGGGCTGGCGCGTCGTGTTGACGCTGTCGTTGAGCATGGGGAAAATCTTGCTCTCCAACCTCCAGGACTGGTTCTCGGTCAGATGCCAATGGAAGACGTTGACCTTGAACTTCGAGAGCAGGCGAATCTCCCTCTTTATCTCGTCGACCGAAATATACCGCCGCCCGACATCGTGGAGAAACCCACGGACGCGGAAAGCAGGCCAATCCGTAATCTCGCACCCCTCGAAGCAGAGACCCTTGGCATCGTCGCGCCCCAACTGCGCAAGTGTCTGCATGGCCCAATAGACCCCCTTTTCGGTCATCGCCTCGACGCGAATCTTGGTCGGCTTCACCGAGAGACGGTAGGCCTCGTCGGGGTTGGCGGCCGCCTCGCCAATCTGCGGCACGATGCGCACCTCGACCTCGGCCCCGGCACGCTCGTCGACACGCCCCCCGCGCCCCTCGACAAACTCCCGCCACAGCTCGGACAAGACGGGCGACGAGACCCTCACGGCGTCGGCCTTGAAAGCGCGGCCGACGAACTCCACCTTTTGCGGCACAGGCAACAGGTTATGCCCATCGGCAGAGACAACTGACGTGAGGCAGACGAGGCAAAAAATCGTCACGAGGGGCTTGTAGATGTGCATGGGGAACGCTTATAAACAAGGCGAAGCAGAACGCCTTTACCTATTAGGCAAAGATATTAATATTTAGCACAACCCAACGCTCAAATGAGGAAGTATTTTAGAGGCTATGAGACTAACAGATTAAATTATGGCTCACACACTCGCTACTTCCTTGGGAAGAACCACGACACACCTTGTGAGGACACGCAAATCCACGACATCGAAGGAGGCGCGCGCCTAGGGCATTGAGGACGCGCGCGGCATTGAAGGGCGCGCACGCACACGCCTACGTCCTAGGGCTCACGCCCTAGGGCTGACACATATCTCCCCTTTGGGGCTTTGAGGGCCGAGCCGGGAGATGGGGCGGCAATGGAAAATTCACGGAAATTGCGGAGTCATTATGCGACGACACGCACACATTGATGTTCGCATAGCCAGTAGGCAACAAAAAGCCCCAAAGGGGCGGCATAGGTCAGCCTAAGACAAGGAGGGGGGCATATGTGACCTTGGAATTACGGCGTTTGCAAACCCTAGAGTCAAGGTGTTGGAGAGCCCTTAGGATTAGGGAATGCATGAGCCATATGTTTTGGCATGGAATTTGCATTAAAATCGCAGGTGATTTTTCATAGTTTTAGAGTTTTATTTGGTTTAATGATTTGGAAACAGGCGAGTTGAGACAACTCGCCTGTTTTTTTTCGTCACTTGAGGGCAAAGACGTAGGTTATGGATGGGACCCATTGGAAGAGGTACATCTTGTAGAGCTTGAAGTCCGTACGGTTTTCTGGATTTCCCTTGGTGAACATCGAGTACGCGTTCTTGCGACCGTAGACGTTGGCGCACGCGAAGAGCATATACTGGTCCCAATGTTTCCTCTGCCGCATGGCCAGCTTTGCCGAGATGTCGAGACGGTGGTAGTCCGGCATGACGTATCCGTTTCGCTCGGAATAGGTGGCGTAGGAGCCCCCCTGGAACGTGAAGACCTTTTCGGGCAGCGTGGTCCTGCCGCCCGTATGGTAGCGAAAGACCGCCGACAGCTCCAACCGCCGAGTGGCCCGGAAAAGCGCCGAGACTCCAAGGTTGTGCCGCTGGTCGAAACGCTCATAGTACCACGCCCCGCCGTTGACGCCGTCGACCTGCCTCTTGGCCTCGGAGAGCGTATAGGCCACGCTGAGCGCATAGCGCGGCGCGTCTTTTGCCACCATCAGCTCCAGCCCCCTGGCCCTGCCGCGCCCCGGCAGGAGCAGGCTCTCGTAGTGGTTGTTCATCCGCAGCACGGCGCCGTCGCGGAAATCGATGATGTCGTCAATCCACTTCATGTAGGCCTCGGCACTAGCCTCGACGCCCGGACGGTCGAAAAACGTGTGCAGCCCCAACGCCACGGCATTGGAAGTCTGCGGCTTGGCGTAGTGGTCGGCCGGCGTCCAGATGTCGGTCGGGAGGCTGAGCGCCGAGTTGGTCAACAGGTGCTGGAACTGCTTGGTGCGGGAGTATGACGCCTTGACGGTAGCCCACTCGGCAAAGGAGTAGCTGAGGCCAAGCCGCGGCTCAATCCCCTTGTTGGTCTTGACGAAACGGCCACCGCCGTAGCGCGTGGAGTCGACAACGACAGTCCTCTCGGGGTCGGCATAGTGGTAGACCGTCGCAGGGCCAATCTGCGGGGCGAGGCTCATGCGCACCCCGAGCGAAGCTACGAGCCTCTCGCCGGCGAAAGCCCTCGAAGCGCCGAAATAGACGAAGCCAAGCCCCATGCGCTTGTTGCCCATGGAGACCCTCTTGACCGCCGAGCGCGCCGAGGTGGGGCTTATCGTCCCCGGCTCATAGCGGTGGGCCTCGAAGCCGCCGCCATACTGCAAGTGGAACGTCCCGGCATAGTGGTCGAGGTCGACCTTGGCGTCAATCTCGCCCATCCGCGCCGTCCACTTGCTCTCCAGGACGTCTCCCCTCTGCTCCTGCCGGTAGTCATATTGGCTGGCCGTGACGGTGGTGTTGGCAAAGACATTCTGCGAGAAAGCGTGGTTCCATCGCAGTGTCGCCGTCTTGTTGGCCCACTTGGTCTCCGTCCCGGCCTGTATGACCTGGAAGTTGAACGCGTCGTGGCTGGCGTAGGCCGAGGCGTAGAGCCTGTCGCGCTCCCCTACCCGCCAATTGAGCTTGGCGGTATAGTCTCCGAAACTGGCCCTGTCGTTATCGGCCGAATAGATGCCGCCCTGGTCGGCAAAGAGCTGCGCAAAGTGGACAAGCCATGCCTGCCCATAGCGGCCCGAGACGACGAACGAGGCAGTGTCTTTCTTGATAGGCCCCTCGACCATGAGGCGCGAGACGGTGGTCCCGACGCCGCCCCGAAGGCGGAAACGCCGACTGTCGCCCTCCCTCATCCGCATATCGACCACCGACGAGAGCCTGCCGCCATAGCGCGCCGGGATCGCCCCCTTGTAGATGTTGACATCGAGGACGGCATCGGTGTTGAACGCCGAGACAAGCCCCATGGCGTGGGACGGATTGAAGACGACGGCCTCGTCGAGGAGGATGAGGTTCTGGTCGTGGCTGCCGCCGCGCACGGAGAGGTTCGTGGAGCCGTCGGCGGCAGAGTTGATGCCGGGCATGAGCTGCAGATTCTTCAGAGCATCGGGCTCGCCGAACATCATGACCGTCCGCCTCACCTGCTCGCCCGACAGGCGGTGGTGGCTCATGGCCGGGGACTTGAGCTCGGCCCTGTAGGACCCCGGGGCGCTGACCGTCACCTCGCCGAGCGCACTGACGACGGGCGTCAGCCCCAGGCGCACCCCGGAACGCGCCCCGGCGGCGATGGGGAGCCGCAACGTCTCGTATCCCACGAACGAGACGACAATGGTGTCGGGACGCACTGAGGCCGGCAGCGCAAAGAAGCCGTAGGCGTTGCTGACCGAGCCCGCGGCGGCCCCCGCCAGGCGGACATAGGCCGAGGGTAGCGCCTCGCCGTTGACGGCATCGACGACACAGCCGTCGACATGCCCCTGGGCCAAAGCCCCGGAGGCGAGCACCGCAGAGAATGCGAACGAGAAAAATTGGCGTTTCATGAGCGGTTACTTGACAAGCATATCTTCTTGAACTGTGCCGGAGAGTGAATAGGAGTCGGCGACAATGAAAAGCCCCTGCACGTTGTCGCAGGAGAACGTCTCCACCGGCTCGACGCACGACTGAGCCGGGAGCGCCGCCAGGCCGGCAAAGGCCAGGCGAAGAGTTTGTTTCATGATAACTGGTGGTATGACAGAAGATTATTCCTCGACATAGCCGTCGAAAGCCAGCATCTGGCGGGCGTCGCGGGCGGCCTGACCGTCGTATCGCGCGGAGGTCAACCGGTATCCGTCGGCACTGGTGTTCCAGGCTGAGAGGCAGGGTGAGGTCTCGTAGAGCCTCAGACGCCTCTCGGCCGGCGGCTTGGCCCGCAGGACAAGGGTGTCGTAGACATCGCCGGGGTCCCACGCGACGTCATAGGCGTACGTGCGCTTCGTGCGGGTGCGCCCATTCATCAGGTACTCGACGATGGTGCTGTCTGTCCGGACATCCCACAGGCAACCGTAGCGGATGGTGTCGCCGGCCTCCACCCCTATCCTCTCGCCGGCGTAGAGGCCGGCATCGAAAGTGTCGGGATGCGACAACCTCCTAGGCTCCGGAACCACGAGAGCTAGACTATCCATCAGACGCCGCCCATAGCGAGCCGCAACGCCGCGCGCCTCCCTTATCTCGTCCGTCCTCAAGAAGAATCGCCTTTCTTCGCCATCACCATACTGACGCTCTGCCCAACAGAACACAATCCATTTGTCGATAGAGAGATATTTGAACATTGAATAGGCAAGCACCTCACCTCCTCGGTCTGTCATGTAGAGAGTGTCCTTGTTCACTCTATATTGCCCCTCTTTGAACAGTTCCATTCTTGTCACGGAGAGCCGGACAAACCATCGGAAAGTGCCATCCTCGTCGAAAATAAACACTTGCTCTCCATCCACCATCCGGGTGTAGGTTGTGTCCTCTTGGGAATCCTCGAAAGTGTCACCACTAGTCACCCAATTGCCAAACCTGAAGCCCACCACATTGAACTCGGGGTCAGCCCCCCCATCTCCGCAAGACAAAAGGAGCAGTGCGGACGACAGACCTAAGAGCAACATTTGTATGGCTTTGCGCAATCTGTTCATCGCATCATGGAGAAAAAGAACTTCACGTTATCGTCGACATTCACGATTCCACAGTAAGTATCCTTATGTCTGACGTTAGTCCCAGACATTTGCGAGAAGTCTGCAAATCCGCCGCTCCCTGTCCACCAGGCAGAAATGACGTCGAAGCCGTTGTTGTTGGAGTGGTCTTCACAGTCGAGCATGATGCTCCCTTGCGGTCTATTATCCAAAGTACCGAAGACTGCATACTCGAACCCCAAACCGGGCAACGCCCCGGCACTCCACTTTTTGGGGATATGCTGAAGATAGAGCGTCAGGTTATTGCCAGAATCATAGAAGTTGGGCAGGACTTCAGAAGAAGAGACCTCTTTGCCTTGACCATTCGGCTCTTTAACGACAACCTTTCCCAACGGTCTCTTGTCCTCCGCATCTAGCCTGATGCGCAAAACAGTCTGCGCGTCAACTGAATATCGAGACTCGTGGCGCGGCGTCTTGATTTGCGAGTGCAACAGCAGTACGGCGTAATCTTGCCCGATGCCGTCGAACAAATGGGCGGGGACGACGCAGAACCTCATGTGGGCATTGGACTTGCGGCTGACGCTCCAGTCGACCGAAAACCCTCTGACATCGTTCTTCGTGCGCCTGTCCTCGGTGTCGAAAAGAATCTCCACCTCGCGGTAGCGCCCGCAGGTCTTGACCTTGATGACGCCGACCATGGGCGCCCCGGAGCTTATCGACTTGTTGCCGGCGGACGCCTCGGCCATCAGCCCGCTCATGAAGTCGGCGGCCATCTCGGCGGCGTAGTTCCTGTAGGCGTCGGTTGCCGCGGTCTCGACCTTTGAGGTGGTGTCTTCGGCGTAGTATTCGCAACCGTAGGCGTATTTGTCGAGTTCCTCACCTTGGAGGTCGGCGACGTCGATGGGCGTCTTGGCTGCGGCGTCTTGCCCCGCGCCAAAATCGTCGGAACAGGCCGCCGCTAGGAAGAGGAGCGACAGGGCGGCGGGGACGAATTGGAAAACGTGTCTCATGATGCAGACGTTTTTGAAGTTAAATTAGAGTGCTTGAATTAGATGGTGCCGGATGGTGCTCCCGGCGGCGCGAATATGTGCCGCTTCTCAACAAAAGAACATTAAAAGACAAGTAAGGCACACGCTTCACGCCAATCATTGCATTGGGAAAGTGATGGGGCCCCGGAACTCGTACGTGTCGGCGGCAATGAAGAGACCTTGCACATTGTCGCCCACGAAATTGGTGCGGGGCGTGGCGGGGGCGGCCTGATAGACGCCCCCGTCGGACGTGATTTGCTTCTCCAGAGCGGCATAGTAGTCATAGACCTCGCGGCTCACGGAAGAGAGCGCATAGGAATAGTCCCCCCGGCTGGCGAAGTTTATCTCGCCCCAATAGCCCCTGTCGTCGCCACCGCCCCCCAGGCCGTTGGACAACTCGACCCCGTCGGCCACCTCATAGAGACGAGCGTCGGACAAGAGCATGATTGGCGGATATTTATATACCGCCCCCTCTCGCGCCATCACCGAAAAGCGTGGCGAAAAGAGATAGTAGTTGACGACATCGGGCTCGGCGTCGCGGAAAAAGAACACTGGGGTATAAATCTCGTCGTCTTTCGTCAGACGGCGCACAAACCTGATCCCCTCGGCGATGGGGTGCGGGCGCATGACCTGGACGGCATGGAAATGCCTGTTCCCGACCAAGATGTCGAGCCTGTACGTCCGCCCGGGTCTGAGGTCGGGGTGCGCCAGGGTGCAAATGCGGCCGTTGGGGCTGACGTCGAAAGTGTCAACCCGGCCGAGGTCGTCGGTGAGCGTGACGAGGCGGGTGTCCACGATGTCGTATATGGACTCCCGAAAAATCTCATCGGGCTCGCTCCACTCCCCTCCATGCGAGATGTAGACATATTGGAGCGAGTCGGCAGTGCTGACGACGGCATCGATGACGATGAGGCTCCGCTCGTCTTCGCCATTGAACAGCCCCACCTCCTCTACGCAGGCGGTGGCGCCAAACATCAGAATGGGGAACAAGAGCCTGCTCATTTCGCCGCCAACCTATTGGAGGATATACCTGTAGTCCATGACGCCGCTGAAGACGTAGGTGTCGGCGACGACGAAAAGCCCCTGCACGTCGTCGCCCACGAAATTGGTGCGCGGCGACGACGGGTTGGGCATATAGTTGCCGCCGTCGGAAAGGAGCTGCAGCCGCATGGCGCTATAGTAGTCGTAGACCTCGCGGCTGACGGTGGAGAGGGCGTAGGAGAACCAACCGCCATAGTACCCCTGCGTCCAGACGCCCTGCTCCCGCTCGTACTCCCCCAACCCCCTCGTCAGCGACAGGCCGTCGACGGCCTCGCCGAGGTTGACGTCGGACAGCACCATGGCCTCAACGTCCCACAGGGCACGACCCGCGCGGCTGTAGGGGTCGGAAAAGGGCTTGTGAATCAGATAGTAGTTCGTCACGCCTGGTTCGGCGTCGTCGAAAAAGAGCTTCGGGACCCAATATTCCGCCCCGTCTTTCTCCGCCACCATGGGTTGGAACTTGATACCCTTGACAACAGGATGCGGCCTCACCGTCTGCTCGGCGTGGAACTTGCGGTCGCCCACGACGACATCGAGACGGTACGTCATGCCGACCTCCAAGCCGGGCCGCAAGAGCGTGCACACACGGCCGTTGGGGCTGACGCCGAAAGTGTCGACGCGCCCGCGGTCGTCGGTCAGAGTGACGAGGCGCGTGTCCACCACGTCGTCGTCCGTCGTCCACCGATAGTCGACGTCGGGGGATGTCCACGTCCCACCGCGGGATATATAGACGGTCTGGGTGGAGTCGGCGGTGCTGAGAGCCGCGTCGATGACGACAAGCGACGCGCTGTCCGCCTCGAACCCTCCGACCTCCTCGACGCACGACGCCGAGAGCAGCACGGCGGGCAGGGCGAAAAAAGGAAATCTGAAAACCATTCAATTGCCGTTCAAAGCCTGTTCAACCTCATAGCGGAGAATCTTGACCTCGGCGCCCCTCCACAACAGGCGCGAGTTGAGCAACACCTTGGGAGTCTGGAGCAGCCCCTCCTCGGCGAGCCGGCGTTGCCGCTCCTCGGCGGCGGGGTCTGCGCCCCCCTCGGCGAGCGCCCTGCGCAACAGCCCCTCGCCGACGCCACACGACAGCGCAAGACGGCAGAGCACAAGGGAGTCGGGCATGACGGGCAACGACATGACGCTGTCGACAAAAGCCACGGAGCTTACATTGGCTCGCACAGCGGCGGCGACGCGCCCGGCAAGCAAACCAGGCTCGGTGGCATCGACCATATCGACGCGCAGACGCGGGCCCCATCGGCCGACCAGGCGGCGAAACGCCGAGTAGAACGCACGGCAGTGGGCGCAGTCCATGTCGTAGACAACGGTCAGAACCGCCGGCGCATGGGCGTCGCCGAGCGTCTCCGTGGAGAGGCCGCCAAGGTCGTGCTTGGGGCCTTGCGGCACACGGAGATTGACTCTGACGTCGCGGGCGGCGCAGAGGCTGTCGAGAAACTCCTGCTTCAGGAACTCCAACGTACGCCGACGCAGCTCCTCCAGGCCCCGTGCGGACCCCGTAGGCACAAGCGCCACGCCCTCCTCGGTCGGAACCTCTATCCACTCGCCAAGCATCTCCCGCTCGACTGTGGCGTTGATGTCGGCGGGCGCCAGGCGGGCCTCCGCCACAGAGTCGAGAAACTCACGCGGGTTCATTGCCGGGGCCTCCTTTTGCAAGACGAAAGCCGCGGCATAGGCCTCGGCGGAGGCCCTGCGGATGTCATACATCTGGCACAGGTGGTCGTAGAGCATCCGCCTTGTCTGCGGCGTCTCGGTGAGGCTGTTTGGCACCGCCTCGCCGCCAATGGTGACGACGGCGGGACGCACGGACGAGACCTGCCGCCCATGGTCGGCACCGCAAGCGGCGAGAGCCAAGAGGCCAACAGCCGCCCAAAGAATCCTACTCGTCGGCATAGTCGTTGTATGACCGGATGTGGGTCAGAATTTCGGGATTTGCCCCATCCCCCTGCGGGTCGTAGAGGAAGTATCGCTCGAAAGGGTCTGTGCGGGCGGCATCGAGCCACCTTGTCCTCTCACCTTGCGAGAGTTGATATTTGCGCAAACTGCCGTCGGGTTCGACAAGCGCGATGGTGTCGCGCAAGTCCTGCGGATCCCACTTGACTTGGAACTTCCGCGCTCGCCACACTCTCCGCCCAGGATAGACCACCTGCTCGACAATGGTGCTGTCGCCCCGGACGTCCCACAGGCAGGGACAACCTGCGCAAATGCTATTGCGAAAAGCGAGGCGACAATCTTAGTTGGCATTTGCTTTCGAGACATAAAACCTTGTGTTATTATCAATTTGGGCAATGCCTTTATACACACCGGTAAAACGCTTTGAGCCCCCCCCATTTTCTCATCCATGGACTCGAACTGTTGGCCCTTAAATTCTATGGTAATGCCCCCAAAACTCATTTGCAGTTATGTTTATCCTCGTCATCGATTTCAAAAAGCCCCTGATTTTTGTTTCGCACACCATAGAACGAGCCAAAAACCGCATAATCAAAACCAAGATTTGGCAACCTCCCGTCATTCCACTCTGACTTAAATGGCTCGTCAACACTCAACGACTTGTTGCCGACAGCCTCCTGTGACTTCGCCGCCAGCTCCGCCACATAGGCGCTGTAGGCCTCGCTCGCTGACGTCTCGACTTTCTCGGTGGTGTCCTCGGCGTAGTACTCACAGCCGTAGGCGTACTTCTCCAGTTCCTCGCCTTGGAGGCTGGCGACGTCGATGGGGTTTTGGATTGGCTCTCCGCGGCGGGAGAGAGGTCGTCGGAGCAGGAGGGTGCGGCAAAGAGAATTGGCGCGGCGGAAAAGATGAGGCAACACAGGTTTCTTGTTTTCACGATTCGTTTGTTTAGATGCTGTTTGAACGTTGGCGCAGGGCGGAAAGGGCCAAAACAGAAGCCTCATTGTCCTACACGACGCAAAGATATGCTGTTTTCACAGAAAGATAAGACAAAGGAGACAAAAGAATAGAGAAATACTCAAAACAAGATTAACGGAGTACGCAGACACCGCAGATGACTCCATGAGGCGTAACAACAGTCTAGGGCACACGCCCCAAACTGTTTAATGATGTGCGACGACTACATGTGACGCAATTATTCGTCTACGTAGTCGACGTAGGCCTGGAGTCTCCTCACCGCCCGGGCATCCGCCTCGGAACTTTGCACGTCGTAGAGGTCGTAACGCTCATATGGGACACGACGTATGGCTGTGAGTCCGCCCCTGTCTCCAATCGTAAGCTCATACTTCCTCAGAGTGCCATCGGGCTCTACAAATATGATGGTGTCGCTTACATCCTGCGAATCCCACTCAATATGAAATTTACGCATACGCCTCACCCTACGCTCCGAGCAAGCCACATACTCGACAATTGTGCTGTCTGCCCGGATGTCCCACAGGCAATCGTAGCGTGCGGCAAAACTCGTGTCGTTGCGAAAAGTTCCCACTTCGAAACCGGGTTTCAGCTCGTTGGGACGGAACAGCCGCCTCGACTTGGGTATGGACAGTCCAAAATGAGACCATAAATCGCCAGGCTCGTACAAATAGAACCTTCGCGCATACCGGACTTCCCTCAGGCCTAAAAAGTACCGAATGCGAGTGAACGCCGGCCCATCCTCCGCGTCGAACGACAAATACATATACCCCTCTGTCGGGCTTGGCTCAATCTTCGCCACAATGACATTGCCCCCAACCGTCATCATCCGCAGGGTGTCACCATTGACGCGAAAAGTGCCGTAAGCCTCTAGATAGCACGTATCTTCCGTTTGCGCTAGCCATTTGAAAGATTGGTCGTCGTCGAACATGAGAACGTGCCTGCGCTTTGCCAACCACGAGGCAGTGTCTGGCAAAGAGTTACGACGGGAGATGCCAATAGTAACGTCGTCAATGCCAGACCTCCATCTCCACAATCCTGTCACGCTATACTGCGGCACGCCACCCTCTTTTCTCTCACAAGAGAGACACAACAGAGAAAGGAACAGAAGTGATAGAACACGGCCAAACATCAGTACGTCGCTTTTGAGATGCGAAAGGTTGTGTTTTTGTCCACATTTACAATCCCTTTATACATTCCGCAGAACCTCCAAGACTCGCCACGCCAATCTTTAAATGCGTCGAACTGCTCGTCCCTATACTCCACCTCTATGACATCAAACTCATTCGCATTGTGCTTGTCCTCGTCGTCGTAATAGATGTCCACCTGCGGGTACGTGCCACAGGTTTTGACCTTGATGACGCCGACCAAAGGGTCTGACGAGCCTAGCGACTTGTTGCCGACAGTCTCCTGCGACTTCGCCGCCAGCTCCGCCACATAGGCG
>CAYZUH010000002.1:0-230040 GCA_964481855.1 uncultured Marinilabiliaceae bacterium
CGCGCTTACGGTTCGAAGGTTGGAATGTCCTTTTCATCGTACGATTACTTTAAAGATTGAATTCAAATCGGACGCGAATATAGCCATTTCTTGCGGGAGACGCAATAGACGGTGGGCAACGTCTCTTTTGTGCGCAATGATTGGGGGGCGCGTCTGTTCGCCGGGGGGGGGCGGCGTCAGCCCTGCCCAATCGTCGTCCGCTCAATCTTGCACCTGTGCCTCCTGCTCCTCTTGCCGTACGACACGCCGACGAGCAGGATGTCGCCGCGGTACTGCTGGCAGTGGCGCGTCTTCGTCGACTTCCGCGTCGGGATACTCGGCTCGAAGCTCCGCAACGACTTTGCGCATCATTTTCTCGACAATCCCGCCCTCGGCGTGGAAGCGCTCGTAGAACGAGTTGAGGTCTACCTTGATGACGCACGCCTCGCCCAGGTGGGCGTCCCAGCCCTCCGTCGCGGCCACTTTCAGATGCTCGAAGATGGCACGGCTGTCGGCCGCGCCGCGGGAGTAGTAGGTGGCGATGAGGTTGCCTACCATGGTCTTGCCGAAGCGGCGAGGGCGGCTCACGCACAGGAAGCGGCTCCGGGCCGAGTACAGTTTGTTGAGCTCGGTCAGGATCATCGACTTGTCGACATATATGTCGTCGTTCATGTCGGTCCGTAGCCGGCTACTGTCGGGGTTGACGTATATTCCCATGGCTCTTCGGGTTAAATGATGGACGTGCCTACAAATTCAATCAATGTCCGCTATCTTTGGGAAGACATACTGAGACTGACTTATTGAGCAAAACGATGCTGATCATAGGAATTGCGGGAGGGTCCGGGTCGGGCAAGACCACGGTTGTGAACAAGCTGGTAGGCGGCATGGACGGACGGCGAGTGACGGTCATTTGCCAAGACAACTACTATAACGACAACAGCGGGCTGACGCTGGCCGAGAGGCGCAAGATTAATTTCGACCACCCGAACGCCATTGAGTTCCCGCTGCTTATCGAACACCTCAAGACGCTCCGGAGCGGCCGCGCCGTGGATATGCCGACCTATTCGTTCGTCGAGAGCACCCGCCTCGCGGAGACGGTGCGCGTCGAACCCCGCGACGTCATCATTGTCGAGGGCATACTGGTTTTGGCTGTTGCCGAGCTGCGCGAGATTATGGACATCAAGGTCTTCGTCGACGCCGATGCCGACGACCGCCTCGCGCGCCGGATCCGGCGCGACGTGAGGGACCGCGGGCGTCTGTTGGAGAATGTCCTCAACCACTACGAGACGACGGTCAAGCCCATGCACCTCCAGTTCATCGAGCCCTCGAAGAGGTATGCCGACCTCATCGTCCCGCAGGGCGGCGACAACGAGATTGCCATCGACGTCCTCCGCCATTCCATCGAGAAGAAGATAGGCTAGGGCGCGTCGCCGCGGCGGACCACCCGCCATCCTGCTTTCGTCACCGTCACGGCGGGCCATGCGTCGTGGCGCGGGCAGTTCTCCTCGTTGTCGGCAGGGTAGACGTGGAGGCGGAACGTGCGGTCAGTGCCGCCCTCCGCGCCAAGCGCCGCACCGGCCCATGTGAGCGCCGAGCCGTCAGTCCCCTGCCTCTCCGAGTTGGGGAGCGGGGTGGCGTCGTCGCCCGCGGTGAGGTAGTATGTCATTCCCGTCTGCGAGTTGTCGAGAATGAGGCTGGGCTCCTGGTCTGTGCATCCGCCGCCCTCGGCGTGGAATGCCGCCGCCACGATTTCGGGGCATATCGGGGCTGTGGATATGGCCACCTCCAGGGTGCCTATTTGCGCCTGGCACTCGTTCTCGCCCCACGACGCCCAGAACACCACGGGCCCGACCGGTAGACCCTCGAACGTTATGTCTGCGCCGTCGGCCGTGGCCGTGTGGCTTTGCAAGACGCCGGCGGGCGGGGCTGTGGGGCCTTGCGTGGCTTGGTAGGTGACACCCTGCCGCACAGCCGCGGCGGGGAGGGTCCAACTGGCGGTAGCGCCCTCGGCCACCTCCGTCCGCTCCTCAAAGGCCGCTCCGGGTGCTGGCTCCCCACGGAGCGTGATTTGCCCGAGGCGGAACGTGACGTCGCATTGCGTCAGGCCCACCTCGACGCTGTATGTCCCGGCCGCCAGGCCGGTGAACTCCACCGGCTGGCCGGCTTCGCGCCTGTTCACTTGCGATGCCGCGTCGCCCGAGCGCAGGGTGTAGGTCGCTTCGTCGTAGAGGTAGGCTTCCGGCACCGTCCATGCCGTGCCGCACAGGGTCTGGTTAACGGCGTTCTCCGGGACGCTGGCGTTTGAGAAGTCCACCGAGATTGTCTGTTTGCAGTAGGAGTGGAGCGGTTGGCCTTTCACCTCGATGTGGAGGCGGTAGTGCTGCACGCCGGTGGGGGGCCCCAGGTCTTCGGCCGTCCACGTCAGCGGCTGCCCCGCGGCGCCGTCCTTGTCTGCCCCGACCTTTTCGTTCGTCTCGTCGAGTGAGCCGTCGTGCGCCCGCTGCTGTTTTGTCAGGTAATATATGTTGCCGGCGTCCGAGACTGTCAGCACTATCTTTGTCTTCTTGGCGTCGCACGGGTCGGTCTCGGCAATGAGGTCGGCGGGAGTCACGGTGATTTGCGGGCGCAGGTCTTTCAGGTATACTTTGTCGTCATATTCAATCGCCGCCCCGTTTGATGTTGACCCTCTGAAAGTGAAGTAGTCGGGTTCGTCCCCTTCCGTCTCTATGAACTTGTCGAGCGAGAACGGCCCCCAGCACGCCGACGTTTGGCCGCGGTCGTCAATCTTATGCCCGTAGTTTGAGAAATAGTTGGACCTCCTCCCGTCCTTCATGACAGGGATTAGGTCGTATGTGTTGCCAAATGCGGGGTTTATGACGCAAATGAGAATCTCGCCCTGGCAGTTGAGGCTGTTCGTATATTGCAGATGGTTCCCGCCGCCTGTCTGCCCCCAAGCGCATGCGGGAGCGAAGATAACTGTCACGACTGACAGGAATGCATGCCAACGGTTATTCATGATAGTATGTGTTTTGCTCAAATATACGCACGATGTGAGCCTTTGCGCAATAATTAACTTTATTTATGACCTCGGCCGCCTCCCCTCCCTTGCCCGGCCAAAACGAAGCGCGCGGCAAGGTTGCCGCCCTGCCGCACGCCCCCGCCTCTCGGCGTCGCCTAGTTCACTTCGTTGCCGTAGGAGAGCACTTTGGGCGATATTTGCACTTTGCTGCTCGCCATGTTCGCTTTGCTCCATTCAAAGCTGAATTTGTTGCCGCTCTGGGGCACCATCGACATGCTGGCCCCGGCCGCGCACATCCCCCTGTCGCCGCCTATGATTAGGATTTGGCGGTTCCGCTGGTCTTTGATGATGTCGGGGATGTCCTTGGCGAAATCTTGTGCAACGTAGACAACGTCCGAGGTCGGCAGGTTTGTCACTCTCGAGACCGAGGCCACCTTGACCGGCAGTCCCATTATGGTCTTCCCTTTGACGATTTTGCGGAGCTCGTTGGCCACGTCTTCTTGCCCCACCACGGTTATGACCAGGGAGGTCTCCGTGGCGCTCTTGGTGTTCCAGCTTGCGTAGCGCGTCATCTGATAGAGGAACTTGGCCTTCGTGGCCGCCTCTTGGCCCATGGTCGCCGCAAGCCCCGCGACGAGGAGGAACAGAACTAGAGTAATCTTTTTCATGGCTCGATGTGTTAGATGTTTTGCTTGTGTCCGATGGTCGCCCCGGGGGGGGTGAGTTAATCCCTCCACGGCGAGTTTGTTTTGCTTCGATTCTCTTTTATTGTGTTGTCTGTTGCTTGTTACGCCAGTCTTTCTCCCGATGTTTCGACGGTCGGTTGTTTTGTTTCGGATGTTATTCGCCGGCTTAACCGCGTTGTTCATTAATTTCTACGGCGATTGGTAGATTTTGTTCTGTGAGAACAAAAGAATATTCTAAAACGGTGGCATGGCGGGCGGTGGTGGTTTTATTCGCAATGCCTTATGTCGTGCAATTGTCTTTACATGTCGTGCGGCGCCCATATGTTGCGCAGTCCGAAAGTGGTCACCGCCAGGCGCGTCCTCTTCGTGCTCGCCGCCCGGTCGTTTTCTCTGCTGCCTTTTCTCGCTCCATGCCGGCGTCGCCCCCCACTTCTTGCCTGTTGCCAATTCCGCGTGGTCAATTGCTACGTTTTCTCGACTTTGGCTAAATTTGTGCGGATGAAAAAGATTATGTGTGCCGTGGCGGCTCTTGGGCTGTTGGCGTCGGCGGCTGTCGCGCAAGTGGCGTCGTCGAGGGTGGTGGGCAAATTCAAGAGCGGGGCGCTGACTTTCGAGCTGACGTCCGACACCACTGTGGCTCTCACCTTTGTGGACCCCGTCGACGATGTCGTGATTCCCGACACTGTGGCGGGGCGCCGCGTGGTGCGCATCGCCGCCGAGGCTTTTCGATGGTGCAGCCAGATGCGGACGCTCGTCATTCCGGCCTCCGTCCGCGACATCGACGTGGACTTTGGCGCCGACCACGGCTATTCCGCCTTGCGCGCCGTCTTTGTCGACGAGGCGAATCCGGCTTTCCGTGCCGCCGCGGGCGTATTGTTCGACAAGCGGATGTCGCGCATCCTCCTCTACCCCAAGGCCGCCGAGGCCGGCGTCTATGCCATTCCACCTACGGTGGGTCGCATTGCCGACGGCACTTTCGCCCTCTGCGCCACCCTGCGCTCGGTCGTCATTCCGTCTTCCGTGCGCCATGTCGGCGCCCGCGCTTTCGCCCGTTGTTCCGGCCTCCGCTCCGTTGTCTTGCCCGACAGCCTAGAGACCATTGGCGCCAATGCTTTCGACATGTGCGTCTCGCTCGACAGCGTCTTTGTCCCCGGCTCGGTCCGTCATGTCCCGGCGGCGGCGTTTAGTGGCTGCTCCTCGCTGCGCGGCGTGGCGCTTGGCGAGGGGGTGCGCAGTGTTGGCGGCGGTGCTTTCTCGCGGTGTTCCTCCCTGCGCAGTGTAGCCTTGCCCCAGTCGTTGGGCTTCTTGGGTGGCGGGGCCTTTGCCGATTGCGATTCTCTGCGGAGCCTCGTCTTGCCCCGCTCGCTGCAGGTCATCGAGGACGACGCCCTGAGCCGTTGCCGCAGTCTGACCGACGTCGCGGTGGACCGCGGCAACCGGCATTTCTTTGAGGACTCCGGGGTCCTGTTCTCCGCCGACACGTCGAGAGTCATCTTCTGCCCCAAGAGCCGCGAGTCGTTCGTGGTCTTCCTGCCTCAGCGGGTCACTAGTCTCGCTCCGTCGGCTTTTTGGCGGTGCGAGGGGCTTGTGGCCGTCTCTCTGCCCCGCGGCTTGCGCAGTCTGCCGGCGGGGGCTTTCGAGGGGTGCTCGGGCTTGCAGAGCGTCAGCATGAGCGGGCAGATGGAGGGCATAGGCAGTTCGGCTTTCGAGGGTTGCGCCGCGTTGCGCCGCGTTGTTCTCGTCGACGACGAGGGTGCCGACTATGAGGGGGGCGTCGATGGCAGGCCCGTTGTCTTGCCCGCCGCCACGACCATTGGCGACGCCGCGTTCGCCCGCTGCTCCGCGCTCACCGATGTCGTCGTCCCCATGGGTGTCGAGACAATTTCCGACGGGGCGTTCGCCGACTGCACCGGCCTCGCCGGCCTCGTCCTGCCCGAGGGGCTCCGCTCGCTTGGGTGGGAGGCTTTCAGCGGCTGCCGCGCTTTGCGGAGTGTGGTGGTCCCCGAGAGTGTCGAGAGCGTCGACTGGAGGGTCTTCAGCGGATGCTCGTCGCTCCGCTCGGTGCGGATTCTCAACGGTGTGGGCGAGATTGGCCTGCAGGCTTTTGAGGGGTGCGTCAGCCTCTCGTCGGTCGAGATTCCGGCCTCAGTGCGCTCCATTGGCGATTTCGCTTTTGCGGGGTGCGCCGCCCTGGCAGGGGTCGACTTGCCTAGTGGCGTGTTTGCCGTGGCGCCGGGGACGTTCCGCGGGTGCGCGGCGTTGGCCGGTGTCGAGTTGCCCGACGGCGTCGAGGAGGTCGGCGACGAGGCTTTCGCCGGTTGCCGGGCGTTGCGCTCGGTAGCCCTGCCGCGGTCTCTGCGCTCGGTGGGCAATGGCGCTTTCGGCGGGTGCGTGGCTCTCGCCTCTGTGCGTCTGCCCGACGGGTTGACAAGGGTCGCCGACGGGCTTTTTGCCGACTGCGCGTCGCTAGCCGAGGTCAACATCCCGGCCGGGGCGCGTGCCGTCGAGGACGACGCTTTCCGCAACTGCGTGGCGTTGACCTCGGTCGTCATCCCCGCCTCGGTGGCCAAGATTGGCAACTACGCGTTCGACGAGTGCGACAACCTGGCCGACATATATTGCATGGGCGAGAACCCGCCCGAATTGGGTCGGGAGGCCCTGCCCGCCGCGGCGTGGGTCAGTGTCCCACGCAAGGCGCGCAAGGCCTACAGGGAGAAGTGGGGAGCGAACGCCAAGATTAATACATATAAGTGATGCGGACAGATTTAGCTTCCATCGCAGTGTGCGGTGGGGCGGCAGAGGAGAAAGCCGCGATGGTCGACGTCGGGGCGGTCACCAAGACCGACGGCACGCGGGGGGCTGTCCTCGTCAAGTTGCGTCGTGGCGTGGCCGCGGCCGATGTCTTCGGCGCGGAGTTCATGTTTGTCGTTGTCGACGGGGCGGAGGTGCCCATGCGCATTGCCGGTTTCGCCCAGCGCGGCGATTGGGCGGCTACGGTCACGTTTGCCAACGTGGCGTCGGCAGACGCTGCCAGGAGGCTCGTGGGGTGCGCCGTCCGGGCCAAGGCCGACGTGGTCGAGACGCCTGGCGACGAGGACCCCGGAGACACGCTTGTGGGCTACTCCGTCGTCGTCGAGGGCGTTGGCGAGGTCGGCACAATCGACGAGGTGGACGACAGCGTGGCGGCCAACCCGCTCTTTGTCGTCGGCAGGCCCGGCGGCGGCGAGCTGATGATTCCCGCCACGCCCGACTTCGTTGTCGAGGCCGACGACGTGAGGCGCAGGCTCGTCTTGCGCCTGCCCGACGGGCTGCTAGACCTTGGAGGCGCGGAGGGGGCTTAAGTGCGAAATATTCCCTACTTTTGCGGCGAAATACACGTTTCCCCATTTTTCACACGTAACCATATACTACAAGACATGGTGACACAGGACCAGCTGAAGGACCTGAGCGGACGCGAGTTGGCGTTGAGGAGGTATCTTTGACGTCGACAGGCGTCGAATGGAGCTAGAGGAGGACGACCTCCGCACGCAGGAGCCGGGCTTCTGGGACGACCGCGCCAAGAGCGAGGAGGTCATGAAGCGGGTCCGCAAGAACAAGAAGTGGGTCTCGAGCTACGAGCGCGTCCACTCTGCCGTAGAGGAGCTGGCCCTCGCCGTGGACTACCTCCGGGAGGGCGTCGTCGACGAGGCCGAGGTCGACCGGGCCTATGGCGAGGCGGTGCGCCTCACCGAGGAGGCCGAGCTAGCCAATATGCTGCAGGGCGAGGAGGACCAGATGGGGGCCGTCCTCAAGATTGTGGCCGGGGCCGGCGGCACCGAGAGCCAGGACTGGGCGCAGATGCTCATGCGGCTCTACCAGCGGTGGGCCGAGGCGCACGGCTACCGCGTCACCGTAACCAACTTGCAAGACGGCGACGACGCCGGAATCAAGACCGTGACGTTTCAGGTCGAGGGCGACACGGCCTACGGATACCTCAAGAGCGAGAACGGCGTGCACCGCCTGGTCAGGGTCTCGCCGTTCAACGCCCAGGGCAAGCGAATGACATCCTTCGCGTCGGTCTTCGTCACGCCGCTCGTCGATGACACCATCGAGGTCTATGTCGACCCGTCCAAGGTCTCGTGGGACCTCTTCCGCTCCGGCGGGGCTGGCGGGCAGAACGTCAACAAGGTCGAGACGGGCGTCCGGTTGCGCTACCAGTACACGGACCCCGACACGGGCGAGACCGAGGAAATCCTCATCGAGAACACCGAGACGCGCAAGCAGACCGAGAACCGCGAGAACGCCATGAGGCTTCTCCGCTCGCAGCTCTACGACCGCGAGCTCAAGAGGCGCAATGCCGCCAAGGAGAAGATAGAGGCGGGCAAGAAGAAAATCGAGTGGGGCTCGCAAATACGCAGCTACGTCTTCGACGACCGCAGGGTCAAAGACCACCGCACGGGCCACCAAACGAGCAACGTCCAGGCGGTCATGGACGGGGACATAGACCCTTTCATCAAGGCCTACCTGATGGAGTTCGGCGCATCATGACAATCGACAACACCCATGGCAGAGACCGACAGTAGGGCCGCGGCGGCCGACTTGAGCCACATGAGCGAGTCGGACGCCATAAGGGCCAAGATAATCTCCGGCGAGTTGCAGACCGGGACAATCTACGAGGAGCCCGACCCGACGCCCGACGACGAGCACATGGTCCTGCGGACCGAGAAGCTCGTCAAGATATACGGCACGCGCAAGGTGGTCGACGGCCCGTCGATAATGGTCCGGCAGGGAGAGATTGTCGGGCTGCTGGGCCCCAACGGGGCCGGCAAGACCACCACTTTCTACATGACCGTGGGCCTCATCGAGCCCAACGAGGGCCACGTCTACCTCAACGACACCGAGATTACGACCCTGCCGGTCTACCGCAGGGCCCAGCTCGGGGTGGGCTATCTGGCGCAGGAGGCGTCAGTCTTCCGGACGCTCAGCGTCGAAGACAACATCCTGGGAGTCCTGGAGATGACCAAATACTCCAAGGAGTACCAGCACCAGAGGCTCGAGGAGCTAATCTCGGAGTTCGGCCTCGGGCACATCCGCAAGAGCAAGGGCATACAGCTGTCGGGCGGCGAGAGGAGGCGGACAGAGATTGCCCGCGCCTTGGCCATCAACCCCCGATTCATAATGCTCGACGAGCCTTTCGCCGGCGTGGACCCCATCGCCGTCTACGACATCCAGAAAATCGTCTCGCACCTCAAGGACAAGAACATCGGAGTCCTCATCTCCGACCACAACGTGGGCGAAACGCTGGCAATATGCGACCGCGCCTACATCCAGGTCCAGGGCCGCCTCTTCCGGGCCGGCACGGCCGAGCAGTTGGCGGGCGACGAGAAGGTGCGCGAGGTCTACCTGGGGCGCGACTTCGTGCTCCGCCGACGCAAGTTCGACGCTTAGGCCCGCTCCCAAAAAATCTGGCGGCGTTTGAGTTTCGTGAGGATAATTGGCTTAACTTTGCCACGCCTTGGGAGTGGCGTCTCGCGGATGTGGCGAAATTGGTAGACGTGTCAGACTTAGGATCTGATGCCGAAAGGCGTAGGGGTTCGAGTCCCCTCATCCGTACTTTTTCTAAACAAAACACCTACAACTGGTTGAAATGAACATTTCTAGAGAGAACGTTGATGAGCTCAATGCCGTACTGACTATCGAGTTTGAGAAGGCTGACTACGAGCCGAAAGTGGACAAGGCTGTCAAAGACTACGGCAAGAAAGTAGCCATCAAGGGCTTCCGTCCCGGTCATGCACCCGCAAGCATGATTAAGAGGATGTACGGCAAGTCCATACTCGTCGACCAGGTGAACACGCTCGTGGGCGAGACCCTCTCCAACTATATCAAGGAAAACAATCTTGACATCCTCGGCGAGCCGCTGCCCAACAAGGACCAGCAGCCCATCGACTTCGACAACGAGGTCGACAAGCTCTCGTTCAGGTTCGACATCGCCGTCTCGCCCGTCGTCAGCGTCGGCATCGACAAGAGCCTCACAATCCCCTCCTACACCATAGTGGCGGACGACGCCGCTGTCAAGGAGCAAGTGGAGAACATCGTGGCGCGCCACGGCGGCCATGTCCCCGTCGAGGTCTCGACCGAGGCGTCGCTCATCAAGGGCGAGGTGTCGGTTGCCGACTTCAAGAACGACAAGGGCCTACTCTCCGTCACCGTCATCAAGGACGAGGCCGAGAAGGCAAAGTTCGTGGGCAAGAAGGCCGGCGACACCGTCGAGTTCGACCTCCGCAAGGCATGCCCCGACAACAAGGAGATTTCCTACCTCCTGGGGGTCAGCGACGACGAGGCCGCGGCCATAGCTGCCGACGCAGTCGCCAAAATAGTTATCAGCGAGGTCTCCGAGTTCAAGAACGCCGAGCTCAACGCCGAGCTGTTCTCCAAGCTCTACCCCGACGGCGGGGTGGCCGACGAGGAGGCTTTCCGCGCGCGCGTCAAGGCGGACCTGGAGAAGTCCAACGCCATGGCGCAAGACTACCGCTTCTCGGTCGACGCCCGCGCCGCCATGCTCAACGCCGCCGGCGACATCAAGCTCCCCGAGGAGTTCCTCAAGAGGTGGCTCACGGCAATCAACCGCGACAACGACAAGTTCACGCCCGAAGTCCTCGACAGGGAGTTCCCCAAGTTCCTCGACGACCTCCGTTGGCAGATTGTCAAGAACAACGTCGCCAAGGCGCTCGACGTCAAGGTCGAGTTCGCCGACGTCTTGGAGTTCGCCAAGAAGAGCACCAGGGCGCAGTTCATGCAGTATGGGCTGACCAACCTGCCCGACGAGCAGGTAGACAAGTACGCGCAGAACATGCTCCGCGACGAGGAGCAGCGCAACCGGTTGGCCGCCGGGGCCGCCGACGACAAGATTTTCGCCTATGCCAAGGAGAACGCCAACGTCGAGGCCAAGAGCGTGACCCAGGAGCAGTTCGGGCAGCTTTTCGAGGCCGGCAAGTAAGGGAATTGAAGATAACACAGGTTTCCGACGGCAGCCTTGCCCACCCACCCCGGCGCGCAAGGTTGCCGTGCCTTTAATTACAGACACGTTTATGACCCAACAAAACGACTTCCGCAAATTCGCCGTCAAGCACTGCGGCGTGGGCGGCTCCGTCTTCGACGCGTACAGCAAGGTGACGGCGTCATACATCTCGCCGACAATCATCGAGGAGCGGCAGCTCAACGTGGCCAGCATGGACGTCTTCTCGCGCCTCATGATGGACCGCATCATATTCCTCGGCACCGAGATCAACGACGACGTGGCCAACATCGTCCAGGCCCAGCTGCTCTACCTCGAGTCCACCGACTCGTCGAAAGACATCTCCATATACCTCAACTCGCCCGGCGGCAGCGTCTATGCCGGCTTGGGGATATATGACACCATGCAGTACATCTCGTCGAGCGTCGCCACCATATGCACCGGCCTGGCGGCGTCGATGGCGGCCGTGCTTCTCGTTGCCGGCTCCCAGGGCAAGCGCTCGGCGCTGCCCCACTCGCGGATTATGATTCATCAGCCCATGGGGGGCGCCCAGGGGCAGGCCTCGGACATCGAGATTACGGCCCGCGAGATTCAGAAGCTCAAAAAGGAGCTGTTTGAAATCATTGCCAAGCACTCCGGCAAGCCCTACGACGAGGTGGCGAGGGACTCCGACCGCGACTATTGGATGACGGCCGAGGAGGCAAAGGCCTACGGAATGATAGACGAGGTCTTGCGGCGCGACAAGGCGTAGCGGTCTCGGGCGGGACTTCAGGGCGGCGCGGCGCGGAGGCCTGAGCGGGCTTCTGCCCTGCGCCGTCTGTGTTGGCACTAAACGACTTTTTTTCATCAATGGCAAACGTCAAAGACGACAAGTGTTCTTTCTGCGGGAGGCCCCGGAAGCAGGTCGGGGTGCTCATAAGCGGGATTACGGGTTTCATATGCGACAGCTGCGCGGCGCAGGCCAACGAGATTGCCACCGAGGCGCTCAAGCAGGCCGGCAGGCTGAGCGTGGCGCAGCTCCAACTGCGAAAGCCCGAGGAAATCAAGGCATATCTCGACGAGTATGTCATAGGCCAGGACGAGGCGAAGAAATACCTCTCCGTGGCGGTCTACAACCACTATAAGAGGCTCATCCACAACGACAAGGACGATGTCGAGATTGAGAAGTCCAACATCGTCATGGTGGGAGACACCGGCACGGGCAAGACGCTCATGGCGCGCACCATAGCCAGGCTGCTCGACGTCCCGTTCACCATCGTCGACGCCACGGTCCTCACCGAGGCCGGCTACGTCGGCGAGGACGTCGAGAGCATCCTCTCGCGCCTCCTGCAAGACGCCGACTACGACGTCGAGAAGGCGCAGAGGGGCATAATCTTCATCGACGAGATTGACAAGATTGCCCGCAAGGGAGACAACCCCTCCATCACTCGCGACGTCAGCGGCGAGGGCGTGCAGCAGGGGCTGCTCAAGCTCCTGGAGGGCTCGGTCGTAAGCGTCCCGCCACAGGGGGGGCGCAAGCACCCGGAGCAGAGGCTCGTGCCCATCGACACGCGCAACATCCTCTTCATCTGCGGAGGGGCATTCGACGGCATCCGCGACCGCATTGCGCAGAGGCTCAACTCCCGCGTGGTCGGATATAACTCCGACAAGGCGCGCGACAAGATAGACTTCAACAACCTCATGCAATATGTGGCGCCGCAAGACCTAAAGGCCTACGGGCTAATCCCCGAGATAATTGGCCGACTGCCAGTCTTGACGAGCCTACAGCCCCTGGACCGCGACGCGCTGAGGCGAATCTTGACCGAGCCCAAGAACTCGCTCATGAAGCAGTATGCCAAGCTCTTCAAGATTGACGGCGTGGACCTGGTGGTCCCCGACGAGGTACTCGACTTCATCGTCGACAAGGCCGTTGAGTTCAAGATTGGCGCGCGCGGGCTTAGGGCCATATGCGAGACAATCTTGATGGACAAGATGTATAGCGCGCCGTCGGCCGACGCCAAGACACTCGTCATCGACATCGACTATGCCACGGAGCGCATCAGCCATCTCGGCGCGGCGCGGCTCAAGGTGGCCTGACCGCCATTTTGGCAGAAAAGCGGGCGCTTGCGAATCTTTGGCATGATATTAGAAATCTCCAAATACCCTCCCATCCCAATAACCAAATGAGCGACAGCACGACAAGGAAGAGATTTTCGACCATGCCCGACGACGGCACGGGCGACGAGCAGGGCCCGCGCATGCTCGTCGGCGGCGAGCCCAGGCGCTCCGCATTGCCAAAGGAGCTGCCGGTCATTGCCTTGCGCAATGCGGTGCTCTTCCCTGGCACGGTGTTGCCCATCACCGTCGGGCGCTCCAAGTCGAGGGTCGTCGTCGACGAGGTCGCCAAGTCGAGGGGGCTTCTCGTGGCGGCCACGCAGCTCGACGAGAACGTCGAGGACCCCGACCTGTCAGGCCTCAGCTCAATAGGGGTCTCGGCGCGCATCGTCAAGGTCGTCTCCATGCCCGACAACACGCTCACCGTAATCCTCAATGGCGTTGAGCGCGTCGAGCTCTTGGAGCAGGCCGCCTCAGAGCCATATCTCAGGGCCACGGTCCGGAGGGCCAAGGAGGCAAAAGTGCCAGAGGAGAACCGCGAGAGGCTCAACGCGCTGTTCAGCGCGCTCAAAGACAAGGGGGCGGAGCTCTTCCGCCTTATGGACACGCCAATATCCATCGAGGCCAGCGTGGCCATACGCAACATCGACGACGGGCCTTTCATGGTCAACTTCATAGCCGTCAACCTCAACATGGAGACAGGGCTCAAGCTCAATATGTTGCGAAGCCCCGGAATCTACGAGAGGGCCGAGATGGTCATGGAGTACGTCGAGAAGCAGTTGCAGTTCATACAGCTCAAAGACGACATCCAGTCCAAGGCCAGGCAGGGGATTGACCGGCAGCAGCGCGAGTTCCTGCTCCACGAGATGACGCGCACCATCCAGAACGAGCTGGGCGACAACCCCCAGGACGCCCTCATCGACCGATACCGCGCCGAGGCCGCCAAGAAAGTGTGGGGCAAGGAGGCCAAGGAGGCTTTCGAGAGGGAGCTCGACAAGTTCGCGCGCCTCAACTCCAACTCGGCCGAGTATGGCATGAGCCAGAACTACCTCGACGCCATGGTGGCGCTCCCTTGGGGCAAGTTCAGCAAGGACAACCTCGACATCAAGAGGGCGGAGAGGGTGCTCGACGCCGACCACTACGGCATGGAAAAGGTCAAGGAGCGAATCCTCGAGCACCTGGCGGTCCTCAAGCTCAAGGGCAACCTCAAGAGCCCAATCCTCTGCCTCTATGGCCCCCCCGGCGTCGGCAAGACGTCGCTGGGCAAGAGCGTGGCCGAGGCGTTGGGGCGCAAGTATGTCCGAATGTCGCTAGGGGGGCTGCACGACGAGGCGGAGATTCGGGGCCATCGGAGGACATACATAGGGGCCATGCCCGGGCGAATCTTGGAGAGCATCAAGAACGCCGGGACTTCCAACCCCGTCTTCATCCTCGACGAGATTGACAAGGTGGGCAACGACTACCGCGGCGACCCCGCCGCGGCGTTGCTCGAGGTTCTCGACCCGGAGCAGAACGCGGCTTTCCACGACAACTTCCTCGACCTCGACTACGACCTCTCCAAGGTCATGTTCATTGCCACGGCGAACAACATCGGCGCAATTTCCGCCCCGCTGCTCGACCGCATGGAGCTGATTGCCGTCGACGGGTATCTCATGGAGGAGAAGGTCGAGATTGTCAAGCGCCACCTGCTCCCCAAGGCTAAGAAGAACCATGGGCTTAAGCCGGGGGCTTTCAACCTCCCCGACGACACGACAGCCTACCTCATCGACAAATACACCCGCGAGAGCGGAGTCCGGGCTCTCGACAAGGCTGTCGCCGGCCTCTGCCGCAAGGTGGCCCTCAAGGTGGCCAGGGGCGAGGCTCTGCCCGCCGACCTCTCCGCCGCCGAGGTGCGCGGATTGCTGGGGGGCGAGAAGTTCGCCCACGACATATGGCACGACGACTTGCGCCCTGGCGTGGTCACGGGCTTGGCGTGGACTGCCGTGGGCGGCGAGATTCTCTTTGTCGAGTGCGCAGCCAGCAAGGGCAAGGGCAAAATCACCCTCACGGGCAACCTCGGCGACGTCATGAAGGAGTCCGCCATCCTCGCCCTGGAGTATGTCCGCTCAAATGCGCACCTCTTCGGCCTCGACGGAGTCGATTTCGACAACGAGAACTTCCACATCCATGTCCCGGCGGGCGCCGTGCCGAAAGACGGGCCCTCGGCGGGGGTGACCATGGTGACGTCCATCGTCTCTGCCCTCACGGGCAGGCGGGTGCGCAAGAGGGTGGCAATGACCGGCGAGATTACCCTCCGCGGGATGGTAATCCCCGTCGGCGGCATAACGGAGAAGATTCTTGCGGCAAAGAGGGCGGGGATCACAGACATAATCTTGTGCGCCGAGAACCAGAAAGACATCGACGAAATCAAGAATGAGTATGTCGAGGGGCTCACGTTCCACTACGTCAAGCAGATTGCGCAAGTAATCGACGCCGCGTTGGAGGAGACGCCGGTCGAGGCGGCGCGCGGTGCGGCAAATGAAACAAACAAGGAATAGGATAACCAACGAATGACCAGCACGAGCAACAACCTTGTCGACACCATCGTCGAGGGAATCAGGGAGAACAAAGGGCACAACATCAGCGTCTTGGACTTGAGGGGCGTCGACGGGGCCACGGCAGACTTCTACGTCGTATGCGAGGGGACTTCGACAACACAGGTTGAGTCCATTGCCGACTCGGTCGAAGACTGCGTGCACAAGCAGACGGGCGAGTGGCCAATCCACTTCGAGGGGCGAGCCAATGCGCAGTGGGTTCTGATTGACTACCACGACGTCGTGGCGCACGTATTCCTGCCCGATGTCAGGGCTTTCTACGACCTGGAGGGCCTGTGGTCTGACGCGCGCCGTGACGACCTGCCCGACGACTAGGCCTGCTCTACAGACACATACACATTTAACAGCATCTAAATGGCCGATAAGAAAGGAAGGAAAGGCCCGTTGGCTTTCAACCCCTATTGGATATATGGCCTGGTGGCGGTGGCACTAATCGCCATCAGCACGCTGGGCATGGGTTCGTCGCCCCACTCCCTGTCATACAGCCGCTTCGAGCAAGACTTGCTGGGGAGGCAGGGGGTCGAGAAGATTGTCGTGGTCCGCAACGACCTCAAGGCCGAGGTGACACTCGTGGCCGACTCCGTCGAGAACTACAAGGCGCTCTTCTTGTCCAACGCGCCGGTGCCGGTCAAGGGCCCGCACTTCGTGGTCGACCTGCCCTCCATCGACAGTTTCGAGGCGAGCCGCAAGGCCGCCGAGGAGGCGGCCGGACGTCCCATCTCCGTCTTCTACGAGCAGAGGAGCGACTTCCTCGGCGGGGCCATGATGTTCGTCTGGCCGCTCATATTCTTCGGATTCCTCTACTACTTCATGTTCCGGCGAATGGGCGGCGGAGGGGGCAACGTCTTCAATGTCGGCTCGTCCAAGGCTAAGGAGGTCGGCAAAGACACCACCGTCAGCGTGACGTTCAAGGACGTGGCGGGGCTCGACGGGGCCAAGCAGGAGCTCGAGGAGATTGTCGAGTTCTTGCGCCATCCGCAGAAATATACCGAGCTGGGCGGCAAAATCCCAAAGGGCGCGCTCCTCGTGGGCCCTCCGGGGACGGGCAAGACGCTCCTGGCCAAGGCGGTGGCGGGAGAGGCCAGCGTGCCTTTCTTCTCCATGTCGGGCTCGGACTTCGTGGAGATGTTCGTCGGTGTCGGCGCCAGCCGGGTGCGCGACCTCTTCAAAAAGGCAAAGGAGCGCTCGCCGAGCATCGTCTTCATCGACGAGATCGACGCCATAGGCCGAGCCCGCGGGCGAAACTCCGGCTACGGAACCAACGAGGAGCGGGAGAACACGCTCAACCAGCTGCTGACCGAGATGGACGGCTTCGGGAACAACAGCGGGGTCATAATCTTGGCGGCCACGAACCGTGCGGAGATTCTGGACCGGGCGCTGATGAGGGCCGGGCGTTTCGACCGTCAGATCCAGGTGGAGCTTCCCGACATCAAGGAGCGCGAGGCCATCTTCAATGTCCACCTGCGGCCTTTGAAGCTCGAGGAGGGCTTCGACCGCTCTTTCCTGGCCAAGCTCACGCCGGGATTCTCGGGCGCCGACATTGCCAACGTGTGCAACGAGGCGGCTCTCACCGCCGCGCGCAAGGGCAAGCAGGCCGTCGGCAAGCAAGATTTCCAAGACGCCGTGGACCGGATTGTCGGCGGCCTGGAGCGCAAGAACCGCATCATGACCCAGGAGGAGCGGCGCGCCGTGGCGTGCCACGAGGCGGGGCATGCTGCCGTCAGTTGGCTCCTGGAGTTTGGCAACCCTCTCGTCAAGGTCACCATAGTCCCCAGGGGCAAGGCTCTCGGCGCCGCCTGGTATCAGCCCGAGGAGAGGCAGCTGACCACAAAGGGCCATCTGCTGGACGACATATGCTCGCTCCTGGGCGGGCGGGCGGCCGAGGATATCGCCTATGGGCGCGTCGGCACGGGAGCCCTCAACGACTTGGAGAGAGCCAACAAGCAGGCCTACGCCATGGTGACGTACTACGGCATGAGCGACAAGCTCCCCAATGTCTGCTACTACGACTCCACTGGCCAGCAGGACTACGCTTTCCGGGCGCCATATTCAGAGAGCCGCGCCAAGATTATCGACGACGAGGTCTCGGCAATAATAGACTCCCAATATGCCCGAGCCAAAGACATCCTCTCGCGCAACGCCGACAAGCACCGCCAATTGGCGGAACTGCTCCTGGAGCGCGAGGTGATATTCACCGAGGACGTGGAGAAGATTTTCGGTCCCCGCCCCTGGAAAAAGAGGGACGAGGAGCTTGCCGCCGAGGAGCTTGCCGAGGCCAAGCAGGAGGCCGCCCTGCCCGAGGTCGAGACGAAGCCCGAAGCAGACGAGACCGGGGACAATCCGGGCGGCGAGGCTTCCGAGGATTAATTTCCCAACGATAAATCTCACAAACAGGAATGGGGACGTACGGGCTGCGTGCGTCCCCGTTTCTGTTTGTTTCTGGTCATTTGGCTCAGAGCCCTGTAAGGGCGACATATGGCGGCCTAGGGCGCGACCCTAGGACAACGCCAGAACGAGAAGCCGTTAACGTCTTTTTCTGTTTCGTCGTGTGAGCGTTTTCTTGGATATTTTTGCACGAGGACAAAAAAACGAGAGCCAAAGGAGCATCATACTCCCCCGGCTCTCTTATATGGGTGAAGTTGTCGCCTTGCCCTATTGGGCTTTCGACTTCTCTATGTTCTCCACGAACTCGTCGAAGAACTTCTCCGTGTCCGTCGGGCCAGAGCTGGCCTCGGGGTGGAACTGGGTGGAGAAGATGGGCTTCGTCTTGTGGCGGATTCCCTCGTTTGTGCCGTCGTTGATGTTGACGAACGACGGCTCCCAGTCGGGCCCGAGCGTCGAGGTGTCCAGGGCGAAGCCGTGGTTCTGGCTCGTGATGTAGCACTCTGACGTGCCGCAACGAATCACGGGGTGGTTGTGGGCCCTGTGGCCGTAGGGGAGCTTGTAGGTCTTGCACCCGGCGGCGATGCCCAGGAGCTGGTTGCCCAGGCAGATGCCGAAGATGGGCTTGCCTATCTCTATGGCTTTCTTGATGTTGGCCACGGTCTTTTGGCACATCTGGGGGTCGCCGGGGCCGTTGGATAGCATCAGCCCGTCGTAGTCAATCTCGGTGAAGTCGTAGTCCCACGGCACGCGGACAACCGTCACGTTGCGTCGGAGCAGGCAGCGGATGATGTTGTATTTTGCCCCCGTGTCCACCATCACCACCTTGTGCTTGCCGTTGCCGTAGGTCTTGACCTCGCGCGGGGCCACCCGGTCCACGAGGTTCTCCTTGTTGGGGTCGGCGAAATCCACCGGCTGGTCTTCAAACTCAATCTTGCCCAGCATGGCGCCCGTCTCGCGAATCTTCTGCGTCAGGGCGCGGGTGTCCACGCCCTCTATGGCCGGCACGTCCTGCTCGCGGAGCCATTGCGAGAGGCTCTTCTGCGCGTTCCAATGGCTGTATTCGCGCGAGTAGTCTGAGACGACCACGCCCGCCACGTGGATTCTGTCCGACTCGAAGAACTTGGGGATGCCCGTGGCGGGGTCAACCTCGTCGCGCGGCACGCCGTAGTTGCCAACCAGCGGGTAGGTGAAGACGAGAATCTGACCGGCGTACGACGGGTCGGTGAGGCTCTCCGGGTAGCCCGTCATGGCGGTGTTGAATACTACCTCGCCGGCCCGCGAGTGGTCGCCGCCGAAAGATACGCCCTCGAACGTTGTCCCGTCGGCTAGGACGAGCCTTATCTTCTTCTTCTGGTCAGACATCTTGTTTGCCTTGTTGATTTTATGTGCCTTGTGTCGCCGGCGCGCCGCCAGGTGCCGAGTTCCCCCCGACTTCCGGGCCGCCCGCTTTGCCCGCAAAGTTATAAATTCTCGGCGGTGTGGCAAGGTGTGTGTGGGGGGGGGATGGGCGGTCTGCCGTTTGCCCCGACGTTTGGTGTGGGTGGAGATTGGCGAATCGTGAAGTTGTTCTACATTTGTGCTGTACACTATTTAATGCTCGTTGCCCCATGGGCAAGGTGGTTGTCCGCGCCACGGACTCCCCGCTCCACAGCGTGCGCCTCTACTCGCTCTCCGGGGGGCTCGTGGCCGAAGAGCGCGCCTCTGGCGCGCATTGCGTCTCAGTCTCCGCGGCCGGACTGCGCGGGGTGGGCGTGGTCGAGGTGGAGAGCGGCGAGGAGACCACCACGGCGCGCATACTGCTAAGATAGGGAGAGACCAATATAGAAAAAGGGGCGTCGGATTCTTCCGACGCCCCTTCAATTGTTGATTAGTAATTGTTAATTGTTGATTATCGAGCAGGTCAGCGTCAGCCCCGCCATGACCACCGCCACCATCGACATCAGCTTGATGAGGATGTTGAGCGACGGTCCCGACGTGTCTTTGAACGGGTCGCCGACGGTGTCGCCCACCACGGCGGCCTTGTGGGCCTCGCCCCCCTTGCCTCCGTAGTTGCCTTTCTCGATGAACTTCTTGGCGTTGTCCCAGGCCCCGCCGGCGTTGTTGAGCATGACGGCCAGCGTGAAGCCCGCCGTGAGTCCGCCGCCCAGCAGACCTATGACCCCGGCCACGCCGAAGACAAGCCCCGTCACCACCGGCACTATGATGGCCAGGAACGACGGCACAATCATCTCGCGCTGGGCCCCTTTGGTCGAAATCTCGACGCAGCTGGCGTAGTCGGGCTCGGCGGTGCCGTCCATGATGCCCGCAATCTCGCGGAACTGCCGACGGACCTCCTCCACCATCTTCGAGGCGGCGCGGCCCACGGCTTTCATGCTCAGCGCGCAGAAGAGGAACGCCATCATGGCGCCGATGAAGAGGCCGCCGAGGAGCATGGGGTTGAAGATGGAGAGGTCGTAGGCGGCCACGAAATCTTGAATCGTGGCGGTGCTGAGCGCCACGGCGTCGACGCCCTGCGGGATTGAAGCCGGGGCCTCGGCGCCGGTGTAGAACGCCGTGCCGCCCACCATCAGATATCCGTCGCCCTCGCCCGCCAGGCGCGCCATCCACATCCGTATTTCCTCCATGTAGGCCGCCAGGAGGGCCATGGCCGTCAGGGCGGCCGAGCCTATGGCGAAGCCCTTGCCCGTGGCGGCGGTGGTGTTGCCGAGCCCGTCGAGGGCGTCAGTCCGCTCGCGCACCTCGGCGGGCAGGCCGCTCATCTCGGCGTTGCCGCCGGCGTTGTCGGCAATGGGGCCGAAGGCGTCGGTGGCGAGCGTCACGCCGAGAGTGGAGAGCATCCCGACGGCGGCGAAGCCTATGCCGTAGACGCCCATGGGGTAGTTCGTGAAGCCGCCCGCCGAGCCAAAGGCCGCTATGATGGCGGCCGCCACGATGGTGACCGGGAGCCACGTCGAGGCCATGCCGACGGCCATGCCGTCGATGATGGTCGTGGCGGGGCCCTGGAGCGTCTGGCGGGCTATGCCGCGGGTGGGCCCGTACTCGTCGGACGTGTAATATTCCGACCCCTGCCCGATGATGACGCCAGCGAGGAGCCCGGCCACGACGGAGCCGAAGATGCCCCAGCTTATCCACCCCACGACGGCCATGGCGGCCACGGCCACGAGAATCAGGGCCGACGAGCCGCCAGTGCCCAGGAGCATGGCGCGGAGCAGGTTGCGCTGAGAGGCGCCCTCCTTGGTGTGGACGGCGAAGACGCCCAGGATGGAGAGCAGGATGCCTATGGCCGCCACGAGCATCGGGGCTATGACGAGCTGGAGCTGCTTCTCGTCGCTTATGGCGGGGATGGCGGCGCCCAGGGCCGCCGTAGATAGGATTGAGCCGCAGTAGCTCTCGTAGAGGTCGGCGCCCATGCCGGCAACGTCGCCCACGTTGTCGCCCACGTTGTCGGCTATCGTGGCGGGGTTGCGAGGGTCGTCCTCGGGGATGCCGGCCTCCACCTTGCCCACAAGGTCGGCGCCGACGTCGGCCGCCTTGGTGTATATGCCGCCGCCCACGCGGGCGAAGAGGGCCTGGGTCGACGCGCCCATGCCGAATGTCAGCATCGTGGCGGTTATCTCGACCATCTTGGTGTGGGTGTCGGTGCCGGGGTGGACGAACGTCAGGCCGCACCACTCCAGGCCGTTGGCCATGTTCTCCGGGGTGAACACCAGGTCGTTGAGGATTATGAACCACGCGGCAATGTCAAGCAGGCCGAAGCCCACCACGACAAGCCCCATGACGGCCCCGGAGCGGAACGCCACGCGCAGGCCCTTGTTGAGGCTCTCGCGGGCGCCGTGGGCGGTGCGGGCCGAGGCGTTGGTGGCGGTGCGCATGCCAAGGTAGCCGCACAGGCCGGAGAAGAACCCCCCGGTCAGGAACGCCACGGGCACGAACGGGTTCTGGACGCCCAGGAACGCCAGCACGCCCAGCAGCACGGCCAGGACGACGAAGACGCGGACCACGACGCCATACTGCTGGCGCAAGTAGGCCATGGCGCCCTCGCGGACGTGGCCTGCAATCTCTATCATGCGGGGCGTTCCCTCGCTGTTTTTCATCATGCCCCGGTAGAACAGCCAGGCGAAGAGCAGAGCCACGGCCGAGCTTAGGGGGACGAGCCAGAATATTGAGCTAGACATATCGCTTTGTTTTTAAGAATTGTGTAAATATATGCGAATCTTTGTTTAATCCAAAGCCCCATGCGCAGGTTTCTCATGCATTTCGCTACATTTGCCGTGTTTTTGGTTCTGACGGGAAATGCCCGCCAGATTAAAAGGGAACCGAGTGAGATTCTCGGACAGTCCCGCTGCTGTGTGCCAACGACCCCGCCGGCGATGGGGTCACGACGCGAGGCACGATGCCATTGCGCTATTGCGCGAGAAGGCGCCCCCGTCGAGATTGGCGAGCCAGAAGACCTGCCAAATTCTTTCGTGTTCCTCCTGCCGGAGCCGCGCTGTGCCGCCTTTCTATGCGGGGCGCAGGGGCCGAGGGGGCGTCGGGCGAGACGCTGTCGGAGGGAGAATCGGCGCGGGCCCCGCGGATTGGGTTGGTGTCGAGGTCGCGCCCCGGAGGGGGGGGCGGCTGTGCGGCTGTCGCGCCTCCGGGGCGCGGCGGGTCTCTCCCTTTTCCTTGTCTCCTCTTCTCTCCCCTTTGTGCCGCCCTTGCCGTGGCGCGCGTTGCCTCTCCTTGTCGCCGGGGGCGCGTTGTGGGCAACTTTTTTATACAACCATATTAAGAGATGAAGAGACACTTCCTTTTTGCCGCGTGCCTGGCCCTGCTCGGCATTGCAACCTCTTGCGAAGAAGACCCGGAGTATGTCCACATCGTGACGTATGTCGACATCGTGACGTTCGAGGACGCCGCCGTCAATCCCGACACTGCGTATTTTGACAACAGGTCCTACGTATACCAGGATTTCCTCCGTTTCGTCAACAATCATTCGTCGTGGGGGTCCTATTGGGGCATAAGCACCAAGACCGACACCGTGACGCCGGGCTACACCAACGACCCCAGCATCTTCGGCACTGGCGGCGCGAGCGGCTCGAGGACTTTCGCCTACGGCTATCACTCCCACTACTCCGGCGTCCCCATCTCCATGACCCTTGTCGACGCCAATGCGGCGCGTGTGGCGGCGTTCACTCCCAGGCGTGTGCAGGTGGCCCTGACCACCTACGTCGCGCTCGCCCTGCGCGACGGCAACGACGGCAACGACGGCACTGGCGGCGCGTTTGGCAACGTGAAGCTGGGCAAGGGCGGATGGTTCAGCGCCACGTTCGTGGGCTACAACGGCGAGGTCAAGACGGACAGCGTGGTCTGCTACCCTGGCGACTGGCGCGGCGAGAGCCTGCGGCTCATGACGCAGTGGACGCCCGTGGACCTCTCGAGGCTTGGCGAGGTGACGCGCGTCGATGTCAAGATTGACGGCAGCGAGGAACTCTATGGCGATTATGGCTTCAACGCCCCCGCCTATGTCGCCATCGACAACTTCGAGTTCGTGCGGCACACCCGCTCTGACAATTGAGGCCAGCGCGCTTCGTCGCGCTTGGCGCGGTTCTGATGTCGCCCCTCTTGTGCTTGGCGCAGGGGGGCGGCATTGGCCTGCTCGCCGATAGCGTCTACGCGTTGCGGGGCGTGGCGTGCGTGGGCGAGAGGATGCGCTACCTCACGCCGAGCCAGTCCCTCCGCGGCGCGGCCCTCCAGGCCCTCTCCACGTCGTCCGTGGCCGACGCCCTCAAATTCTTCTCCGGCGTGCAGATTAAGGACTATGGCGGGCTTGGGGGCCTCAAGACGGTCAACGTCCGCTCGCTGGGCTCCCAGCACGTCGGGGTCTATCTCGACGGCGTGCGCATCGCCAACGTGCAGAACGGGCAGGTGGACTTGGGCAAGTTCTCGCTCTCCAACATGGAGAGCGTCTCGCTCCACAACGCCAACAAGAGCGAGCGCCTCCAGTCGGCGTCGGAATACGCCTCCGGGGCCACGGTCTATTTGCAGACGCGCGCCCCGGCCGAGACGATGCTCGCCGCCGAGTATGGCAACGGCTCCTTCGGCCTCCACAAGGGCAAGGTCTACGCCTCGCTTCGGGGCAGGCTCTTCGCCGACGGCGAGGTGTGGCACTCCGACGGCGACTACGAGTTCCGGTTCCGCTCGGCGTGGGAGGACACCACCGGCGTGCGGCGCAATTCAGACATATCGTTTGTCCGCCTGGAGGGGGGGGCTGTGTGGGGCGGCTTCCGGGCCCGTGTCTACTACTACGCCTCGCGTCGCGGGCTTCCGGGCCCCGTCGTCCGCCGCCTCTCCGACC
This sequence comes from uncultured Marinilabiliaceae bacterium, assembly GCA_964481855.1. Lineage (GTDB taxonomy): Bacteria > Bacteroidota > Bacteroidia > Bacteroidales > Marinilabiliaceae > W3P20-009. The sequence goes on from CAYZUH010000002.1 coordinate 24,089, forward strand.
AGTGGGGCTCGACCGACAGACAGTGGGACCGCAATTTCTTCGCCCAGGCCACTTGGCGCGGCGCGGCGGGGCCCGTCGAGCTCAAGGCCAATGCCAAATACGCCCTCGACCGCCTGCGCTACAGGCAGGACCCCGCGACAAACGCCGCCGTCATGTTTTGCGACAACACATATCGGCAGCAGGATCTCTTCGGGTCTGTGGCGGCGGCCTACGCCGTGGGCGGCTGGCTCTCGGTCAATGCGGCCACCGACCTCCGGGTGAGCGGCCTCGATGCAGACGTGGCGAGGTTCGTCAGGGTCTGCCGGGTCGACTCGAAGAGCGTCGCGGCGGCAATCGGGGCGTGGCGCGGCTTGGAGTGGAGCGTGGCGGCGCTCTTCACCCGCATCCGCGACCGCCGGCGCGGCGGGGCCCGCCCGATGAGCCGGTTCACGCCCATGTTCATGGCCTCCTATCGTCGGGGGGCGTGGGTATGGAGGGCGTTCCACAAGAGAATCTTCCGCGCCCCGACGCTCAACGACCTCTACTACACCCTTGTGGGCAACGTCAGCCTCAACCCCGAATATGCCACGCAGTGGGATGTCGGGACCGACTACAGGGGCGGGGGGCTCCGACTGGCCGTCGACGTATACCACAACGACATCGACGACAAGATTGTCGCCATACCCATGCAGAGCCAGTTCCGGTGGTCGATGGTCAATTTCGGCAGGGTCAAGAGCGACGGCGTGTCGCTCTCGGCGGGCTACGACGGCCGCTTCGGGCTGCTGGGGCTTTCGTCGAGCGTCAACTACACTTGCCAACGCGACCGCGACGTCAGCGTGCGCTCCGACCCCGAGCATGGCAATTTCGTCCCCTATTCGCCTCTCCACTCCGGCTCGGCGATTGTGGACTTGGAGTTCCGCCGTTGGTCGCTCTGCGGCTCGCTGCTCTTCACTGGCGAGCGTTTCGCGTTGGTCTCCAACAACGCCGACGACCTGCTCCCGCCGTGGGCCGCGCTCGACTTCAAGCTCACCCGGGCCTTCGACCTGCGCCGGGCGCGGATGACGGCCTCGGCGGAGTGCGACAACGCCACCGACTCGCGCCACGAGGTGGTCAAGCGCTACCCCATGCCGGGGCGCAATTGGAAGTTTTCACTAAAAATCGAGATACGATGAGACGTTTTTGGAATGTGACATTGGCGGCCGCCGCGGCTTTTGTGGCGGCAGCCTGCTCGGTCGAGCCCGCCGATGTCGTCGAGCCCGAGGTCAAGCCGGCCGCGCGCCCGGGCCAGTTGCTCGTCTTGTGCGAGGGGCTGTGGGGGATGGACAACTCGTGCATCGCGAGCTTGGAGGGGGGGGAGGTGGTCAACAAGTGGTTCCAGGTCAACAATCCCGGCCGGCACCTTGGCGACACGGGCAACGACATAATCTTGGCCGCCGACACGCTCATTGCCGTTTCGGTCAATTGGTCGAACATAATCCAATATGTCGGCCTAAGCGGCAAGGCCGTCGCCGCCACCGAAGACATCCCCAACAACCGCAAGATGGTCTCCGACGGCCGACGCTATCTCTACTGCTCCTCCTACGCCCGCGGCGGCTACGTGGCCAAGATAGACCTCCGCTCGTTCGAGGTTGTCGGCACTTGCGGCGTGGGGCGCGAGCCGGAGGGCATGGCCCTCTACGACGGCCGCCTCTACGTGGCCAACACGGGCGGATATGCGCAGACCGGGGGGGGCGAGCCGGAGACGACAGTCTCGGTTGTAGACGCCGAGACCATGACCGAGCTCCGGCGGATTGACACACGTTGCCCGAACCTCTTTGGCAAGGTGTCGCAGGCGGGCAGGTTCTTGTGCGTCAACTCGGCGGGCGACTACTACGACGTTGCGCCCAAGACGGTGGTCATCGACATGCAGACGGAGGCCGTCAGCGTCTTCGATTTCGCCTCGACCTACAGTTGCGCCCGCGGCGACCGGTTCTACACCCTGGGCTCCGCTTTCTCCTACTCCGACGGCCAGGGCGCCGTCGAGGCGCACACAATATCCCTGCCGGGCCTGGAGGCCGCCGACGGCTTGGGCGACTATCAGCCCGCCATGGAGGTCATTGCGCAGATGCAGTCGCCCTACGGGATATACATCTCGCCACTCACGGGTCACCTCTACGCCACCGACGCGCGGGCCTACACCGCCAACGGCTACCTCTACGAGTTCGACGAGAGGGGAGGCCAGGTGGGCCGTTGGATGCTGGAGGGGATTAACCCCGGCCACTTTTTGCATCTTGAAACAACGGAATGACATGAGACGCCTATTTTTCGCCGTCGCCGCATGTTGCCAACTGTCTGCCGCCATTGCGCAGACGCAGCGCGTGGAGGTGTTGGACTTCCTCCCCGCCCCGGGCCAGTACGTCAATGCCTTGCCGGCCGTGGCCGAGGGGGCCTCGCAGGCCGATGCCAACAGGGCGTGCGAGGAGCAGCTCAACGGCGGGGGGCTGGTCAGCCTGGGCGCTTTCGGGGGCTATGTCGTTGTGCGTTTCGATCATCCCGTCGAGAACCGTCCCGGCTCCGACATCCTGGTCTTGGGCAACGGATATTACGCCTCGCCCGGGACCCTGGGCGGCTCGATTGAGCCGGGCATTGTCTGCGTCGGGGTGGGCGACGACCACCGCACGGCCAAGTGGTATGAGCTTGCCGGCTCGGAGTTCCACTCTTCCGAGGTGCGCGACTTCGAGGTCACATATTTCAGGCCCGCGGCCGAGAGCGGCCCGCACACCCTCTCCTACTCCTCTTTCGACGAATATGTGCGGTGGGAGTGCTCGTGGACGGACGCCGGCGGCGCCAGGCGCGACTCGTCGGGCTCCCACCCCAAGAACACGTTCCACACCCAGGCCTATTGGCCCCTGTGGGCCGAGGGCGGGACGCTGACGTTCCGAGGCGGCCGTCTGCCCAACAACGCCGTGGAGCAGAGCGGCAACGGCACGGGGTGGGTGCAATATCGCTACGCCGCCGATGCCTACGGCTATGCCGACGCCTGCGCCGCCAACGACTCGCTCTTCTCGTCGTTCGACATCGACTGGGCCGTGGACGACGACGGCAAGCCCGTGACGTTGGAGAGGGTGGACTTCATCCGCGTCTCGACCGCCATCTTCCAGCACTGTGGGTGGATTGGAGAGACGTCTACGGAGATTCGGTCCATTGCGGACTTGCACCTCATAGAGGGCTACGACGCCAACCCGTTCGTCATCGCCTCCCGCCCAAAGCCCGACACCGGTCTGCGGCCCGTCGTCGCGCCCCGCGCCGAGGCCTCCGGGGCCTTCTATGCTCTGACGGGGCAGAGGGTGGCGCGGCCCGTGCCGGGGCGTCTCTACGTCCGTGGCGGCAAGTTGGTCGTATGTAAAAACTCACTATCTTCGCAACACAAATAGAGTTGCGGAAGAGATGAAAGTCAAGATAGGCGACCGCGTACGTTTCCTCAACGAGGAGGGCGGCGGCAGAGTGGCGCGCGTCGAGGGGCGCACGGTCTATGTCGAGGATGAGGACGGATTCCAAATCCCAGTCATGGACAACGACGTCATCGTGGTCGACGAGGCGGAACACAAGATGCAGGACGAGGCATATAGCCGCTCCGCGCGCAACGCCGCCGCGAGCGCGCGAGGCGCCGCGCCCACGAGGTCGTTGCCCGATGGCGCCAGTTGGCGCGCCAGGGTTGAGGCCGGGATGGAGGAGGGCGACGACGACGATGCCGAGGAGGAGGCTCCGGCCCCGACGCCGAGGCCGGGAAAGCCGGACGACAGGCCCGCCGCCTATGCGTTCGAGGCGGACGCCACCGACGACGCCGACCCCCACTTCTATCTCGCGCTGACGCAGGCCGACGGCGGCAACTCGGGCACTGTGGACCTCCACGTGGTCAACGACTCCAACTATTTTGCCTCCTACGCCATCTTGCGGACCGACGCCAAAGGCCAGTCGGCACTCATTGCCGCGTCGACAATAGAGCCGAACACCAAGGAGCGCGTCGATTCGCTCAACCCCATGCAGGTCGATGGGCAGACGTGGCAGGTGCAGTTGCTGATGTTCAAGAAGATTCGCTCGTTCGTCGCGCAGCCCGTCTACAACGCCGTCCTCAAGCCCCGCGGCGTGCGCCTTGTCAGAGGCGGAAGCTATGCCGACAACGACTTTTTTGACCAGAAGGCAATACTCCTGCCGGTCATAAAAGACGAGTTCGCGCAGAAGCTGGAGCGGCTCACCGACAAGGAGGTGGCGCGCGCCGCCGCCGAGGGGCGCAGGGGCGAGACGCCAAAAGTCTCGAAGCCCAGCCGGGTAGCAGACCTGCTGGAGGTCGACCTGCACATCGACGCGCTCCTGCCCGACACCAGGGGGCTTGAGAACAAGGACATGCTCGACGCCCAGATGGCGCACGTCCGCGCCGTCATGGAGCAGAACGCAGGGCGCAAGGGGCTTCGCATCGTCTTTATCCACGGGGTGGGGGCGGGAGTCCTAAAGGGGGAGTTGCGCCGGTTCGTCGAGCGCAAATATCCCAAGTGCCACTTCCAGGACGCCTCGTTCCGCGAATACGGCTTCGGCGCCACGATGGTGACCATATAATCTTGCGCTTGCCATCATGGTTTGGATAAAAGACAAGGCCTACGACTCCCTGGTGCGCCTGGTGAGGTTCGCCACGCACGAGAACCTGTGCTACGAATTGCAGAGGCAGCGCCTCACGGAGATGGCGCTTTCCAGCTCAGAGCCTGGCGTTTGCGACACCCGCTATCTGCCCGGGTCCGATGTCGTCGTGAGCCTCACCACCTACGGCAAGCGGCTGGGCAATGTCTATCTTCCTATAGAGGGGGTTATGGGAAGTGAGTTCCGGGGCGGATTTCTTATTGCATGAAAGGGAGATGGGCGAAATGAAAGTCTCTGTCTGCGTTCCCGTCTACAACGTCGAAAAGTACATAGAGCGTTGCGCACGCTCACTTTTCACGCAGACCATGACCGACGGCGTGGAGTTTATTTTTGTCGACGACTGCTCGCCCGACAAAAGTTCCGACATACTGCGCAGAGTGATAGACGACTTCCCCGACCTCGACATAAGGATTGTCGCGCACGACCGTAACCGTGGCGTCGCCGCCGCTCGGCGAACCGCCGTCGAGGCGGCCTCGGGGCAGTACATTGCCCACGTCGACAGCGACGACTACGTCGAACCCGAATATCTCCAAGCCGCCTACGAGGCGGCCGTGTCGCAAGGCTCCGAATTGGTCTCGGTGGGCGTCGTGGACCACAACCCTTTTGGATACGTCAAGGCTAAGCCGTTTGATGTTGTGGGGGATGCCGATTTGTGTTTCGACGTGTGGAAGTTCAAGTTCAGCGTGACGATTTGGGGAAAGCTGATTGCGAGGCGCATCTTCGTCGAGCACCCGGAATGCTTCGCCCCCGACGACATCCCGTATGGCGAAGACCGCTTCACCGTCGTGCGTGTCGCCCATTACGCAAAGAGCCCCATGGTGGCGCGACGACACTTGTACCACCATGACAGGCAGAACGAGGCCTCCATGATGCGGCGTCCCACGGTCAAGAAAATAGAGTGCTGCGTCCGCCTGTGGGTTACGACCGTGGACTTCTTGCGAAAAGCATATCCCGACGGCTCAAAGGAGGAGGAGATTCTTCGGGGGGCAGTGGAGGAGAAAGCCTACAACATGTTGGACTTGCCCGACATGCGGCAAAAGCGCATGATTGCGCACTTGTTTTGGGACGAGGAGATGCCCTATATCCGCAAGATGGGACTCTTGGTCCGCACTGCCGCTACGGCGGCGCATTTCAAGCTGTGGCCGCTCACGTGGCTTTGCACTTGCGCCCTGCGACTGCGTGAGCGGAGGCGCCCCAAGAGCGAGATGTAGGGGGGCCGCCCTCAACTTTTCAGCTTTTCAAATAGCCCGTACCGGGAGAAGACCGCCTTGAGGTAGCTGTCGTTTTGACGCAGCTCAACATTCGCCACACGCAATGCGGTCTCTTGATTGTATTCTGAAAACAGGAGAGAGTCTTGCTGCGACTCCACCTTGCGCGCAGGGATTCCGCTCAGCAGCTCCATTGCCTTGAACCAAATGTCGTCGGCACCTCGGCAAATATCCATGAAGACGTCCTCGTTGAACATTTCGCTGTCAAACCTCTCTTTCGGAGGGTAGATTGTCCCTCCTCCCCCTGTCGGGAACGTGAGAGGCGAGATGAGGTCGTCGTCGATGACCATATCCCAACTGTTGTAGGGGAGCGGCATCCCTTGGGCGTTCAGCCTTATCCGGTGCGCCCTTGTGCAATATACGAAGCTGTCGTCCCTCTGGCACGCCCTCACAAGATTCTCCACGACGTCAAAACGATAGATAATGTCGTCGTCTAGCGTCACCACGTGGTCCCGAGGGCATTCCAACATTGCGGGAATGAGCTTCTTATACGACTTTATGTCGCGGCAGAAACGCACCTCCAGCCCGCGCCTCATCTGCCTTTGCAGTGTGTGCGGCAAGGTTGCGCCCCGCAAGTCCTCGGCGAGCCAAAGTATTATGCGGTTAGGCTTCAGGCCACTTCCCATAACCCCCTTTATGGGAACTCCGCACCCTCCCGTCCGTGCCGATTTCTGTTTCACGCCGCATTTCTATATCTTTGCCCCGACCATATTGTCCCAACGTTTTTAGCTAAAGCCTGCAAGTGATAGCCAAAAGAATAATCCCCTGCCTCGACATACGCGACGGGCAGACCGTCAAGGGGGTCAACTTTGTCGACATCAAGAACGTCGGCGACCCCGTGGAGCTGGGGGCCGAGTATGCGCGCCAGGGCGCCGACGAGCTGGTCTTTCTCGACATCACGGCGACCCACGAGCGGCGCAAGACGTTTGCGGACCTCGTGGAGCGCATCGCGCGCCACGTCAACATCCCGTTCACCGTCGGCGGCGGCATCAGCGAGGTGGCCGACGCCGAGAGGCTCCTGGCCGCGGGGGCCGACAAGGTGAGCGTCAACTCGGCGGCTGTGCGCAACCCCGGGCTCATCTCCGACCTCGCGGGCCGCTTCGGCAGCCAGTTCGTCACATGCGCCATCGACGCCCGCCAGGAGGCCGGCGGCGAGTGGGTCGTCACGGTCAGCGGCGGGCGCGTCGACACCGACAAGAGGCTCTTCGCCTGGGCCCGCGAGGCGCAGGAGCGGGGTGCCGGCGAGATTCTCTTCACCAGCATGAACCACGACGGCACCAAGGCGGGGTTCGCCTGCGAGGCTCTCGCGAGGCTCAGCGGCTCGCTCTCAATCCCGGTCATAGCCTCCGGCGGGGCGGGGACGATGGAGCATTTCTTCGATGTCTTCACGGAGGGCAAGGCCGACGCGGGGCTCGCCGCGAGCATCTTCCACTATCGCGAGGTGCAGATTCCGGAGCTCAAGGCGTATCTTGCCGAGAGGGGGGTGCCGGTCAGGATTCGTTAGGGGAAATCATAACAACCATACCACTCAAAAAAATGGACTTCACGAAAGATTCGGCGGGCCTGGTCCCGGCAATCATACAAGACGACGCCACGGGGCGTGTCCTCATGCTTGGCTACATGAACCAGGAGGCGCTCGACAAGACGCGCGCCGAGGGCCTGGTGACGTTCTTCAGCCGTAGCCGGCAGAAGCTGTGGACCAAGGGCGAGACGAGCGGCAACTTCCTCCACGTCGTCTCGATTGCCGAAGACTGCGACCACGACTCGCTACTCATCAAGGCGCGTCCCGACGGCCCCGTGTGCCACACGGGGGCCGACACCTGCTGGGGCGAGGTCAACGAGGCGGACGACATCATGTTCCTCCGCGAGCTGCAGGACTTCATCGACCGGCGCCGCGCCGAGATGCCCGACGGCAGCTACACCACGAGCCTCTTCCGCAAGGGGACGGGCAAGATTGCCAAGAAGCTGGGCGAGGAGGCCGTGGAGTGCGTCATTGGGGCCGTCTCGGGCGACGACGAGAACTTCATCTACGAGAGCGCCGACGTGTTCTATCACCTCATCGTCCTGCTCACCCACAAGGGCTACCGCATCGAGGACGTCGTCCGCGAGCTGCGCTCGCGCCACCACTAGCACTATGACAGACGCCGAGATTGAGGCCGTCGTTGCCCTCAGCTACGAGCGGGGCTCGCTCCTGTGGGACATTCTGCTGACCCACAGCCGCAGTGTGGCCCGCCTGGCCGTGGCCATCGCCGAGGGGCACCCCGAGCTCGGGGCCGACGTCCGCTTTGTCCGCGAGGCGGCCATGCTCCACGATGTCGGCATCGTACGGACCGACGCGCCCGGCATCGACTGCCACGGCTCTCTGCCCTACATATGCCACGGCGTCGAGGGGCGGCGGATTCTCGACGACGCCCGTCTGCCGCTCCACGCCCTTGTGTGCGAGCGGCACACCGGGGCGGGGCTCACGAGGGAGTACATCGAGGAGCGTGGGCTCCCGTTGCCGCCGCGCGACATGGTGCCGCTGTCCGTCGAGGAGAAGATTGTCTGCTATGCCGACAAGTTCTACAGCAAGACGCGCCACCTCACGCGCATGAAGACGCGGCTGGAGGCTCTGGCCTCGGTCGCAAAATATGGAGAGGACTCGGAGCGCCGCTTCCTGGAGATGGACGCGGCGTTGCGCATCCCGCTCATCAAGTAGAGACCCGACTGCGATGAAAGCCACAGACACGTTTCGAAAACGTCCCTACCTGCACAACTGCGCGCAGGCCGTGGCGTGCAAATATGCCCGCCTGCTCGGCGGCGACGCCGATGCCGCGTTGGAGCGTTTCGCCAGGTGCGGCACGGGGGGCGCCCCCGGCGGCCTGTGCGGCGCCCTCTACGCCGCGGTGGCGGCCATGCCGCAAGAGGAGAGGAAGATTGTCGAACTCTTCAAGGAGCGGACGGGCGGGCATCTGACTTGCGCCGACATCAAGGCCAGGAGCGGCACGCCGTGTCCCGATTGCGTCCAGGCCGCCGACGACATTTTGGAGAGGCTCACGCGTGAAGGCGACTAAGGCACTCAAGACGGTTCTCAAAGTCTGCGTCTCGCTCGGGGCGCTGGCTTTCGTCTTCAGCAAGATTGAGCTGCGGAGCACGTGGGACACCATCTTGGGCGTCTCGCCCTGGTGGCTCGCCGTGGCCGTGGTCGTCTACGCCCTCTCGCAAATGGTCAGCTCCGAGAGGGTGCGCGTCATGCTGTCGGCCGTGCCTGTCGACATTGGCCGCGGCGTCAACCTGCGCCTCTATTGGCTCGGGATGTTCTACAATTTCTTCCTGCCCGGCGGGGTGGGGGGCGACGGCTACAAGGTCTATTGGCTCCACAGGCGCTATGGCACCCGCGTCAAGCCCGTCGTCTTGGCGTTGCTCGGCGACCGCATGAGCGGCCTCGGCGCCATCTGTGTCTACACCGTGGCCTACGCCGCCTTTCGGCCTGGCCTGGCCGAGAGCGTGGGGCTGAAGTCCGTCGAGGGGCTGCAGGTGTGGCTTCTGTCGCTCATCCCCGTCGGGGCGTGGGCCTATTGGCTCTTCTTCCGCCTCTTGCGGCGTTCGCTGTCGCGGGCCGCCGTGGTGGCGCTGTGCGTCTCGCTCGTTGTCCAGGGGTTTCAGATGTGCACGGCCGCGGCAATCCTGGTCGGGCTCGGCGCCCCCGGTTCGCAAGCCGACTACCTGTTCCTGTTCCTGCTCAGCAGCATCGCCTCGGCGGTGCCGGTCACCATAGGTGGTGTCGGCGCGCGCGAGGTGGCTTTCATGATAGGGTCGGGCTATCTGAGCGTCGACGCCAATTGCGCCATCTCGCTCAGCCTGCTCTTCTACGTCGTCTCGCTCCTCTGCTCCTTGCCGGGAGTCTCTTTCGCCTTGCGGTCTGACAAGATTGACGGCAGACCCATGCCCAAGGCCGAGGCCTCGCTCGACCTTGAGGACGTCATCGAGGCGGCCGGAGAGGGCGACGACGCGGCCGACAAAACATATTTGCCAAGATGAACACACACAAGAGACAGCGCGTGCACTTCATCGCCGTCGGTGGGGCGGTGATGCACAATTTGGCCCTGGCCTTGCAAGCCAAAGGATATGACGTGACGGGATCCGACGACGAGTTCTTCGAGCCGTCAAGGAGCAGGCTCGCCGCGCATGGGCTTCTGCCCGACAGCCCGGGGTGGCATCCCGACATGATAGACGGGGGCATCGACGCCGTAATACTGGGGATGCACGCCGCGCCCGACAACCCGGAGCTTGAGCGCGCCAGGAGGCTGGGGCTCAAGATATTCTCGTTCCCCGAATACATCTACGAGCAGACCGCCGGCAAGAGGCGGATCGTCGTCGGCGGGAGCCACGGCAAGACCACCACCACGGCCATGATTATGCACGTCTTGCGCCACTGCGGCATCAAGTTCGACTATCTCGTCGGGGCGCAGGTCGATGGTTTCGACACCATGGTCGGCCTCTCGTCCGACGCCGAGGTGGCCGTCTTCGAGGGCGACGAGTATCTCACCTCGCCCCTCGACCGCACGTCGAAGTTCCTCCACTACCACCCCCATGTGGCTGTCTTGACAGGCATAGCCTGGGACCACGTCAACGTCTTCCCCACTTTCGACGTCTATGTCGACCAGTTCCGCAAGTTCGCCCATACGCTCATGCCCGGCGGGACGCTTGTCTACTACGTCGGCGACGAGCGCCTTGGCGGCATCGCCGCCGAGGATTTTCCGCAGGGCGTCGCGGCCGTCCCCTATGGCGGCTTCGGGTGGCGCATGGGGAGCGACGGCGCCGTGTGGGTCTCCATAGCGGGGCGCGAGGTCAAGACGAGCGTCTTTGGCGACCACAACATGCAGAACATGAACGCGGCGCTGTTGGCTTGCCGCGAGGCGGGCGTCTCCGACTGCCAGTTTGCCGAGGCCATATCCTCGTTCGCAGGCGCGGCGCGCAGGCTTCAGCTACTGTGCAATGGGGCGGACGGGGCCGTGGCCTATCTGGACTTCGCGCACTCGCCGTCGAAGCTCCGGGCCACAATAAATGCCGTCCGAAAGCGTTATATGGGCAGGCGGATTGTGGCGTGCCTGGAGTTGCACACGTTCAGCAGCCTGTCGCGGGGCTTCTTGTCGCAATATGCCGGGACGATGGACGGGGCCGACGAGGCCATTGTCTACTACAACCCCGCCGTCGTCGAGCACAAGCGCCTGCCGCTCTTCGCCCCGGCCGATGTCGAGGCCGCTTTTGCCCATCCAGGGTTGGCGGTGCTGACGAGTTCCGCCGAGATGCGGGTCCGGCTGGCGGGTCTCGACCTGCGGGGCGCCGTCTTGCTCTTCATGACTTCGGGCAGCTTCGACGGGTTGGACGTCAAGGCCCTGGCCGCGGCGCTGCTGGGCGGGGGGGCTGACAAACAAGGGTGAGGGGGCGGAGCCGCCCCGGCCCCCGGAAAAAACGAAACAAGGCAGGAGTCGTGTCTCAACGTCCTCTCTATATCATTTTCAGCCGCCATTTCGACCCGCGCTCGGCCGAGACCTACGCCTCGTTGGCCAGGGCCATCGTCTCGCATGGCGCCAGGGTCGGCGTGTGGGCCGAAGTCTACGACCACGTCGGCGACGCGTCTCTATGCTCCGTCGCCGAGCGTGTCTCCGCCCCCGCCGTCGTGCGCTCCGCCGAGGCACTGCTCAGCGTCGGCGGCGACGGGACGTTTCTCGCCGCCGCCAAGATGGTCATGGGGGCCGGGGTCCCCATCCTTGGTGTCAACAGGGGCAGGCTAGGCTTCCTGTCCGACGTGGCCCCGGAGCAGATTCATGCCGCCATCGGCGACCTCTTGGCAGGGAACTATCGGACTGTCGAAGTCCCGGTGGTGAACATGTATGTCGACGACGACCGCAGCCCCATAGGCTACGCCGTGAACGAGTTCGCCATAACCAAGTGCGACAACTCGTCGATGCTGACGCTCGACACGTATGTCGATGGCGACTATCTGACCACCTATTGGTCCGACGGCCTCATCGTCTCGACCTCGACGGGCTCGACGGCCTACTCGCTCAGTGTCGGCGGGCCCATTGTCGTCCCGACGGTGCGCAGCCTCATCGTCACCCCCGTGGCGCCCCACAACCTCTCAATCCGCCCACTTGTCTTGCCCGACGATGTTGTCCTCAACATCGTTGTCGGCGGGCGCTCGTCCAATGTCATGGCGTCGTTCGACGGCCACGCGCGGCTCGTGCCTTGCGGAGGGCGGCTGCGGATCGCCAAGGCCGGCGTGGGCGTGAGGAGGGTGCAGCTCTCCAGCTACTCGTTTTTCCAGACACTGCGCGAGAAGCTCATGTGGGGGGCCGACGTGCGCAATGGGCACGTGGCGCGGCCGGCCGACAGCCTTTCGTAGATTTTTCTTTGCCGTCAATTGAATTCTTGGATACGCTAAAGTCCATAATGGCAACCTTTGCCAACCTTGCGGCCCCAATCGCCATCGCCGCCGCGTGGGCTGTGGGGGCGGTGGCGCAAGACAGGCTGGAGTTCGGCATCGTCGCCGGGGGATGCTACTACATGGGCGAGATGAACCCGTCGCAGCAGTTCAAGGACACTCGCCCCATGGGGGGGCTCCTGGCGCGCTACGCCTACAGCGACCGGATCGCGTTCAAGGCCGTGGTCGGATTCTATCCCATCAAGGGCGAGTATGACGGGGCAAGCCCCGACGTGTACTCTTTCCCCCATGAGCCGTCGGACCACACTTTTGTCGAGGGCGAGACCGAGGCGTGGAGGCCCGGCGAGACCGACTTCAAGAACAGCCTCATCGACGCGTCGGTGTTTTGCGAGTTCAACTTCTTGAGCTTCGACCATTTCTTCAAGAAAGACCAGACGCGCTTTTCGCCCTACCTCTGCGCCGGGCTTGGCATGACGGCCTATACGCGCTATGTGGGCGACGACGAGAAAAGGCAAATTGTATTAACTTTGCCCTTTGGTTTTGGTGTCAAATACAAGCTCAACAAGCTTGTGAGGCTCGGAATGGAGTGGACGTTCCACAAGACTTTCACCGACAGGCTGGAGTGCATAACCAACCCGCGCGAGACGTTCGACCCCGCCGACCCCTACAGGAACGGAGTGCACAAGTTCACGCACAACAACGACTGGTTCGCGTCGCTCGGCGTGTCGCTCTCGTTCAGCCTGTGGCCGCGCTCGCTTGTGTGCCGGGACGGGTTTCAAAAGGGAGGGAGGCTCTGACCTGCGGAGCGGCGTCTTTTTTTTACGCTTAATGGAGTAATGACCTATAGAGAACAGATAGACCCGGGGCGCGTCCCCGCGCACATAGCCATAATCATGGACGGCAATGGGCGGTGGGCCAAGAAGCAAGGCAGCGTGCGCCTTGTGGGGCACCGTTTCGGGGTCGGGTCGGTCCGGCGTGTCACCGAGGCGGCGGGGGCGATTGGCGTGAGGTTCCTGACGCTCTTCGTCTTCTCCACCGAGAACTGGGGTCGCCCCGCCGCCGAGGTCGAGGGGCTGATGAGGCTCCTCTCGTCGACCCTGGACGGGGAGCTTGCCGACTTGCAGAGTAACAACGTGCGCCTCCGTGTATTGGGCGACGGCAACCTGCCGGCCTGGTTGCGGGCCAAGCTCGACGACAGTGTCGAGCGGACGAGCGCCAACACCGGGTTGACATTGGTCTTGGCCCTGAGCTACAGCGGACGATGGGAGATGGCGGAGGCGGCCAGGGCCGTGGCTCGCGACGTGAGCGAGGGGCGGTTGCGTCCCGACGAAGTCGACGAGAGGACCGTGGCGCAGAGAATGCCGTCGAGCTTCATGCCGGACCCCGAACTCATCATCCGCACTAGCGGTGAGCTGAGAATCAGCAATTTCCTGCTGTGGCAGGCGGCCTATTCCGAGTTCTACTTCACCGACACCCTGTGGCCCGATTTCGACGCCGAGCAGCTATATAGAGCCGTCGTGGACTACCAACACCGGGAGAGACGCTTCGGCAAGACCAGCGAACAGTTGGATGCATAGCGCTCACCTCTTCCCTTTACACATTTTAACTAATCAATGCTCAAAAGACTTCTTCTCGCGGCGACGCTCCTGGTGACTGCGGTCTCGGCTCTTGCGCAGGCGCAGGCCGACACGACCGCCGCCGACGATAACATTGAGAAGGTCTCATATACGGGGGTCGCCCGGAAATATATCATCGACGACATCGTGGTCTCGGGCGTGCGCCACATGGACCAGCAGCTCCTCGTCAACCTCTCCGGCCTCCACAACGGGCAGGAGGTGGCAATCCCCGGCGACGAGATCACGCAGGCCGTCAAGCGTTACCTCAACAACGGCCTATTCTCCGACGTCAAGATGTTCTACCGCGACGCGCCGGCCGAGGGCCATGTCATTATCGAGGTGGCACTCCGCGAGAGGCCGAGGCTCAGCAAGGTCAACTTTGTGGGGCTAAAGCGCGGCGACATCAAAGACGTCTACGACAAGGTGGCAATCATGGAGGGGGCGCAGGTCACGCCTTTCCTCATCAAGAGGGCCGAGAAGTACGTCCGAGACTTCTTTGTCGGCAAGGGGTTCTACAATGTCGAGGTCAAGGTCAATCAGCGCAACGACGCAGAGAAAGACAACCATGTCATCCTCGACATTGTGGTCGACAAGAAGGACAAGGTCAAGGTCCACAAGCTCCGCTTCCACGGGAATGAGGTCATGAGCTACCGCAAGCTCAACAAGGCCATGAAGAAGACGAACCAGAAAGGGCTCATGAACCTCTTCCGGACCAAGAAGTTCGTCAAGGAACTCTACGAGAAAGACCTGGTGGCACTGGTGGACTACTACAACGAGCATGGCTACCACGACGCGCGCGTGGTCCGCGAGACCGTCGTGCCCTATGGGGAGGACATGGTCGACATCGACGTCTACATCGAGGAGGGGAGCCAATATTTCCTCGGCGACGTCAAGTGGGTCGGCAACAGCATCTACTCCAGCGACTACCTGAGCTACGTCCTCCGCATGAAGAGGGGCGACGTCTATGACACCAAGAAGATGAACAAGAGGCTCTTCGAGGACGACGACGCTGTGCACAATCTCTATATGGACCACGGATACCTCTTCTCGCGCATAACGCCGGTCGAGGCCAAGGTCGAGGGCGACACCATCGACATCGAGATGAGGATTGAGGAGGGGACGCAGGCCACAATCAACGAAGTGGTCATCACCGGCAACGACAAGACCAAAGAGCACGTCATCCGTCGGGAGATTCGCACCAAGCCAGGGCAGCTTTTCAGCAAGTCGGAGCTGATTCGCACAGTCCGCGAGCTGGCGCAGATGGGACATTTCAATCCTGAGACCATCAACCCTGTCCCGCAGCCAAACTACGAGAATGGGACGGTTGATATTGTTTATAACCTTGAGGAGAAGAGCAACGACCAGATTGAGCTCTCTGGCGGATGGGGAGCCGGCATGTTCGTGGGCTCTGTCGGCGTGTCGTTCAACAACTTCTCGTTGCAGAACATCTTCAACAAGGAGGCCTACTCACCCCTGCCTACCGGCGACGGGCAAAAGCTCTCGCTCCGCGCGCAGGCCAACGGCAAATATTTCCGCTCGCTCTCTTTCTCGTTCACAGAGCCGTGGCTCGGAGGCAAGAGGCCAAACTCGTTCTCCGTCTCGGCTTTCTACTCGTCGCAGACCGGCGTCAGCTCCAGCTACTACAACAATTTCTACAACGGCTACTCCACCGGCTATGCCGGCGGCTCAATCCCCAGCAAGAGCAGCCTGCAGCAGTTCCGCAAGGTCTCCGGCTTCTCCGTCGGGTTCGGCAAGAGGCTCACTTGGCCCGACGACTGGTTCGTCCTCTACTTGGACGCCTCCTATCAGCACTACCGCCTCCGCAACTGGCAGTATTTCCTGATGCAGAACGGGCAGAGCCACAACCTCTCCTTTGGCGTAACCCTGTCGCGCAACTCGACCGACAACCCGATCTACACCCGCTCGGGCTCCAACTTCTCCATCGGGGTCAAGCTCACGCCGCCATACTCGGCGTTCTCCAGCCGCGACTGGCGGAACGAGGACAACCAAAAGGAGCTGTATAAGTTCATTGAGTATCACAAGTGGACGCTCAAGGGGCAGGTCTTCAAGCCGCTCACTCCCAACAGGAAGCTGATCCTGATGGGCAAGTTCGAGATGGGCTTTCTGGGCTACTACAACCGCTACCGCAAGTCGCCGTTCGAGAAATATGTCATGGGCGGCGACGGCATGAGCGGCTACAGCACCTATGGCGAGGAGACCATAGGACTGCGCGGCTACGAGAACGCGTCGCTCACGCCGCGCTCCACGTCGTCATACTCCTACGACGGCAACATATACAACAAGTACACCCTCGAATTGCGGTTCCCCATAACGCTCCAGCCGCAGGCCACTGTCTACGTACTGGCCTTTGCCGAGGCCGGCAACTGTTGGCGCAAGTTCGAGGACTACAGCCCGTTCGACCTCAAGCGCTCCGCCGGCGCCGGCATCAGGATATTCCTGCCAATCTTCGGTTTGCTCGGCATGGACTGGGGCTACGGCTTCGACGAGGTCTCGGGCTTCAATGGAGCGGGGGGCAGCCAGTTCCACTTCGTTATGGGGCAGTCGTTCTAGCCATTGGCACGCTTATTGATAATTCAACCATAAAGATTGTCTAACAACATAATAGGTATCGCAATGCGCAGGATTCTTGTTTTGGCGGTCGTCGCCGCCATGGCGTGCGTCGGGGCTGTGGCGCAGAAGATGGTCTTCGTGGACACTGAGTATATCCTAAAAAACATCCCCGCGTACGAGACTGCCAACGAGCAGCTGAACGCACTCTCGAAGCGCTACGAGGATGAGGTTAAGGCCAAGATGCAGGAGGTAGAGAGGCTCTACGAGACCTATCGGACTGAGAGCGTCTTCCTCACCAACGACATGAAAGTCTCAAAGGAGAACGAGATTGTGCAAAAGGAGCAGGCCGCAAAGAAGCTACAGCAGCAATATTTTGGTCAGAACGGCGAGCTCTTCAAGCAGCGCGAGGTGCTTGTGCGCCCAGTTCAAGAGCAGATTTTCAACGCCATTGCCGCGCTGTCGCAAGAGAGGAGCTACTCCGCCGTGTGGGACAAGGCCTCGGCGGCGGGCCTCATGTATTCCGACAAGTCGCTGGACATCTCCGATGCCGTGTTGGCCAAGTTGGGCTACGGCGGGAAATAGGAACTTCCAAACTTAATCTCTAACCATGTTAAACAAACTGATAGCGGTCTTGGCGGCAACCCTGCTCCTGTGCCGTGCGGCGGAGGCGCAGAAGCCCAAGTTCGGGCATTTCGACAGCGGGGCGTTCATCGAGGCCCTGCCTGAGATCAAAGCTACGCAAAAGACACTGGAGGCCGAGCAGGCAAAGCACGAGACACAGCTCACCACACTGCAAGAGGACTTCAACAAGCAAGTCCAGGCATACCAGGCAAAGCAGCAGACAATGACCCCCGCCGAGAGGCAGGCCAAGGAGGAGGAGCTGCAAGACCTGCAGCAGCGGATTCTAACGTTCCGGCAGACGGCCGTGCAAGACTTGCAGAAGAGGCAGCAGGAACTCATAGCGCCCATCACGCAAAAGGTGTTGCAGGCCGTGCAGCAGGTTGGGGTCAACAACGGCTTTCTCTACATCTTCGAGTCCAAGGGGGGGCTAATCTTGAGCATGGGGAGGCAAAGTGAGGACATAGCGCCACTCGTCCGCAAGCAGTTAGGCATGCAATAATAATTTCACGACCATCATAAACATGAGATTTTTCAAGACCATATTGACGGCCGCCATTGCCGTTGTCGCAACGGCGACCGTTGGGGCCCAGGAGCTTAAGTTCGCCCACATAAACTCGCAGAAGTTCCTGGCCGAGTTGCCGGAGTTCATGCAGGCGCAGACGCAGTTGCAAGAGGAGGCCAAGAAGCTCGACGACCAGATGAGCGTCATGCAGAACGAGCTTCAGCAGAAGTTCCAAGAGTATGCCAACAAGCGCGACTCGCTGCCCGACCTCATCCGCGCCACAAAGGAGAAGGAGCTGCAAGACACGCAGGCGCGAATCCAGAGCTTCCAGCAATTGGCGCAGCAGAGCCTCTCGCAAAAGGAGCAGCAGCTCCTGTCGCCAATCCTCGACAAATATCAGAAGGCGCTTGACGAGGTAGGCAAGGAGAACAACTTCGTCTATATCTTCGACACGACGTCGCAGGTCTTGCTCTACACCTCGGAGCAGAGCGTAGACGTCACGCCGCTCGTCAAGGCTAAGTTGCAGTGATTATGCGGACAGAGCTGTATTGGAGGGTCTTCAACGAAGCCATCGCGGACTACCACAAGACCGACGATGTCGACGCCCAGCTCCGCAACCCCTATCCTGCCGACGCCATAGAGCACCTCATGTATCGGAAGAACTGGATAGACACCGTGCAGTGGCACCTGGAGGACATAATCCGCGACCCGCAGATCGACCCCGCTAGGGCTTTGCAAATCAAGAGGCGGATTGACAAGTCCAACCAGGACCGGACGGACATGGTGGAGTTTATCGACTCCTACTTTCTCGACAAGTATAAGGGTGTGGAGGCTCTGCCCGACGCCACAATCAATACCGAAAGCCCGGCGTGGGCCATCGACCGCCTCTCAATCCTGGCTCTGAAGATTTTCCACATGGCCATCGAGGCTGGGCGTGCCGATGCCGACGCGGCTCACGTCGAGGCGTGTGCCAAGAAACTTGCGGTACTGCGCGAGCAGCACCATGACCTTTCGACGGCCATCGAGCAGCTCCTCGACGACATCGCCGCCGGTCGCAAGTACATGAAAGTCTATAAGCAGATGAAGATGTACAACGACCCGGCGCTCAACCCCGTACTCTACGGCGTGCGGAAGTGACGCGGCGCGTTCTCGTTGTGCGCCTCTCGGCCATGGGCGATGTGGCCATGACGGCCCCTGTGGTAGCGGCGGTGTGTGTGGCGAACCCCACAGTCCAGTTCGATGTCCTCTCGACTTCGTTTTTCGAGCCTTTCTTTGAGAGGCTGCCGAATTTGCGTTTTGTTGGGACGGACATCCGTAAGGAGGGCGGGGGAGTCGTGGCTCTGTGGAGGCTCTCGCGTCGTTTGCAGGGTCTGAGCGCGGGCTACGACTTGGTGGTCGACCTGCACGATGTGTTGCGGACGAAGCTCCTCAGGGCCATGTTGAGGCTCCATGGGGCGCGCGTTTTCGTCGTCGACAAGGGGCGCCGAGCCAAGCGTGAGCTTGTCGGCGGCGTGAGGAGGGTGCAACTCAAGCCCATGGCCGAGCGTTATGCCGACGTGTTCCGGCGGGCGGGGCTTGCGGTCCCGGCGGTTGGACGCGTGCGTGCCAGGAGGCCACTGCCGCAAGGTTTTGGCGTCGAGCGCCGCGAGGGCGAGTCTTGGATTGGAGTGGCCCCATTTGCGCAGCATCGCGGCAAGATGTACCCTGCCGACAAGATGAGGGGCGTGGTGGACTTGCTGCTTGCGCATCCGGATGTCCGCGTCTTCCTCTTCGGTGGCGGGGCGGGCGAACGGCAAGGGGCTGAGGCCATGGCCGAGGGGCGCGACCGTTGCCACGTGCTGATTGGCAAGATGCCGCTAGAGGACGAGATGGCGGTCATGTCCAATCTCGATGTGATGCTTTCGATGGACTCCTCCGCAATGCATGTTGCGTCGCTCTATGGTGTCCGAGTCGTCTCTATTTGGGGGGCTACCCACCCTTTTGCGGGTTTTCTCGGTCAGGGGCAGTCAGAGAGCGATTGTCTGCAGCGGTCGGACTTGGAGTGTCGCCCCTGCTCCGTTTTTGGCAACAAGGCGTGCCGTTTCGGGGACTACCGTTGCTTCGAGATAGAGCCTGGCGAGGTTGTCTGCCGGGTTCTGCGCGGCGAGTGACATTGTGTCCGCCAGTCGCCGTGGCGGCATGACTTTTGCGGTCTCCTTGCGAGACAGTAACGACATAAAGTAAATTTGCATTATGATGCTTTGGGTAATATTTGGTGCTTTTGCTCTCCTCAGTTGGATTGTGAGCAGCCGCCTCAAGAGCAAGTTCAAGAAATACAGTCAGGTGCCGTTGCCCTACACGGGAGCGGAGGTCGCGGCCATGATGTTGCGCCAAAATGGGATCTCCAACGTCAGCATCCGCCCCGTGGATGGCACGCTGACGGACTTCTACAATCCTGCCGACCGTTCTGTCAACCTTAGCTCCGATGTCTATGGTTCGCGCACTGTGGCGGCGGCGGCTGTGGCGGCGCACGAGACAGGGCATGCGCTCCAGCACGCCGTCGGCTATCGCGGCATGGCGTTGCGGACTGCCCTCGTTCCCTTGCAGAACGTCTCGTCGACAATCCTCAATGTCATCTTCATCGGGATGTTCGCCATGGCTTTCATCATGCCGCACCTGATGCCATATACGTTGGCTTTGGAGATTATCATTGGTTGCTACGCTGTTTTCACCCTGTTCGCTTTCGTGACGTTGGGGGTGGAGATTGACGCCAGCCGGCGCGCTATCAATTGGCTCACCGAGAGTGGTGTAGTCGTGTCGGGGGAGACGCGTGACGGGGCTGTCGATGCCCTCAAGTGGGCCGCCTATACCTATTTGGTGGCGGCGTTGTCGTCGCTTGCCACGCTTCTCTACTATGTCTTGCAGCTTGTAGGGTCGAACAGGGACTAGCCCTTTCTTGGCCACAATATCGGCTCTGGCGGGTGTCGCGACTCATGCGGCATCCGCCTCTTTTTTACCTTCGTAGTCTTGCCTGCCGCACGCTTTCGAGAGTGATGCCTAGCGATGCGGCAATCTCGGTGTCGCTCATCCCGCTTTGCGACATTGCGACAATCGCATTCCTGATTGTCTTGTCCCTGTCCTCGATAATCTTGTCTCGCTTCTCAATCTCCCTCTTCGCTATTGCCTCGCGGATGTCTATCTCTTTCAGAAACTCGTCTTCCACCCTCATTGTGTTCAAGACGTCGTCAGACTCCAACGCCTCACTTAGCCGCCGTGTGAGTGTCCGCAGCTCCGGGTTCTCATCGTCCGTGTCTGGCATGTCGAGCAGATGTCTGTTTTGAGTCTTGAAGCGTTGGTCGAAGATGCTGAGAATCTTTTCTGTGGCGTTGCGCGGGCGTTGGGGCAGACGCGGGATTTGGACTATTATGACGTCGTGCGCGAGGCTGCGCACAAATTTCCCGTCGCCCCCCGCCACGAGGTTGCCGTCGAAGTCCGTCATGCGCCCTCCGAGGCAATAGACTATTGGCTCGTTTGTCTCGCATATCGTGTGTCCCAACAGGTATATGGCCACGATGTGCATCGGTGTGCCGTCGCGCTCCACGTTGTCCTCGTCGGCGTAGCGCTCGGCAAGGTAGCCGCGGAATCTCATAAGCTCAGTCTCGAGCCACACCTTTTGAAGCTCTACGCACACCGTCTCCTCTTTCCCCTCGTCTGTGAGCAGACTGGCCACGTAGTCCATCCTGTATGTCGTCAGGTCGCGACCCCTGACGCTGACGGTCGTTACGCCCTCTTGCGAGCGGTCTGTGAGCGACACGACCTTGCGTCTCAGCAGGCCGACAGCAGAATCTTGGCGGACTTGTCGCTCGACATTAGGAACTTGAATGCGACGTCGTATATCGGGTTGACAATTTGCATGGTTGCGCCTTTTGGGTTGGTTCTTGGCAAATATATGAAATTCGCTTCGAGTTCCTTTCGGCTCGGCGCCTCAGATTATTGGTAATGTCGGTATTCGCGCATTCGTGCCTATTGTCTAAATTTGCCGCATGAAAATGAGTAGTGGTTTTGTCATGGTGATAGAGATAGTTGTCGGTATTCTGTTTGCTTTCGCTTTGGGCGCGTGGCTGTTTTTGAACTCGTCGTCTTTTGGCAGTCTGCCCAAGGGGGAGAGGCTCGTCCGGGTTCGCAACTCGCCGAACTACCGCGATGGGGCTTTCCAAAATCTCGACTCTACGAAGCTCATGGTTGGCGAGAAGAACAGGTGGGAGACGCTTTTTGAGGTTTTGTTCAAGAAAGTTGATGGGCTGAAGCCCGACAAGCCCATCGAGGCGGTCAAGACGGACCTTGCGGCGTTGCCGCGCGACTCGGACCTCTTCGTGTGGTTCGGCCACTCGTCATACTTGCTTCAGTTGGGCGGCATCCGTTTCCTTGTCGATCCGGTTTTCTACAATGCCGCCCCTGTAAGCTTCGTCAACAGGGCTTTCCCCGGCACGGACATCTATAAGGAGGGGGATATTCCCGACGTCGACTATCTCGTCATCTCGCACGACCATTGGGACCACCTCGACCACGAGGCTGTGACGCGGCTCCGCCCGCGGGTCGGAAAGGTCGTCGTCCCCCTCGGCGTCGGAGAGCATTTCGAGAGGTGGGGCTACGACCCTGCCAGCCTCATCGAGCTCGACTGGTGGGAGCGGCGCGACCCCGCCGAGGGGTTTACGCTCCATTGTCTGCCGGCTCGCCACTTCTCCGGGCGCGGTCTCACGGCCAACCAGTCGCTTTGGGCATCGTATATGTTGGAGGTGGGCGGCAAGACGGTCTTTATCGGCGGCGACAGCGGCTATGGCCGTCATTTCAAGATGATTGCGGAGCGTTTCCCCCACATTGGCCTTGCCATTTTGGAGAATGGTCAATATAACGACGAGTGGCGATACATCCACACCATGCCCGACAGGCTCATCGACGAGGTGCGCGAGCTCGCTCCCGATAGCGTCATCACCGTCCACCACTCCAAGTTCGCCCTGGCCCGCCACCCTTGGGACGAGCCGCTGCGCAACGAGCGGCGCATTGCCGCTGAGGCCGACTCGCGGCTTCTTGTCGCGAAAATTGGCGAGGTGCTTATGTTGGAGTGACGCCGCGACTAAAGCGTTATCCCTGCCGCTATGCCGACGCCCCATGCGCTTCCGAACTTTCCGCCGGCGTACCACAGTCCGGACCCGTTGGCCGCCACGAAGAGCGTGCGGATGTGGCGTGGCATGTCGATGTCTATGCGGATGCCGACGTCGCCGCCGGCGCGGCTCGCCGTTTGGCGGTCGAAGTCGCGGCCTGTGATTTCAAGGGCGTGGGGCTGCTCGGTCGTCAAGGGCGAGCCGAGTTTGCGGAGCGTGCTCAGTGCTGTGCGGCAGGAGGCCCCGAGCGCATAGGAGAGCCGGACGGACTTCATGTCGTGCCACGCCGTGGTGCGCAGGCGCGCGTGGCACGTGCTCTTGCGGAGCCGTCGCCGAGCGTCGGTGTTTTCCTCCTCGCTCCGCTCCACGCCGAGGTCGGCGCGGAGCGAGACGCCGCGCGCGCGCGTGTCTTCGGCGTTGCAGGTCAGGAGAGACAGTCGGAGCGACGACGCGTCGCTTTTGTAGGGTGACCGCTCGGCAATCTTGTGGTAGTTGCGGGTGCCGTCGTCGTAGACCATTTGCGTCAGCACCAGCCGCTCCATGCCGGCGCTCAGTGCCACCGTGGTGACGAAGCGCCCCAATGCGCCGTTTCGGCTCAGTGTGGCGACAAGGCGATGCGTGGAGGTCTCGCCAATCACGGCGTTTTGCAGGTCGGCAAGCTCCTTTTCGACGTGGCGGCGGCCATATTCCACCACAAGGTCTACCGGGCCCTGGTAGGTCGCGCCGCCCCCTAGGGTGCGGCTCTTGAATGTCGCCATGTCATACACGCCCGAGAAGCGCGAATAGTCCGTCCCCAGGCCCTGCGACTGGAAGATGGTCATCGTGGCCTGGTAGGCGTTGAAGAACTTGATGTTTATGTCTTGCGAATATTTGCGCAGTGTGGCGAAGAGGCCGGCCCTGTGGCCTCCGCCGAGGCGCACCGTCCCGCCGAGGCGCACGCGCGCGTCGACGGCGTCGATCTTGGGCCGCGGGTCGCGGGTGCGATATTGGCTTTTCGACGAGTAGTCAATCTGAATCCCGACGCCGGCGCGTCGCCCCTCAATGGCGAAACCGCATGCGAAAGCGTAGCTCTCGCTCTCCTTGGGGCCGCCAACGGTGTCGATAAGTGCCATGGGGCGAATCTCGTCGTAGTCCGCTGTCTCGCTCATGAGGACGTTGCGGAGCGTCCAGCTCTCATAGCTCGCCGCGCCCCATGCCGACATGTTCTCGGACAGGCGTATGTATGTCTCGCCCCGCGCCTCCCATCCTCTATGCCCGTCGCCCTCTTGCGCTCGCTCCGACGTCTTGCTGTCGGCGGAGTAGCCGGCGGCTATGGCGGAGAGGGTGCTGTCGCGAAGCGTCGGGAGCAGGGAGGGGTTCGAGAGCCGTGCGCTTATCTGCGCGGCTTCTGCGCGGCTTGCCGCGGCCATCGACGGACGCCGCCCGCCGCCCGCCCCCTGAGCCGTGAGGGCGGGGGAGGTGGCGGACAGCAGCAGCAGGGTCGCCACGGCGTGGCGGACGTGTGTCATTATCTTGCCTCTTTTTTTGTCGTCCGCGCCCTGTTTGGGCGGGGGCTATTTGAAATCGTGCCAGGGGTCGGCGTCGACCTCCTCCATGTCTTCCGTCGAGTTGTTGGTGTCCACCATTTGGCCGTTGGCGAACTTGCGGCGGGCCGCCTTGCCCAGTCGGTTGGCGTCGCTGCCCGTCTCGCCGAGCGAGATGTAGCCGGCGTCGACGGAGGGGGCGCAGAGGGTCCATGCGTGTTGCGCGCGGGGCGAAGTGTTGACAAAGTCGAGTAGCCAGTCGTTGGGGAGGCGGTATGCGGATTTGCTCATCTCCCTTGTCGTACCAGTTTGGGGGTTCGACGTCATCCACGAGTAGTCATACTTGTAGTCGGCAATGTATTGCTCGTTGGATATTGCCCCGCGGCTGCCGCCAAGCCAGCCAATCCCGTAGCTGCGGTTGCATTGTATGCTCGGAAGCCACACCGTCGCCGAGTAGCAATAGACTTTGAGCAGGTTGGGGACGTCGGGGTTGTCGATGTCCAGTTTTTTCTCCGTCTCGTCATACCACTCGAAGTCGGCTCTCGACAGGTCGTAGGCGTTGGGGTTCGCTTGCGTATGGTCTATTGCCTGGTCGGCAATCACTAGTGAAGCCCCCGGGGCCACCTTGACGTCGCGCCCGGTCCCGGGAATCTGATATACTGCCCCGACGGTCACGGCCTCGCCCATGATGTCTGGGGTGTACGCTTGCTTTTTTTCGGAAGTCCATTGGCTCTCGAAGAGGCACAGCCCGTCGGCATAGAGGGTGTCGGCCGAGTTGTTGTATATGCGGAAGTAGCCGCTGTAGGGGTAGTTGCTCTGCCCGTCGGCGGGCTTCGCCGTGGTGCATATCTCGGCCAGGACGAAGCCCTGCCCGCCGCCTATGCGCACCAGGGCGAATGACAGCGGGAGCGAGCCGCCGCCGATGTTGACGCTCTGCTTGCTGTCGCGGAGGGTCTCCGTCACGGTCTTTCCCGCCACGGTGCGGTGCGTCCACGCCGTCAGCGTCATGTTGTAGAGGCCGTCTTCGACGCGGATGTCTACGCCGGCTGTGCCGAGCCTGTATGTCGTCGTGACGTTGCTCGCCACGTTGGTCATGGCAAGTTGCGCCGAGTCGACGTTCTCCGCCGTGAAGCCGGCCGGCAGGGTGTAGAGGCTCGCCGCGCCCTGCTCGGGCTGGAGAGTCGTGAAGTTTGGGCCGTCGTCTTTGCACGAGGTCGCGACGGCCGCCAGCGCGAGCGCCGGCCACAGGAATCGGTTCTTCATCTCTCTAGAATATGTTTACACGTTTTTTTTTACAGTCGGATGTAGGCCTGCGCCCCGAAGTAGGGCGAGAACGAGCGCCGGACAATGAAGCCGTCGACCTCGTAGTCGCGCGCCGCGGCAAGCAGGCGGTCGGCGAAGAAGCTCAGGGTGAAATATGTCCCGAACCGTTTCGTGGCCTTGAAGTTGAACGTGGCGTAGGGGCGCTCCTCGCTCGTCAGGCGCGCCACGTTGCTGCTCAGGATTAGGGCGCCGAGGATGGGGTCGGCGGCCTCGGCGTCGCCATAGGGTCGCTCCACGCCGTCGGTGGTCATATAGGCTATGGGGCGGGCGTCGCGCAGGGGTGTGGTGGAGCGGCCGTGCCACACGCACTCCGCCGTGGCCGAGAATATGAAGCCTATGCGGTCGAAGAAGCTCTCGGTGGTGATGGTTGTCGTGGTCCGGTCGCGGAGCGTCGTTTGGTGCCAGTCGTAGAGGCCGGCGTAGTAGTTGTCTATCTGCACCCCCAGGACGGTCTTGAGCGTCCCGCGGTACCATTCGGGCTCGCTGTTCTCGCGCGTGGTGTGGAACCAGGCCCCGCTCACGCTCAGGCGGGTGTGTATGGCGGGTAGCCGCGGCGACTCATATTGCCACTCCGCGCCGTCTTTCTTCGTACGGCTGCCGTTGCGGGTGCGGGTCACGACGGTAAGCCGGGCCGTCTCGGTGTAGGGCGTCGTGGCGGGGTCGGGGCGCAAGCCCGCCGAGGCGTCGAAGCCCGAGAGGTCATAGAGGCGGTGCGGCAGGGCCATGGGGCTGCTCATGTAGCGGAACCCGTCGTCCATCTGCTCGTGGAACGCGCTGACCGACAGCGTGTGTTGACCTATCCGCATCCTAATCCGCCCCTCGGCTTTGGTGTTGTGGGCGGGCTCGAGAGCCGGGGCGTCGCGGTCTATGGGGTATGTGCGGACAATGGCGCGGCGCAGGAGCGAGTCTGAGTGCCAATAGCTCATCTCATATATGTCTATGTAGACCTTGTCGGGGTGCAGTTGGTCCATGGTGGGCATCTTCGAGAGTCGCCCCCAGCCCACGGTCACGTCGAGCCGCGCCCGCCCCAGGGGGGGCAGGTCGATGCCTAGGTTGAAGCGCGGGTCGGCATAGACTTTGCGGCGCATGGCGTAGCCGCGGGGCAGGCCGGCCATCTGCGAGAAGCGCACTCCGGCGGTGAGGCGGGCCGCGACGCCCCCCAGGGATGCCGACAGCTCGTCTTCGACATAGTAGCCCACGACGTTCGTGGCGGGGATGGAGCGGAACGAGCGCGGGCGACGGCTTGTCGAGCCGCTCAGGGGGTGGCGGTGGTCGAAGACCTGCCCGTCGCCGTAGTTCTTGTTGCACTGCCACTCCGCGCCCACTGCCACATCGTGCGCCACTCGCCCCGTCTGGATTCTGCGCTCGGCCGAGAGCTGGACGTTCGAGTAGAATGGCAGGCCCTCGACGTCGTGGCGGGCAATATATTCGCGCTCCAGGGGGGCCGCGTCGTGGGGCAGCCCGTCGGTCGTGTCCGACGCGGCGTAGGCGTAGGTGGTGTTGAAGACGCGTTGCCGCCTCTCAATCCGCTCCACGCTCAGGCTGGTGCTTTGGCGCAACATGGCGTGCCACCCGCCGCCCGTCCATACAAGGGTGTTGGCCAGGGCCATCCGGCGGCGGACGCTCCTGTAGCTGTCCTCTTTGTTTATTTGCACCTCGGGGTCCTGCTTCTCCTCGTCGATGTTTTGGGCGTAGTCCGCCGACGGCCGCCACGCGAGCGACTGCCCGTCGGCGGGGGCCCACACCCTGCGGGCGCGTAGCGAGAGGTTTGCGCGGCGGAATGTCTCGAACTTGTTGCGGGGGTCTATCTTCGATGTCAGCATGCCCATGTCGGCGTTGACGGTCCACCCGCCTCGGGTGTCGAACCCCTTGCCGATGCTGACCAGGCGCGAGCGGGAGTCTACCTTGAGGCGCGCCGTGAGCGGGGTGCCGGTGAGTCGGCGCGTGATGTTGACCACGCCGCTCGTCAGGTCGCCGTAGCGCACCGACGGGATGCCGCGGATCACCTCGATGCTCTCGATGTTGTCGGTCGGGATCTCCCTCATGTCCACGCCCGCCGAGACGTGGCCGCGTCCGTCGCCGCTGGTGTCGCCAATCTTCTGCATGTCGGCGTCGGTGCCCATTGGGGCGCCGTCTATGTTTACTCTCGTCCCGAGGCTCGACGTGGCGTAGTCGCGGTCCGGGGTCGGGACCTCGCGCAGGCTCAAGAGGTTGGCGCTGCCCAAGACGGGCGCTTGGCTCACGCCGCCCGGCAGGAGGGTCAGAAGCTCGGTGAGCGACGTCGGCTGCAGGTGTTCCATCGCCGTCTGCCCTATGATGGAGGTCGAGGTCTGCGTCTGCCCCGCCTCGGTGGCCGTCACCCTAACCTCGGCGAGAGAGACGGCGGTCTTTTTGAGGGGGATGCGCGCGGCTCCGGCTTTGGCGTCGGCGGTGAGCGTCTCGTAGCCCAGGCACGAGACCACGATTTTGTCGCCCTCTCTGGATTGCAGGGCGAACCGCCCCTCTGCGTCGGCGGCGGTGCCGCTCACTAGTGTCCCGCCGCGCGTCAGGGCGGCGGCGGCGAACGGCAGGGGCTCGCCGCTCTCGGCGTCGACCACGGTGCAGACCGACTGACGCGTCTGCCCCCAGGCGCAGACCGACGGCAGGAGCATCAGCACTGTCCACAGGCGGGCCGAATGGGGCCAGATAGTCCTTCTCATCCTAAAACAGTGTCCATCAGCATCATCAGCACGAAGCCGATGCCGAAGCCTATCACCGAGATGTTGCTGTGCCGGCCCGACGAAGCTTCCGGGATGAGCTCCTCAACGACGACGAAGAGCATGGCCCCCGCGGCGAAGCCCAGCAGGTAGGGCAGGACGCCCTCCATGATGCCGGCCAGCAATATCACCGCCACGGCGCCCAGGGGCTCGACAAGTCCGCTGAGCGTCCCCATCGAGAACGACTTGACGGCGCTGCCGCCGGCGGCTTTCATGGGCATGGAGATTATGGCGCCCTCCGGCACGTTCTGGATGGCTATGCCCAGGCTCACGGCCAGGGCCCCCGAGGCAGTCATGTTGCCGCCAGTGGCCAGGGCCTCGGCCACGACTACGCCCACGGCCATCCCCTCCGGCAGGTTGTGGATGGCGACGGCCAGGGCCAGCATCTGCGCCCGCGACAGGTGGGACTTCGGCCCCTCGGGGCTTTTGCTGTCGGTGTGGAGGTGGGGGATCAGGGTGTCCACCATCAGCAGGAACGCCATGCCCAGCACGAAGCCCACGGCGGCGGGCACCGAGGCCAGGGCGCCGAGGTCGCCGCGCATCTCGATGCCGGGAATGAGCAGGGACCACACAGACGCCGCCACCATCACGCCGGAGGCGAAGCCCAGTAGCCCTTTCTCCATGAGGCGGGGCATGGCGTCGCGCATCATGAAGACGAACGCCGACCCCAGTGTTGTCCCGACCACGGGAATGAGTATGGCTAGTGCCGCTCCTTGCATTGTCTATCCCCCTCCCTCGCTTCTTTAGACGTTTATAAAAACAAGTTCAAAATTAGGCGAGTTCCCACTACGTTCCAAACGAAACGGCGGGAAAATATATTTTTTCTTTTTCTGAATAGCGGGGAGGGAGGGGGCGACGCCCAAATTCCCCAAAGGTGGGGCGCGCGGGGGGGGGGCGGGGCGTGCGCGCCTACCGCCGTGGCTTGCCCCCCTCGCGATACTTGTCCTCTTCGTCGGCCATGATGTTCAAGTAGCTGGCATAGCGCGTCGGGGCTATGTCGCCGCTCTCCACGGCGTCGCGCACGGCGCAGCCCGGTTCGTGTGTGTGGGTGCAGTTGGGGAATCGGCATCCGCGGCTGGCCTTGAAGATGTCGCGGAAGTAGTGTCCCGTCTCGCCGTGGTCGATGTTTATGACGCCGAAGCCGCGTATGCCGGGAGTGTCGATGATGTCGCCGCCGAGGCTCAGGGTGTGCATCTCGGCGAATGTCGTGGTGTGGCGGCCGCTGTCGTTGGCGTTGCTGATGGTCGAGGTGCGGATGTCCAGGCCTGGCTCCAGGGTGTTTATGAGCGTCGACTTGCCCACGCCCGAATGCCCTGCTATGGCTGTCAGCTTGCCGCGCAGTGCGTCGCGCAGTGCGTCGATTCCGTCGCCGCTCACCGACGAGAGGCGGAGCGTGGTGTAGCCCATGCTGCCATACACGGCCTCGCGATATTCAAGCTCCTCCATGTCCTCCGCCTCGCACAGGTCGGTCTTGTTGAACGCCACAATGGTCGGGACGCCATAGGCCTCGGCCGAGGCCAGGAAGCGGTCTATGAAGACCGTCGTGGTCTCGGGGTGGCGGATTGTCGTGACGAGCAGGGCCTGGTCCACGTTGGCGGCCAAGACGTGGCTCTCCTTGCTCAGGTTCGTCGACCGGCGGACGATGTAGTTGCGCCGGTCGTGGACTTCGGATATGACGCCCGTGCCGGCCTCCGCCGCGAACGTCACCCGGTCGCCAACGGCCACGGGGTTCGTGCTCCGTGAGCCGCCAAGCCTCATGCGCCCCTTGAGGCGGCACTCCAACGTCCGGCCGTCGTCTGTGCGTACTGTGTAGGCGCTCCCCGTAGAGCGAACCACTGTCCCTTGTTCCGACATCGAGAATCTTTGTTTTGGTGAGGCAAAAATAGCTATTTATTCCCCACGTCGCCCCCCTATCGTCGCCGCCCCACGAGCATCAGGCACTCCCACGTCAGTTCGCGCGCCCCGTTGCCGCCACCCGCGCTTTGCCGTCCGCGGCGTGTCCCGACGCCGCTCATGGCAATCATGCGGAGCATGGAGGTGCGCGAGGCGAAAGCCTGGGTCATGGTCTCGCTCTCCGTCGCCGCGGTCTCGAAGCCGTGCCGCCCCATCGCCTCGCGCCATTCGCCCATGGTGGGGTATCCGTTTGGCGCGCCCGCCTCGCGAAGCTCGCGGA
This sequence comes from uncultured Marinilabiliaceae bacterium, assembly GCA_964481855.1. Lineage (GTDB taxonomy): Bacteria > Bacteroidota > Bacteroidia > Bacteroidales > Marinilabiliaceae > W3P20-009. The sequence goes on from CAYZUH010000002.1 coordinate 54,660, forward strand.
ATGTCCTCGGCCCGTAGGTCGCAAGTGCCACCACGCCGCCGCGGGGGAGGCTTTGTGAGGCCTTGGCCAGGAAAGACGCGGGGCGCTCGAACCACTGCACCGCCGAGGCCGAGACGACGGCGTCCGCCACGGGCCATGCCACACGCTCGGCGTCGCCGCGCAGGACGCCGGTAGGGGTCCTGTCCCCCCGTGTCTCCATCTTCCGCAGGGCCTCGGCAATCATCTCGCCGCTGATGTCGTTGAGGGTGTAGAGCGAGGGGCGGCACAGGCGCATGAGGCGCTCGGCCAGCGTCCCCGTCCCGCACCCGATTTCTAGGATTCTGATGCCGTCTGCCAGGAGCGGCGCCGCCATGTCGGCAAGCCGGCGGGCCACCCGGCGTTGGACTTCCGCGGCGCTGTCGTAGGTCGCGGCGCACCCCCCGAAGCGTTGGCGCACTTCGTCTTTCATCTTCGCTGGGGGCCGCCTGCCCCGAATGGCCAGTGCGGGATGTCCATCTCGCGTGTGGCTCTGGCGTGGAGGCCCCACCACAGCCGTTGCGCGGCGGGCGGGAAGATGCGGTCGCGAAGCCCGACAATGGCCTCGTCCCACGTCATGTGCGCGGGATGGGCTTCCCCTTGCGCGTTGGCGATGCTGCGCAGTTCAGCCTGCTGGTCGGCGGCGGAGCGTCGGGCCAGCAGGGGGGCGATAGTGGCGGCTTGTTCTGCGTGCCGGGCCATCTTGCGGGCGAACTTTGCCCGGTTCGCCTCGCACCAGCGGTCGGCGGTCATCTCTACGGCTCCGCCGCCTATGCCCATGGCGGCGTCGCACGGCACGGGGGTCCCGCATATGGCTGTGGCGCGGGCGGGGTGGGGGACGGCCCCGCCCGCAATGAGGCGCTCGGCGGCCCATACGCCCATCGACCACGCCACCACTTCGACGCGCCTCCATCGGTCCAGGCGCGGCGCGTGGCTCAGGTCGGTGTAGTCCCACAAGAGGATGGTGTCGCCGACGGCCTCCAGGTGTCTCGCCACGCCGTCGTCGAAGCCCCACCCCAGGAACCACAGGGTGACGGCCTCCGAGGCCGCGTCAACTATCTGCTTGTGCTTCATCTTGCCTGTATTGGTCTATGGCCACTGTCAGTGGCTCCAATGTCTCTCTCTCCATGTTCGCCTTGAGCGATAGGCGCAGCCGCGCTTGCCCTTGTGGCACAGTGGGGTGGCGGATCGGCATCGTGAGGAATCCGCTGTCGCGCAGTCTTTGGCTGAGGCGGAGGGCGGCGGCGTTTTCGCCGCACATGTAGGGGACTATGTGCGTGGCGTCGCCCCGAGTCTCGTCCTGCCCCAATCGGCGTGTGAGCCACCGCCCTAGTTCCGCCAAGTGGCGTCGCTCGGCGTCCATCCCCTCCAGTTTGCGGATGGCGAAGTCTGTCCATGCCGCGCATATTGGCGGCAGCGCGGTGGTGAATATCAGCGTCCGGCACTTGTTGACGAGCCATTGGCGGACTGTCTCCGTCGTCACCGCCCACGCCCCCGTCGAGGCCAGGGCTTTGCCGCAGGTGCCGACCAGGATGTCGACGTCGCCCGTCAGCCCCATCTCGGCCGCCACGCCCGCTCCCCCCGGCCCGCGCGCCCCCACGCCGTGGGCCTCGTCGACATAGAGGAGGAAGCCGAAGCGGCGGCGGAGTTCGGCAATTTCACGCAGGGGGGCCATGTCGCCGTCCATGCTGTATATGCTCTCGACGACGACGAACGTGCGGCGTCCGCCGCCGTGGCTCTCCAGGAGGCGGCGCAGGTGCCCCATGTCGTTGTGGTTGAACCGCGCTGTCCGCGCCCCGGCGGCCGCGCACAGGCGCATCCCGTCGATGAGGCTGGCGTGAATCAGCTTGTCTGCCACGACCAGGTCGTCGCGGTCGGCCAGGGCGGGGAGGATCCCCGTGTTGGCGTGGTAGCCGCAGTTGAAGACGAGAGCGGGGCGGCCGCCATAGAGGTCGGTCAGCGTCTGTTCCAGCATGGCATGCTCGCAGTGGTTGCCGGTCAGCAGACGGCTCGACGAGGCGCTCATGGAGCTTGTCTTGGGGCTGTATTGCCCAAGGAACTCGTGCCACAGGTCGGCGTTGTCGCCGAGGCCCATGTAATCGTTCGACGACAGGTTCACCATCGGGCGCTCCGGGGGCGCGGGCAACGTCCGAAAGGCTCCGGCCGCGTGCAGGGACGAGAGTTCTTTCGCGTAGTCAATCATAATCCTTTGGCATCTATCCCATTGAGCGCACGCCGGCCTCCAGCCCGTGGCACAGGCGGCGGAGCTCCTCCTCGCCGATGATGTATTGGGGCATGATGTATACCAATCGGCCGAAGGGGCGTATCCACACTCCGTTGTCCACAAAGACCCTCTGCATCCGCGCCATGTCGACAGGCCGCCGGGTCTCGACGACGCCTATCGCCCCCAGCACCCTCACGTCCGCCACCTGCGGGAGCTTGGCCAGGGGGGCCAGCTCCTCGCGCATGATGCCCTCCATCTGCCGCACTTTGCCCTGCCAGTCGCGGCTCAGCAGCTCGTCAATCGAGGCGCACGCCACGGCGCACGCCAGGGGGTTGCCCATGAATGTCGGCCCGTGCATGAAGCACCCCGTCGCGCCCTCCGAGATGCCCCGGGCCACGCGCTCGGTGCACAGCGTGGCGGCGAAGCTCATGTAGCCGCCGGTCAGGGCTTTGCCTATGGTCACGATGTCGGCCTCGACCCCGGCGTGGCGGCATCCGAAGAGTTGGCCCGTGCGGCCGAAGCCCGTGGCAATCTCGTCGGCTATGAGCAGCAGCCCCGCCTCGTCGCACAGGCGGCGGACGCCGCGCAGATATTCGGGGTGGTAGAAGCGCATGCCACCGGCCCCCTGGACGATGGGTTCCAAGATTATGGCGGCAAGGGTCGCGCCGTGCTCCGCCACGACCTGGCGCATCGGCTCGAGGTCCGACTCGTCCCATTGCTCGCCGTAGGGCGTCCGCGGGGCGGCGGCGAAGTGCTGGGCGGGCAGTTGGCGGCCGAAGAGGCCGTGCATCCCCGTCACGGGGTCGCAGACGCTCATGGCGTGCCACGTGTCGCCGTGGTAGCCGCCGCGGATTGTGGCCATCTGGCACCGCTCCGGGCGCCCTGCCGCGGCTTGCCACTGGATCGCCATCTTCTGGGCCACCTCGACGCTGACGCTGCCCGAGTCGGAGTAGAAGATCCACGGCTGGCGCGGCAGCAGGGCGTTGAGGCGCTTGCCAAGCTCTATGGCGGGCCCGTGGGTCAGCCCGCCGAACATGACGTGGCTCATCTGCCGCATCTGGCTCTCCATGGCGGCGTTGAGGCGCGGGTTGTTGTAGCCGTGGATGGCGCACCACCAGCTGCTCATGCCGTCGACGAGGCGACGCCCGTCGTCTAGCTCAATATATACGCCCTCGGCGCGGCGCACGCCGTGGCATGGCAGGGGCGACGTGGCGGAGGTGTAGGGATGCCACAGGTGGTGGCGGTCGAACTCGAGGTCCACTTGACTAATTGATAATTATGAGTTGAGAATTGGCAGTTGTGGGTCGCTCTTCGGTCGTCAATTGCACGTCGGGGCGACATCTCTCCCGCAACTGCGGAAGAGCCTCATGTCGTCGTCGATGCCGCCAGTGCCGGTCGTGGTCAGCATGTCGCCGACAATCGAGGCGTCCACGCCGCAGGCCAGGGCCTCGCTCTGATGCTCGGAGAACTTCACGCGGCCGCCGGCCATGCGAATCTCGGCCGCGGGGTTGCATAGGCGGAAGATGGCGAACGTGGTCAGAATCTCCTCCGGCGGCAGGGGCGGGCGTCCCTCTAGCGCCGTCCCCTTGATGGGCATCAGGATGTTGATGGGGATGGAGACGGCGCGCACGTCGTCGCGGAGGAAGAGCGCCATCTCGACGCGCTGGTCCATGGTCTCGCCCATGCCTATGATGCCGCCAGAGCAGACGCCGAAGCCCACCTCGCGCGCCCAGCGGATTGTCTGCATCTTCTCCTCGATGGTGTGCGTCGTGCAGAGGGTGGGGAAGAAGCTCGGCGCGCTCTCGATGTTGCAGTGGTAGTGGCGCAGGCCGGCGTCGTAGAGCTTTTGCAGTTGGGGCTTGGAGAGCAGGCCCATCGAGGCGCACAGCGAGATGTCCGCCTCGCGGGACACTTGCCGGTAGATGTCCACCACGTGGTCCACCTCCTTGTCCGTGAGCCTTTTGCCGCTCGTCACGAGCGAGAATCGGCCCACCCCCTTGCGGGCGTTGTGGACTGCCATCTCGACGGCGGCCTGCGCCTCGATGAGAGGATATTCCTCGATGCCGGTGTTGTGCTTGTGGCTCTGTGCGCACCATTTGCAGTCCTCCGGGCAGCGTCCGCTCCGGGCGTTGATTATCGAGCAGGTCTGGAAGCTGTCGCCGCGGAAGTGGCGGCGCAGGGTGTCTGCCACTCCGTAGAGCGCTTTCTTCTCGCTTGTCCGCGAGGCGCGGAGGGCCTCGTCGTGCGTCACGCGGTGTCCGTCGATGATGCTCTCGCACAGGTCGGTCAGTTCCTTGGCTGTCATGTGTCTATTCTTTTTGCTGTGTTTTGATGGTTTTCAAGGTATGCGGAAAAACGCCCGAACCCCGCGCCGGTTCGCCTCTTTTTGGCGAAGCCCGGTGCGGGGTTCGTTTGTTGCCGTTCTCTGTGGTCACGCCGCCGCGGCCCGTGCGGCGGTGCGCCGTGCGGGCGGGGGCGTCTGTGGCGGCGGGCTGTGTCGCCGCGGCCGTTGCCGTCAGGCTGTCTGGCGGCGGGTCGTCGCCGTCGTCGGCGGTCTTGTCGGTGTGCGTCGCGGGGCATTGGCGGATGCGCGTCTTGCGCCCCATCTTGAGCATCTGCGCGTCGGCAATCGACGCCTTGACCACGCCTATGACCACCTCGCGGTGCAGGCTGCAAAACGCGGCATAGGGCCGCCTGGACCATCGCTTGAAGACGATGGGGCGGGGGCGGGGGCTCAGTGTCGCGCAGCCTTGCATGGTGTCAGATGTTGGCGTCTAGCAACTGCGCCATCTGCTCCTGGACGGCCTTGGCGGCGCGCCCGGCCGCCTCGGCGAAGTCCGCGCCGCCCGACGCGTAGATTATGGCGCGGCTGGAGTTGACAATGAGGCCGCAGTCGCGCGTCATGCCGTAGCGGCACACCTCCTCAAGGCTGCCGCCCTGGGCCCCGACGCCCGGGACGAGCAGGAAGTTGTCCGGGGCCACCTTGCGGATGTCCTCGAACATCTTGCCTTGCGTGGCGCCGACAACGTACATCATCTTGTCCGCCCCGGCCCACTGGCGGCTCTGGCGGATTACTTTCTCGAAGAGCCTCTCGCCGTCCTTGCCCTCTGTCAGCTGAAAGTCGTGGCTGCCCTTGTTGCTCGTCAGGGCCAGGACTATGACCCACTTGCCGTCGTAGCCCAGGAACGGAGACACGCTGTCCTCGCCCATGTAGGGCGCCACGGTCAGCGAGTCGACGTCCATCTCCTCGAAGAACGTGCGCGCGTACATGGCGCTCGTGTTGCCTATGTCCCCGCGCTTGGCGTCGGCTATGATGAAGTGGCGCGGGTGGTTCGCGCGGATGTACTCGACGGTCTTGGCAAACGACTCCCAGCCGCGGACGCCCATGCTCTCGTAGAACGCCAAGTTGGGCTTGTAGGCCATGCAGAACGGCGCCGTGGCGTCCACTATGGCGCGGTTGAAGGAGAACACGGGGTCGTCTTCGCCCTGCAAGTGTTGGGGAATCTTCCGGGTGTCGGTGTCAAGCCCGACGCACAGGAATGTGCGCCGGGTCTTGATTATGTCTATAAGCTCCTGCCTGTTCATTGTCGGTTTTAGCTAATGTCAATTGCTCAGAGTTCGCTCTCTTTCAGCCTCTCGGCGTTCTCGGCCACGATGAGGTGGTCTATGCAGTCCTGGATGTCGCCGTCGACGAAAGCCGCCAGGTTGTAGATGGTGTAGTTGATGCGGTGGTCGGTCACCCGCCCCTGCGGGTAGTTGTAGGTGCGGATTTTGGCCGAGCGGTCGCCCGTCGAGACCATTGTCTTGCGGCGTTTCGAGATGTCGTCCACGTACTTCTGGTGCTCCTTGTCATATATGAACGTGCGGAGGCGGCTCAGCGCGCGCTCCTTGTTCTTGGGCTGGTCGCGCGTCTCCGTGCACTCGATGAGGATTTCCTCCACCTGGCCCGTGTTCGGGTTCTTCCAGTTGTAGCGCAGTCGGACGCCGCTCTCCACCTTGTTGACGTTCTGGCCGCCGGCGCCGGAGCTGCGGAACGTGTCCCACTTGATTTCGCCCTCGTTAATCTCGACGTCGAACGGCTCGGCCTCCGGCAATACGGCCACCGACGCCGCCGAGGTGTGGACGCGCCCCTGCGTCTCCGTGGCGGGGATGCGCTGCACGCGGTGGACGCCGCTCTCATATTTCAGCGTCCCGTAGACTTTCTCGCCCGTCACCGTGCAGATAATCTCCTTGAAGCCGCCCACGGCGCCCTCCGAACTCGACGAGACTGTCAGGTGCCACCCCTTTGTCTCGCAATACTTGCTGTACATCCGGAACAGGTCGCCGGCGAAGAGGGCCGCCTCGTCGCCGCCCGTCCCGCCGCGAATCTCCAGGACGGCGTTGCGGTCGTCCTCCGGGTCGGCGGGGACGAGCAGGAGCTTTATCTCCTCTTCCAGCTCTGGGATGCGCCTCTCCAGGGTCGAGGCCTCCTCGCGGGCCATCTCTTTCATCTCCGGGTCGGTCTCGCTCGCCACCAGCTCGCGGGCCTCCGTCAGGCCGCTCAGGGCGTCCACATACTCCTTGCGCACCTTGAGGATGTCGCCCAGGTCTTTATACTCTTTCGACAGCTTGACATATCGACGTTGGTCGGCTATGACCGACGGGTCGGTTATGAGTGTCGAGACCTCCTCGAACCGCGACGCCAGTCCGTCGAGACGCTCCAATATGCTGTTGTCTGTTGCCATTTGACCTATTTTAATGCTCTTTTTACCATTCTCGTCGAGGCCCAAAGCCACGCCACCAAGATGACAATCTTCGCCGTGCGGCCCGCCGCCGTGTCTGTGGCCCACTGCCGCGCGGCGAGGCCCGCGATGCTGATCAGCACCGCGGCGCAGACCACCACCAGGGTCGCGCGAGCCGCTCGCGTCTTGCCGTCAGTATTCGAAGACGCCATATTCGCTCTCGATGGTCAGCCTGTTGCCCTCCGGGCGCGCCTCGGTGTGACCCACAATCTGCGCGTCGATGTTGAACGAGCGGGCTATGTCCACCACGGCCTGCGCGTCGTCCGCGCCCACGTAGACCTCCAGCCGGTGGCCCATGTTGAAGACCTTGTACATCTCGCTCCACTCCGTGCCGCTCTGCTCCTTGATTGTCCGGAACAGGGGCGGGACGGCGAAGAGGTTGTCTTTGACCACGTGGAGGTTCTCCACGAAGTGCATCACCTTGGTCTGCGCGCCGCCAGAGCAGTGGACCATGCCGTGGATGGCGGGGCGCATCTCGTCGAGCATGTGCTTGACCACCGGGGCGTAGGTGCGCGTGGGGCTCAAGACGAGCTTGCCGGCGTCGAGCGGCGACCCCTCCACGGCGTCCGTCAGCCGGAGGCCGCCGGAGTAGACAAGCTCGCCGGGCACGGCGGGGTCGAACGTCTCCGGATATTTCTCGGCCAGGTATTTGGCGAAGACGTCGTGGCGCGCGCTCGTGAGGCCGTTGCTGCCCATGCCGCCGTTATATTCGCGCTCGTAGGTGGCCTGCCCGAACGAGGCCAGGCCCACTATGACGTCGCCGGCGGCGATGTTGGCGTTGTCGATGACGTCGCGGCGCCTCATGCGGCAGGTCACCGTGGAGTCGACAATGACGGTCCGCACCAGGTCGCCAACGTCGGCCGTCTCGCCGCCCGTGGCGTAGACGCCGACGCCCATCGAGCGAAGCTCGGCGAGCAGCTCGTCTGTCCCGTTGATGATGGCCGAGACGACCTCGCCAGGCACGAGCATCTTGTTCCGCCCGATGGTGCTCGACACCAGTATGTTGTCCACGGCCCCCACGCACAGCAGGTCGTCGATGTTCATTATCAGCGCGTCTTGCGCCACGCCTTTCCACACCGACGTGTCGCCCGTCTCGCGCCAATAGGCGTAGGCCAGGCTGCTCTTCGTGCCGGCGCCGTCGGCGTGCATGATGTTGCACCACTCCGGGTCGCCGCCCAAGATGTCGGGGATTATCTTGCAGAACGCGCGCGGGAAGAGGCCCTTGTCGATGTTCTTGATGGCGTTGTGGACGTCCTCCTTGGCGGCGCTGACGCCGCGGAGCGTGTATCTCTCGTTAGATGAGGCCATGTGTTGTCTTGCAAAGTGAGGTTTCGGTCCACAAGAGCGGACTGCCGCGAAAGTAGTGATTTTATGGCAAAAAGGCTTGCGAAAAGCGGCCCCCGGCATCCTCCGGGGGCGGAGGCGCCGGGGGCGCGTCTGTCTTCGTGGCCGGGCCGTCGGCCTACTTGACCAGCTGCTTGTCCACCTGGGTCGTGCCGTCGCTCATGGTGCGGACCACGACGTTCACGCCCTTGGTGGGCTCTGCCGAGCGCACGCCCGCGAGGTTGTAGTATTCGGTCTTGACCACCTCGGAGCCGGCGCCGACGGGGCGGAGGGCCGTGGTGGCGACTTCGGCTATGGTGCAGCTCTTGCGCGCGACGGAGATTGCGGTCACTTGGTCGTCGCCTTGGCTTAACGGCCAAACATTCCAGTTCAGGCCGCAGTGCCCGTATTGGTCCTCGATGGCGAGCAGGCTCTTGATGTCGCCAAGGGTCGTGACGAGTGTGTTGTCTCCCTCGGCGGCTTTGTTGAGTTCCAAGCCATCGGCGGTGCAACCGATGTCCTTGATGGCCCCGACGCCCCATCCGTTGAAGCGGCCCTGCTCCCCCAAGGTTGTCGTCACAGTCCACGTGAACTTGATCTGCGCGTCGTCGGAGTAGCCTTTGAACTCGCTGGCCAAGATGTTGCCATAATCGTCGAACGAGACGTTCTTCGGCGTCCCATACTTCTTGACGGCGAAGAACTCAACCTTGATTCTCTTGATGGCGCAAGCGTTTGCGTACCACATGTTCCAGCACAGGCCGTCTTGGTTCTCCGCCCCGACAAGCGCGTTCTTGAGTTGGCCGACCGTCATCTCGGCCGTGTTGTCCCCCTCTTTCGTCACGTAGCAGAACGTGACCTTGTTCTCTTGGCCGGCACTGGCAATCTCGCCCACGCCAAAATTTTTCACGGCGTCGGTGTAGCCTGTGGCATTGAACGTGAAGACCACTTTTGTGTCGTCGCTGTAGTCCTTGAAGTCGGTCTTGCTAATCCAGTTCCCCGACGACATGTCGAGTGTGTTCAGCGGCGTGTCTTGCGCCCATGCCCCGGACACGCCGAGAGCCAGCGCGGAAAAAAGTAGAAGTCTCTTCATGCTTCGTTGTGTTAAAGTTAAAGTCCCTTGTGGCGGCTTGCGTCCGTCCCGCAAACCTCAGACGTCGTAGGCTAAAGTACGAAAAAACATTAAGGCGCGAAGCGTTTGTTGCGCCTTTTTGCGTTCTCCGTCCTAGCCGATGGCGCTCGGCGGGTAGCCAAAGGCCTTGGCGAAGCACCGGCTGAAATATTTCGGGTCGTTGAACCCCACCTCATACGCCACCTGCGAGACGTTGAGCCCCCCGGCCTTGTTGGCCAGCATCTCGCGGGCAATGTTGAGGCGGTAGGTGCGGATGAAGTTGCCCGGGGCCTGGCCCATGACGCTCTGCATCTTCTTGTGGAGCATGCTCTTGCTGCACCCCACTTCGCTCACAATGTCGTCTATGGAGAGGTCGGGGTTGCGGTAGTTCTCCTTGACGAAGTTCGTGACGCGGTTGACGAACTTCTCGTCCTCGCTCTCGCGCTCTATGTTGAGGTCGTTGGTGTCTAGCGAGACCAGGAAGCGCCCCTGCCCTTTCTGCCGCCCGTCGAGGATTCCGGCAATGCGGGCGCGGAGCATCTCCTCGTCGAATGGCTTGTGGAGGTAGCTCTCGACGCCAATCTTGTAGCTCTCGGTCTGATACGCCCCGTCGGTCCGGGCCGTCAGGATTAGGATTGGCGTGTGGCTGTAGGTGAAGTCGGCCTTGACGCGGCGGGCGAACTCCATGCCGTCCATCATCGGCATCATGAGGTCGGCTATGATGAAGTCTATGTTGTTCTCCGCCAGTGCCGTGAGGCCGCTCACGCCGTTGTCCGCCTCGACCACCCTGTAGGTGTCTTGCAAGACTGAGCGTATGTATGCCCTCATGTCTTTGCTGTCTTCCACGACCAGGATTGTCGTCCGCCCGCCAGCTGTCGTCTCGTCGGCGTCCGCCGCCTCTTGCAGGGCCCCGCTTTCGTCGGCGGGCGTGTTGCTTTCGGGCGTGGGGAGGAAGACGCGCATCGAGACCCCGGCCGAGGGGTTGTTGCGCGCCGCGATCTCGCCGTCGCACTCCGTGACGAGGCGGCCGACGATGTAGAGCCCGATGCCCGTGCTCTCTATGCCGTGGTGGTTGCCGCCGCCCTTGTCCGAGGCCTGGTAGAAGCGGTTGAAAATCTTCTCGGTCTGGTCGGCGGCAATGCCTATGCCGCGGTCGCGGACGCACAGGTACGTCAGGAGCCGGCCACCCTGGCGGAATTGGCGGACGAAGAGGTCCACAATCTTGCCGTCGCCCGAATATTTGATGGCGTTCGAGAGCAGGTTCGACAATATTTTGGTCAGCGCGTCGGTGTCGATGCGCACAAAGGGCGCCGAGATGCTGAAGAACGTGCGGAGGCGTATGCCGCGCTCGGCGGCGTAGGCGGACCAGGGCGCCACCATGCCCTCCACGTAGTCGCGGATGTTGGTCGAGATGGGGTGCATCTCGAAGTTGTCCGTCTCCACTTTGCGGAAGTCCATCAGCTGGTTGACGGTCTCCAGGAGAATCTCCGCGTTGCGCTCCACGAGGTCCAGTTGGGCCGTCACCTCCGGCATCTTGGTCAGCTTCTTGGCGCGGCGCACGGGTCCCATGATGAGGGTCAGCGGGCTGCGCAGCTCGTGGCTCACGCTGGTGAAGAACTGGAGCTTGTCGACGCTCAGGCGCTGGATTCTGCTCGTCATCTCCAAGATGCTCTCTTTCTGCTGAGCCAGTTCCGCGTTGGTCTTCTCTAGCTCGGCCTTCTTCTCTTCCAAGATGCTCTTCTTGGTCTCCAGCTCCATGGTGCGCTCGCGCACTTGCTGGCGAAGCGTGCGCCTCTGCGTCTCGAGGGAGCGCATCCGGAGGCGGAACGCCGTGGCGACGGCGGCCGAGCATAGGCACGCGGCGAGGACGTAGAACCACGTGGTCCGGTAGAAGTAGGGGCTCACGGTCACGCCCAGCGTCCGCTCTTCGCTCCAATTGCCGGTGCCCACGGCGTAGCGGGCCCGGAGGGTGTATCTCCCGGGCGAGAGGTTCGTATATTGCGCCGAATGCTGGCCCTTGGCGGGGGTCACCCAATCGTCGTCGAAGCCGTCGAGGCGATACTGGTAGCGGACGGTCTGTTGCGGGGCGTAGGTGAGCGAGGCGAAGCCCACCGTGAACGACTTGTCCGATTCGTGGATGCGGATCGCGCCCATGTTCTCGACGTCCTCGTCGGGGCGCACCGCCTCGTTGTTCACGCTGAGGCTCGTCAGCGCCGGGGCGCGCATGGCTGCCTGTTGCCGCACCTGGACTTGCGGGCCGAGCTCGCTGAGCCCCTCCAGCGTCCCCATGTAGACGCGCCCTGTGGTTGGCGAGCTGTAGGCGGCGTTCCAATAGTAGCAGTCGGACAGCATGCCGTCGTCGGTGTAGAAGTTGTTCACCGTGCCGCGCTTGCCGTCGATGCGGCTCAGGCCGTTGGCCGTCCCGACCCACAGGTTCCCGTCGCGGTCCTCCGCCAGGCTCACGGCGCTGTTGTTGGCCAGGCTCGCGCCTGTCGCCGTCTGCGTGAAGACGAGGCTGTCCGCGCCCGTGTCGGCGCTGAAGACGCCCATCCCGTTGGTGCTCACGAGGAGGCTGTTCCTGGAGGGCGAGAAGAGCAGGAACGTGGCGCGCGGGTCGCCGGCGATGTCCGGGTTGTCGAGCCTGTGGCAGATGAGCTTGTGGCCCACGGTGTGGCTCTTCTCGTCGAAAGTGCGCAAGTCTATCTCGAAGATGCCCAGCGACGTCCCCATCCATAGTCGCCCGCGGTTGTCGGCGCTGACGCCCAGGGCCCCGTTCATGCCGGCAAAGGCGGCGGTTTCGATGGGGTGGAAGACGCTGTCGCCCCTCACGAAGCATATGTCGCGGATTGTGGCCACCCACATTCCGTGGTTGATGGTGTCGAGGGCCATGGAGCCGACGAAGTCGCTGCCCAGCGCGCCGCCCCGGGCCCCCAGGTGCTTCTCGACGTCTATGCCGCCGCGGCGCGGGGAGACGATGTCCACGCCGCCGCCCCACGTCCCGACCCACAGCCGCCCCCGCTCGTCGGTGCCGAGGCAGGAGACGGAGTTGTGGCTCAGTTGGCTGTTGCGGTTGTCGAACACGTCGAACGCCCTGGCCCCGCGGGCGCGGCGCGCCAGGCCGCCCTCGACGATGCCGACCCACAGCGTCCCCTCGGTGTCTTCCACAATGGCGTTCACGGGGCGGAACGTGTTGCGCCGCGCCTGGGGCTGCATGGCGTCGCCGCATATCTCGCCCGATGGGTGGTTCTCGACGTCGAGGGGGATGGGGCATATGAAGTCGGCCCCGGCAACGTCCGTCCCCACCCACAGGCCCTGGCTCGTCGAGTGGAGGCAGTTCACGAAGTTCGACGACAGCGACTTGCTCGGCGATGCGTCGTCTTGGGCTATGCGCTCGAAGTCGTCCGTCTCGTGGCGGTAGATGTTAAGCCCTTTGAGCGTGGCCACGATGACGCGCCCTTGGGCGTCGATGTCGATGTCGGTGACGCGGTCCTGCGTGAGGGAGTGCGGGTCGCCGTCGCTGTGGCGGTAGACGGCCTCCTCGCCCGTGGTCAGGTTGTAGCGGCACAGGCCGACGCTCGTCCCCACCCACAGGAATCCCGAGCTCTCCGCCAAGGCCTCTATGGCGGCCCCGCTTGCGGCGGCAAGGACGGCGCGGCGCTCGAGGCGCGTCGCCATGCGCCCGCGGCGGGTGTCGAAGTGGCACAAGTATATGTCGGCCCCCGCCGCCGCGTAGATGCCGCGGAATCCGCTCTCCAACGCCGTGATGTCGGCGGGCAGGCGGGTCTTGCCCGCCATCGTGGGCGCCCCATCGCCGTCGCGCGCCACGCACATGAGCGCGCTCCCCTGCGCGACCCACGCCATGTCGCCATCGCCAATCGTCAGGCGGTAGACGGGGGCGTCGGGCAGGGTGTCGCCCTCGGTGGAGACGAGGGGCGCCTTGCTCAGTCGCGACCGTGCGGCGTCGTAGTGCGCCAGGCCCTGGTCCGTGCCAATCCATATGCCGCCCGTCTTGTCGGCCGCCAGCGCGTGGGCGAAGTCGCTCCCAAGCTCCGGGTGGGTGGCGCAGTTGAACAGGCGGAAGTCCTGCCCGTCGTAGCGGGCCACGCCGTAGCCGTTTATGGCGAACCACACGAAGCCGCGCGAGTCCTGGCAGATGTCGTCGACGAAGTTGCCGGGCAGCCCGTCGCGGACCCCGGTGTGGCGCACGATGTGGCGGGGCCAGAAGTCGCCAGGGGGGGCGGCCGCGGCGCGGGGGGTGGTGAGCGGTAGGCACGACAGGGCGAGGAATATGAGGGAGTTTTTCATTTCGCTGTATGTTCTGAGCCTTTGAAATTACTCCTTCCGCCCCACAAATTCAAATTTATACGTCTAACTTTGCCTCCGTCATCATTTACATTTTTTTTGCCGATGCTCTTCCGTCATGCCGCCGCAGCGTTGCTCTGCGCGTTCTTCTCCCTCTCGTGTTCCAATGGTGGCAAGACTTTGCCCCAAGGCCGTCAGCCCGATGCCGCCTCCCTGCCCGATGTCGCATTCTCCGCCGACTCCGCGTTGGCCTATGTGGCGGCGCAGACGGCTTTTGGCCCGCGCGTGCCGGAGACCGAGGCGCATGCGCGGTGCGTGGACTTCCTTGTGTCCACTTTGCGCAGGCTCGGTGCGGAGGTCTCGCTCCACGAGGCGGAGGGGACGGCCTACGACGGCCGTCCCCTCCGCGTCCGCAACATCATCGGCTCCTACCGTCCCGACAGGGTCAACAGGGTGCTGCTATGCGCCCACTACGACAGCCGCCCCTTTGCCGACCACGACCCCGACCCGTCGCTCCGCGACACGCCCATTAGCGGGGCCAACGACGGAGCTTCGGGGGTGGGGGTCTTGCTGGAGGTGGCGCGGCAGTTGCAGGCTGTGGCCCCCAAAGTCGGTGTGGACATAGTTCTCTTCGACGCCGAGGACGGCGGGACGCCCGACCACAAGGAGGCGGACTACAGGGCGGACACCTGGTGCGTCGGCAGCCAGCTGTGGGCCAAGGGGCCTGGGCGCGACGCGGCGCACCGCTTCGGGATTCTTCTAGACATGGTGGGCGCGGTCGACGCCGTGTTCCCCGTGGAGCTCTTCTCGAAGCGAATGGCGCCAGACGTCGTGGACAAGGTGTGGACAATGGCCGAGAGGATGGGGAGGGCGCACCTCTTCCCGCGCGCCGGTGGCGGCTATGTCACCGACGACCACTACTACATCAACAGCCTGACCAACGTCCCGGTTGCCGACATCATCCACTACGACGGCGGGTTCTGCAAGACCTGGCACACGCACCAGGACGTCTTGGCCAACATCTCGCCCGCCACGCTCAAGGCCGTGGGAGAGGTTGTGCTGGCCGTTGTCTACTCCGAGCGTTGACAGCCGCATGTGCGCCTCGCCGTCGGACCGTGGTCGGGGGGCCTACTCCGAGCTGTGCGACAGGGTGGGCGACGCCATCCCGCTCATGGCCCGCGCCTGGTGGCTGGAGGCCGTGAGCCGCCCTGTGGGCAAGGAGTGGGGGGCCGTCTTGCTTCGCCGCGGCGACGGCGGCGTGGTCGGCGCCGCGCCCTACCAGCTCACCCGCCGGGGCCCCCTGTCTGCCATCCTCATGCCGCAACTCACGCAGGCGAGCCACGTTTGGACGGCCGAGGGGGTGGACCGGAGCGAGGCTCTCTCCCAAGTTTTGGGGCTGCTGCTCGCCATGTGCCGCTCCGAGCGGGTTCTGCTTGTCCAGTTCGCCGGGTCTCTCGACGCTTCCGAGCGCAGGGTGTTCGCCGGCGCGGGCTTCTCTTTGGCCGACAGGGTGACGTACCGCGTGGACAGCCTTGCGGACATGGCGGCCGTCGAGCGCGGCTTTGCCGACTTCAAGAGGCGCAAGCTGAGGCGCGCCGAGAGGGAGGGCTTCGTTTTGGACTTGTCGATGTCCGCCGCCGACCTCTACGCCGAGGTCGAGGCGGCGTTCCGCGGGCCGGGAGTGTCCTATCCGCGGGCGTTGCTCGCCGGTCTCCACCATGCCGCCTCGGTCCGGGGGTGCGCCCAGATTCTGTGCGCGCGCGCCGCCGCCACGGGTCAGTTCGCCGCCGCCGTCATGGTTGTCTGCGACTCCGCCGTGGCCTACTACCTCGTCACGCCCCGCTCCGCCAAGTTCGCCCGCTCCGGGGCCATGGAGTGGCTCACGCGCGAGTGCATGAGGTGGGCGGCCGCGCGCGGTCTGGCTTTCGACTTCGAGGGGTCGATGTCGCCCTCCGTGGCTTTCGCCTACCGCGCCTATGGGGCGGCGCCCCTCGGCTACACTTTCGCCACATGGTATGCGTCGCGGCCTGTCCGCTGGTTGGCGCGCCGCCTCGGGGCGTGACGCGGTCTTGCCTATGGATATCCTCAACATTTGCCCCGACGACAAAATATCCGCCGACAAGGTCGGCTTCTACCGGCGCTTCTCGCCCGTCGGCGTGCGCCATCGTTTTGTCACTTTCTCGCGTCGCGCCGATGCGCTGTCGTGCCTGGCCTGTGCGCCCGATGTCGAGTTCTCGACGCCCGAGCGTGAGTTGGCTCGTCTTGGCGCGCACCCCGTCGATGCCGTTTTTGTCCACTGCCTCGCCGAGCCCGGCAATGTCGGGTTCCTGGCCCGCATCCCGCCTGGGGTCAAGCTCTTTTGGTTCGCATGGGGCTACGATGTCTATGGTGACAGGCTTTTCCGTCGGGTCGATTTCGAGACCATGGGGTGGCGGTTGCCACTGCTTCCGAGCGTGACGCTGCCGCCTGTCGTCGGGGGGCGCGAGTGGCTTGGCCCGCTCACCCGCCGGGCGTTCTTCCCGTTGCCGCTCAGGGTGCGGCTGTGGGTCAAGTCCGCGCTCCAGCGGAGTCTCTTTCGGCCGTGGGTCTCGTTTGCCCGCAAGACTTATGGCGACGTTTTGCGACGCGTGGACTACTTCTCCGGCGTCTTCCCGTTGGAGTATGACTTTGTGGCGCGAAACCCCGACGTCAGGGCCGCGCCGGTGCGCTACCGCAACACATGCCTGGAGGCTGTGCAGTGGGGCGACATCGACGCCCCGGTCTGTCTCGGCCGCGACGTGAGGGTCGGCAATTCGGGCGACGCGTGGAACAACCACGTGGACCTTTTCCGCTCCATGAGCCGCTTGGACTTCCGGGGGCGCAAAGTCCGCGTCCCGCTGGCCTATGGCGGCACCGTGGCCTATCGCCGGAGCGTGGTCGAGGCGGGCCGCGCGGCTTTTGGCGGGTCGTTCGCCCCGATTGAGGGCTTTTTGCCCCACGAGCAGTATCTTGCCGAGATGGACTCGTGCGCCTGCCTCGTCATGGGGGCCATGCGCCAGCATGGGGTGATAAACATCGAGGACGCCCTGTGGAAAGGCATGAAGGTCTTCATGCCGCGCGGCTCCATGGGCTTCCGCCACTTCTCGGCCCTGGGGTGCGTGGTGTTCAGCGTGGAGGACGACCTGTCCGACGCCTCGCTCTCGTCGCGTCTGCCCTTTGCCGACGTGCGTCGCAACCGCGAGGCGTTGCGACGCGGGCGGTTCACGCCGCAGGACTGCGCCGCCATGCTCGCCGACCTCTACGCCCTGATTCCGTGAAAGGCGTGGGCCTCTTGGTCCCCTGTGTGCGCCGTCGGCGCGCGTCTTCCGCCTCGCCTGCCCAAGGGTTCCCGTTTTTGCGGATTTTCGCTACCTTTGTCGCCAATGGCGGCGTTGCGCGCCGCCGCGTAGCTAAAGAGCGATGCCCTCCCTTTTCCGCACCACCACTACCGACCACCTGCTGACGCTCCTGCGCGAGGGGCGTCCCATCTCTGTTGGCCAGCAGATAGCCCTCACGGGCCTCTTGGCCCTGCCCTCCATGTTGGCTCAGCTGTCGCATGTCGTCATGGAGTATATCGACGCGTCGATGGTCGGCAGTCTCGGCGCCGACGCCTCGGCCTCGGTCGGCCTCGTCGCCACGAGCACGTGGATGATATGGGGGCTGTGCAGTGCCGCGTCGGCCGGTTTCGCCGTGCAGGTGGCTCACCTCGTCGGCGCGAGCGACAACGCCGGGGCGCGCTCGGTCTTGCGGCAGGCCCTCGTGGCCACGTTCTTCTTCAGCCTGGCGGTGATGTCTGTGGCTCTGTCGGTCAGCGGGGGGCTGCCGGGATGGCTTGGGGGCGCTGACGAGATTTGCGCCGACGCCACGGCCTATTTCCGCATCGTGAGCCTCACCCTGCCGCTCTCGCAGGTCGTCATGCTCTGCAGCAGTTCGTTGCGGAGCAGTGGCAACGTCGTCGTGCCGAGCCTCACGAACGTGGCCCTGTGCCTCCTCGATGTCGTCTTCAACTTCTTCTTCATCTTCCCCACTCGCCACGTCTCCGTCATGGGCGTCGGTTTCGAGTGCCCGGGCTTCGGCCTGGGGGTGCGCGGCGCCGCCCTCGGCACCATGGCGGCCGAGGTCTCCACGGCGGCGTTCCTGCTGTGGTTCGTGTCCCGCCGCTCGTCCACTTTGAGGCTCGACAGCGAGAGGGGCTCGTTCCGCCCGCGCCGGGCCTGTCTGGGCCGGGCGGTGAGAATATCGCTTCCCATGTGCGTCCAGCACCTCGTCATGACCGGGGCACAGGTTGTCGGGACGTCCATCGTGGCCCCGCTCGGAAAGATGTCCATAGCCGCCAACTCGTTCGCCATCACGGCCGAGAGCATATGCTACATGCCCGGCTACGGCATTGCCGACGCCGCTCAGACGCTCGTCGGGCAGAGCCTCGGGGCGGGGCGGGTGGGGCTCATGCGCAACTTTGCGCGCGTCGCGGTGGTGCTGGGCATGGTGGTCATGGGCCTCATGGGGGTGCTGATGTACGCCGGGGCGCCGGTCATGATGGCGCTTCTCACGCCCGTGGGCGAGATCCGCGCCCTGGGCGTCGAGGCGCTGAGGATTGAGGCTTTCGCCGAACCCATGTTCGCCGCATCCATTGTCTGCTACGGGGTCTTCGTCGGCGCGGGCGACACTCTCAAGCCCGCCATGATGAACCTCTTCAGCATGTGGGCCGTGCGCCTCACGTTGGCCTGGACGCTGGCGCCGCAGATGGGGCTGGCGGGGGTTTGGACGGCAATGTGCGTAGAGCTCTGTTTCCGCGGCGCCATTTTTCTCGTCCGGCTCCGCTGGGGCGGTTGGGACAGGGCGCTGCTTAGGTGACGAGTCGCCCTTTTTTCGGTAATTTTGGTATCGGCGGGCGGCAAAAGGGCCGCTACCTTTGGCAGTTGAAAAACAGGGGGGCTCCCCCGCATTGAATATACTTTTCAGACCGACAGAAAAATGGAGACGATAAGAAATCAGGAGTTTGGGGGCGAACGCCCACTCTACTGCGCGCAAGACCTTAGGCTGGAGGACGTCGTGATCCGCGCCGGCGAGAGCGCGCTCAAGGAGACGCGCAACATCGAGGCTGTCCGTTGCCGTTTCGAGGGCAAATACCCGTTCTGGTGCACCGACGGCTTCACAGTCAAGGACTGCCTCTTCGCCGAGGGGGGGAGGGCCGCCCTGTGGTACTCGCGCAACCTCGTCATGACCGACACCGTCGTCGAGGCCCCCAAGATGTTCCGCGAGATGGACGGCATTAAGCTCGAGAACGTCAAGCTCCGGCACGCCAAGGAGACGCTTTGGCACTGCAAGAATGTCGAGCTGCGGAACGTCGAGGTCGACGAGGGGGACTACCTCTTCATGCACTGCGAGAATGTCAAGATAGACGGGCTGAGGCTCAACGGCAACTACTCGTTCCAATATTGCAAGAACGTCGAGATCCGCAACTCCGAGCTCAACACCAAAGACGCGTTCTGGAACACCGAGAACGTCACAGTGGTCGACTCCACGCTCAACGGAGAGTACCTGGCCTGGTACTCCAACCGCCTCACGCTCATCAACTGCCGGATTATCGAGAGCCAGCCGCTCTGCTACGCCGACAACCTCGTCATGAGGAACTGCACCATGGCCCCCGACGCCGACCTGGCCTTCGAGTACAGCGAAGTCGACGCCGACATCCGCGGCCACATCACCTCAATCAAGAACCCGCGCAAGGGGCATATCATTGCCGACGGCATCGGCGAGATAATCATGGACGAGAACGCCAAGGCGCCGTCGAACTGCGTCGTCGAGACGCGCCGATGACGCACTCCTCCCATAAGAAAACACAAGGACCATGGCATACGATTTCGACAAGCCGACCGTCAGGCGCGGCACGGACTGCTACAAGTGGGACGTCGACGCTCCGGAGAGCGACGTCATCCCGATGTGGGTGGCCGACATGGATTTCGAGGCGGCGCCCAAGATTGTCGAGGCGCTCCGCCGGCGGGTGGACCACGCCGTCTTCGGCTACACCAAGTTGCCGCAGAGCCTCCACGACGCCGTGACCGGCTGGTATGCGCGGCGCTACGGGTGCAGGGTCGAGGCCGAGTGGCTGCTCTACACCCCCGGGGTGATCCCGGCCCTGTCCGCCATCATCAAGACTGTGGCGGGCGACGGCGGGTGCGGCGTGTTGGCGCAGACCCCGGCATACAACCACTTCTTCTCCAGCATCCGCAACAACCGTTGCCACCTGGTGGAGAACAAGCTCGTCTTGCGTGGCGACACATACGTGGTGGACTTCGACGACTTCGAGCGCAAGGCCGCTTTGCCGGAGACCAAGGTTTTCCTCCTCTGCAGCCCGCACAACCCCGTCGGGCGCGTCTGGACCGCCGAGGAGCTGAGGCGCATGGCGGAGATTTGCAAGAGGCACGGGGTGCTGGTCGTCGCCGACGAGATCCACAGCGGGATAATCATGAAGCCCAACGTCTTCGTGCCCTTTGGCAATGTCGGCGAGGAGTTCCAGGACAACGCCGTGGTTGTCTCCTCGTGCACCAAGGGCTTCAACGTCGCCGGGTTGCAGATTAGCTACATCGTGGCCCGCGACCCCAAGCTCCGCAGGGCGATAGACCGGACGATAAACATCAACGAGGTGTGCGACGTCAACGCTTTCGGCGTCGTCGCCTTGCAGACGGCTTTCAACGAGTGCGAGGACTGGCTCAGCGAGATGTGCGACTACGTGTGGGGCAACTACGAGGTCCTGAGGCGGTTCCTGGCGGAGCGGCTCCCGTCGTGGGGGCTGACCCGGCTGGAGGCCACATACCTGGCCTGGGTCGACTGCCGCTCCACGGGGCTGACGTCGGAGCAGCTCGGCGCCAAGTTGCTCCGTGAGGCCCGTGTCCGCGTCTCGCCCGGAGACATATATGGCGAGCCGGGCGGCTTCTTGCGGCTCAACCTGGCGACGCCGAGGGCGCGCATGGTCGAGGCCCTGGAGCGGGTGGCAAAAGCCATGGGCGCATGAGCGGCGACGAGGAGCGGCTTCTGCTGCCGATGGCCCTGCGGGCCGCCGCCGAGGCGGCGCAGGTCATCATGGACATATATGGCGCCCCGGGGGCCGACTTCGGAGTCCGGGAGAAGCCCGACCATACGCCGGTCACGAGGGCCGACATGGCCAGCAACGCCGTCATTGCCCGGGCCCTGGCCGAAAGCGCTGTTCCCATCCTTAGCGAGGAGACGGCCCACGAGGACTACGCCGTGCGCCGCGCACACAGGCAGATGTGGCTCGTGGACCCGCTCGACGGGACCAAGGAGTTCATTCGCCGCAACGATATGTTCTCGGTCTGCATAGCGCTCATCGAGGAGCATCGCCCCGTCTTGGGCGTCATTGCCGTGCCAGCCGCGGGCATGGTCTACTTCACGCGCGGCGGGGCGGCGTGGCGGGCGTCGCTCGCGCCTGGCGGCGTCATGGGCGGCGAGGTGCGACTGCCGGTGGCTTTCGGGCCCGTCCCCCACGTCGTCCTCGGCAGTGTGAGCCACCCGTGCAGCGCGGCCGAGCGCGCCCTTGAGGTTCTGCGGGCCGATGTCGGCTGGGCCGACGCGCGGCTTGTGGGCGTCGGGAGCAGCATCAAGCAGTGCATGATTGCCGAGGGCGCCGCAGCGCTCTATCCGCGGCGGGGGACGACCATGGAGTGGGACACGGCGGCGGGCCAGGCCATCATCGAGGCCGCGGGCGGCCTGGTCTTGCGGGCGTCGGACGGCGAGCCGATGGACTACAACCGCCCCGACCTCCGCAACCCCGACTTCGTGGCGGCCGCCGCGGGCGTGGATGGCGAGATTGTACGTAGAGTTTTGGCCGGCTGACGGCCGTTCGATTCAGTTGCTGAGTATGAGTTTGACTAATGTGCGGCCCGGTCTTGCGGCTGTGAAAAATACGCCCCCCCCCATCAGGATTTAACAGCGTCTCCCGCCCGCAGGCGGATAACGTGGCTCGATAGCCTCAAGGGCTTCGCCACGCTGTGCGTCGTGGCGGGGCACGTGGCCGGGGGGTATCTCCGCGCCGGACTCTATCACGAGAGCGAATATGCCATGCAGTTTTTGCACGAGGCCGTCTATTCGTTCCATATGCCGCTGTTCATCGCCATAAGCGGATTCATGTTCTCTCTGGCCTACCTCACGCCCCGGCGTCGCCCCAGGTGGGACGGGCTTGGCCGCCAGATCTGCAACCTGTTGCTCCTCTACGTCTTGTGGAGCGCCGTCTACGTCGGTTTCGCCGCGCTCTTTTCGCGCAACGTCAACACTCCCCTTGGCTTGCAAAGCCTGCTCGGCATATGGCGCGACCCCGTCGGCCCCTATTGGTATCTCTATGTCATGGTGGCCCTCTACGTCCTCTACGCCCTCCTCGCCAGGCTCCCGCTCTTCCCGCTCTTGGCCGCCTCTTTTGTCCTTTGCGTCGTCGTCTCGCCGTTCCTGCCGAGTGCCTGTATGGTCCGGGCTACGGCTTTCCATTCGTTTTTCTTCATGGCGGGCATCGTGTTCCAGCGCGTCGCCAGGCCGTTGCGGCGCAGTGTGGCCCTTGTGGCGCTGTTGGTTGGCGTTGCCATTTTCGCCCGTTTCTGGTGCGGGGGGGAGCGGCTCCACAAAGACGCGTTCTTCTTCATGCTGTCCGCTTCCGGCACGTCGGTCTTTCTCTTTTGGCTCTTCTCGTCCGTCCGGCGGGCGGATTGCGGGCCTCTCGCCCTCGTCGGGCGCCACGCTTTGGAGATATATGTGACCCATGTGCCCCTGGGGGCCGGGATACGCGCCCTCTTTGTCGCGGGCGGGGTCACAAGCTGCCCTTTGAGCCTCGTCCTCAACATCCTGCTCTCCACGGCGTTGCCAATCCTGCTCGCCGCGGCTCTGAAGAAGATTGGCGTCTACGACGCCGCGTTTCGCCCGGCCTATCTTGTGCGGAGGGGCGTAGTCGAGCTTAATGCGTATTCTCGCGGGAAAAGGGAGAAAGGATAGCATGAGCAAGATTGTCGGCCGCGGGCGCGCTGGGGGTGTGAAAAATGTCGCCCCCCCCCCGCAGGATTTAACAAAGCCCTCCGCCGGCGGGCGGATAACGTGGCTCGACAGCCTCAAGGGCTTCGCCATCTTGTGCGTCGTCCTGGGTCACGTGGTCGACGGGTTCATGACCGCCGGGCTTTTTCCGGAGGCCGCGTCAATCCAGTTCGGCACCTACCGCTTCCTCTACTCGTTCCATATGCCGCTGTTTTTCATGATTAGCGGCTTCGCCTTCTCCACGGCCTACGTCTAGGCCGACGGCGCCCCGCGGTGGGACAAGCTGAGGTGGCAGATTCCCAACCTCGTCGCCGTCTACGTGCTGTGGATGTCCCTGCTCGCCGCGTTCAAGGTCGTCTTTGCCGGCTCGGTCAACAGCGAGGTCTCCCTCTCCGCGTTGCTGTGGATGTGGCGCGACCCCTACGGGCCCTATTGGTATCTCTACGTCCTCGTGGCCTACTATGCCGTCTCGGCCCTCGTCTCCCGTTGCCGCCCGTCTTTGGTCTTGGCGGGGGCCGTGGCCCTGTCGTGCGCGGGCATGTTTTTCGGCTTTGGCCCCCATTTCTGCCTCGACAGGTTCGCTTTCTTTGCGCCTTTCTTCGTCGTCGGCTCTTGTCTGCGTAGGCAGTGGCGGGGCGTCGGGCGTGGCGTCGCCGTCGCCGCCCTGGTGGCCTGGGTGGGCGTCCTGCTTGTTGCGCCTGGCGATGAGGTCCTCGGCGACGCCCGTTTCGCCGTGGCCGCCCTGTCTGCCGGCCTGTTCCTGTGGCGGCTGTTCTCCACGGCGTGTTGGGCGGACAACGCCCTGTTCCGGCCCTGCGGGGCCTACAGCCTGCAAATCTACGTGGCCCACTGCTTCTTCACCGCCGGGTTCCGGGCCCTGTTCACCGCCGTTGGTGTCGACAGTTTCTACGTCTGCGCCGTCTCCAACTTCCTGCTCTCCACGTCCCTCCCCATAGTCTTGGCGGCCTGCCTCAAGAGGTTCGGGCTCCACGACGCCGTGTTCCGCCCGGCCTGTTTTGTGCGGTCGCTCGCGAGCCGCGGCGCGGCTTCGGCAGGATAGCCACATTTGCGGCACCGTTTGGCGGTAAAGTCCAAAAATGTCGGAGGGGTGGGGCGCGGGAGATAACGGCGGCAATTGTGGAAGTGGGGAATACCGCGGCTCTGCTCTGCGTCCACTACAAGCCGGAGCGGAGTTCCGTCTCGATTGCCCGGCCGCGCCGGCTAGCCGCCGCGCGGGCGCCTCGACGGCAAAAATGGAGTTTTGCTCGATTCAGCTTGACTAGTTTTCTTGGTTGGGTTAACTTTGTCATTAGGGTCGTTTTTTGGGGGGGCGGTTTTGCCTGCCCCCATAAGTTTTGTAGTGTCTTGAAAATCTTATAGTCGATGCTTAGCAATGTCGTCCTAAGCGTAGTAGTGCCAACCTACAACATGGAGGCGTATCTGCCGCAGTGTCTCACGTCGGTATGCG
Source organism: uncultured Marinilabiliaceae bacterium (assembly GCA_964481855.1). Lineage (GTDB taxonomy): Bacteria > Bacteroidota > Bacteroidia > Bacteroidales > Marinilabiliaceae > W3P20-009. Next base: position 78,932 of record CAYZUH010000002.1, read on the forward strand.
TTGGCGAGTTGGCGGGGAGTCTAGAGATTCTTGTGGTTAATGACGGAAGCAAGGACGGATCTTTGGCCGTGGCAAGCTCCTTTAGGGATAGGTTCCCCAACATTGTGAGCATAATAGACAAGCCCAATGGTAATTATGGGTCGTGTGTCAATGCGGCGTTGGGTATGGCGCAGGGAAGATACGTTAGGCTTCTAGATGCGGACGATTGGTTCGACAGCTCAGAGTTGGAACAGTTCGTTAGAGTGTTGGCAAAAGTCGACGTCGATGTGGTGCATACGCCTTACGTCCTGGAAAACGAGAAAACCGGCAAGCGGCGCGACGTTGTCGCCCCCGTGCCAGTATACGGTGTTCCGTTCATGCTTTCAGACGCAAGGCTGCACCCGAAGAAGGCTTTCGACTTTTTTCGGATGCATTCGCTGACCTATCGGACTGAGTTGCTGAGGTCTATGCGATACCGTCAGACCGAGGGAGTCTCATACACCGACATGGAATATGTGTTTTATCCGCTATCGGTGGCAAAGACGTTGTTGTGTCTTCCACATAGGCTCTACCACTATCGCATTGGGCGTGTCGGGCAGACTGTCGAACTTGAAGCTGTGTCTCGCAATGCTGACCATCGCCGCATAATCGTGGAGCGAATGCTGACGTATGTGACAAGCGCAATGACCCAATTGACTCGGCTGCAGCGTTCTCTGCTTACAGACCTCCTCGCCTCCTACTATTGGTCGGTTCTTGTCATACAAAAACCGACCGATGAGGCTCTCCGAGAGTTAGAGCGGATTGACGGGATGTTGCGTTGCGCAGATGCTGAAGCGTATGATTTGTTGGGCAAGACAAGGTGCTTGCGGATTGCGTATGTGGCCAATTGGCGGGCAAGCCGTAAGGCTGATTTCCCATGGCGTATATATCGTGCGTTGCGGAAATGTTATGCTTCAATTAGTGTTTTAGGCGCATGAAAGTCCGGAAAGTCGTAGTCGTCAACGATTGGGGATATGTCAATGGAGGTGCCGGATTCGTCGCAATAGAGAGTGCGATAGGGTTGGCAAAAGTCGGATTGGATGTCGTCCTGCTGTGTGCAGTTGGCCCAATTGATGATAGGCTGGAGCGGGTTGGCGTCAAGGTGGTTTGCACGAACCAGTGCGACATTAAGAGTCGGAAAGGCAGGCTTGGCGCTATGACGCAAGGGCTTTGGAATGTGAAATCAGCAAGAGCGTTGAGGGCAATTCTTAGGTCGTGTCCGAAGGAAGAGGCCGTAGTTCACTTCCACGCATGGATGAAAGCCCTCTCACCGTCGCTCTTCCGTGAGACGCGGCAATGGGGAGGGCGGGTGTTTGTCACGAATCATGACTTTTTCGCCGTCTGCCCCAATGGGGGGATGTTCAATTACAAGCGAATGGAAACGTGCAAACACACTGCCGGCGCTTTCTCTTGCGCATTGAGTAATTGCGATTCCCGTTGCTATGCGCACCATATATGGCGGTTCGTCAGGCAGAAAGTTCAAGATTTGAACCTGTGGCACAATAGGCTTACGGCTATTACCATATCCGACTCGTCGGAGCGGATGTTGAGGGGCCACTATGACAAGCATCGCATAGATGTCAGACGTGTTGTGAATCCCGTGGGCATCGGCAATGGCGCTTGCAAGGCAGATGTCTCGGCGAACAACGAGTTTGTGTTCTTGGGGCGCGTGTCTAACGACAAGGGGGCGCGTTTGTTTTGCGAGGCCGTTAGCCGATTGGGCGGTCATGGATTGGTCATTGGCGACGGCGAGTGCCGTGAAGAGTTGGAGGCGCAGTTCCCTGCCGTATCTTTCGTGGGTTGGCAAGAGGGTGAGGCCAAGATACGTTTTATGCTCCGCGCAAAAGCTTTAGTCTTGCCAAGTCTGCAAAATGAGACTTTTGGATTGTCCGTGATTGAGGCCATGTCATTAGGGATTCCATGCGTGGTGCCAGGCAAGATGGCGCCTGCGGAAAACGTGGAGGACGGAGTTTCCGGCTTCCTGTTTGATCACGGCAGTCTTGAGAGCCTCGTTGCGGCCCTGCGCCGAGTGTTGGCAAGCGACATCGGAGAAATCCAAAAGAACATTAATGATGGTTTTGATGCCGAAAAATGGAGCATCGGCAGCCATGTGCAGAGGCTTTGTTCGGTATATGATGAAGCTCTTCGCGGCAATTGGAGCTAACTCTGCGGGAGAGAGGCGGCGAGAGGCATTCCCAAGAATATGTTCGTGTTGCCCAAAGAGATTGGAGGCTTGGGTGAGGTGCGGGAATTCATAGACGAGCAACGCTATTGAGCCCGGCCGCGCCGGCTAGCCGCCGCGCGGGCGCCTCGACGGCAAAAATGGCGGGGGCGGCTTGCAAATCTTGCCGATGGTGAGTAATTTTGGACTGCGACATAGAAATAAATCAATCGTAAAGAGATGATTAAGATAGACGATTTCAACTTCAAGGGCAAGAAGGCCGTCATCCGGGTGGACTTCAACGTCCCCCTCAACAAGGAGACCGGCGAGGTCAGCGACGACACCCGAATCCGCGGCGCCCTCCCCACCATCAAGAAGGTCGTGGCCGACGGCGGTTGCGCAATCCTCATGAGCCACATGGGGCGTCCGAAGCAAAACCCCGACCCCAAGTTCTCGCTCAAGCAGATTGTCCCCGCCATCGAGAAGTATCTGGGCCACATCGAGTTCGCCGACGACTGCATGACGGCCGACGACAAGGTCAAGGCTCTCCAGCCCGGCCAGGTCCTGCTCCTTGAGAACCTCCGTTTCTACGCCGAGGAGGAGGGCAAGCCCCGCGGCATCGAGAAAGACGACCCCGCGTACGACGCCGCCAAGAAAGACCTCAAGGCCAAGCAGAAGGACTTCGCCAAGAAGCTCGCCTCCTATGCCGACGTCTATGTCAACGACGCCTTTGGCACGGCGCACCGCAAGCATGGCTCGACGGCCGTCATCGCCGACTTCTTCGCCGAGGACAGCAAGATGTTCGGCTTCCTCATCAACAAGGAGCTCGAGGCCATGGACAAGGTCCTCAACGACGCTCAGCGTCCCTTCACCGCCATCATGGGCGGCGCCAAGGTCAGCGACAAAATCAACGTCATCAAGAACCTCCTGGGTCGCGTCGACAACCTCATCATCGGCGGCGGCATGACCTACACCTTCATCAAGGCTCTCGGCGGCAAGATTGGCTCTTCGCTCTGCGAGGAGGACAAGCTCGACCTCGCCAAGGAGATTCTCGACGAGGCAAAGGCCAAGGGTGTCAAGGTGCTGCTCCCCCTCGACGGGGTCAACGCCGACAAGTTCGACAAGGAGGCCAACACCAACGTCTCCAAGATTGACGAGACGCCCGACGGCTGGATGGGTCTCGACATCGCCGACCAGACCATAGCCCTCTTCTCCGACGTCATCGCCAAGAGCAAGACCGTCATCTGGAACGGCCCGATGGGCGTCTTCGAGTTCGAGAAGTTCGCCAAGGGCACCTCGGCTGTCGCTCACGCCGTGGCCGACGCCACGCAGAAGAACGGTGCTTTCACCCTCATCGGTGGCGGCGACTCCGTCGCGGCAATCAACAAGAACAAGCTCGCCGACAAGGTGTCCTACGTCTCGACGGGCGGCGGCGCCATGCTGGAGTACATGGAGGGCAAAATCCTCCCGGGCATCGCGGCAATCCGCGGCGACAAGTAGCCATTTGGCGCGCCATAGCGTTGCGAGACCCCTGGCATATGATGCCGGGGGTCTCTGCTTTTGCGCCCAAGTCCGCGGAATTCCGTATTTTTGGCCTACGGAACGGAGACCGCGGCGGGCGTCCCGGCTGGTGGTTTTTGCGTCGTCATTGTTATCTGTATGTACGATTTTTCAGAAGACGAGATAAGGCGCTACAGCCGCAACATCTTGTTGGCGGGGGTCGGCGCCGAGGGCCAGGAGCGGCTCAAGCGCGCGCGCGTCCTCATTGTCGGTGCCGGCGGGCTCGGGTCGCCCGTGGCTCTCTATCTGGCCGCGGCGGGGGTCGGCACGATAGGGCTTGTCGATTTCGACGTCGTCGACGCCTCGAACCTCCAGCGACAAGTCCTGCACTCTTCGCCCGACGTGGGGCGTCCGAAAGTAGACAGTGCCGCCGAGAAGTTGCGCGCCCTCAATCCCAACGTCCGCGTCGTGGCGCACAGGGAGCGGTTCTGCGCCGTCAATGCGGAGGCTCTCGTCGGCGGCTACGACTTCGTTGTCGACGCCGTCGACAACTATGCCGCCAAGTTCCTCATCAACGACGCGTGCGTCTTGGCCGGCAGGCCTTTCTCCCACGGCGGGGTCTTGCGGTTCGAGGGCGATGCCATGACCTACGTCCCCGGCCACGCCTGCTACCGTTGCGTCTTCAACGCCCCCCCGCCGCCCGGTGCCGTCCCGACGTGCGCCGAGGCGGGCGTCTTGGGCTCCGTGGTGGGAATCTTGGGGACCATCCTGGCCACCGAGACGTTGAAGTATTTCCTGGGTGTCGGCGACTTGCTGACAGACAAGGTGCTCTCTCTCGACGCCAAGGTCATGGACTTTCGCAAAGTCAACGTGAGGCGCGACGACCGATGCCCCGTATGCGGCGCGATGCCGACAATCACGAAACTAGCGGACTATGACGAATCTTGCGGCTCGCACGTCGCCGGCAACTAGGGCGGAGCGTCTCCGCGGCGCAATAGACACCCTCTCCGAGGTCTCCCTAGGCGAGGAGGCCGTGGCTGGCCTTGGCGAGGCTTCGCTGCCCTCCGTCGAGGCGTTGCGGTCTGTCGTTGGGCTTGTTGCCGATGTCGTCTTCCCCGGCTTTTTCGGCAAGCGCCACGCCGAGGGCGAGATTCGCCGTTGCTATGTGGGCAAGAGCGTCGAGCAGTTGGCTTCGATTCTCAGTGTGCAGGTGGCCAGGGCGTTGGCTTTCGGGATGCCGGGCGACGGCAATCCGGCGTGCCGCGCGGCCGACATCGCGGTGCGTTTCGTCGAGAGGCTGCCGCGCGTCAAGGAGCTCCTCTACACCGATGTCGACGCCATGCTCCACAACGACCCCGCCGTGACTAGCAGTGGCGAGGTCATCTTCTGCTACCCCATGGTCCGGGCCATGCTGCACCACCGCGTGGCGCACGAGCTGCTCGTCTTGGGCGTGCCGGTCGTCCCCCGCATCATTGCCGAGATGGCGCACTCGCAGACGGGCATCGACATCCACCCCGGGGCGCAGATTGGAGACCATTTCTGCATCGACCACGGCACGGGCATCGTCATCGGCGAGACGTGCGTCATTGGCTCGCATGTCATGCTCTACCAGGGCGTCACCCTTGGCGCCAAGAGCTTCAGCCGCGGCGACGACGGGATGCTCGTCAACGAGCCGCGCCACCCCATAATCGAGGACCACGTGACGATATACTCCAACTCGTCGGTCTTGGGGCGCATCACCATCGGCCACCACACCGTCATCGGCGGCAATGTGTGGCTCACTCACGGCGTTCCGCCCCACTCCGTGATTCTGCAGCGCAAGGCCGTAAGTTCGCAGTTCACCGACGGGGCGGGGATTTGAGGGCTGGAGACTCAATAGGCTCGGTGGCCTTTCTTCAGTTCACCACAAACTCCCACTCCATCGACCGGCTGTTGCCGCACCCGTCCTCGACCGTGGCCCGGAGCTTGTGCCGGCCGCGCCCGATGGCGAGGTAGCCGACGTTGGCTTTGAGCCTGGCGCGCTTGTAGTCATATTCAAACACTTGCCACTCCCCGTCAATCCGTACGTCATATTTCGCCACGCCGCTCTTGTCGTCCGCCACGCTCAGGAATATCCATCCGTCGCGCCGCACGCTGTTTCCCTTGTTCCGGACCGTAATCGTGGGGGCTATGGTGTCCACGTCGATGGTGTAGGTGCCGAACCGGGCTGTCTTGGCCGTTATCAGCGTCACGTTCGCGCTGCCCGTGTCGGCGCGGGTCTCGCCGCCGACGTACGTCAGGGCCCCGTCGGTGGAGCGCCGTCCGACGTAGACTTTGCGGCCTAGCGCTCTCCATCGGGCCGGGACGCTCATCGTCATCGTCATCTCTTTCTGGAGCGGGATGGTCTCGCTACCGATGCTGAAGAGTGGCGGCCGCCCGTCGCGGGGGGTGGTGCGGGCAATGTCCACGTGGTGGTCGTCGTAGAGCGCATGGCGCGGAATCACGATGTCGACGCCCAGTGTGTCTTTGGCCCAAGTCCGTTCCCTCATGACGAGTTCGCCTTTGGGTTCGTTTTTCATTCCCAGGGCCTTGTTGCGTCGCCCGCGGAGGCTGAAGCTGAGGCTGGTCTTGTTGCCGGCGAAGTCGAGGACCTCATACCGCATGGCGTGCGTCTCGCCCTCGCCTATTGTCGTGGGGGTGAGCGTCTCGCCATATATGGGGAGGCGGTTGCCCGGCTCGACGAAACTGCGTTGGACGAAGCGGCGGTTCGTGACGCTCTCGCCGAAGTCTATGTGGCTGTTGACGTGGCGGTTGAGGTCGAAAGGGAAGCGGTCCACACGCGAGTGGTAGACAAGGGTGTCGCCGTCGAAGAGGTTTATCTCGACAACGCCGCAAGGGCGGCCGCCGCGGCAGACGTGGTCCGTGCAGTGGATGCCCAGGCCAATCCGCCCCACGGCGTCTATCGTCTTGCCTCCCGCCTGCGCCAAGGGCAGGTAGCGGTCGGCGTGTCCGCCTGCCACCTGGGCGTCGGGGCTGAGGGCGTATACTTTCACTCCGTAGATGGTTGGCGGCACGTCGTCGTCGGCGGTCTCGACGAAACGGAGCGGGTTGAGGGGCTCTTCCGTCTGCGTGTCGCGCACCTCGAAGTGCAGGTGCGGGCCGCCGGAGCCGCCGGTGTTGCCCGACAGGGCCACCACTTCGTCGCGGCGCACGGGCACCTCGCCCCGGCGCGGGTATATCTGCACGTCGAAGCTCCTGAGGGCATATTGCTCGCGCCGCACCAGGCTGTCAATCTTGGGGGCGAACCCGTTGAGGTGGCCGTAGACCGTGGTGTGGCCGTCGGGGTGGTCTATGTAGAGGGCGCGCCCATAGCCGTAGGGGCCGACCTTGATGCGGCTCACCCACCCGTCTTCAGCGGCGTGGACATCGATGTTCTCCACTCCCGCCGTACCCATGTCGAGGCCGGCGTGGTAGTGGTTGCCGCGCAGTTCGCCGAACGTCCCGCTTATGCGGTAGGGAGTCTTCAGCGGCGACGCGTATTTCGGGTCGCCGCCTTGTGCCGATGCCGCCGCCACGAGCATCGACAGTGCCGTTGTCGCCAGGCTTTTTCTCATCTTGCCTCCAATGCTTTTTTTGCCCTTTCCAATTTCTCCACCGTGCCGACGTCGAACCAGTAGTGCCGTTCGGAGATGGGGTGCCGCACTATGCGGAACTCCTCCGCGAGGCCCAGGTAGGCCGAGACGATTGGCAGGGGGCGGGGGGCGCCGAAGGCTCTGACAAGCCTCTGCTCGACAACGTGGATGCCATTGAACGCTTCGCGAATGGCCACATCGGAGTCCCTGGCGCGGAGTGTCTTGCCGTTCTTCACGTCTTCCCATCCGCATAGCCTGCCGTCCGAGTCGAAGAGCAGGTGGCGCGTCGAGGGGCGGCGGCTTGTCTGCAATGTGGCGTCGCTTCCCGATTTGCGGTGCGACGCGATCAGGTCGCCCAGGGGGGCGTCGGTCACCACGTCGGCGTTATACAGGGCTATCGGCTCGTCGTCGGGGAAGAGTGGCAGGGCCTTGGCCACGCCGCCGCCCGTGTCGAGCAGCTGGTCGCTCTCGTCCGAGACCACGATGTCCGTGCGCCACATGTGCCTGTTCCGCCCTATGTAGTCCACAATTTGGCTCGCGAAGTGGTGCGCATTGACAACCACGCAGTCCACGCCCGCCCGTGCCATGGCGTCCAGGGCGTGGTGCAGGAGGGGGCGGCCGCACAACTCCACCAGTGCCTTGGGGCGCGATAGCGTGAGGGGGGCGAGGCGCGTGCCAAGCCCGGCGGCGAAAATCATGCCGTTCATTGTTGTTCCGTGTGTTTCACCACCACGTCGACTTCCGGCCATTGCTCACGCACCCATTGAGCCACGGCCTCGGCGCAGTAGACCGAGCGGTGCTGCCCGCCCGTGCACCCGAAGCTGACCATGAGGTTGCCGAAGTGCCGGCGGGTGTAGTTGCCGATGCTTATGCCGACAATCTGCCGGGCGGCGTCGATGAACGGGGTCATCTCGTCTTTGTGGGCGGCGAAGAACTCTTTCACGTCGGCGTCGAGGCCCGTGCTCCGCCTGTAGCGCTCTTCGCGGCCCGGGTTGGGCAGGGCGCGGCAGTCGAAGACGTGGCCGCCGCCGTTGCCGCTCACGTCGACGGGAATCCCGTGCTTATAGGAGAACGAGAAGACGCTCACGCGCAGCCTCCCGCCCTCGCCGATCTGCCGCAACCGCTCCGAGCGCGCCAGCTCGTCCCACACCCTCGACAGCTCCGGGAGGGCGATGTCGGGCTTGTGGAGCGAGAGGATGTCTGCCATGTTGTCCAAAGCGTAGGGGATGCTCCGGAGGAAATGCTCCTTGCGTTCGAAGAAGCCGCGGTAGCCGTAGGCCCCCATGGCCTGCATGATGCGGATGAGGCAGTAGCCGTAGTAGTGGCGCAAGAACGAGGCCGCCTCGTTCTCGCGCAGGCGGCTCGTGTAGAATGCCAGCAGCTCGTTGCGCACCGGGTCGGGAATGTCGGCCTTGGCGTCGTAGAGCAGTGAGGCCACGTCATATTGGCGGGCGCCGCGGCGGCCGCCCTGATAGTCGATGAACCACGGCGCGCCGTCGCCGTCAATCATGATGTTGCGGCTCTGGAAGTCGCGGTAGAGGAAATATTTGCAGTTGGTCTCCAGCAGGTAGTCGATGAACGTCGAGAAGTCCGCCTCGAGCCGCTCCTCGTCGAAAGGGATGCCGGCGAGCCGCAGGAAGTAATATTTGAAATATTGCAGGTCCCACATCATGCTCTGCCTGTCGAAGTCGGAGCGGGGGTAGCACAGGGCGAAGTCTATGCACTGCCTCCCCTTGACCTGAAGCCTGGCCAACGAGGCCAGGACCCTCTTGTAGGTCTCTTTGAGCCGCGGGGTGAAAGTCCCGCCGTTCGCCTTGCGCTCGTTCGTCACCAGGTCGAAGAGCGACGTCCGCCCCAGGTCCTGCTGCAGGTATACGCCCGCCTCCTCGTCTTCGGCGTAGACCTCCGGCACGCATACGCCAGCCTTGCGCAGCGCCTTGCTGAACGCGACGAAGGCCCTGTTCTCCCGCTTGTTCTCGCCAACCACGCCTATCGCCGAGCGGCTTCCGTCGCTCAGCCTGTAGTAGACCCTGTTCGAACCCGAGGGGGGGAGCTTCTCGACGCTCTCGGGTCTGCTCCCCGCCCATTGGGCGTAGAGCCCTGCCAATGTCTCTTCCACCTCCCTATCGTGCTATGTTCATCTGCTCCACAATGTGCCGGCCGCCGCAAATCTTGTCTATGACGAATAGGACGTAGCGGATGTCTACCGAGATGTTGCGGCTTCGTTCGGGGTCGAAGCGGTAGTCTGACGCTATGCCGTGCCAGATGCGGTCGAAGTTCAGCCCCACCAGTTGGCCGTCGGCGTTGAGTGTCGGGCTGCCGGAGTTGCCGCCCGTGGTGTGGAGGCTGCCGACGAAGCAGGTGTGGAGCTCGCCGTCTGGGGCGGCATATTCACCGTAGTCTCCGCCGAGCTTGACCAGGATGTCGCCGTCGAGGGCGTAGTCGGGGTTGCCCGTGGCGTTTTTCGCCACTATGCCGCGGGCGGTGGTGAAGTGGCGGTCGACGTCGGCCGCGCCGGTGCGCGGGGCTTCGACCTTGCCATACGCCACTCTGAGGGTGAAGTTGGCGTCGGGGGCGAGCAGGCTGTCGGGGCGCAGTTGCGACAGTCGGCGGGCGTAGTCCGCTTTCTTGCCGTGGAGCATGGAGTCGGCCGAGGCGTTGCGTCCCGCCATCTCCTTGGCTGTGTTTTGCAGTGCTGTGGCGAGCCGTGTGGCAATGTCGGCGTCGATTGTGGCCTTTGCCCCGGGGGCGCGCAGTGTGGCGCCCAGTTCCGCGGGGGTGGCGAAGATGCCGCCCACGACCTTGCGGGCCAGCCGCCGGGGGCTTGTCGAGGTGGCCATTGCGGGCAGGTTATCCGCTCCGCTCTTGCGCAGGGCTCTCAGTGCCGCCTCCAGCGTCTCGCGCTCCGTCTGCCGGTCTGTCCGCTCGGCGTAGTCGGCAATTTGTCTCTCTATGCGCGCCGTGTCGAATGCGCCGCCCTCCAAGGCGCGGCTCAGCGTCAGGGCCAGCGTCAGGGTGCGGCTGCCGCCGCGGGTGTCGCGGGCCAGGCGCATCGTGAGCAGGTTGTCCGCGTAGGACGTGCCGAAGATGCTGTCAATCGATGCCAAAGTGGCGTCCATCTGCTTGTCTTTGCGCAACGCGGACTGTTGGGCCCTCATTTGGCCCGCGAGGTCGGCGCGGTCGGTGCAGTCGATTTCGCCCGCCGTGCGCTTTCGCCCATTGGCTATGCTGGAGTAGTGGCCCGTATAGTCTATCGCCGTCTTGCGGTCCGCCGCCATCCTGCGGTCGAGGACGTCGGTCTCGGCCTTGCGCAGCGCCACCACGCCGGGCCACACCTTGTCGCGCAGGGCTTTGATTGCCGCGGCTGTCAGATATTGGTCGGTCGAGCCGGGGTAGCCCATCACCATGGCGAAGTCGCCGGCGTTGACCCCCTTGGTGCTTATCGCGAGGCTGCGGACGGGTCTGTACGGCTTGTTGCCTGCCGAGAATGGGGCCGGATTGTTGTCCTTGTCCGCATAGATGCGGAAGAGCGAGAAGTCCGCCGTGTGGCGCGGCCACGTCCAGTTGTCCGTCTCGCCGCCGAAGCCGCCCAGTTGCTGCGGGGGGGCCACGACGAGGCGTATGTCGCGGAACACTTCGTAGACCATCAGCAGGTGCTGGTTGCCGCAAAACATCTCCTCCACCGCCGCCGTGTAGCGTCCGCCCTGCTCCGCCTCGCGGCGCACGGCCCCGACGGCCGCCGTGTCGGCCAGGCTCTTCACCCTGTCGCTCACGTCGGACATTCGCACCAGGCGGCGGGCCGTCAGCCCGGGGCAGGGCAGCTCGTCGGCCTCGCTCCGCGCAGTGAAGCCGCGGGCCAGGTAGTCCGCCGCGGGGCTGCTGAGCGAGCCTATGGTGCTCTCGCCGCAGTGGTAGTTGGTGATGAGCAGGCCGTTGTCCGAGACAACCTCGCCCGTGCATCCGCCGCCGAAAATCATCACGGCGTCTTTCAGGCTCGACGCGTTGGCGGAGTATATCTGCTCGGCCGTCAGACGCCCTCCTGCGGCGCGGATCTCGTCGATGTTGGCGTCGATGAACAGAGGGACCCACATCCCCGGGCCCGCAAGCGCTGCGCCGGCCGCCGCCATCCATAGGGCCGCCGCCACCGCCGTGCGCAATCTTGTGCTATGATGCTTCATTGTCAAATGTCTAATATTCAACGTATAAAGACTTCCGCTGCGTCCATTGTCAACTGTTCATTGTCCGTTGTCAATTGATTTAAGCTCCGCAAACAGCCTCTGCGTCGGGAGCCCCATCACGTTCTGGTAGGACCCCTCGATGTAGTCAATCCCCACAAGGCCTATCCACTCCTGGATTCCGTAGGCTCCCGCCTTGTCCAGGGGGCGGGCCGTGCGGACGTAGTGGTCAATTGTCTCGTCAGACAGTTGGCGCATCGTCACTTTGGTCTTGACGGAGAACGAGATGCGCCGGTCGCGAGTCATGATGCACACGCCTGTGATTACTTTGTGCGTCTGCCCGCTGAGGCTGTGGAGCATCTGCCGGGCGTCGTCCTCGTCGGACGGCTTGCCGAGAATCCTGTTGCCGGCTATCACCACGGTGTCGGCGGTTATTATTATGTCGTCGGCCTCCATGTCGTCGGCGTAGGCGTCGGCTTTCTCGTTGGCAATGTATTCCGCCACGTCTTTTGCGCTCAGGCTGTCGGGGTAGCTCTCGCCCACCCCCTCTTTCGTCACGACGTCGAACGTCACGCCAAGCCCGCTCAGCAGTTCACGCCGGCGGGGTGAGCCGCTGGCCAGGATGACCCGCTTGTTTTTCAGATTCTTCAGCATCTGTGTAGTCAATGTAATGGTGTCCAAAATTACGGCTTTTGGCCCCTCTTTCCAAAATGCGGGGGTGGGGGGGGGCGGGGCGGCTTCCGCTTCGTCTCTTGCCGTCTGGCCGAGATTGTTGGCGTGGCGCGGGCGCGCGGCCTTTGAGATTTTGCCAGGAGAGGCTACTTTTGTCTCCCATGGAACGGAACGTCATCGAGCTTCTGGCTCCCGCCAAGAACCTGGAGTGCGGGCGCGCCGCCATCGACCATGGCGCCGACGCCGTGTATGTCGGCTCGCCGCGGTTCGGGGCGCGCAAGGCCGCCGCGAACACTGTCGAGGACATTGCCGCCTTGGCCGACTATGCGCACCTCTTCGGGGCGCGTGTCCACGTGGCGCTCAACACCATTCTCTCCGACGCCGAGGTGCCCGAGGCCAGGTGCCTGGCGTGGTCTCTCTACGAGGCCGGTGTCGATGTCCTCATTGTGCAAGACGCCGCTTTGCTCCGCGGCTCCATGCCGCCCGTCGAGCTTCACGCCTCGACGCAGTGCGACAACCGCACGGCGGCCAAGGTGCGCTTCTGGCAAGACGCGGGGCTGAGGCAGGTCGTCTTGGCGCGCGAGCTCTCGATTGGCGAGATTGCCGACATCGCCCGGCAGACGTCGGTGCGGTTGGAGGCTTTCGTCCACGGCGCCCTCTGCGTCTCCTACAGCGGGCAGTGCTACATGAGCCTGGCCTGCGGCGGGCGCTCCGCGAACCGCGGCGAGTGCGCGCAGCCGTGCCGCCTGGAGTACGACCTCGCCGCCGCCGACGGCTCGCGGCTGTGCCGCCGCGCCCACCTGCTGTCGCTCCGAGACAACAACCAGTCTGCCAACCTGGAGAGGCTCATCGACGCTGGCGTCTCGTCGTTCAAGATTGAGGGCAGGCTCAAAGACGCCGACTATGTCGCCAACGTGACGCTCCACTACCACCGGCTTCTCGATGCCATCTTGGAGCGCCGCCATGGTCTGCGCCGCCTGTCGTCGGGCGTCGTCCATCCAGGCTTCGCGCCCGACCCCGCCAAGAGCTTCAACCGGGGCTTCACCGACTATTTTGCCGACGGCCGCGCGGCTGACATATGGCAGCCGCGGACGTCGAAGTCCCTGGGGGAGCCGCTCGGCGAGGTCGCCGGCGTGGGGCGCGGCGGACGCATCGTGGTCAAGACGCGGGCCGAGGTGGGCAATGGCGACGGGCTTTGTGTCCTCGCGCCGCAGGGGCTGGTCGGCTTCAAGGTCAACACGGCTTGCCGCCAGGCGGACGGCCTTGTCGGCATCGAAGCGCAAAACGCACCCCGCCTCGTCGCCGGCGACGCACTCTTCCGCAATTTCGACGCGGCTTTTGCCGACACGTTGCGCCACGACAAGACGGAGCGCAAGGTCGGGCTGAGCATGAGGCTCGACTGGGCCGGCGGGGTCTTGTCGCTACGTCTTGCCGACGCCGACGGCGTGGAGACAGTCACCAGGAGGGTGGCCGAGACCGACACCTCGCGTCGCCCCGAGACGTCGCGCTCGATGTTGGCGGCGGCCCTTGCCAAGACCGGGGCGACACCTTTCGCCGCGGACCGCGTCGAGGTGACCGATGAGGCCGCGGGGCGTTTTGTCGCCGCGGCGGTGGTCAATGCGTTGCGGCGCGACGCCTTTGCGGCGCACGCCGCGGTGCGTGTAGCCCGTTTCCGCCCCGCCGATGTCTTCAGGCGCGAGGTGCCGGGGGCGGTGTTCCCCACGGCCGAGATTGGCTCAGACGGCAATGTCGTCAACGCCGAGGCCAGGGCTTTCTTCGAGAGCCACGGGGCGCAAGTCGCAGAGTGGGGCTATGAGCGTCGCGGCGTCGCGAGGGGCGCGCGGCTCATGACCATGCGCCATTGCCTCCTCCATTCGCTCGGCAAGTGCCTGCGGCGGCATCCGGAGTGCGCCGCGCTTCTGCCGCTCACCCTCACCGGGCCCGGCGGCAGGAGGTTCGAGGCGAGGCCGGACTGCCGCAATTGCCAGATGGAGATTCTTGCGCTCTAGCCCTGTTTAGGGAATGTAAATTGTCCTTAACAGAGAGTAAAACTAGAATCGGCGTTTTAGTTTTACCTTCGCGCTGGTATGGTTAGGGCGACTCGACACATGGTCTTGCTCCTTGCCGCCTTGCTCCTGCTCGCGGCGTCCACTTCCGAGGCGCAGACAAGGAGGGGGGGGCGCAAGGCGCAGACTTCCGCCACGCGGACAGTCCCCGCGGGACCCGACCGCCGCGTGGCGGGCGTGCTTCTCGACAGCGAGACGGGCGAGCCGTTGCCTTTCTCCAATGTCTTCGTGCGCGCCACTCTCGTCGGGACGCAGACCGACTTCGACGGCCGCTTCTCGCTCGTTGTCCCGGCGCGCCACGACACCTTGCGCTTCAGCGCCATGGGCTACGACGACCAGTTCCGGGTCCTTAGCCGGGAGCGGCCGGCGGCGTTGGACAGCCTCGTGGTCATGATGAGGCCCGACAACATCGCCATCGACGAGGTCACCGTCACGCCCGACGACGCGCCCCGTCGCCTCCTCAAGGCGGTGATTGCGAACAAGGGGCGCAACAACCCGGCGAACCACGACCGGGCGCGCTACGAGAAATATACACGTTGGGAGTACAGCCTGGCCAACATCAGCGACCGCACGGCCGAGAAGGGCCTTATCCTCCGCGGGGCGGCCAACCTCATGCGCGTCAGCGCCGACGACAGCATGCGCTACCTCCCCGTCTACTTCTCGGAGACGCTAAGCGAGAACGAGACGCAGCGCGACCCGCTCAAGTCGCGGACCACGGTCATTGCCGACCGGACGAGGGGCATCGACGTCTTCAAGCAATATGAGATTGGAGGCTTCTCAAACGCCATGGACAACGAGGTCAACTTCTTCGACGACGTTGTCAAGATGCTTGGCGTAGGCTTCGTCAGCCCCATTGCCTCCGACTGTTTCCACTACTACGACTTCTTCATCACCGACAGCGTCATGGTGGCGGGGCCCGTCGCCGACCCTGCGGACAGCACCAAGGTCTACAAGGTCAAGTTTCGGCCAAAGAATGTCGGCGACAAGGTTTTCGAGGGCACCATGGACGTCGAGACGCGCCACTTCGTCCCCCTGCGGATTCAGACCGCCATGCCCCGCGGCACCAACATCAACTTCGTCAAGAAGCTGAAGATAAGCAGCTCGTATCAGATGGTGGCGGACTCGGTACCTTTCTTCGGGACCAACGAGATGGAGGTTCACGTGGACTACATGCCGGTCAACTCCGACAAGAAGAGGCTCGAGATATTGTGCCGGATGTACAACTCGCAGAGCCGCGTCGAGCTCGACGACCTCGGCCCGCTCGAACTCAGCAAGAAGGCGCTGTCCGTCGAGACGCGCAAGGCCGAGGGCTACAAGGCCCGCGACGACCATTTTTGGGACGAGAGGCGCCACGACGACCTCACCGACGAGGAGCAGCAGGCCAACGCCACCATCGACTCGCTCAACAGCGTAGGCTCCATCAAGGTCTTCAACCTCCTGGCGCGGGCCGCCATAACGGGCTTCGTCGATGTCGGCAAGGTCGAGATTGGCCCCATCGGCGAGATGTTCAACACCAACAAGATTGAGGGAGTCCACCTCGGCGCGGGGCTCCGGACTAGCAAGGAGGTTAGCGAGAACTGGGTCTTCAGCGGAATCGTCGGGTACGGATTCAAGAATTCGCGCCCCACGTATGGGGCGGGAGTCGGATACAGGTTCCGCAGCCCCATGCGCCGCACCGTCGAGTTCAACTATTCCGACCGCCTCATGAAGATTGGAGAGGACGAGAACATCCTCTACCTCTACGAGAACATGCTCTCCACGAGCGAGACCAACATCATAGCCCAGCTCTTCAAGCGCGAGGAGATTGACGAGCTGTACTACAACCGAAAGGTGAGGCTGCGTTTCGACAACGAGTGGCTGACCGGCTTTCAGACCCGGCTCCAGGCTTTCGCGCAGTGGCAGGACAGCCCGCCATACTATCCGTTCACCCAGCGGGGAGTGCCGGTGGGGCGCGTCAGCCAAAGCGAGGTCTCGCTCGACTTCCGCCTGTCGTGGCGGGAGAAGTTCATGGACGACGGCCTCCAGCGGATGTACCTCACCACATACCACCCCGTTGTCCACTTCACCGTGGCGGCCGGCACCACCAAGGCCGGGGCCGAGAGGGGCGCCTACGCGCGCCTCCACTCCACAGTCAAGCACCGCTTCTACATCGGGCAGACAAAGCTCGACGTGGCTCTCGAAGACGGCATATATTTCGGGACGTTGCCCTATTCCACGCTCAACATTGCACGTGGCAACAAGACCTACGGGTTCTACCGCTACGACTTCAACCTCATGGACTACCTGGAGTTCGTTTGCGACAAATATGTCTACCTCCATGCCGACTACCAGCTCGACGGGCTGCTCTTCCACAAGTTGCCGGCCGTCTACAAGTTGGGGCTTCGCGAGGTCGTGGGCGTCAAGGTCATGTATGGCGGTCTCGACGGACGCCACGCCCGGATGCTCGACCTGCCCGACGGCGTTGGGGGGCCGTCGCGCCCATACGTCGAGCTCAACGCAGGCATCGACAACATTTTGCGTTTCTTCCGTGTCGACGCCGTGTGGCGCGCCGTGGGCGACAGCCGCGTCGGGGCGCCGAAGTGGGGGCTGCGCGCGCAGTTCGCCATAAAGCTGTAGGGCCTCCTTTTCCTCTCTTGTTCGTGCCCCATACGATGGGGGCTGCGGCGAAAAAAATCCTCCCCCGGAGCCCGCGGGCTTCGGGGGAGGATGCGGAGTTTGCTGTCAGGCCGCTACTTCACCTCCCAGATGTCGTTGGTCTCGAGCAGTTCGGCGAAGTTGTGGTACTTCTTCTTCTCGGCCACCTCGTCGAGTTGCGCCCAGACGGCGTCGTTGTAGGTCGGGGCCTCGACGTCGCGGATGACGCCCAGGGCCACCGGGAAGTCCGGGCCCTCCATGAGCGCGAGCTTGAGCTGCAGGGTGTTGTCTTGGCAATGGGCGTCGTGGACGAGGATGTCGTCCAGCGTGACGCCGTTCTCGCCAATCTTGACAACCTTGAGGCCGAAGCCCTCCTGCACAAGGCCCAGCTCGCCGTCCTTGCCGAAGACCAGGGGCTTGCCGTGCTCGACATATATGGCGTTCTCCATGCGGCCCTCGCGGCTGTAGACGTCGGCGTGGGTGCCGTCGTTGAAGATGACGCAGTTTTGGAGAATCTCGCACACGGCGGCGCCTTTGTGCCTATAGGCCTCTTTGAGGGTCGTCACCACGCCCTGCGCGTCGGTAGCCACGGCGCGGGCGAAGAAGTGGCCGCGGGCGCCGAAGCACAGCTCAGCGGGGCGGAAGGGGTCTTCGACGGTGCCGTAGGGCGATGACTTGGAGACGAAGCCGCGGGGCGACGTGGGGCTATATTGCCCTTTGGTCAGGCCGTAGATGCGGTTGTTGAGCAGGATCATCTTCAGGTCGATGTTGCGACGGTTGGCGTGGATGAAGTGGTTGCCGCCAATGGCCAGTCCGTCGCCGTCGCCGCTCACCTGCCATACGGTCAGGCCCGGGTTGGCTACCTTGGCGCCGGTGGCTATGGCAGCCGCGCGGCCGTGGATGGTGTTCATGCCGTAGGTCGACATGTAGTGGGGCAGGCGGCTCGAGCAGCCTATGCCCGATATGACCGCCGTCTGCCACGGCTCCACGCCTATCTCGGCCATGGCCTTGTGGAGGTTGGCAAGGAAGAAGTGGTCGCCGCAACCGGGGCACCAGCGGGGTTGACCCTTTTTATAGTCGTTTATGGTGAAATCGCTCATGCAATTTAGTGATTAATGGTTGACAATCAACAGTTGACGGTTGGATGCTGGTCTGCTGTCACTCTCTAGTTGTTGAGGACCTTCTCGAACGCCTCCACCAGCTCGTTGACCACGAAGGGCTGTCCCTTGACCTGGTTGAACTGGGCGGGGGCGAAGCCGTCGACCTTCATCCGCAGGTAGGCGGCGAACTGCCCAAGGTTCTGCTCCGCCACGACGACTTTCTTATATCGCCTCATGACCTCCGCCGTGTTCGACGGCAGCGGGTTGATGAACTTGAAGTGCGCCAACGCCACTTTGCGCCCGCGGGCCCTCATGGCGTCCATTGCGGCGTGGAGGTGGCCATAGGTGCCGCCGAAGCCGACAATGAGCAGGTCGGCGTCGTCCTTGTCGCCCAAGACCTCGACGTCCGGCACCTCAATCTTGTCAATCTTGGCTTGACGGAGGCGGCACATGAGGTCGTGGTTCTCCGGGTTGGTGGAGATGGCGCCCGTCTGGTTGTCCTTCTCCAGGCCGCCCAGGATGTGCTGGAATCCCTCGCGCCCGGGGACCGCCCAGTAGCGCACCCCCGTCTTCTCGTCGCGCATGTAGGGCGTCCACTTGCCTTTCAGCTCTTCCGGCACGTAGGGCGGCACAATGGCGGGCAGTTTGTCCATCTCCGGCAGGCGGAACGCCCCCGACCCATTGGCCACAAAGGCGTCAGTGAGCAAGACCACGGGCGTCATGTGCTCCAGGGCTATCTTGCACGCCTGGAACGCGGCGTCGAAGCAGTCCACGGGCGACGTGGCGGCGACGACGGGCATGGGGCTCTCGCCGTTGCGCCCGAAGAGGACTTGCAACAGGTCGGTCTGCTCGCTCTTGGTGGGCAGGCCCGTGGCAGGGCCGCCGCGCTGGACGTCGATGACGACAAGCGGCAGCTCCAAGATGACGGCCAGGTTCATGGCCTCGCTCTTGAGGCATATGCCCGGCCCGGAGGTCGACGTCACGCCAAGGGCCCCGGCGAACGAAGCGCCAAGGGCCGACGAGCAGCCCGCAATCTCGTCTTCGCACTGCACGGTGATGACGCCAAGCGACTTGTGCTTCGACAGCTCGTGCAGGATGTCTGTGGCGGGGGTGATGGGGTAGGAGCCAAGGAAGAGGCGCAGCCCGGCGCGCTCGGCGGCGGCTATGAGGCCGTAGGAGGTGGCCTTGTTGCCCGTGATGTCCATGTAGCGCCCGGGGGTCTTGACCTTGCTCTCGACCCTGTAGACGTTGGCGGCCGAGCTGTGGGTGTTGTGACCGTAGTCGTAGCCGGCCTGGATGACCTTGATGTTGGCCTCGGCTATGGCGGGCTTCTTGGCGAACTTCTCGCGCAAGAAGTTGAACGCCACGTCGAGGTCGCGGCTGAAGAGCCAGCAGACCAGGCCCAGGGCGAACATGTTGCGGCACTTGACGACGCTCTTGACGTCCATCCCCGTGTCGGCGAGGCAGTCCTTGACCATTTGGGTTATGGGGCAGGCTATGACCCGGTCGGGGTCGATGCCCATCTCCGCCAGCGGGTCGGGGGTGGCGAAAGCGGCCTTTTTGAGGTCCGAGTCGCGGAACGCGTCGGTGTCGATTATGATTGTCGCGCCGGGCTTCGCGTAGCGATATTGGGTCTTGAGGGCCGCGGCGTTCATGGCCACAAGCACGTCGCACTGGTCGCCGGGAGTGTAGACCATCTTGGCGCCAATGTGGACCTGGAAGCCCGACACGCCCGTCAGGGAGCCCTGCGGTGCGCGAATGTCGGCCGGATAGTCGGGGAACGTGCTTATGCTGTTGCCGACGGTAGCCGACACTGTCGAGAAGATGTTGCCGGCCAACTGCATGCCGTCGCCCGAATCGCCAGAGAAGCGGACGGTGACGTCGTCTAGCTCTTGCACAATCATTTTGTCTGCCATATCGTTAGTTCGTTATTATGATTTTTTGTCGTCTTGCAAGGTCAGTTTGTGGAACACGTCCTCGATGTCGCCGACTTCGGAGAGGTGGAGGAGGGGGAGGTCGCGCCTCACGGCGAAACGGAAGAGGGTGAGACGCAGGTCGTCGTCGGAGGCCGACGCGGTGAGCCGGAAGCGCCCGCGCGACGTCGGGACGACCTCGGCGCCAAGTTCAGACGCAAGGACGCCGGGCTCGACGGGGGCGCCAAACTCGACGTCGACCACCTGCCCGCCGGCCGACATGCTCAGCACCTCGCCCACGCTGCCGCAGGCGCGGATACGTCCGTGGTCGATGATGACGAGGTGGTCGCAGATGGCCTCCACCTCTTGCATGATGTGGGTCGAGAGGACGACGGTGCGCTCCGGGGCCAGGCCGCGGATCAGCTCGCGCACCTCCAAGACCTGGTTGGGGTCCAGGCCCGTTGTCGGCTCGTCGAAAATCACGACACGCGGGTCGCCCATGAGGGCCTGGGCTATGCCGACGCGTTGGCGGTAGCCCTTGGATAGCTGACCAATCTTCTTGTGGGCCTCCGGGGCGAGGCCGGTCATCTCCACGAGCTTGCCGACGCGCGCCCGCTTGTCTGCCGCGCCATACATGCCCGCCACCATGGCGAGGTACTCGCGCACGTACATGTCGGGGTAGAGCGGGTTGTGCTCCGGCAGGTAGCCCACGGCGCGGCGCAACGCCATCGGGTCGGTGTCTATGCCCAGTCCGCAGACGCTCACGGTGCCACTGTCGGGACGGACGTAGCCCGTCACAATCTTCATGAGCGTCGTCTTGCCCGCGCCGTTGGGGCCCAGCAGCCCCACCACTTGCCCCGCGGGGGTGTCGAGCGACACGTTGTCGAGGGCGAGCTGCCGCCCGTATTTTTTCGTTATGCCACGTATAGAGATTGACATACTGCGGGTAAAGTTAAACAAATCGGCGCGAATAGGCGAAGCGACACCCCCCACAGTTGGGGGTGCCGCATCTCTTTTCGGTGAAACACCTATGCTAGCGGGTCACTACTTTGCGCCCGCCCGATGTGCTGCCGTCGGCTTTGGACTTGCCAACTTGGCTCTTGTCGGTCGCGGCCCCGGAGGTCTCCCGCGGCGCGACCCTCTTGCCGCCCGATGTCGAGGGGGCTGCCGCCGTCTGCGACGACGCCTTGGGCGATGCCGCGGGCGGCGGCATCAGCCCGGCGCACGAGGTGGCGAGGACTGCGGCCGCGACGGCGAATGCCGCCGAGATCGCGGCTCGCCGCAGGTCTGAACGGTTCTGTCTCATTGTCTTATTGGTTGGTTTTGACCACCCGGCGCGGCGTCGCCAACTTTGCGGCCGACGAGCGTGTCCACTCTATAGCCTTGTTGCGAAGCTCGCCGTTGCGCCGCGCGTCGTCGAGCAGGCGCGAGATTTCTTCCGGAGAGTAGGTGTTGGGCGCCGCGTCGCATACGGCCGTCTGCTCGCGGAAATGGGCGTTCTGCGCCCTGCGGGGCATGGCGAGGCTCTTGTTGTTGCCGATGGGGCTCGAGACGACGCCGTTGGTGACGGTGAGCGGCCCCCCGTCGGCGGCGGTCAGGAAGTAGTAGTTGTTGCTCTCGTCGCTCTCGTCGACCGAGCTGAATGCGTCGGCCATCAAGACGAGGTAGTATTTGCCCGTGACGTCGGGCATCTTGTAGCTCCACTCGAAATACGCCTCCTGCCCGCTTATGGTGCTCGCCACCGACGAGCGCCCAGGGATGTCGAAGTTCGAGAGCGAGTAGCCCTGCGCCGTCAGGCCAAGCTCCCGCCGAGCCTCGGCGGCGTCCCAATTGCCGTTCATGGTGTTCTTCTCCAGCCCGTAGGCGTCGGAATAGAGGTCGACGAGGACAATAGTGTAGTTGTTGGCGTTGTACGCGTCGTAGAGCAGGTAGCAGTTGCCCCATTGGGACGATGCGCTCACTGTGCCGGTGCCGGCGTTCTGGACGTCGTAGGTCAGCGTGCGCCACGTCGGGTCGCCTTTGTGCTCGCCCTCGGCAAGGTCTGTGTCGGTGGCTTTCGAGGGCTGAAGGTCCACCGCCGACGACTCGTCGCCAAAGGCCGTGGTCGCGCCCTCCGGGTTGGCTATGAAGGCGCAATAGGTGAAGTCGCGGCTACAGAAGAAGTCGTAGGCAATCCATATGAAGCCGTTGTCGCCCCACTTCGTCCCCCACGAGTTGACCACTCTGAAGGCGCCGCGGCGGTCGTCGTAGCCCACGCAGACCATGGCGTGGTAGGCGTGGATGCCGGTATTGTTGAACGTGCCGTTGCTGCGCAAGACGGAGCTGCCGCTGTGGCTCATGAAGTTGTCGCCGAGCTTGGCGCCGAAGACTATGGGGTTGCCCTCATAGAGGTAGCGCTTGAAGCTCTCTACGGTGCGGTTGGTGATTTCGCGATACGACTTGATCTTGTGATGCGCCGCGTCGGTGGCCTCGGCCTGCGAGATGGCGCACTCGCAGCTCTCGTATGTGGAGTTGTAGTTGTAGGGCGAGACGCTCAGCGTGGCCACGCCGCGCGAGACCATCTGGTCGAACGCCGCCTCGAAATACGTCCCGCCGCAGCCGGCCCCTTTCTGCTTGTTGGGGATGGCCTTGAACATGTCGGCGGGGCTGAAGGTGTTCGTGTCGTCCAGTTGCGGCGTGCGCAGGTTGTTGGCGCGGGCGTTGAGCCACGTGCGGCAGTTGTAGGCCGTGGCCCATGCCACGCAGGTGCCGAAGTTCCCCTGGTCGCCGACGCGGGGCAGGTGGGCCGTCAGGTCCACGCTGCTCGGCAGCTTGCCGCCAATGTCGGATGAGCCGTCGGTGTTGATTTGGATGTCGTCCTCGATGTTCTCGGTGTTCTCCTCTCTCTCCAGCCACCCCAGGCCGTTGCCGTCCACCTCCTGGGTGGTGTCGTCGGTAAGCAGGTAGTCGATGACCTCCAAGATGCTGCTGATGGCGCCTATCGTGCTGTCGTCGCACGACGGGAGCGCAAGGCATGCCGAGAGCGACAGCGCCGTGGCCAGTGGTGTCTTTGGAATTCGCATATATGTCAGAACAGGTTAGCTATCATCTTGTCGTCCCGCCCAGCACCGTCAGCGACTCCGTGGCCGGGCTGTCGGCAAAGGTCGCCCCGGCGAGGTTCAGCCGGCCAACTATTGTGGCGCCGTCAATCTCCACGCGTCCGCCGAAGTGGCATTTGGCGACGCTCAGCGGGCCCATGGAGTGCGACATCGAGAAGTCCGTCAGTCCGTCGAAGCGCGAGTCGGCAAACACGGCGCCGCCCTCGAAGCACGCCCGCTGCCAATATGACCCGGCGCGCCACTTGGCCCCGACGAACGACGACCCGTGGCCAAACATCGCCCCGCAGGCCGAATAGTCGCCCTGGAACTCGGCGCCGTTGAGGTTAGCCCCGCCCCGCGCCACGACCCCATCGAGGTTGACCCTGCCGCGGAAGACGCACTTCTCGAAGGAGACGCGGCCACGGAACTCCGTCTGCCCGAAGTCGACGTCGGAGAGGAACGTGCACCCGACGAACGACACGTCGTGCTCAAACAGGGAGGCGACAATCTGGCTTCGCCCCTCGACCCATTCCGATGCCGCCACGACCCCCTCGAAGACGCAGCCGGCAAAGACAATCTCGCCCCCGATGCGGACCCTCGACTGCGGCACGGCGCGGAGCCCCTCGCCGGCGTCGGTGAGCTTCAGCCCGCCCCTCACGCGGACGTTCGACCACGCCGCGTCGGCCGACTTGGCGAGCCGCCCGACGATGGCCTCGCCGTCGGTCGTGCCACTTCCGCCTGTGCGCGCCGGCTCGCCCATGGCGCAAGAGGCGCACCCCGAAAAGACGAGAGACGACAGCGCAAGGGCCGCCGCCCTAAGCCTCGTCAGCATCGGGGTAGAGCTTGGACAGGAAGCGCTCGCGGCCAACGACGTAGCGGACGTGCGTCCCCTCGCCAATCAGCAGCCCGCCGTCGCGGGCCTCGACGCGAAACGTCAGTTTGCGCCCCTCGCGGGCCGTCAGCGTCGCCACGACTTCGATGTGCGCACCGACGGCCGACGGCTTCAGGTGCGACACCTCGACGAGCGCGCCCACCGTCGTCTCGCCGGCGTCGAGCCCGCCGGCGGCCACGCTCATGCATGCGTTCTCCATCATGGCTATGAGGGCGGGCGTGGCCAGGACGGGCATGTCGCCGCTCTTCATGTGCTCGGCCAGCAGCTCCGGCGAGACGTCGTAGCCAAAGCTCTTGGGTTGGTTGGTCTCCATTGCTAACATCAGTTTCGCAAATATAAATATCTTTGCTAGAAAAATAGCGAGAAGTGAACGTTGCGCTAATTATCGCCGGAGGGTCGGGCAGCCGCACGGGGCAGGACATTCCAAAGCAGTTCATCAGTGTCTTCGACAAGCCGATATTGGCCTATACGCTAATCTCTTTCCAAAGCCACCCGATGGTGGACGCCATCGAGGTGGTGTGTCTGGAGGGATGGGAGAACATGGTCTTGTCGTATGCGAAGCAGTGCGGCATCGACAAGCTGAAATGGATTGTGACGGGGGGCGGCAGCGGTCAGGAGTCGATTCGCAATGGGGTCTACAATTTGGAGGGGAAGATTGACGACGACGACATCGTGATTGTCCATGACGGGATACGCCCGCTTGTGGACAATGCCGTACTCTCCGACGTGATTCTGAAAGCAGTGAGGTTCGGGAATGCCGTGACTAGCTTGCCCTACAACGAGCAGATTTTCGTGGTGAGCGACGACGACCCGGCCACAACCACCCAATACATTCCGCGCGAGACGCTGCGGCGCGTCAGCACGCCGCAAGCGTACAGGTTCAGGCTCCTCGACGACAAGTACCACGAGGCGTTCAGCCGAGGGGTGGGGATCCACGGCAGTGCATACACCAACACCATGATGGTTGAGTTGGGCGTGCGCCTCCATTTCGCCGCGGGGAGCGACAAGAACATCAAGATAACGACGAAAGACGATTTGGAGCTTTTCCGAAACTATCTGTCGGGCGAGGACAGCGTGGACTGGCTCAAGTAGTCAACACATTCTATGACGACCAACACAACCTACGAGGAGGACATCCTAAGTGCCTCCAGGTGCGACGGCTTGCCGTGGGAGAGGCTCGACGGGGCGAACATCCTGGTGACCGGCGCCACGGGGATTATCGGCTCGTGCCTGGTGGACATCCTCATGTCGCGCCGGGGGCGCAACTACCGGGTCTTCGCCATGGGGCGCAATGAGCGTAGGGCTTCGCGCCTGTTCGCCAAGCATTTGGGCGACGGCGGCCTCCATCTTGTCGCCCACGACGTCTTGAAGCCTCTCGACGCGCAAGTCCGTTTCGACTTCATTGTCGACGCTGCCAGCGGGGCCTCGCCGGGCGTCTTCGCCGCCGACCCCGTGGGCGTCTTGAAGACAAACGTGGTGGGCCTGGCCAACTTGATGGACTATGGCCTGGCGCACGGCATGAGGCGCCTGCTCTACGTCTCGTCGGGAGAGGTCTATGGCGAGGGCGACGGCTCGGCGTTCGTCGAGACGTCTAGCGGATATGTCGACCCCATGCGGGCGCGGAGCTGCTACCCCTCGGCCAAGCGGGCCGCCGAGACCCTGTGCGCCGCCTATGCCGACCAATATGGTGCCGACGTGGTGGTGGCGCGGCCGGCGCACGTCTTCGGACCCAACTTCACGGAGCAGGACAACAGGGCCACGGCGCAGTTCTTGCGCAACGCCGCCCGCGGCGAGAACATTGTCCTCAAAAGCTCCGGAGCGCAGGTGCGCTCGTGGATATACGTTGTCGATTGCGCCACGGCGCTGCTCCACGTCCTGCTCAAGGGGCAATGCGCCAACGCGTATAATGTCGCCGACCCCGGCGCGGCACTCTCCATCCGCGAGATGGCGCAGGCCATAGCCGACGCGGCCGGGCGGACCGTTGAGTTCGCCGCCGCCGAGGCCGCCGAGAGCAAGGGGTACACGCCTGTGACGCGCTCGCTCTTCGATGTCGGCAAGCTCCGGGGGCTGGGGTGGACGCCAATGGGCAATGTGCGCGACAATATCCATAAGACGCTAAAAGCCATCAAGATATGACCAGCGAGAATCCCGAGTCCTACACCGTCTCGCCAAAGATGCGGCGGGTGAGGGAGGCTCAGTTGCGGATGCTCCGCAAGGTATTGGAGGTCTGCAAGAAGCACAACCTGAGGGTCTGGGCCGACGGCGGCACGCTCCTCGGGACGGTGCGCCACGGCGGATACATCCCCTGGGACGACGACATAGACCTCTTCATGCCGCGTGACGACTACGACCGCCTCGTCGGCCTTGCCGCCGAGGAGTTCGAGCCGCCTTTCTTCTTCCAAAATGCGTACACCGACAGGCTCTACCCCCGCGGGCACTCGCAGGTGAGGCTCCTGGGGACGACGGCGCTGCCCCGGAGCGGGGTGTGGGGGTGCTTCGACCAGGGCATCTTCATCGACATTTTCGTCTACGACGCCCTGCCGCGCGACCGCGCCGTGCTTGTCAACCGCTTGATTAAGGTCGAGATTCTGAGGTGGTTCCTTGTGGCGAGGGCCTACGGCGTGCGGACGGGCTCGCCACTGCGGCGTGCGGCGCTCACGGCCCTTTGCCGGCTTTTCTTCCTGTGCGTCCCTTTTCGCAAGGCCTTTGCCAAGCTCGACGACCTGTGCCGCACCAAGGCCGGGGAGCGGTCGGCCGACTACTCGTGCCTGGCTTTCCGCGCCTCGCAGCTGTTCAAGATTTGCCGGAGGGAGGAGTGGCTGGCCGAGACCATATACATGCCATTTGAGGGGGTCGAGATGCCCGTCCCCGTCGGCTACGACGCGCTGCTCCGCAACCAGTACGGCGACGGCTACATGACGCCCGTCAGGGAGCCGTCGCTCCACGGCGACATCTATTTCGACCCCGACCGCCCATGGCGCGAGGTGGCGGGCGAGGTCCGCCGCGGCAGTCTCGACTTGGCCAAAGAGGAAGACTGAGGGGTGGGCGACGGCGGCACATTGAGGGGCAAAGCCGCGGCGGGGCTTGCGTGGACGGCGCTGGAGAAGTTTGGCCAGCAGGTTGTCCAGTTCGTCATTGGCGTGGTCGTGGCGCGAATCCTCTCGCCGGAGGACTTCGGCGTGGTGGGCATGACGGCCATATTCCTGGCCGTGGCCAACACGGTGGTGGATAGCGGTTTCGGCGCGGCCCTTATCCAAAAGAAGGACAAGACCGAGAGCGACTACTCCACCTGCCTCTACTTCAACGTCGTCGTGGGGCTCGCCCTCTACGCCGCCTTGTGGTTCGCCGCGCCGGCCGTCGCCGGTTTCTACCGCATGCCGGTTCTGACAGGCGTCCTCCGGGCGCTCGGGCTGTCGTTTGTTGTCAACTCGCTCAGCATTTCGCAGACGGCGCGCATGACGGCCGAGATGCGTTTCCGCGAGATGTCGGTCATAACCATCGTCGGGCAGCTCGTCACCGGGGGCCTGGGCCTCGCCCTGGCGTTGGCGGGGTGGGGGGTGTGGGCCCTTGTGGCCCAGCAGTTGGCCGGCGGCGTGGCGCGCCTTGTGGGCATGGAGCTGTGCCTGCGGTGGGTCCCGAGGCCCGAGTTTTCATGGGCGTCGTTCCGCCATCTTGTCGGCTTCGGGTCCAAACTGCTATGCTCCAGTCTGATCAACACGGTCTACAACAACCTCTATACGCTCGTCATCGGGCGCGTCTTCTCCGCCGCCGACGTGGGGCACTACAACAGGGCCAACCTCTTCGCGGCACTGCCCGCCCAGACCCTGCTGTCCGTCGTCATGAAGGTGGCATACCCGCTCATGGCGCAGGTGCAAGACGACACCGCCAAGCTGCGCGCCGCCTACTCCAAGTTCCTCCAGGCGCCGCTCTTTGTCCTCTATCCCGTCCTCCTCTTCATGGCCGTCTTGGCCGAGCCGCTGGTCTTGGCGCTTCTTGGCGAGAAGTGGCTGCCGGCCGTGCCGTTGCTGCAGGCTCTGTGCCTGGCGTCGCTCTTCGACCCGCTGACGCATATCAACCTCAACATCCTCTATGTCCGCGGGCGCACCGACCTTGTGCTGCGCCTCGAGCTGCTCAAGAAGCCCATCGGTTTTCTGATTCTCTTCGCCTCGATTCCGTTGGGGCTGTGGTGGCTGTGCATGGGCCGCGCCCTCTACTCGCTCGTGGCCTTTGCTTTCAACTGCCACTACACGGGGCGTTTCATCGGGGTCGGCTTTTGGCGGCAGATGTCTTTCGCCGCCCCCCCGTTGCTCCGGTCGGCGGTGGCGGCGGCGGTGTGCCTGGGCGCGTCGTCGCTCTTCGGGGGGGCGTTGACGCGGCTCGTCGTCGGGGCGGCGGCGGGCGTCGCCGCCTATGTCGGTTTGGCGGTCTTGTCGCGCGACGCTATCTTTGTCGAGATGGTAAGGTTTGTCAAGAGTAGAATTTCTGTGGGCGATGGACGGCAAGGCGGCTAGGGTGGCAATAGTGGTGGTGACGTACAACCGCCTAGCCCTCCTGCAAGACCTCGTCGGCTCGTTGCGCGCGCAGACGTGGGCGGACAGGCAGGTTGTCGTAGTGAACAACGGCTCGACCGACGGCACGGCTGAGTGGCTCGCCGCCCAGGCCGACCTCGCGGTTGTCAACCAGGGCAACGTCGGCGGCGCGGGCGGCTTCTTCGTCGGCATGAAGCGGGCCGCCGAGATGGGGGCGGACTACGCGTGGGTCATGGACGACGACGTCCTGTGTCCGCCCGACGCGCTGAGCGAGCTTATGCAGGCCGTCGAGGCGCGGCCCGATGCCGGGTTCGTGTGCAGCAGGGTGGTGGGCGAGGGCGGCGGGGCCATGAACGTCCCTGCGGCGGACACGCGCCCGCCGGCCGACGGCGGCTACCCCGACTCCTACGACCTCGTGGTGTCGCGAGGCATGGTCAAGGTGCGCTCGGCCACGTTTGTCTCAATCCTCATCCCAACGGCCATGATGCGCCGCGTCGGGCTGCCACTGCGCCAGTTCTTCATCTGGTGCGACGACACCGAATATACCATGCGGCTCTCCAACGCCGCGCCGTGTTTCATAGCGTGCCGGAGCGTCGTCACGCACCGGCGCGCCAACCAGGGCCGGCTGACTTTCTTCGACGAGCGGGACCCCGGGCGAGTCGCCAACTACCACTACCTCTTCCGCAACCGCTACGTCTACAAGCGCCGTTGGGAGGAGAGCGGCTCGGCGCTGAAGACTTTCCTCTTCGACGCCAAGACCGTCGCGCGGCTGCTCCTCAGGCTCGACTTCCGCCATGCGGCGCCTATCGCCAGGGGGATGTTGTCCGCGCTGTGGTTCCACCCCCGGCCGGAGTTCCCCGATGCCGTTTAGCCTGCGCAACTTGTGCGTGATTTACTAACTTTGCCCCGAAAAACCTTTAGAGCAACATCTCAAGACATCATGACAGCCAACGAAGTGCGTCAAAGCTTCTTGGACTTCTTCCGCGCGAAGGGTCACAAGATTGTCCCATCGGCCCCGATGGTCATCAAGGGCGACCCCACGCTGATGTTCACCAACGCGGGCATGAACCAGTTCAAGGACATAATCCTTGGCAACGTGCCGATTACGGCGAGCCGGGTGAGCGACTCGCAGAAGTGCCTCCGCGTCTCGGGCAAGCACAACGACCTGGAGGAGGTGGGGCACGACACGTACCACCACACAATGTTCGAGATGCTCGGCAACTGGTCGTTCGGAGACTACTTCAAGCAGGAGGCCATAGCCTACGCGTGGGAGTTCCTGACCGAGGTCATCGGCCTGGACCGCGACCGGCTCTATGTCACAATCTTCGAGGGGTCGGAGGCCGACGGCGTGGCGCGCGACGCCGAGGCCTACGACGCTTGGGCGGGGCACATTGAGCGCGCCCGGATTATCGACGGCAACAAGCACGACAACTTCTGGGAGATGGGCGACACCGGACCCTGCGGCCCCTGCTCCGAGATCCACTACGACATGCGCCCCGACGAGGAGCGCAAGGCTGTCTCCGGCCGCGACCTGGTCAACAAGGACAACCCCCAGGTGATAGAGATTTGGAACCTGGTCTTCATGCAATATAACCGCAAGGCCGACGGTGGGCTCGAGCCGCTGCCCAACCACCACGTGGACACCGGCATGGGCTTCGAGCGTCTCGTCCGCGCCGTGCAGCACAAGACGTCGAACTACGACACCGACATCTTCACCCCCCTGCTAGACAAGATTGCGTCGCTCTCAGGAGTCCGATACGGCGACGGCGAGCAGACCGACGTCGCCATGCGCGTCATGGCCGACCACATCCGGACCATAGCGTTCTCCATCACCGACGGCCAGCTCCCAAGCAACAACAAGGCGGGCTACGTCATACGCCGCATACTCCGCCGCGCCGTGCGCTACAACTACACGTTCCTCGGAGGCAAGGAGGCTACGCTCTACAAGCTCGTCCCCACGCTTGTGGAGACCATGGGGGGGGCCTACCCCGAGTTGGGCGCCCAGCAGGACCTCGTTGCCAAGGTCGTCAAGGAGGAGGAGGAGAGCTTCCTCAAGACGCTAGCCACCGGCATCGGGATGCTCGGCGGCATCATGGACGAGGCCAAGAAGAGCGGCAAGAAGAAGATTGGCGGAAAGGTGGCGTTCGAGCTCTACGACACCTACGGGTTCCCGCTCGACCTCACCGAGCTTATTCTCCGCGAGAATGGGCTTGAGGTGGACGTCGCCGAGTTCGACCGTGAGATGGCGGCGCAGAAAGACCGCGCCCGCAACGCCACGGCCATCGAGGCCGGCGACTGGGCCGTCATCGACCCCGCGGCCGTGAGCGAGGAGTTTGTGGGCTACGACACCACCGAGGCCGACGTCCGCGTCACGCGGTGGAGGCAGGTGACCGCCAAGGGCAAGACGCAGTATCAGGTGGTCTTCGACAAGACGCCGTTCTATGGCGAGAGCGGCGGACAGGTGGGCGACACCGGGGTCCTGACGGGCGAAGACGGCAAGCAGGTGAGGGTGGTTGACACCATCAAGGAGAACAACCTCATCACCCACATAACGACCGAGCTGCCCGCCGCCATCGGCTCAGTCCTCCATGCGTCGGTAGACGGCCACCGCCGCGAGCTCATTGCCGACAATCATTCCGCCACGCACCTGCTGCAGGAGGCGTTGCGGCAGGTCTTGGGCAAGCACGTGGAGCAGAAAGGCTCGCTTGTCTCGCCCGACGGACTGCGATTCGACTTCAGCCACTTCCAGAAAGTGGCCGACGAGGAGCTGCGCGAGGTGGAGCGGCTCGTCAACCGCAAGATTCGCGCCAACGTCCCGCTGGAGGAGCACCGCGCCATGCCCATAGACGAGGCGCGGAAGCTGGGCGCCATGTCGCTCTTCGGCGAGAAATATGGAGACAAGGTGAGAGTGGTGCGCTTTGGCGACTCCGTGGAGTTCTGCGGCGGCACGCACGCCCGCGCCACGGGATGCCTCGGCTTCTTCAAGATTGTCTCCGAGTCGTCGGTCTCGGCGGGCGTCCGCCGAATCGAGGCCGTGACGGCAGACAAGGCCGAGGAGATGGTCGGCTCGCTTGTCGACACGCTCAAAGACCTGGGCGAGGCGCTCAAGGGCGCCAAAGACGTCCGCAGGAGCATCCACCAGCTCATACAGAGCAACGCAAAGCTGCAGGAGCGGGCCGAGAACATGATGGCGAGCATGCTCGCCGCCGAGAGGCAGAACCTCAAGGAGAAAGCCGAGACGTTCGGCTCCCGCCACCTGATTGTCACCGAGGTGCGCCCCATCTTCGCAGACAAGCTCAAAGACCTGGCTTTCCAGGTCCGCGGCGAATACGAGGAGGCGGTGGTGGTCTTGGGCTGCAATGTCGACGACAAGCCGCAGTTGCTCATCATCATCACCGACAACCTGGTCAAGGAGCTGGGACTCAACGCCGGGGCCACCATCCGCGACGTCGCCAAGTTCATCCAGGGCGGCGGCGGCGGGCAGCCGTTCCTCGCCACGGCGGGCGGCAAGAACGCGGCCGGACTGGAGGCGGCGTTGCGCGAGGCCAAATACTATTTCACGTCGAAGCTCAACGCCTAGGCGTCAACGAAAAAAGCCAACTCTCCAAGAGTTGGCTTTTTTTGATTAAATTCGCAATGCGCTCGGCGTCGGGCCGTGCGCTTTTGCCACTATGGATTTCAGCATCGCCTATTACAACTACGTCAACGTGTTCGAGACGGGAGTCTTGGCCGCTCTCGTCTTGACGTTGCTCTTCAAGCGCACGCGCCGGGTCCCGCGCTATGCCGCCTACCGCAAGGCGCGCAACAGTCTCGCCGCGGTCTTCTCCATCATCATTGTGGACTTGCTGTTGAGCCTGCTCATCAACAACTCCGAGGGCGTGGCGCCCAACATCGACACGTCGCTCGACATCTTGTGCTACACGCCCGTGGCAATACTGATGACGTGGGTATCGACTTGGCTCGTGGGCGATAGCTGCGAATATCGCTCGCAGGCCGTGCGCGACATCTCGGTGTGGCTCGTCACGACGGTCATTGTCGTCGCGACGGCATTCTTCCCCGACGCGGGCGTCATGCGGGCTGTGCATATGGCCGTCACGGTCTTCTGGGCGCTCTTCATATGCCGCCTCGGCTATTGCGTGGTGCGCAACTTCCGCCGCTCCGTGCGTCGGCTCAACAACTACTACTCCAACAATGCCGTGGCACCCGTCGTGCGTCTGCGAAACGGGTTCATGCTCTTCGTGGCTTTCGGCCTGTGCGCCCCCATTGCGGCAATATGCCCGCCGTGGTTCAATACGGTATACATGATTGTGGGCGGCCTTGTCTACACCACCCTGTGCAACTCGCTCCTGAACTACTACGACGGTTTCGACGTCGTGGACAGGGTGGTCCATGCGCCGTCGCCATCCCGCAACGCCCTCTCCGCC
Source organism: uncultured Marinilabiliaceae bacterium (assembly GCA_964481855.1). Lineage (GTDB taxonomy): Bacteria > Bacteroidota > Bacteroidia > Bacteroidales > Marinilabiliaceae > W3P20-009. The sequence goes on from CAYZUH010000002.1 coordinate 111,704, forward strand.
GACGACAAGGCCCAGATCCGGTGGAGGATTAAGGAGTGGGAGGCGGGCAAGGGTTTCCGCACGCCCGACATAACCATTGAGGACTTGGCCCGGGACATGGGACGCGACAGCGACGAGGTGGCGAACATGATTAACGAGACCTACGACCGCACTTTCCGCCAGCACGTGGACCATCTGCGCCTGGACGACGCGCAGGAGCTGCTCGTGCATTTCCCCGACAAGAGCGTGGACGACATCGCCCTCATGCTCGGCTACGACGGCGGGGGCGTCTTGGAGGCGAACTTCAAGCGCGCCTTTGGCGTCTCGCCCGACGAGTGGCGCGCCAGTGTGCTCAAGCTTATCTCATGAGCCGGGCCGACATTGCGGCGGAGGGTCTCTCGTTGCCCGCGGCCGGGATTGCCGACGAGGTGAACGGCATCTTGCGCCGCAAGGCGCAGTTGGTCGTCACGGCGCCGCCCGGAGCCGGCAAGTCGACGCTCCTCCCGCTGACAATCTTGCAAGACCTGCCACCGGGCGGGCGTGTCGTCATGCTCGAGCCGCGCCGTCTCGCAGCGCGCCACATTGCCGAGCGGATGGCCCAGCTGCTCGGCGAAGCCGTAGGGCGAACCGTAGGCTACACTGTTCGTTTCGACAGCCGCACGTCGGCCGACACGAGGGTCGAGGTGGTCACCGAGGGCGTCTTGGCGCGGCGGCTCATTGCCGACCCGGGGCTTGAGGGGGTGTCGGTGGTCATCTTCGACGAGTTCCACGAGCGTAGCATCTTCGCCGACGTGGCGCTGGCTCTGACCCGCGAGGCGCAGCAGGTGCTTCGCCCCGACCTCCGGATTGTCATCATGTCGGCCACGATAGACGCCGGCCCCATATGCCGAATGCTCGACGCGCCGCTTGTCGAGAGCCGCGGGAGGATGTTCCCCGTCGAGACGAGGAGGTTGGGCGAGTGCGACGCCGCGACGTGCGCCGAGGCCGTGGCCGCCGCCGTGGGGCGCGCCCATGCCGAGGCCGAGGGCGACATCTTGGCCTTTCTGCCCGGCGAGGGCGAGATTCGCCGCGCCGCGGAGATGCTGGCGGGGCGTCTTGGCCCCACGCGCGTCTTGCCGCTCTATGGGATGTTGCCACAGGCCGACCAACGCCGGGCCATAGCGCCAAGCCGTCCGGGCGAGCGGAAGGTTGTCCTCGCCACGCCAATAGCCGAGACGTCGCTCACAATTGAGGGGGTGCGCATCGTGGTCGATTCGGGCTTTTGCCGTCAGATGGTCTTCGACGCGCAGAGCGGACTGAGCCACCTGGAGACCGTCAGAGTCTCCTTGGACATGGCCGACCAGCGGCGGGGGCGCGCCGGGCGCACAGCCCCGGGGGTCTGCTACAGGTTGTGGTCTTTGGCTACGGAGGGGCGGATGCGCCCCACGCGCAAGCCCGAGATTGAGACCGCCGACCTCGCCCCCGCCACGTTGGACTTGCTCGCATGGGGCGAGAGCGACCCAATGCGGATGGCGTGGCTCACCCCGCCGCCGGAGGGGCACGTGGCTCAAGCCCTGCGCCTCTTGCAGTCGCTCGGGGCGGCCGACGGGCATGGCGGCATCACCCCCCACGGCAGGAGGCTGAGCAAGATGCCGTGCCACCCGCGCATGGCGCAGATGATGACGGCGGCGGCCACGCCGGCGCAAGGTTGCCTTGCCGCCGACATCGCCGCCATCTTGGAAGAGAAAGACCCCCTGGCCCGGCGCCCCGGCGAGACGCCGGGGGCGGACATAAGCCTCCGCGTCGACGCTCTGAGGCGTTTCCGACGACAGGGGCAGGCGGGCGGGGCGTGGGGCCGGATTGCCAAAATCGCCGAGCAATATATGCGCATCGGCAACATCACGGCCCCGGACAACGGCGGCTTCGAGCCCACCGACGCCGGGATGCTGCTTGCGGCGGCGTTCCCCGAGCGCATAGCCTCGGCGCGCGAGGGGGCGTCGGGGCTCTTCATGCTCTCCAGCGGCGACATGGCGCGCTTGCCCAAAGACGACGACATGGCCGGTGAGCCGTGGATCGTCGCCGCCAATGTCAACGCCGCGGGAGACGTCGGGAGGATATTCCTTGCCGCGCCCATAGCTCCGGCCGACTTGCGCCCCATGGTGAGCGAGCGCGACGTCGTGGCGTGGGACATGAGGCAGGGGGGCGTCGTGGCCCGTAGGGAGGTGCGCATAGGCAGTCTGCTCCTGTCGTCCAGGCCAATCAAGGAGCGCGACCTGGAGCTTGTGGCCGACACCATATGTCAGGCCGTGCGCAAGGACGGGGAGCGGATGCTCGACTTTTCCGACGATGCCGCCAGGCTACAGCGGCGCGTGGCGGCAGTGGCGGCGTGGCATCCCGAACTTGCGTTGCCCGACATCTCGACGGCCGCCGTGCTGGCCCGTGCGGACGAATGGCTGCCGCCGTTGCTCGGCAAGGCCGAGACAGTGGCCGAGTTGCGCAAGATTGATGTCGAGGCGGCCCTGCGCTCCATGCTCAGCTACGAGCAGATGCGCGAGGTCGACCGCCTCGCCCCGGAGAGGGTCGAGGTGCCTACGGGGAGCAAAATCCGCATAGACTATCGGCGAGCCGACGAGCCGCCGGTGGTCAGCGTCAGGCTTCAGGAGGTGTTCGGGATGCGGGTGTCGCCCAGGGTCGACGCAGGGCGGCGGCCCATCTTGATGGAGCTGCTCTCGCCGGGCTATAAGCCAGTCCAGCTGACGCAGGACCTGGAGAGCTTCTGGTCGGGCGCCTATTTCGAGGTCCGCAAGGAGCTTCGACGCCGCTATCCGCGCCACTCGTGGCCAGACGACCCCGTGGCGGCGCAGGCGGTGCGGGGAGTCGGGCGAAGCCGCCGAGTTTGAGCGCCCTATTCCGCCATTATTAGTTAACTTTGCAACAGACAATATAATAAGAAGTGGAAAAGACGAGCTATGCCATTGGCATGAACATTGGGGCGAACCTGCTGCAGAGCGGGGCCAAGAACATCAACTGCGAAGCATTGGCGCGCGGGTTGCGCGCCGTCTTGGAGGGCGCACCTACGGAGATGAAGCCCGACGAGGCGGGAAAGATTCTCAACAAATACTTCTCGGAGCTCGAGGAGGCCAAGAGCAAAGACGCCATGGAGGACGGCGCGGCGTTTCTCGCCGCCAACGGCGAGCGAAAAGAGGTTACGACGCTCAAGAGCGGCCTGCAATATGAGGTGCTCAAGACGGGAGACGGGCCCAAGCCCAAGGCGACGGACACCGTGCGATGCCACTACCACGGCACGCTCATCGACGGCACCGTCTTCGACTCGTCCGTCCGGCGCGGGCAACCTGCCGACTTCCCCGTGGGCGGGGTCATTGCCGGGTGGGTCGAGGCCCTGCAGCTGATGACGGTCGGCTCAAAGTGGAAGCTCTACATCCCATACAACCTCGGCTATGGGGCCCGCGGCGCCGGGCAGAGCATCCCGCCCTACGCCACGCTCATCTTCGAGGTCGAGTTGTTGCAAATTCTCTAAAACAGACAGTATACAATGAAGAAGATTCTCATGGCGGCGACCTCTGCCGCCCTGTTGGTCAGCTCGTGCGCCGGCGGCGTGAGTCCCAAGGCGAAGCTCACGACCCAGCAGGACTCCATCAGCTACGCCCTCGGAGTGGTCATTGGCAACTCCATGGCGCAGCAGATTAAGCAATTGCCGTTCGACACCATCGACGTCAAGGTCTACGCCCAGGCCCTGGCCGCCAGCAAGCCCGGCGAGCGCTACCTGAGCTACGTTCAGAACCAGCTCGACACCATCTATGCCGACCTCTTCATGAGCGGATGCCGCGCACAGCTCGCGCTTGGCAAGGCCGCGATAGACCCGCAGATGGCCGAGGCTATCCTCAACACCAAGGCCGCCGCCAAGCGCGCCGAGGAGCAGGCCAAGCGCGATGCGCAGGCCGCGGCCAACGAGGCCGCGGGGAGGTCGTTCCTGGAGAGCAACATCAAGGCCGAGGGGGTCGACTCGACGGCGAGCGGTTTGCAATATAAGGTCATAACGATGGGCAAGGGCGTCAAGCCAAAGGCCACGGACCGCGTCAAGGTCAACTACCGCGGCACGCTCATCGACGGCACAGAGTTCGACGCCTCAAAAGAGGGAGAGCCGGTCACCATGTCGGTGTCGGGAGTCATCAAGGGTTGGCAGGAGGCTTTGCAGATGATGCCTGTCGGCTCCAAGTGGCAGCTCTTCATCCCCGCCGACCTGGCCTACGGCAAGCGCGGAGCGGGCGAGAAGATTGGCCCCAGCGCCACGCTCATCTTCGACATTGAGCTTGTCGAGATTGTCAAATAGACATTGATTGACAATTGAACCATGCGGGGCGGCGTTTCCGAGATTGGGAGGCCGCCCCGCTCTTTTCCTTTTTTACCGATGGATGTTTGTGTAAATTTTAACGGGGGGGGGTAGGGTTGGCTATGTAGATTTGGCAAAAGGCATATGCATAACCCTCGTGGCCGCCGTCCACACGTTGGACTTCTTCGGGCTCGAATTCCCCATGTCGGCCGCGTTCTCCGCTTTCCGGATGCCGCTCTATTTCTTTCTGAGCGGGCTCTTCTTCAAACGCTATGAAAGCCTTGCGGGCTTCGCCCGGCGCAAGGTCAACAAGTTGCTCGTCCCGTTCGCGTTCTTCTATCTCACCACCTCCGTGTTGCTCTCCAACTTGCTCCACGCCATGGGCTACGACGTGCGCAACGTCGGCGTCTTGGGGTGGCCGTCGCTGTGGGCTTTCGCCACGCCTGAGCAGTATCCCAACGGGCCGACATGGTTCCTGCTGTGCCTCTTTTGGGTGAACATGATATTCTATTGCGTGGTGCTCGTTTCGGAGCGGCTGTGCGCTTCGGAGGCCGGGCGCGGGCTCTGGACTTTGGCGTTGTCGGCGGCGTGTGGCGCGTCGGGCTATGCGTTGTGGGGCTTTGGCGTCAATCTGCCGGCCTTTTTCGACTCCGCCCTCACCGCCACTCCATTCTTCTTCTGCGGATATTTCATGCGCAGGCACACGCCAATCCTCCAACCCAACAGGTGGGACAAACACCTGCCCCTGTTCGTGGCTCTGCTCTGTGTCGGGACGTGGCTCTTCCGAGGCGGCATGACTTTCGGGGCCAACGACTTCGGTGGGCGCAATCCGCTCGTGGTCTATGCGGGCGGTCTGTGCGGGACGTTGGCGGTCATGTCCCTCTCCAAGATGCTCGCCAGGGTCCCGTTCCTCTCCTACTGGGGGCGCTACTCGATAATAATCCTCTGCACCCACATAATGGAGGTTCAGCTATTCTGGCTGCTCTTCGGCACCGCGGGTGTCGCCGGCGTCGTTGGCGACTGGGGGTGCGCCGCGCTCATCCTCGTCTGCGTCATGTTCAGCTACCAGCTCATCATCCCGCTCTGCGTCAGGTTCATACCGTGGTTCACGGCGCAACGCGACCTGATCTGAGGTTGGCAGACCGGGGCTTCCGCCTTGACTTCTAGAGGTGGCCAATCGCCGTTTCATTTCCGCATGCCTTCTCTTTCAAGGTTTTCCGCCCACTGGCATGCCCTCTCGGCCGTCGTGGCGAACTCTCGGCAGTCGTCCGCGTCTGCCCATTCCGGGAGAGGCAGTTCGCCGACTTTGACATCGCACACCGGCGCGAAGAGGCTCTCGAAGAGCGTGTAGGCCGCCAGCAGCCTGCCGCGGTTGTCCAGGTGGCGCCCCTCGGCCGTCAGCCCCAAGGGGTCGGCCTCGGCGGCGCGGGCCTGGCGCAAGGCTTCGCCGCTAGGCACGACGCGCGCCACTCTGGCCTCGTCGATAAGGAGGTGGCGGAGGGCGGCGACAATCATGGAGTCCATCGTGGCCTGGCTGTGGCCGTAGCGCCCGAAGACGGCGCCGTCGTAGCTCTTGGCGTATGCCCAAGTCTCGTGCCAGGCAATCTGCGCCCGAGGGTGCCCAAGGCTAAGGTTGTCCACGAGGGGCGCCAGAAAGGGGGCTATGGTGGAGTAGTCGCCCGAGAGGTAGGAGAGCTGCTGAAGCACTATGACGTCCCAGTCGGCGTAGTCCACGCAAGCCTTGAGGGTGGTGGGGCCGTTGGCGGCGTCGCTAAAGGGGCGTCCGCCAACGCTCTCTTGAAAGGCGTAGGCGCTGTCGGGGCGGGTCACTTGACCTAGGTGGTACTCCAGGCTCGTCCCCGGCACTGTGGCTTTGCAGACCGTCACGGAGTCGGCGCCGGCCAGGCGCAGCAGTTCCGGGAGGTGGGCCATGAAGTCTTCGGTGAAACTGTTGCCTATGGCCAGGACGCGGAATGTGCCGTCCGTCTTGACCGTCGGATAGACCTGCCAGTCTGCGCGCAGTGTCGTGCCGCCGTCTTCGCCGGCGCACGAGGCTAGTGTGGCAAGCAATATGGGCAGGGAGAGTTTGAGCTTCATGATGGTATGCGTTTGTCCGCAAATGTAGCCACAATTGACCTATATTCGCGGCAATCCTAATTTCTCATTGCCAATGAATCCTGTTCAAAATCTGAAAAACGCCTACCACGCCACGGGCCAGCTCTTGCGCAACCTGCGCCACGTCGGCGACTGGCGGGGCAGTTTCGTCAGCGTCAACTTCTGGAAGTTCCTCTCGACCACGTTCCCCGGTCTCTTCATGCGGCGATACCACCGGGCCATGATGCGCCTCCTCCGCAAGACCCTTGCGTTGCCCCGGCCCGACGCTCTCCTAGCCCCGGCCCCCGCCGAGCGGATGAGGGTGTGGGTCATGTGGTGGCAGGGCCGTGAGACCATGCCGCCCCTGGTGGGGGCCACCTATGCCAGCATCTGCCGCCATGCGCGCGGGCTGGAGGTTGTCTTGGTTACGCAAGACAATTGGTTAAAATATGTCACCCCCCCCATTGCATATTAAGCAAGATTAGTGAGCGGAAAATCACATTCACAACACTTTCCGACTACGTCCGCGTCAGCCTGCTTGCCCGCTATGGCGGCGTTTGGATAGACAGCACGATGCTGCTCGCGGGGGACGTCCCGGCGCAGTGCCTCACCGACGACTTCTGGACAATAAAGCACGTGGAGAACGTCAGCGACAACGTGTCGCGCTCGCGGTGGAACATCCAGTTCCTCTCCACCACCAAAACTCACAACCGCCTTTTCGAGACCATGCGCCTCCTGTGGGAGCAGTATTGGCAAAAGGCGGACAGCGCCATTGAATATTTCATGACGGACTACCTCGTCGCCCTGGTCTACGAGTCCGACCCGGGCGTGAGGGCTATGGTCGACGGCGTGGCCCCGTCCAACGAGAGGCTCTACCTGCTCGGCGAGAAGATTAACGACCCCTACGACGCCGGCGAGTGGGACGCCATGAGGGACGGCACGACGATGTTCAAGCTCTCCTACAAGCTCCGGCTCGACGGCATCCCCGGCTCCTACTATTCGGCTTTGCTGGAGGGGGCGCTCGACAAATAAAAAAGGGGGGGCGTCTCCGCCCCCCTGTCTGTGAACGTCAAGTCCGCCCCTCCCGGTCTATTCGTCCATTTTTGCCGCGATGCGCCCCGCCACCTCGGCGAATTGCGCCTCGGTGAGGCGCACTCGCTCGTTCTTGAAGTTGAGCGTGGCCTCGCTCTCCATCGGCACCAGGTGGATATGCGCATGGGGCACGTCGAAGCCCAGGACCGCCACCCCGACGCGCTTGCACCCCAGGGCGGCTTTCTGCGCCTTTGCCACTCGCTGAGCGAAGAGCGCGAGGCTCGACAGGCGTCCGGGCTCCAGGTCGAAGACGTAGTCCGTCTCGACCTTGGGGACGCAGAGGACGTGGCCGCTCGCAAGCGGGTTTATGTCCAGGAACGCGTAGTTCTCGGCGTCTTCCGCCACCTTGTAGGACGGAATCTCGCCACTGATTATCTTGCTGAAAAGTGTTGCCATGTCGTAATCTTGTTTTCTTTTTGCGCTCTTGCCGGGGGGCTACTCCACCGACAGGGCTATGTCCAGAATCTCGAACGTCATCAGCCCCGCCGGGACGCGTATCTCGGCCTTGTCGCCCACCTTTTTGCCCAACAGGCCCTTGGCTATGGGCGTCGTGAGCGATATTTTGCCGGCCTTGAGGTCGGACCCCTCCGTCTCCGGGACAATGGTGTACGTCATCTTGGCCTTGGTCTTGGCGTTGAGGATGGTGACGCGGCTGAGGAGCTGCACCGACGAGTTGTCGAGCTTCGAGACGTCGATTACCCTGCTGTTCGCTATTGTCGTCTTGAGCTTCATAATCTTCGCCTCCAGGTGGGCCTGCGCCTCCTTGGCGGCGTCATACTCGGCGTTTTCAGACAAGTCGCCCTTGTCGCGTGCCTCCGAGATGGCGGCAATGACTTTCGGGCGCTCGACGCTCTCGAGCGTCGCCAGCTCCTCTTTCATTTTTTTCAAGCCGGCGTCGGTGACGTAGTTGATGGATGACATTGTTCTATCCTCCTGTAAAATTAAGATTCGTTATCTGAAACGTATAAAACGTGAGAATCCTGAAACGACGAATCTCAGGACTCTCAACGCCTATGCTATAATTCTCTCTGGTTCTCCGCCCGTCAGGCCCCGCTAGCGCGCCGTGCAGCTCTTGGCGCAACGGCGCCTGGCGTTCTTGCCGTCGCGTCGCGGTCCTCCGAAAAGGGCGGACCATACTCGGCAAAGGTACGATTTTTTTGCGTCTTGGCTCACTCTGCCTCCTCCCTCACCACGGCCATACGCCTCTTGCCGTTCATCCGCACGTCGAGGGGGCGCGGGGCGCGGACGTGGCGGAAGAATGTCGTCTGCCCGACCAGGGGCAGGGAGCGGACCAGGGGCCAGTTGATGAAGTCGGTCGGGCTGCCGTCTTGCACCGACAGGTAGCCGATGTTCATCGATGTCACGTTGTGGAAGAAGTGGGAGCCGAGCGACGAGTCGAGGGGGAAGCCCGGGAGGCTCATCTCGACAATCACCTTGGCGTTGGAGATTTCCGACCATTGGACGGGAATCCCGATGAACTTGTCGCGCGTGCCCCACCGGCCGGGGCCAATGAGGATGTAGTTGCGGCCCTCTTTCGCCATCTGCTCGTTGAGGTAGCCAATCTCGCGGGCCATCTGCTCGGTCTGCATCTTGTCGAACGCGTCGGGGTCGGCGAAGATGATGTCCGAGACTCCGCCTACTTTGCCGTTGCCGAGGCTCTGCGTCGTGTAGAGAAGCACGCCGTCTGGCGAGGCGGGGCGCGCCACGTCGACGCTGTCGCCCCTCAGGTCGGTGATTATGGGCTTCATCTGGAGCAGGTAGAACGAGGGGAGGCCGTTCTCGGCCTCGTCCAGGTCGAGCGCCCACTCAATCTCGACGGGCGTGCCGAACGACTCCTTGGCGGCGGCCAGGACCACCGAGAGCAGGCGGGGCAGTGGCACGTAGTCATATTTGAGGATGTCGGCGAAGTTGACCACCCTGGGCCCGTAGGAGCGCAGGCCGGGCTCGATGGTGTCGTTTTGCGGGTTGTAGACCGACGCGCAGTGGCGCAGGGTGCCGTGCCGCTCGGCGTCCATGATGTCCAGGGTCCGCAACGGGGCCGTCTCGCCGTCGCCAACGTAGTCCACCGTCTCCTTGCTCAGGTCCAGGGCCAGGAAGTCCACCTGGGTGTTGCGCACCATGTCCTGCACCGACATGGTGTCCACTGCCGGCCACGCGGGCGAGAAGCGGAACGCCTTGCTGCCGCCCACGACGTAGTAGCCAAGCCCGAAGCCGGCCACGGCGAAGCCCTCCTCGGGCTGCATGTGGGCCACGGGGTAGTAGTTGAAGCTCTGAGCCGTGCCGCTCATGTGGGGGTAGTAGAAGCCGTCGTGCTCGCCGCCGACCAAGACCTGGATGACCACTGCCATCTGCTCCTTCTCTATGCTTACTTTGGCGGTCTGGAAGTAGGCGCGGCTCGTCGGGGAGTATATCGACGCGTAGACCATCTTGATTGCCGTGGCCACGTTGGCGGCGTTGTCGTCGGCCGTGGCGGCGTTGTTCGAGACCAGGTACGTGTCGAAGACGCCGGCAAAGGGCTGGTTGAGGGAGTCCTCCGACAGGGAGCTGGAGCGGACCGCCAGCGGGCGCCTCACCTGCCCGCAGAAGCGGCGCAGGCGCCTCATGAGGGTGTCGGAGAGGGGCGTGGAGGCGAACCTCTCGCGCAGCTCGTCGTAGGGAGGGTTCGTCATGGCGTAGGCCATCAGCGAGCCGCGCTTCATGAAGCTGGCGAACTCGTCGGTCCCGACGATGGCCGTGATTGGGATACGCAGGTTGATGCTGCGCTCCAGCTCGGTCTGCTCGATGTTCTGGATGAGGGTGTTGATGAACGCCAGCCCGCGCCCCTTGCCGCCGAGCTTGCCCGGGGCCATCATGATGATGTTACGCTCGTCGGGCGTGTCCACCTCGTCGTAGTCGAGCTTCTTGCCTCGTCGCTTGTCGTCGCGATACTCGTCCATGAGGCGGACAATCTCCGCGCGGAACGCCTCCGGGCTGTCGAAGTCGTCGATGGAGATGTCATAGAGGGTGCGGGCCAACGGAATCTCGCCACGGCTCATGAGCCACGACGAGACGCGGTGGCCGCGGCACTGGAGGCGTATCTTGTCGGCGGGGATGTTGCGCAAGACGGTCTCGAACTCGCGGAGCCCCTTGGCCAGGGCCACGGGCGCGCCCTGCTTGTTGCGGAAGATGAAGTCGCCGAAGCCCAGGCGGCTGGTGAGCAGGCGCATGAGGTCGTCGTTGAGGGTGTCGGAGTCCTTGTCGAGGAACGGCACGCCGAGCTCGTCGGCCATGGCGCGGTTCGCCGGCACGGCGCTCTGCAAGATTGTCGGCAGCAGGGGCATCTCGCTCTTGAGGCCGCGCAGCAGGTGGTAGCCCGCGCGGTCGTCGTTCTTGCCGTCGCGCTCAAACTCCACGTCCGAGATGACGCACAGGAGGCAGTCGCGGTAGCGCTCGATGATGTACATGGCGTCCTCGAAGTTGCGCGCATGGAGGATTTTGGGGCGCTGGCGCATCTTCGAGACGCGGTTTATCTCGTTGCGGTCGTCCTCTTGGAGCAGTTTCTGGACCTGGTTGAAGACGATGGAGAAGAGCATGCGGAGGAACTTCGAGTAGTATTCGGGAGAGTCCTCGACGAGCAGGATGACCCGCACGAGGCCTATGCGGGTGTCGTCGGCGACGTTGACGGCGTCTTCCGACGATTTGACAATCGAGAAGATGATGTCTGAGCTGCCGCCCCAGACGAAGACCTTGTCCACCGATGGTGTGCGCCGGGCGCGGCTCTCGACCTCTTTGACGCTGCTGCGCTGGTTGGCGAGCAGGTAGACCGGGATGTCGGGCTGGCGCTCCTTGATCGACTTGCTCAGCTCCAGCGGGGTCTCCTTGTCTATGCCGACCATGAGCAGGGCCATGTCGAAACGCGTCGTGCGCATCAGCTCCAGCGCGTCGGAGGGGGACGAGACGCCCGTAATCCGGGGCAGCGAGAAGAGGCTGTATTGGTATATCTCGCCCATGAACTGCTCGAAGAAGCTGTCGTCGCTCTCCAGGGTGAAGGCGTCGTAGAGCGTCGCCACGAAGAGGATGTTGTGGATCTTGAACTTCATCATGTCGAGGTAGACGTAGCGGTCCAGCACCTGCTTGTTGAAGAAGAGTTGGAGCGGCTTCTTGTCTGTCGTGAGGGCCTTGCGGAAGTCCTCGCTCACGACGGTCCCCTTGGCGCGGGGGCGGTTGGCGTAGATGTCGCGCCCGCGGTAGCTGTCGAGCATCCCGCCAACGAGCCGCGCCACGACGGGGAGCATCCTCTTCTCGTCGGGGGTGAACTGCGACGAGGCGTCGAGCGCCGCGACGGTCACGCGGCCCTTGTTGTCGTCGATGGTGACGAAGTCGGCGGCGAGGTACTGCGGAGACGGGGCGTAGCCCTCCGACTCGAACACCTGGCCGGCATGCTCTATTTGGGCCGCCACTTTGGCGCAGAACGCCTTAGGGAGCGTCTCGGCTACAAGGCGCATGGCCTCGGACTGAGGCAGGCCGCGCCCCGCTATTTCAGACACGGACTCTATGCAGCCCAGTGGCGAGAGGGTTATGACTTCTGTGGACATGGTTGCAATGTTTTGTTGTGGTGGGCGCATGGGGCCAAAAGCCAAGGGGAGGCCGCCGGCCACCCGACGCCTCCCCCCGTCTCGTACGCCCGGCGATGTCGGCCGGCTATTTTGCCGCGGCCCTGTAGCGGGCGTTGAGGGCCTCGACCACGAGCTCCGTTATGTCCATGGCGGGGACGGAGTAGAGGACGAGGTCGTTGGCCATGTTGTTGTTCAGAATCAGCTTGTAGCGCCCCTTGGCATACTCGCCCAGGAAGTTGCTCACGGTGTCGCGCAACTCGGTGGTCAGCCGGGCCTGCTCCTGCATGAGCTCTTGCGTCAGCTGCTGGTTGAGGGCCTGGAGCTTGCGCTCCTCGTTCTGGAGCCTGTTCTGCTCGCTCTGGGCGCGCTCCATCGAGAGGAACCCGTTGTTCTGCACCTTGCGCTGGAACTCCGACAGCTCCTGATTGAAGATGCGCAGCTTCTCGTTGTAGTTCGCGCGCGAGTTCTCCGCCTTGTCGTTGAGGCTCTCCGAGACTTTCTGCGCATACTCATATTTGCTGAGCAGGGTGTCGGTGTTGACAATGGCAATCGACGCGAGCGAGTCGGCTACGGCTACGATGTCGTTTTGGCTTGTCGGCCCTTGCTGGCACGATGCGAGCAAGGCCGCGGAGAGTGCCATTGCGCAAAAGAGCTTTTTCATTGTATTGAGTCAGTGGTTATTTTTTTGTTTAAACTCTTGCAGGCTCCTGCCCTCGTCCCCGATGCGGACATGCCCCGCAGGGGCGGCCGCCACTAGCCGGCTCGGCGCCGCCGGGGCGGAAAGGCAAAATCTTGACAAAGATAATCGTTTTATTGTCACCGCGCATCTCACGGCGCGGAAAGCACAACCTTGTCCACCGTGGCGCGCCCGGCCTGGGCCACTTTCAGCTCGTAGTCGCCCACTCGGACGATGTCGCCCTGCCGCGGGATGGAGTGCGTGGCGGACAGGATTAGGCCCGCCAGGGTGTCATAGTCGTCAGAGAGGGGCAGGCGGAGCCCGAAGCTCTTGTTGATGTCGTCAACGTCGACGCGGCCGGAGATGACGTAGGTGTGGTCGTCCACCTTGCGGCACTCTTGCTCCTCCTGGTCGTGCTCGTCGTTAATCTCGCCAAATATCTCCTCCAGCACGTCCTCCAGGGTGATCATGCCCGACATCCCGCCGAACTCGTCGACGACGATGGCGATGCTCTTGTGCTGGCTCGTGAACTGCTTCAGCAGCAGGTTCGCCCTCATGGTCTCGGGCACTATGGCTATGGGCGACATCATCTCGCGGATCGACTTGCCGCCCTTGAACATCTCCGAGACGTGGACGTAGCCCACAATGTTGTCGAACGAACCGCGGTAGACGAGTATCTTCGAGAAGCCCGACGAGACAAACTTCTTGTAGAGCCTCTCGACGCTCTCGTCTATGCTCACGGCTACCACGTCGGTGCGCGGGACGTAGCAGTCGCGCACCTTGATTTTCGAGAAGTCCAGGGCGTTGCGCATCAGCTTGGCCTCCATGCCGACGTCCGTGCCGCCGTCGCCGTTGGCCACCTGCCGCGAGACAAGCTCGTCGAACTCCACCCGCCCCGGGAGCATCGAGACGGACTGCTCCGACGTCGGGCTGCGGAGGACGTAGCGGATGAAGAGAGTGGCAAGTTTCTGCATCACGGCGCTTATGGGGTAGAAGAGCAGGTAGAAGAAGTAGAGCGGCAGGGCCACGACGTAGAGGATGAGAGACGGGTTGAGCTGCACCAGGCTCTTGGGCAGGAACTCGCCCGTGATGATGATGATGACCGTGGAGAGAATCGTCTCGAGGAGCAAGACGAGCGTCGCGCTGCCGACGTAGTTGCCGATGAGGGGAGTCACCGTGTCGGAGAAGACGAGGCCGAAGATGACCATCGTTATGTTGTTGCCCACCAAAATTGTCGTGATGATGAGCGACGGGTGGGCGTGGAAGATGTCGATGATGGAGGCCAGGCGGGGGTGCTTCGACCTGCCTATCTCGATGAGGAGCTTGTTGGACGAGACGAAAGCCATCTCGCTCCCCGAATAGAAGGCTGAGAGGGCCAGCATGACCAGCAGGACGGCAATGTCCGTGGCAAGAGCGGAGTCCATCGTTAGGTTTTCGGCGTCTTGGTTATACGGGTGCGAAAGGTAGCAAAAATATCGATAGGCAGCTTTTCCGCAATCTTTGAAAAAAGCACGCATAAGCCATGGCAGAATCAGCCCCTGCCCCGTCCGCGCTGTCGCTCGGAATGCCTGGCTTCGACGCCATAAGGCGCGGAGGCGCCATTATGCGCGCAAGGAGCTTTTCCGCGGGCTCTAGATTTTTCGACTTGGAGGAGGAGATGGCCGTGCGTCCGTGGTCTGCATTCCCGGTCATTTTAAGTTCGACTTCGCCGGGGGGCAACTTCGAGGCCGGGGGTGGCGGGGCTGAATGCGCGCCTCGGCGGCGAAGAGAGTCCACCTTGTGGGCGTGAGTTTCTCGACCTAGACGCGCAACGTGGGCGAGTGGGGCGAGGAGCTTGCGCCCCGCTGACGACGCTCACGCCGTCATAGCCACCTCGTTGCCGCACATCTCGTCGACCAGGGCGCGCAGGCCGGTCAGCGACGCCACCCCGCGGACGGCCATGCTGAGCTTGCCGCCCGACTGGCGCATCTGCGAGAGGCGGGGGTGGGACTGCACCCAGGCGATGACGGAGGCGAAGACCGGCGACTGGTAGAACGCCGAGCCGGGGTCGGAGACAAAGCTGAACGTCACCTGCCCGTCTTTGAACAGGACCCTCTCGACGCCCAGGCGCTGCGCCCGGATGCGGATCTTGACCACCTCCAGCAGCTCCGCCGAGGGCCGCGGCAGGGGGCCGAAGCGGTCGGCCAGCTCGCGCCCGAAGCGGTCTATGTCCTCGTCGCGGTTCATGGCGTCCAGCTCGCGGTAGAGGCGCATGCGCTCCGAGATGCTTGAGATGTAGCTCTCGGGGAAGAGTATCTCCTCGTCGGTCTCGACCTGCGTGTCGGCCACGAACTGCGGCAGGGCGTCGTTGTCGGCCACGGCCGAGGGGTCGGAGAAAAGCTCCTTGTACTCGGTCGTCTTAAGCTCGACTATGGCTTCGGCCAGGATTTTCTGATAGGTCTCGTAGCCCATGTCGGTTATGAAGCCCGACTGCTCGGCCCCCAGGACGTTGCCCGCGCCGCGGATGTCCAGGTCCTGCATCGCTATGTTGAAGCCAGAGCCCAGGTCGGAGAACTCCTCGACAATCTGCAATCGCCGGCGCGCCTCCTGCGTAAGTGTCGAGAGGGGAGGGGCGAAGAGGTAGCAGTACGCCTTTTTGTTGCTGCGCCCCACGCGTCCGCGCAACTGGTGCAGCTCGGCAAGGCCGAACTGGTGGGCGTTGTTGATTATTATGGTGTTGGCGTTGGGAATGTCGAGGCCGCTCTCGATTATTGTCGTGGCCAGCAGGACGTCATACTCGCCGGCCATGAAGTCGAGCATGACGCTCTCCAGCAGCGTCCCCTCCATCTGCCCGTGGGCCACAACCGTGCGCACCTGCGGCAGCGAGGACCCCAGGACTCTCTGAAGCTCGACAAGGTGCTCTATGCGGTTGTTTATGATGAAGACCTGGCCGCCGCGCGACACCTCGAAGCTTATGGCGTCGCGCATGGCCTCGTCGCTGAATGTCTGCACCTCGGTCACGACCGGTTGCCGGTTGGCGGGAGGTGTGCCCAGGACGCTGAGGTCCCGGGCGCCCATGAGCGAGAACTGCAGGGTCCGGGGGATGGGCGTGGCCGAGAGCGTCAGGGTGTCTACGCTGGCTTTGAGCTGACGCAGCTTCTCCTTGACGCCCACGCCAAAGCGCTGCTCCTCGTCGATGATGAGGAGGCCCAGGTCTTTGAACTTGACGTCTTTGCCTATGATGCGGTGAGTCCCGATGACGACGTCCACCTCGCCGGCGGCGAGCCTCTTCAGCACGTCGCGAACCTCGGAACTCTTGCGCAGGCGGCTGACATACTCGACTTTGCAGGGCAGGTCTTTGAGGCGGTCGCGGAACGTGTTGTAGTGCTGGAACGCCAAGACCGTCGTCGGGACCAGGACGGCCACCTGCTTGCTGTCGCATGCCGCCTTGAATGCCGCGCGGACAGCCAGCTCCGTCTTGCCGAAGCCAACGTCGCCGCACACCAGGCGGTCCATCGGGGCCATCCGCTCCATGTCGGCCTTGATGGCGCGCGACGCCTTGTACTGGTCGGGGGTGTCTTCGTATAGGAACGAGGCCTCGAGCTCGTGCTGCAGATACGAGTCGGGCGAGAACGCGAACCCCTGCTCCTCCTTTCGTTTGGCGTAGAGGGCTATGAGGTCGCGGGCAATGTCTTTGACGCGGCTCTTGGCTTTCTCCTTGAGGCGGCCCCAGTGGGCCGTGCCGAGTTTCTCGACCTTGGGCGGAATGCCGTCCTTACCCCTGTATTTGCTAATCTTGTGCATCGACTGGACGTTGACCAGCAATGTGTCGCCCCCCTGAAAGGTCAGGCGTATCGCCTCGTAGGTCTTGCCGGCCCGGCTCTGGGTCACGAGGCCCCCGAAGACGCCCACGCCGTGGTCTATGTGGACAACGTAGTCGCCCACGTTGAGGGTGCTGAGCTCGCGGAGCGTGATGCTCTGCTGCTGTTGCCGCATCTGGTCGTTGCGCAAGGCTGCGCGCTGGAAACGGTCGAAAATCTGGTGGTCGGTGTAGAACGCCAGCCGTGCCCGCTTGTCGACGAATCCGCCGTGGAGAGCCAGCTGAAGCTCGCCATATTTGAGTTTACGGCGTCTCTCGCCCAAAATCGTGCCGAGGCGTTGAAGCTGACGGCTGTTGTCGGAGGTCAGGAAAACCCGGTAGCCGTCGGAGGTCTTGTAGTAGAGGTCGTCTTCGAGCAGGTCGAAATTCTTCTTGAAGAGCGGTTGCGGGGCGGTATGCCAGTCGTCGCCCTCGTCTGTCTTGCCGTTGGCCACGTCGACCCATCGGCATCCGACTCCCTCCATCCACTGCTCCGCCGTGCAGAATGCTCCCGCCGGGAGGGCGTCGTCCGCGCCCCTGGCCTCGACGGCCGACGCATACTGAGAGTTCATCATCTCGACGCAGAGCGGACGGGCGAAGAACCACAACGCCACGTCGGGCCCCAGCGAGCGCGAAAAGGGCTCGAGGGTGGACTCTGCGCCGCTCCGCGCCAGGTCGGGGACGACGTTGAGCGTCTCAATCTTGCCCCTCGACAGCTGGGTGTCAATCTCGAAAGGGCGCAGGGAGTCTATCTCGTCGCCGAAGAAATCGACGCGCGTCGGGCTGTCGGCGGCATAGGAGAAGAGGTCCACGATGCTCCCGCGGACGGCGAACTGACCCGGGGCCGTCACGAAGTCCGCCCTGGCGAAGCCATACTCCGCGAGCGCGTCGACAAGGAACGTGAGGCTTATCTTGTCGCCAACGCGGAGGGTCAGGAAGTCGTCTCGCAGTTCCGCCGAGCCGGGGACTCTCTCGGCCATGGCGGCGGCATAGGTCACGATGGTCACCTCGTCGGCTGTGGCGAAGCGGGCCAGGGCCTCGGTGCGGAGTTGGACGTTCTGCGCGTCATAGCCCCCAGTCTTGGGCGCATGGCGAAACGACGATGGCAGGAAGAACACCTTGTCGTCGCCCAGGAGGCAGCAGAGGTCGTGGTATACATAGGGCGCGTCGTCGCGCTCGGAGCATACCACCACGTTGCGCCTCGCGCCGCACGACGCTATGGCGGTGGCGCGGGCCGAGGCGACGAGGCCGCCAACGGTCTTGCCGCGGCCCCCCGCCGTGGTGGCGAAATGGTCTCGCAGTGCCGTCACGCGGCTGTCCGACCGGTATAGTTCCAAAAACTGCCGTGCGGGCTTGACGTTGTTTGATGTTGACATTTTGTGGGTTGGCGTCGGGGCGAAAAACACGCAAAGACCGCGCCCCACGGCTGCGGGGCTACGGTCTTTGCGCCTTTGAGACTTATAGTGTCAATAGAATTTAATCCTGTTGTCCTCAATATCGACGTCGGTGACAACCTGGCGGACAATGTAGGGGAGCGACATCATGCGCTGCGCATATGCCACCTTGACCATCTCCTCGGTCGACGGCTGCTCGGCGGAGCTTGTCACCATCAGCGCATAGGCGCCGTTGTTGCCCTCGACGGCGGCGAAGACCTTGCCCTCGTCGAGCGACGAGGCCTTGCCCACCAGGCCCGGCTCCAGGCCGGCGCCGGCAACGCTGTTCGACTCGTAGGACACTGCGCTGGCCGTGTCGACTTTCGCGTTGTAGAGGGTGGCAATCTCGTCGAGCGTCTTGCCCTGCGCCGCTTGGGCCACGACCTGCGCTTTCTTGTGGCGGCGAATCTGGCCGGCTATGTTGGCCGAGACGTCGGATATGCGGGCGTAGCCTTTCTCCTGCTCGCCGGTGAGGAGGGCGAGTATGAACTCGTCGTCGCAGAGGAAGAGCTTCGAGACGTCGCCAACCTTGGCCTCGTATGCCCACTTCACGATGTCGCGCGCATGGCGGATGGAGTTGACGGACTGCGCGTTGGGGCGGATGGAGCGGCCGACGCGCTTGATGACGTTAGAGCTGTCCACGACGGTCTCGAACGAGGCGGCGTCTTTGATGCGCGAGGCCAAGGAGCTGGCCTGGGCATAGACAGCCTGTTGCGTGCGCTGGCTGTATTGGAGCGTCTTCTCGATTGTCGCCACGCTATATTTCTTGACCTCCGCGCCGCGGTCCTGAATGTTTATGATGTGGAATCCGAACTGCGTCTGCACGAGCACCACGTCGCCTTTCCTGCCGGTGAAGCAGGCCTCGTTGAACTCCGGCACCATGACGCCGTCGGCGAACCAGTCGAGGTCGCCGCCGTTGATTGCCGAGCCGGGGTCTTGGCTATATTGGCGCGCCAGGTCGGCGAAGTTGCCGCCGCTCCGCACGACGCCGAGCAGGCTGTCGGCCAGCTCCTTGCTCTCCTGGACCAAGATGTGGCGCGCCTTGACCGAGTCGGGGCGCATGGCCACTGCGGCAAGGCGGGAGAGCTTGTAGGTGCTGCCGTCGGCGTAGGGCCCGTAGACGTCGCCCACCTTGGCGCTCTCGACGAACTGCGCCATCTCGGTGCTCATCTGGGCGGGGCGCAAGAAGCGCTCAGACACCTGCGCCTCGGAGTTCATCTGGGCGAAGTCGTAGGCGTTGATGTCGGGGGCCGCGAAGTCGGCCTTGAGCGTCTCCATCTGCTTGAGGGTCTCCTCGCGGTCGAGGTCGGTAGGGCGAATCGGGAACGAGACATACTCGATGTCCCTGCCCTCCGCCACGCGGTATTGCTCCTTGTCCTTTTGGTAGCGGTCGCGAATCTCAGAGTCGGAGACCGACACCGTGCTGTCGGGAATCATCGAGTAGCGGACGTTGACAAAGCTGATGTCGCTTGCCTTGGCCCTTTTGCCCATCTCGACCTCGGCCTGGGCCTTGTTGCAGAAGACGCTCTTGCGCACCAGGTTCATATATTTGTCGTTGAGCCGGCTCTCCTTGAGCTGCTTCTCGACGTTCGCCCAAAAGAAGTACGCGTTGGGGTCGGAGTTCTTGTTGCGCAAGAAGTTCTCGGCCTGGGCCCTGTCGTAGACGCCCGTCTGAGGGTTCGTGAAGAGCTGGCGCAAGATGGGGGCTATGTTCTGGCCAATCGCCATGTCGAGAAGCTCAGAGGGGGTCACCTCGATGCCGGCGGCCTCATACACTTTCCCAAAGGTGATGCCGAGAACCTCCTCGTTCCACACCTGCTCGCGGACCTGGTTCTGCATCTCCTCGGTGAGCGAGCCCTGGGTGTTCATCTTGGCGAACTGCTCCGCGTTCTCAATCTTCTGCTGGAAGTCCAAAATCTTGACCGACTCGCCGTCGATGACGCCGACCGTCTCGCGGTCAACAAAGAGGCTGTTGCCGCTGCCCAGCATGTCCGTAAGGATGAAAGCCAGCAGGGCCAGGGCTATGAAGCCCGTGATGAACCATGCCGCTTTGTTTCTCAACGTTTGTAGTGCTGCCATCTTTTGAAAATAGCTCTTTTTGTTCTTGTTTTTAATTCGTTACGCAAGGCTACGCACACCATGCCCACCCGGACGCGGTTCTGCCCGCGCCGCAGGGGGCAATCCGAGGGGCGAAAATACGAAAATGCCTCTTTCTCAACAAATATTGGGCGCGTAAAAAAAGCCGGCCGCCATAGGCGCAAGATGCCGCCCCGGGGTCGCCGGGAGGACGGAGGATGCCCCCCGACGCTTCGGGCGTCATCCCTCCATAATCTCTTGCAGTTCCAGCCAGCGTGTCTCCATGGCGTCAATCTGCTCCGCGATGCGCTGATACTCCGCCGACAGGTCTGCTACCCGTTTGGGGTCCGTCTCGCCGCCCGACAGCGACAGCTCGATCTCGCCGCGCCGCGCGTTGAGGAGCGGCAGCTCGCGGTCTATGGTCTCCAGCTCTTTCTTTTGGGCGTATGTCAGCCGCGGCGGGCGCGTCTGCCGGTGTTCGGGCTGTTTGTCGGCCTGCTTGGCCGCGGGGGCTTTGGCCTCCGCGGCGCGGCGCGTTTGCTCCCGGCTCCAACGCAGGTATTCGCTGTAGTTGCCGGGGAAGTCCTTGACGCCGCCGTGGCCGTCGAGGACGAAGAGGTGGTCGGCCACCTTGTCTACGAAGAACCTGTCGTGAGACACGACGATGACGGTGCCGCCAAAGGTTGTCAAGTAGTCTTCCAAGACGTTGAGTGACAAGATGTCCAGGTCGTTTGTCGGCTCGTCGAGGATTAGGAAGTTGGGGTTCTTCATCAAGACCGTCACGAGATACAGCCTCTTGCGCTCGCCGCCCGACAGGTTCTCGACGCGGACGTGGTGCATCTCGTTGGGGAAGAGGAACTGGCGCAAGAACTGGGCCGCCGGCACGCTCTGCCCGCCCTCTTTCTTGATTTGGTCCGCAATGTCCTCAATGACCTCCAGCACTGTCTTGCCCGGCGCCACGGCAATGCCGTCTTGGCGGTAGTAGCCCGTCACGACCGTGTCTCCCGTCTCTATGCGTCCGCCGTCGGGCGGCAGGGCGCCGGTCAGCAGGTTGAGCATCGTAGTCTTGCCGCATCCGTTGGGCCCCACAATGGCCACCCGCTCGCCCCGGGCGAACTTATATGAGAAGTCGCCGACGACGGTGCGGCCGCCGAACTCCTTGTGCAGGTTGTATGCGTCGACCACCTTGCGGCCCAGTCTCGCGTTGCCGAACTCCAGGGAGAAAGACCGCTCCTCGCGCACCCGCCGGGCCCTCTCTTGCAGGTCGGCGAAGGCGTCGACGCGATATTGCGCTTTAGTCCCGCGGGCCTGCGGCTGGCGGTTCATCCACTCCTGCTCGCGCCGCAGCAGGTTGCGGGCCTTGGCCGCCTCGCTCTTGCGGCTGTCTAGCCTCTCCTGGCGTTTTGCCAGGTAGTAGGCGTAGTTGCCGTCGTAGCTGAAGACCTTGTGGTCGTCCAGCTCGAGAATCTTGGTGCACACGCGGTCCAGGAAATAGCGGTCGTGGGTCACCATGAGCACCGTGGCCGTCGAGCGGCCGAGATACTCCTCCAGCCACTCTATAACCCCGACGTCGAGGTGGTTCGTCGGCTCGTCGAGAATCAGGAAGTCCGGCTCGCCGAGGAGCAGGTTGGCCAGGGCTATGCGCTTCCTCTGGCCGCCCGACATCTGCCCCACGGGCTTCGAGAAGTCGCCTATGTCCAGGCGGCTCAGCGTCTGCTTGGCGCGGCTCTCGTAGTCCCACGCTTTGAGGGCGTCCATGCGCTCGACGATGGCGGGCAGGGCGTCGTTGTCGTGGCGGGCCATGGCGGCCTCATATTCGCGCACGGCCCGCGCCTCTTCGCCGCCCGAGGCGAAGACCTGCTCCAAGACGGTGCGCTCGGCCGGCATGCGCGGCTCCTGCTCCAGCCACCCGATGCCGATGTGGTCGTTCCACACTATTTTGCCCGAGTCGGGCTTCTGGTGGTTGCCCGCAAATCCGTTCCTTGCTCCCGCGAGCATGTCCAGCAGGGTGCTTTTCCCGGCCCCGTTGCGCGCCACCAGCGCCACTTTCTCGCCCTCGCCAATGCCGAAGCTCACGCCGTCGAAAAGCGTGACGTCGCCCCAGCGGTAGCATACCTCTTCAACCGACAGGTAGTTCATCGTCTCTACAATGTTTTCTGCATCAGCACTTCGTCCACAAATGCCGCCCCGCGGCGCAGCCACTGCCTCAGGCGCCCGCGCTCCTCGAATCCGGCCGAGCGGAACAGCCGTTGGCACGCCTCGTTGTCCGCGGCGGCTGTGGCCAGGACGGTGCGCGCGGCCAGGGTTTCGCGGGCGAAGACGCACACAAGCCCGACGGCCTCGCGGGCGAAGCCTTTGCGGCGCGACGACGGCTCGACGAGGACCCCGATGCCGCAATGCATGTTGAGCGGGTCGAAATCGAAGATGTCCACGCACCCAGCGGTGCCGCCGCCGTCGAGGCGCTCCATCATGAACCGCGTCTGGCGGGTGTGCCAGATGTCGAGCTCCGAGTGGTCTATGAGGGCCTTGATGTCCGTCAGCGAGACGGGCCACTGCCGACTGCCGGCGCCCCACGTCCGGGGGTCGTTCTCCCACTCGTAGAGGAGGGTGGCGTCCGACGGCTCCAGGGCGCGCAGGCGTATCCTATCTCCTGTCATTGCCCACGAATTTATCATATTGTCTCTTGTCGCGGGCAAAGGCGTCGCCATAGTTTGTCGTGCTGCGGATTATGTGTTGCGCCTTGCGCGCCTCGCCGGGGGTGGCGAAGGCCCCATAGGTGTAGACGAACCACCCGTCGCGGTAGCGGTATTCCGCCACGCTGTCGGCGTCGAGGCCGCGGTCGAGCAGTTCGGGGCGAAGCTCTTTGCGGAGGCTCATAATCTGGACGGTGTAGTGGAGGTCGGGGGGGGCGACGCGTGGCGTCGCCCCCCCGTCGTCGCATCTCGTCGCGGGCGCCGTTGCTGTCTCGGGGCGGAGGAATGTGAACTCGTCAATCTCGACGGGGCTTTGCAGGGCGTGGTAGCTCTGCGACTTGAGGGTCGCGACCCTGCGGCGCAGGGTGTCCGCCCCGCACACCGCCACAAGGTCCACGTCCGAACCGGCCGTGACGATGGTGACGAAGCGGCCCGTCTGGCTGTTGGGGCGCCCGACGCCCGTCGTCTCGCCGTCGCGCATGGTGAAGACCCGGACGGCCGACAGGTCGTCGGCCCTCACCGTGGTGGCCAGGACGGCCATGGTCTTCTGCTCCGGCTGCTCAAACTCCACCTCGTATATGTCATACGAGGGGGCTTTGCGCTCCGAGTTCCACCGGATGCTGGCGTAGTAGCCGCGGTCGCGGTCGGCCGAGGGGGTGAAGAAGAGGTCGTCGTCGGCCGAGTTTATGGGGTAGCCCATGTTCATCGACGCCTCGAACTCGCCCTTGTCGTTGCGTGGCGAGTAGAAGATGTCGTATCCCCCCATGCCCTCATGCCCGGTAGAGCTGAAGTAGAGGACGTTTGTCTGCGGGTGGAAGAAGGGGGCGTCCTCGTCGCCCTCGGTGTTGACGCCGGGGCCCAGGTTGCGCGGCTTGCCCCAGGAGCCGTCGGGCAGTCGGCGCGACACCCATATGTCCTTGCCGCCCATGCCGCCCGGGGCGTCGGACACGAAGAAGAGTTCCTCGCCGTCGGCTGCGATGTGGGCGAAGTCCTCACTGTAGACGCTGTTGACGGGCGAGGGCAGTGGCTCCGCTGGTTGCCACTCGCCGCGCGCGTCCCTGCGCGAGGTGTAGATGTCGCCGTCGTGGCACAGGTAGAGCGTGTTGCCGTCGGCGGAGAGGGAGGTCGCCGTCTCCTGCCCCGCATGGCCGCGCCTGTCGACAATCAGGCCGCTGACGGGCGCGGCGGCGCCCCAGTTGCCGCCGTCCCATTTGTTGCCCTCGCGCACCGACACGTAGAGACCCTCCTCAAACTGCCCGTCGTCGAAGACAATCTTCCGGTAGGAGTTCGCCTTGGGGCGCCGCGAGGTGAAATACATGGTGTCCTCCTGCGCCGTCAAGATTGGCCTGTAGTCGTTCCATTGCGAGTTCACGCCGTCGCCGACTGTGCGCATGGTGAGCCGTACGGGGTTGCCAATCAATATTTTCCCCGTCTGCGCCACGTTGCGCTCTTTTGCCGTAGCATTGGCAAGGAGGCGGTCGGGGTCGTGGCGGTCTATGTCGTCGCATATACGTATGGCCTCGTCGGGGCGCCCGCACAGCTGCTCGGCTTTAGCCGTGGCGAGCATCAGCTCGAGGCGCGCCACGGTCCATTCCGCCGCGGTGTCGAGCTCGGCCACCCTTTTGAGGAAGTAGAGCGTCGAGTCGGGGTTCCCGCTGGCGTTGACGTAGCAGACGCCCAGGTTGTACGCTATGTCGATGTTGTCGGGGTACTTGTCATACAGGTCTCGCAAGATGCCTATCGCCGCGCGGTTGTTGGTCTTGTCGGACAGCCGCAGGGCCGTCTTGTAGCTCTCTTTCTCTTTCGGCGTCATCTCTTTGGTCTGCGCCGACGCGCACGTGTGGCCGGCCGCCGCGGCCAATAGAGCGGCCATCGCCGCCAGGCATTGTGGAAACTTGGTCATCTCTCGATCTAAGGGTGTTTTTCGTGGCGTAAAGTTAATAAATGTGAGAATACTTGCTCAGTGTGATCTCAAAATCGCGGGGTCTATCCCATATTTGTCACACAAGAAGCACGTCACTCCCTGTCGGTCTTTCATTTCGGCGAGAGCGAGTTCCTCGCTGTCTGTGAGTTTGGGGATGCCGAAGCCCTTGACGTAGTTTTTTGCGTATGAGTAGTAGCCTGTGGCGTATGGTTTCGCTGTATTCTTCATGTAGAATGCGAACACGTCCGATTCGAGAATCCTTTTTAATGTCTGCAGTTCTTTCGCCGTGGCACCGAATATCGCGTATCCGCAGTAGATGAGTGTGTCCTCGTCGGCTGTATATACGAAGTGTGGAGTGTCGGTCATGTATGGGAACAGCAGCTTTATCCCCTTGTCGTTTATTGCCTGGGTCCTGCCGAAAGCGTACCATGGGTAGTCGCCCCTGCCCTTGTCTCTTTGTTGGAGGATGTCCTTATGTGAATGCAAATATTCGTAGGCCTGCGGGTAGGCCTCCTTGAAGTCTGTTTCAGAGATTAGGTCTCCTTTCGCGTTGTAGGGGAATATCAACTTTTCCGTCCTCTTCCCCAGATCTTCTTCTGTTTTGAGTATGTTGGGTTTTACGATGTCGCGGCACGCGGCTTTCTCTATCAGATGGGTGTCGTTGCCTTCGGTGCGCATATGGTAGTACCTGCCGTCGTCTTTCTCAGGGTTGAAGATGAAGATGCCGTTTGCCAATGTGGCAATTCCGTTTTTTATGCTGTATGCTTTCCCCAATGGGACTCCCGTCGTCTCTATCCGGTTCACGGCGTCCATGATGTCGCTTCTGTTCAAGTTCCAGCCTTTGAAGTGGTCGAGTCCACCTAGCTCGATATGTGAGAATTCGAGCGTATGCTTGTCACTTATCTCGACCGGCCGCGCTTTTGCGTAGTCCATGTGGTCGGAAGCCCTCTTTTGGGCGAAAAACAGGCAGGTGTATGCGAGACGTCCTTTGAAGACTAGCTCTTCGCCGAAGTTGATTATCGTCATGCCGTAATGGCCTGTCGTTAGGAATCTGCGCAACTCCCTGGCGTTTACGCTTTTGAGGAATGAGTTGATTGTGATGAAGCCTAGCGTGCCGCCGTCTTTCAATATGGACAGGCCTATTTGGAAGAATGGAATGTACAAGTCGGAATTTCCGCATTTGCATACGTCGAACGATTTCATCAGCATCTTGCTCCTGGGGTCTATGTTTTTCGACCGGACGTAGGGCGGATTGCCCACTATTATGTCGAACCTTTGCGTCCCGAAGTCGAAGTCTAGAGTGTTGGCGTGGTGCAAATTCAAAGTCGCAGGGCTGACGTTTTCGCCGTGTGTCGCGGCGTGTAGCGATATCAGCAGTTGGGCGCGGGCTATGCTGTCGCCGTCTACGTCTATGCCCCAAATGTTTGAATAGGCTTTTTCGTAGGTGTATCCGTAATTGTCGACCAAATAGTCTGCTGCGGTTATCAAGAATGCGCCACATCCGCACGAAATGTCGGCGACCGACACGTCTTGCGCATTCTTGTCGATAGCGGAAAAGGAGTGCTCTACGATGTGTTCCCTTATGTATTTGGGCGTGTACACCGCTCCGTTGGCGACTGCGTTTTCTTTCGGGATTGCCTGTTCAAAGATTGAGATCACGTCCTCCAAGGTATTCACCTGTTTGGCAAACTCCATCTCCGCCTCAGTCCAGGGGGAGACGATGAACCCCGACAGCGGCGAGTCGTCCCATTGCAAGCCATTGTTGTGGGAAAATGCTGTGAAGACCAATTGGTTGAGCCTCTGCGGGTCGCCGGAGTATTCTTTCAGCAATCTCTGCATGGATGTTTGCTTACCGCTCATAGTATGGTTGGGAGAGTAGAGTGTTTTTCTCGTCGGGGGTCAGTCCGTATGCCGCGGCGACGGCTTCGTCCAGCCTGTTCCACAAGACTTTCAAGGCGCGGCTCAAGGACACCTTTTCTGAGGGGGTGGCGTTCCCCGACAGTTGGCAGAATCGCTCTATCTGTTTGGAGAGCAACGATATGTCTGTCAACATATGTCTGCCTTTTGTGAATATATGGTTTGGGAATGGCACCTGACTGAGGAACTCTTTGTTGTACTTCGAATAGTTGCCGCTCGATGGGTTCGCTATGTTGCGGGCAAGCGTCCCGAAAATTTTAGAGTTTACGATGCCTGCCAATGCATATGCCGCATCGTCTATCTGCGGCAGTTGGATGAAGTTTATGTTGACGTTGTCGCAATATATCTTTGCGCCTTTTACCAAAGAGGCCATGGGAAAGTATGTGGTCATGGGGATTATCACCTTTTGCCCCTCCGTGTCGAGGTTTTGGGAGCGAGTGTACAAATGCCAGTATTCATTTTCGTCTAGCTTCGGGTTGCGTGACGGCTGCGTCTCCACAGCTGCCGTTATTGCGGACTTGTGCCTCGTGAGATATTCGGCTGCCAAGGGAAAGCGCCTCGCGTATTCAGAGAATTGGATGGGAGAAGCCTTATTCCCAAGGATGTCATATGGGAATATCGCGTAGGTTTTGGTCGGGGCTAGCCGGTATGGGCTGATCTGTTCATTGCAAATCAGCTCTCTGCATGCGTCTTGTTCTATTGTCACATCCGGGTCGAGCGATGAGCTTCCGTGGATTAGTCCGTCTCGTACGCGTCTCGCTTTTATGTGGTAGCTTTTGACCCATAAGACCTGGATACCCACCTGTATTTTAAATGAGTCTTTTGTGACGCCAATGCGCTTGCGCAATGCGTCCCTCAGCTTTAAAACCGGTATGTTGTCAAAAGACCATCCCTGGTCGTTCATAAGTGATGCGGGAAGCCTTGTCGGGGTTGGATTCGTAGAGTTGGCGTATAGGAACGTTGTTGCGGTTTGCGTATGCTTACGCAAGGTTATGATTGCTACATATGTTATCTTGCCGGCAAACAGGCCATTGTCGCCGTATTCAAAAATTGAATGGAGCAGGCCGTGTTCCCTGATGAGCCGACGCAAGGCGAAGCCGTAGTCCGTCTTAAAAAGCGTCTCTGTACCACATACGAGAGGCTTCCACCTCGTTTTAGCAGCTCTAGCCCTTTCTCTATGAAGGGAATGGATAAGTCTGTTTTCCCCTTTTGGGAGCATTTGTACGAGGCTTTTATCCATGCCGACATTGTGCCGAGAGTGCTGTTGTAATGTTTCACCTCGACGTACGGTGGATTCCCCACCACGTAGTCGAAGCCGCCCCGTGCGAAAACGGCGGGGAAAGCGGAACTCCAATCGAAGATTCGCATTCGCTGGACTTCTTCGGGCTTGTCGAATATGTTGTGGTCGAACGAAAGGATATCCTGAGATACCAACGAGTTGCCACACTTGATGTTTGCGCCGATGCCGCTTAGGATTTGATGCCCCAAGACTCCTGCCTCCTCGAAGATGCTCGGCTCATATCCGTCGACAACTTTTAGCGAGAGAGACATCCGCGCAACCTCTACGGCCTCTTGGTCTATGTCCACCCCAAAAATGCACTGTTGAATTATGCGTTTTCTGCACGCTATCGTGAGGAAATATTGCCCATTATGGCAAACATAGAGGTCGTTGCTTACTCGGTCTCCTCTCGATATTTTGTCAATTATAATTGATGAAAGTGTGTCGAACAGGGAGGCAAGGAATGCGCCGCTGCCGCACGCCGGGTCTACGAAGCTCTGCTCCAATAGATCTTCTGTAGATTCTGTTTCGAGGTGCGCCCTTTCCAATGCGTTGTCTATCGTCTTACATACGATAGGCAATGGGGTGGTTACAGCGCCATTGCTTTTGCGATATTCTTCCTTGACCGATAGCGTCACCTTTCCATTTTCTCCTACGGCGACCGCATATCCGAGGAATTTGTCATAAATATCGCTTAAGGTCTTGAGTGGGATGACGTCAAAACAGTACGGGGATGGGTAATATAGCGCAGACAACAGGGGTGCGAATGTGCTGTCCGTTATCGCAAGATTGTCAAGTGTCGGGTTTCTGCCAAATATTGGGCCGTCATATCTGTCATAGAACTCAAAATAGGATGAAGCCTTAAATTTGCCCCAAAAGCCTTCCGATGCGTAGTCTTTTAGCAAGCCGTCTTTCTCTAGGCCGCGGGCTTCGCATACCCGTATGAACAATATTCGGTTTATTATGATTTGGGCCCACAGAGTCAGTTGCTCTCCTCTAGGTGTGATGCCCGGATTTGACGCAACGATGTCCTCAATAAGTCTTACTCTGAAATCACTCAGCAGGTTGGTGAATTCAGTGTCTACCGATGTGCTATTGTAGTCGGTTTGGTAGTTGGCTGAGATTACGGTGGCTCTGTCCAGCCATTGCCTGAGCTTGTCTAAGTTCTCAGTATAATCGCCGTGTTGCAGGTACAGAATTCTGGCAAAAGGGGCGGGGTCTGTGATTGCGGGTTTTGGCTTGCAGTCGTATACGGCAAGTTCCCTCATGTTGGTGGCAATGGAGAATGGGGCACCGATTGACCATCCGTAGGAGCGTATTTGAAAAGCAACTGAGCTGTCGGTCCGGATTGAGGTGGCAAGGCTTTTGGCGTCGATGAAAGCCAATGGAATGTTCCCATTGACGAGAGTGTAATCAGGTCGCGAGTTCGTTGAGCCTATTGCGTGCAGTTTGTCCCGTTGCGTGCGGTCGAGTGTGCGTTCTTGGAGAATCTGATTCGTGTTCTGCACGTCCCAACCAAAAATGCCGAGCATCTCGTTTATCCATGTGCGGATAGTCTCTTCCGTGGCGTTCGTCAGTGTGCCGTCTGATAGAGCATGGGAGAACCTGCCGATGAAATTTGCGAATCGCTGTACCATCCCTCAGTGACTGTAGCTTTTTTCAGTCCATAAAATTAGGACATTCGGGCGGCAAAATCGGTTCCGCCCTCATCTCTTTCGCCACTTTCATCGGCAAAAAGAAGGCGGGCAGGAAGTCTCCGTCGCGACTCCCTGCCCGCCTCCGGCTCTTTTTCCCCGCGGCTCCCTACGGCTCCGCCTTTTTCTCCCTGTACAGGAGTTTCGGCTTGCCGTCCGCCGAGCTTCCGAGCAGCCTTGGCTTCCGCGTCAGGGCCTTGTTGCGCGACTGGCCCACGGCCCCCGTCTCGAGGAACTCTATGGCGGCGGCGGTCAGTGTCTCGTCGGGGTCGCCAAGCTCTTTCAGGCCTGTCGTCGCGAGGTCTTCGTAGTCGTTGGCGTAGAAGTCGGGGGCCATGCCGCGGCCCGACGATGTGTCGAACGTCTGCCCGTTGCTGTTGTAGAAGATGGCGCATATGGGCATGACGAGCCAGTTGTTTATCGACTCGCTGTAATATGCCTCCCCGGAGAACCGGTTTGTGAAGTCCATTGGGGAGAGCACGTACATCATCGAGTTTTTGCCGCCCGTGGTGTCGCCAATCAGCGTGACGTCCATATAGGCTTGCAGCGACAAGATGGTGGCCTCGGACGCCGAGTAGGTGCTGCGGCCCGTCAGGACTACGACGCGGCTCAGCCCCATGTTCACCAGGGTGTCGGTGAAATTCTCGGCGGTGTTGTCGCGGGTGTAGCCCAGGCTCTGCAGCCCGCTGTTGTAGTCGTAGTAGAGCATCTCTTTCTTGCCCCTGGCGGCATCTTCGGGTGCCAGGATGCTCGCCATGACAGTGCACGCGTCCATGCTGCCGCCGGTGTTGTAGCGCAAGTCGAGAATCATCTCCGAGACGCCCTCGTCTTTGAGCTTGGAGAACGCCGAGGCCATGTCGGAGTTGAACGCCGACGAGTAGCTGTTGTAGAGCAGGTAGCCGGCCCGCTTGCCGTTCGAGAGGTCGAACACTGCCGTGCCGGCCACGGGGTTGACCGTTATGTTCTCGCGGGTCATGGTGTAGGACACGTCGGAGGCCCCGTGGAAGCCGCTGAAGGTGCCGCTCGTGGCGTTGACGAAGACGCGGGAGTAGTTCGAGGCCGTTATGGTCGTGCCGTCGACGCTGCGTATCACGTCGCCGCGGCGGGCCCCGGCGCGGCTGGCGGGGGAGTTGTCGCTCACGTAGGTGATGATGGCCACCACGTCGTCGCCGCTGCCGTAGTAGGAGAGTGTGTACTCCCATCCGAAAGCGGTGTAGATGCCGCTGAACTCGTTGTTCGTCGTCGCGGCGTCTTGGCTGATGTAGGAGAACCGGTCTTTCGACGACAGGAGCGAGTAGAAGTACTTCTCCGTGTCTGTCTGCTTCCGGTAGTCCAGGGGGGGCATCTCTTCGTTCCAGTAGTAGTATGTCCCCATGACGTCGTTCACGAAGCGGTTGGCCTCCAGGGTGGTCGCCGCGGGGGTGCTTGTCGAGGAGCTGTCGGTTCCGGAGGCCGTCGTGCCGGTGGTGTGCGCCGGGGTCTGCGGGGCGTCGTCCTTGCAACTTGTCGCCGCCAATGCGCAGACTATGCTCAGTGTCAGGAAGCTGTGTCTCATGGTCGTCTATGTTGATGTCTTGTGGGCAAACTTAGTACGAAGCGCGCCAATGTGTGCGTTTTTTTTCGACAAAAGGGCGTGTCGCATAGACTAAGTGCGCCATCAAGAGGTGCGAAAAAGAATCTTCTCGGCTCGCAATGCCGTCAGCAGTGCTATCGGGACTCCGCCGCCGGCCTCCAGCCAGTGGCCGGCCATGACGAACCCCGACAGGCCCGGCAGTGTGGGCCCTGTCGGCAGCCGGCGCAGTTGGTTGCGCATCGGCGCCCATCCTTGCGAGCTGCCGAGGGCGTTGCCCGTGTAGCGGTGGAATGTGGCGGGGGTCACCACGTCCACCACCTCAATTTTCCCCCTGTCGAGTTTGCCGCGCATTGCGCGGCAAAGGGCGTCCACCGTGGCCCGCTCCACCTCCTTTTTGGCTTTCCCATACTCGTCGGGGGCGGTGTCGCGCATGTCTATCCACCACCCGCCCTCGCTCGTGGAGTAGTTGACGGTCAGCGTAGTCTTGCCAGGTGGCGACATGCTCGTGTCGAAGTTGTTCACCTCGACCTCCAACTGCTCAAAATGCGTGCCGTCGGGCAATGTGTAGTCCGCCACGAAGCGCAGGAAGTGGGGCAGGCTGTCGAGTCGGCCGCCATAGCCGATGTGGACGCGGCAGTACGAGCGGAATATGGCCTCCTTGGGGGCGTCGAGCAGGGCCAATTGGCTCTTTGTGGCGTAGCGTCGCCCCAGGGCCTGCCCGACAGTCCAGCGCCAGTCGGCGCACGAGCATATGGCGTCGGCATGCGTCGTCGTGCCGTCGGACAAGACGAGGCCCGTGGCCCGCCCGCCGGCCACGACAATGCTCTCCACGCCCGTTGAGGTGCGGAGTTCGCCCCCGAGGCCCCGATACGTGTCGACAAGGAGTCTCGTCAGTGCCGCCGAGCCGCCAAGGGGGTAGGCGGCGACGCGTGCGGACATATACGCCTGACCGAAGATTACGGTCGTCATGCCCACTTCGTCCATGTAGAGGCGTTCCACGGCGCGGCGCAGGGCCGGGTTGCGGAACTCCCCCGCAAAAGTCTTCGTCGTCTGGCGGCTCCAATGGCGCATCAGCGGCAGCAGTCGCCACAGGGGGGCGAGGCGGGCCGCCTCGCGGAGGAGCGAGGCGGGCGCGCCGCCCGCGCGGCGCGGGGGCAGGAGCGGCAGGAGGCGCGCCACGGTGCGGATGGCGTCCATCCACTTCGCTATCGTTTTGGCGTCGTCGGGCGATAGCCGCAGCAGGTACTCCTCCAGCCGGTCAACGTCGTTGTAGAGGTGGAAATGCCATGTGCCGCCGCCGCTGTCGGGCACCTCTATGTCGACGCGTTCCTCGAAGTCCACGAAGCGCAAAGCCCCCAGGTCTGCCACCTCGCCCCACATCGTGTGGAACGGGGTCCCCTCCCGGGCGCCCAGCAGCCAGTGCAGGCAACCGTCGAAAGTGTATCCGTCGCGACGCCAGGCTGTGCAGAGGCCGCCGGGGCGTTCATGTCGCTCGTATATGACTGTCTCCACGCCGCGGCGGCGAAGCCTTATGCCCAGGCTCAGCCCGGCCACCCCGGCCCCAATGATTTCGACGCGCATAGGATTCTACAGCATCGAGCCCCACACTATTATCCCGATCCCGGCCAGCAGCCCGGCCAGGCAAGCGCCCTTGCGGAGCATGTTGCGCTCGTGGAAGACGAGGGCGGCTATGGAGAACGAGACGATGGCGTTGCAGCGCCGTATGGGCGAGATTAGCGAAATCATGCTGTCGGGGCTTGCCAGTGCGCCGTAGTAGAAAAAATCGGCCACGACGATGACTATGCCTATCATCGGGATTGTCCATTTCCACCGGAACGGCTCTTCGCGCCGGTGCGGGCGCCATATGGCGAGCATCAGCGGGATGGTCATCAGGAACTGGTAGCATGAGTAGTAGAACAAGACGCTCATGCGGTTGATGTGGGCCCCGCTTATGATGTGCTTGTCGAAGAGCGCCGAGCCGGCCCCGACGAGAGTCCCGGCAACGACGCACCACACCCACTTGTTGGCGCGGAAGTTTATGCCCTCGCGTTTGCCTGCCACGCTGAAGAGGAAGAAGAAGAGGAATGCGACGCCAAGCCCGACCCATTGCGTCGGGTTGGGGCGCTCGGCGAATATCACCAGGGCCCCGATGAGGGTCCACAGGGGAGACGTGGCGCGGATGGGGGCGACGATGCTCAGCGGCAGGTTCTTCATGCCGTAGTAGACGAAGACCCACGAGCAGAGGACTATGCCGGCCTTGGCGACAAGGAGCAGGTGGTCGCCGGCGGAGATTGGGGGGATGCAGGCCCAGCTGTCTGTGGAGATTGCGCCAAGCTCCGATGCCACGCGGAGCGGCAGCAGGAGCAGCGACGACGACAAGGTGCTGACGGCCAAGACGGGCAGGACGGCGTTGCCGCGCAGGGAGTATTTGCGCAGCGCGTCGTAGAAGCCGAGGCACAGCGCGGAGATAAAGGCTAAGACGAACCAGAGCATCATTGGGCAGGTTTTACTCGCAGGTAGAATGCGGCGGCAGGAAGCCCGGCGGAGTTCCACAGCGTCGGACGGGCGGTGTCGGCGTGGGCGTAGCGCACGTGGACCGGGGTAGGGACCATGTGGCTGAACATCGCGACCCATCCGTCGGCCGCCGCGGCCTTGGCTGGGAAAAACACGGAGTCCGCTCCCGCCACCTCGAATGCCGACGCTACGCCGTCGCCGATGCGCAGTCCGTCGGCGTGGCTGAACCAGACTGTGGCGACCGGGCCGTCGGCGAGGGCGAACAGGGCCGTCGGGCCGGCGGACGGGCCGGGGGTGGGGCGCGAGTACACGCCGCCGAGAGCCA
Organism: uncultured Marinilabiliaceae bacterium; assembly: GCA_964481855.1. Lineage (GTDB taxonomy): Bacteria > Bacteroidota > Bacteroidia > Bacteroidales > Marinilabiliaceae > W3P20-009. Next base: position 145,736 of record CAYZUH010000002.1, read on the forward strand.
GGCGGGCCATGCGCGTGGCCTCCTCCTCTTTGCGCGAGCGCATCGAGGTGTAGGGCGACTCCGCTCCCATGTCGAGCAGCGAGACGAGGTGCGTCTTGTCCCCAAGCCGCCGCGCCGCTTCCGACTGGGCCATCCGCACGTCGCCGCTGTGGCTTCCCGGCGGCACTTGGCTCACGATGATGGGCATGGCGTCGTCGGCGGCCAGCCCGCGGAGCGTCTTGCACACTGCCTCCGTCTCGCGTCCCAGGCTCCGGCTGTAGGCGCTGCTCCGCAGGTCGGCCTCGCCCAAGTGGCATATTGCCCCGGCAATCCGGTAGCCGCTCAGGGGGGCGAGCATGGCGTTGTATGTCGTGCCGCGGAGCCACGACGGCACGGCCTGGCTGTCGCGGAACTCTTGCATATAGCGGTTGTCGGGCATCCCCAGGAGGCGCAGGGTCGCCCCGTCGCCGCTCAGTTGCGCCGCGGCGCAATATCGCCACTCGCCGTCGATGGGCACGCTAGCCGATCCGTCGGCTGTCTCCACGCGCATCGGCCCGCCGTCCGCGGGCCCATAGATGCCCGCCGTCGGGGAGCGCCCGTCGAGGCGGACAGTTATGTCGAGGCGGCGCCGGTTCTTGGCGATGCCGGGGGGCAGGGCGTACGTTCCCGGCGTGGTATAGCTGTCGCGGTCGGCCCGAGAGCCGGCGTAGGCGCGGTTCACGTAGGTCACGTCAGAGTCCAGGCTCTCGCCCAAGACAATATTCATGTCGGCATTGCGGGGCCAGTCGCGGGGGAGTTCGACACTGCGCGCCAGCCACACCACGCCGTCGAACCCCGGGAGTCCATTGTGGGACCATTGGCCCGGAAGCCGCATTGTCGGCCAGCCGCTTATGTCGGGGTTCGACGCGTTGATGAATTCGTCGTAGACGCTCAGCCAGCTTGTCTGCCTTGCGCCATCTGCCGTCGGCACGGCGAGCGACGGCAGGCCCCGTAGCCACTCTTGGTACTCCCGGCGTCTCTTGAGCCACTCGGAGGTCTCCGCCTCCGCCTCGCGGCGTTCCGCTTCGTCGGTCAGGGCGGGGGCGCCCCACGAGCGGCACGGGGCGCCGGCGTTGGCCGCCACGACGACGCCAACGGGCGTCCGCAAGCCCCGCCGAAGCTCTGTGGCGAAGCGCGCCGACATGGCGTCCTGGCTTCCAATGTTTTGGGGCGCCAGGATGACCCATTCGCCTTTGGGTTCGCGTTCGGGGGCGAGCGACGCCCCCGGGCGCACCACGAACAGGCGGGCCAGGCTGTCGCCTAGACTGGCGCCCTCCGTCGCCGGCTCATGCATTGCGCCCGATTGGCTCACGGCGAGCCACACCTCGCCAATCAGCACGTCGCCAATGGCCACGCTGCCGCCGGGGGTGCTGAAGACGATGCTGTGGCGCAGGGTGTCGGCTGTGGGGGTGCGGAGGGTGGCCGTCCATGTGCTGTCCACGCCCGCCGAGGCCGTGACCGAGAAGTCCCAGTCGGTGGAGACCGAGACGCGTGTGCCGGGCGAGGCCGTGCCGCCGAGGCTCACCATGCTGCATTGCTGAAGCACCATGCCGTCGGCAACCAGTGGGCTGAGCCTCAGGTGGCCGCCGCCGTCGCACCCCGTGAGCCACGCCGCTAGGCACGCCGCGGCCCATGTCCCGCCTCGCCTGCCGCCCATTGGCCCCCTACTTTCGTGCCGTACTCTCCACCAGGGCCTCTGCCAGCTCGGCGAAGGCCTGCCCGGCGGGACTGTCGGGGCTGAGCGCCGCGGGCGTCCCCGTGTCGCCGCTCTCACGGATTGATTGGACTATCGGGATCTGCCCCAGAAGGGGCACGCCCAGCTCGTCGGCCATTTGCTTGGCCCCGTCGCGCCCGAAGATGTAGTAGCGGTTTTGCGGGAGTTCGGCGGGTGTGAACCACGCCATGTTCTCGACAATGCCGAGCACCGGCACGCCCACCTTTGGGTTGACGAACATGTCTACACCCTTTCGGGCGTCGGCCAGGGCCACTTTCTGCGGCGTCGAGACCACCACGGCGCCCGTCAGCTTGACCAGGCCCACGAGCGATATGTGGATGTCCGACGTGCCGGGGGGCATGTCGATGAGCAGGTAGTCCAGCTCGCCCCAGTCGGCCTCCGTCACTAGTTGCTTTATGGCGTTCGTGGCCATGGCGCCGCGCCATATGACGGCCTGCCCCGGCTCCACGAAGAAGCCTATGCTGAGCATCTTGACCCCATGCTTCTCTATGGGGCCTATGAGGTCGCGCCCCTCGGGGTCGCGTCCCGACAGCGTCGGGCGGGCATCCTCCGTCCCCAGCATGATTGGCACAGACGGCCCGAATATGTCGGCGTCGAGCAGCCCCACGCGGTAGCCCTTTTGGGCCAGGGCTATGGCCATGTTGCACGCCACGGTCGACTTGCCCACGCCCCCCTTGCCGGAAGCCACGGCGATGACGTTGCGCACGCCGGGCAGGACGGGGCGCCCGGGCGCCTTGGGCTTTTGGCGGATTTTGATGAATATGTTGTCGTCAATCTCGACCTCGGGCCCCATCTCGCGCCTGACGGCCTCGGCGGCGCGCTGCTTGATGATGCCCACGAGCGGGTCGTTGGGGCGGTCGAAGAGCAGGGAGAAGCTGACGCGGTTGCCGCTGATGCGGATGTCGTCCTCGACCATGCCGAGCTCTACGATGTCCTTGCCCCTCTCGGGGTGGGTCACGGTGCGCAGGGCCATCAGCACCTGCGCGGGGTAAAATGCCATATGTCGTTCTTTTGTTTTCTCGGTCAGCCCTCGCGGACCACGACGCCGCGCCCGACGTTGTGGTAGTTGTCGCGCTCTATTTCGGCCTCGGGCTCGACAAGCTCGACGTCTTGCGCAATCGTGAAGCGGACGTATTTAATCGTCATGCCGGCGTCAATCCATTTCTGCTCGTAATATGTCCGTATCGCCTGGGCGGGACACTGCGCGGCGGCGTGGAGGTCGGCAGTCAAGGCCTGTGGCGCGATGCCGTTGGCTTTCATCATCTCCTGCGTATAGGCGAAGAGGAACGGGCTGTCGGTCTTGAGGTGCACGGGCCCGTCGGGGCGCAGGAAGTGGCGGTAGCGCGACAGCATGAGCGTCCCGACGAGCCTCTTGCGGGGCTTGCGCATCTGCGGGTCGGGGAATGTGACCCATATCTCGCTCACCTCGCCGGGGGCGAAAAACTGCTCTATGAACTCAATCCGCGTCCGGACGAACGCCACGTTGCCCAGCCCCTCGTTGGCGGCCTGGGTGGCCCCGGCGTGCATGCGCGCCCCCTTGATGTCCACGCCGATGTAGTTTGCGTCTTTGTTGAGGCGCGCCAGCCCCACTGTATACTCGCCTCGCCCGCACCCCAGCTCGACCACTATTGGGTTGGAGTTGCCGAACCACTCGCCCCAACGCCCGCGCCACTCGAAGCCGGCAGCGCGCAGGGTCTCGAAGTCGGCCTCGAAGACGTGGCTGTAGCCCGCCATGTCGGCGAATTTCTTCAGTTTGTTCTTGCTCATTCTCTCTGTTCGTGCCGCTCTATGAGGAGGCCTATGTCGTGGATGCCCTTCAGCTGCTCTTTGCGCATGCCTTGCGTCATTCGGAACGTGTAGGGGCCGGGGCGGGCGAAGCGGGCGGCGGCGATGTAGGGGCAGCGCAAGGTGTAGAGGCTGCCCCAGCCCCCGCCGAGCCACGAGCCGTCGGGGCGGGCCAGGGTGCACTCCAGGGTGTCGCGGCGCGTGCGCCCGTCGGGCGATATGACGTCGATGAAGAGCCACAGGTTGGAGAACGCGTAGTCGTTGTCGTTGCGGACCTGGACGTAGACGTCATACACCCCCGCGGTGTCGGCAATGTCGGCGCGGAAGACGGCGAGGGTGTCCTTGTCCCACACCGCGTCGCCGAGGCGAGTGAACGCGTCATACGCCACTCCGTCGGCGCACCCCGACGAGGCCAGGGCCCACACCGCGAGCAGGGCCGCCGACAACGGCCGCGTCAGCCTATTGGCCGCCCTCCGGATTTGGCTTCTTGCTGCTTTCATTGCCCTGCTGCTGTGTCTTGGGTTTGCGGTCGTTGCGCGGCCCCCTTTGGGGGCGGTTCTCGCCGTTGGGGGCGTCGCGCCTTGGCCCGCGGCCCCTGTTGTCGCGCCTCGGTGGCTTCTGTTGCCCGCCCGTGTCGCCACCCGCGGCCTCGCCGTCGGCGGGATGCCTGGGCTGGGGCCTGCCCTCGGCCTCTTTGCGTTGGGGGCGTTGGGGCTTGCCGTCTCTTGGCTGTTGGCCGCGTCCGCGTCCGCCGCGGCGTCCGCCGCGTCCGCTCCGCCCGCCTTTGCCGTCGAAGCGGGTCACGTCTTCGTCCAGGTCCACGGTGCCCGAATATCCGTCGTCTTCGGTGTTGACGGAGGTCTGCGTGGCCCCCAGGGTGGCGGGCTTCTTGCCCTCGGCGTTCATCTTCTGGATCTCGGCCACGTGGTCGGCCGTCACGGCCACGATGTTCGTCGGCGAGTCCTTCTGGGCGGAGTACCACATCAGCCGCTTGAAGATGTCGTATTTGTAGAAGAAGAACGTCCCCTCGCTCGTCTCCAGGGGCTTGTCGGTCGGCGGGAAGCTCTTGATGGCGTCGACGTACGTGCTGAGCTCGTAGTTGAGGCAGCACTTCAGCTTGCCGCACTGCCCCGCCAGCTTGATGGGGTTGAGCGACAGATCCTGGATCCGCGCCGAGTGGGTCGAGACGGAGACGAAGCTCGTCATCCACGTGGCGCAGCACATCTCGCGCCCGCAGGGCCCTATGCCGCCTATGCGCCCGGCCTCCTGGCGGGCGCCAATCTGGCGCATCTCGATGCGGACGTGGAAGCGGTCGGCGAGGACTTTTATCAGCTCGCGGAAGTCCACGCGCTCGTCGGCGATGTAGTAGAAGATGGCTTTCGTCCGGTCGCCCTGGTACTCCACGTCGCCAATCTTCATGCTCAGGTGCAGGTCTTGCGCAATCTGCCGGGCCTCGAGCATCGTCTGGTGCTCCAGGCCCTTGGCCTCCTCCCACTTGTCGATGTCGGCGGGCTTGGCCACGCGGTAGACGCGCTTGAAGTCGTAGTTGGCGGGGTTGACGTGGTTCTTGTGCATCTGCAGGTAGACGAGCCGCCCCTGGAGGGTGACGGTGCCGATGTCGTGGCCGGGCGAAGACTCCACGGCCACGATGTCGCCGTTCTGCAGGTTCAGGCCCGTGGTGTTGCGGAAGTATGCCTTGCGGGTGTTCTTGAACTGCACCTCGACAAGGTCTGAGGCGTTGGGCGGCGTCGGCAGGTCGTCCAGCCAGTCGTAGGCGTGGAGCTTGCCGCCGCGGACCGCCAACGTGCCGCGGCAGCTGCTGCTGTCTGCCGGGCGGTAGCCCGTGGCCGGGATGAGCGCCTCGGCCTGCTCGTCGTCGTCGTTTTTCAGGTCGGGGATGTGCTCGTCGGCTCTCTTTATCTCGTCTTCCATTCCTTTGCGTGTAAGTGTCAATGTTTTTGTGGCTTCGCGGAGCCGCGTCCCTACTGGGCGCCCGATGCCGGGCGCGCGGCCCGCCGGATTAGCGCGGTCAGGCTCAATATCATGCTCTTCATCACCATGCGCAAGTTGCCGTTCTGCTCCACTTTGGCGGTCGTGTCGTCGATGAGCCTCGCCAGGCGCTCGACGTTGCCGACGTGGACAAAGCGGGCGAAGTTGGCAAGGAAGGCCTCCTCCTCGGCCGTCAGGAAGTTGAGGCGGCTCTCGTCGAGGTTCATGACGAAGCTCTCGCGGACCATGCGTTGGCAGTAGGAGAGGAAGCCCTTGGCGCTCTCGCGCGACATGGCGCGGCACTGCTCGGCCACCTCGTTCATCTTTATGACGTTGCCGGCCCACGCCGCGCGCATCATCTCCTTGAAGAGGGCCAGGTTCGCCCGGTCGCTCTCCGACGCGCCCAGCTGGCGCAGGGCGGCGACGTAGCTCCCTTGGGCGATGTGGGCCACCCTGCCGGCCTCCGACGCCACAAGCCCCGCCTGGCGCGACAAGGCGGCCTGGAGGTCGGCCTCGTCGATGGGGGGGACGCGGAACGTCTGCGTGCGGCTCATGATGGTGGGCAGGATGTGCGCCGTGTCCTCGCTCACCATCAGGAAGATGGTGTCTGTGGGCGGCTCCTCCAGGATTTTCAGCAGGCTGTTGCTCGTGGTGTCGTTCATCAGCTCCGGCTTCCACACAATCATGATTTGGCGGTCGGCCTCGTAGGGCTTCATGCTCAGCTTGGCGTGGATGGCCTGGGCCGCGTCTTTGGCAATCAGCGCCTGCTTGCCTGTGGCGCCTTTCTGCTTGTCGTCGTCGCCCGCTCGGCCCGTCGCCCCCTTGTGCGAGGCCATGGCCTCAATCCACTCCGCCTGCCCGAAATAGGGGGTCCGCGTCGCCACGTGCCGCCATTCGGGCAGGAACGTGTCGGTGTCGTCGCCGGCGCTGTTTTTCGCTATGGGGAAGATGTAGTGGACGTCGGGGTGCACCATCTTGGCGTTTTTCACGCACGCCGGGCAACGCCCGCACGAGTCGCCGCCGCTCTTGTCGCCCGTGCAGTCGATATACTGCGCAAAGGCCAGTGCCAGCGGGAGGCCGCCGGTCCCCTCGCCGCCCAGGAAGAGCATGGCGTGCGGAATCCGGCCCTCGGACGTCATGGTCACGAGGCGCTCCTTGACGGCCTTTTGGCCTATGACGTCGGCAAATCGCATCTCCGGAGGGGTGTGGGGCAGAACCGGCGCGGCGGCTCCCGGGCGCGCCACGCCGAAACTTTCCCAAAGGTAGTAAATATTCCCAACGCGTGAAAAGCGGGCTTTTTTGCGAACTTTGCCGACACTATGTCTACAATCCTTTTCGACAAGGCCGTCTTCGGCCCCGTCCACAGCCGGCGCCTGGGGGTCTCGTTGGGCGTCAACCTCCTGCCGCCCGACGGCAAGGTGTGCTCGTTCGACTGCCTCTATTGCGAGTGCGGGTTCAACGGGGCGCGGCGGAGCGTCTCCCCCATGCCGACACGCGACGAGGTGGCGGAGCAGTTGGGGCGGGTTCTCGCCTCCATGGCCGCCAGGGGTGAGCGCCCCGACGTCATCACCTTTGCCGGCAACGGCGAGCCGACGCTCCACCCGCGCTTCGCCGAGGTCGTCGCCGACACTTTGCTCCTGCGCGACCGTTTCGCCCCGCGGGCGCGCGTCTGCGTCCTCACCAACGCCACGCGCATAGCCCGGCCCGACGTGGCCGACGCCCTGTGCCGCGTCGACGAGGCCATCCTCAAGATTGACTCCGGCCTGGAGGAGACGGTGCGGATTCTCGACCGTCCCGCCCCGGGCTACTCGCTCGCCGAGACCGTGGACCGCATAATGGCCCTGCGCGGCAGGCTCGGACGGGCGTTGGCCGTCCAGACGATGTTCGTCTGCTGGAGCTATGGCGGAGTGGACTATGACAACACGTCCGAGGCCGACGTCGCCCCGTGGCTCGACATCTTGCGGCGCATCGCCCCTCCGCGGCTCATGATATACACCATCGAGCGCGAGACGCCTCTCCAGGGCATGCGCAAGGCGTCGCCCGCCGTCCTCGACGGGCTGGCCCGCCGGGCGAGGCGGTTTGTGCCGGAGGTCTCGGTGTCATATTGAATTCGTGCCCCACCCTAGAAAATGCATATATGCTAAGACCTTTGTTGACCACAAAGTTTGTCGAGGCGGCAAAAGACTTTTGTGAGCCGGTGATGTGGGGTGTGTCCCTTCTCTTTTCGGTGTTACGGACGGTAAGGCAGTCGGTACGTTTGTTGAGCATGAGTTTAAGGCCTATTTGGCGAGCCAATACACGTTTGCCCATGGCAACTCCGCCAAGGGAGTTGACTTGCCCTCGGTGAATTGCGACATCAAGGTTACGTCCGTGGCTCAGCCACAGTCGAGTTGCCCATTCAAGGACAGCAAGCAGAAGATATATGGTTTGGGCTACAACCTATTGGTCTTCGTGTACGATAAGTGCGATGACGCCGTTCAGAAATTCGCCAGTTTGAAGTTTGTTGCGTGTGTCTACGTTTCAGCATCGCGTACTGCTGATTATCAGACGACAAAAGGGATTCGCGATATATTGTCCAGAAATGGAAATGCGGAGGATGTGTTTGCTTTTCTTGTCGAGAGAAATATCCCTGCAGATGAGGTGACGCTTATGAACATGGCGGCAGGTTTGGTGGCGAAGCCACCAAAGTTGGGCTACTTGACCGTGTCCAACGCTTTGCAGTGGAGGTTGCAGTATGGCAGGGTTGTGGCACTGAGTGAGAAAGTTTGTGGAATAACAACCATTATTTAGCATGGACATCCACGTCAGCGCCCTTGCGGTGGGGCCGTGCTTGGCAGATGCTCACGATGCTCGCAAGATTGGCTATGGCGACTGGCAGACCGATTCGGAGTTTGCGTCATCTCTTTGTCGCAAGTTGAGGGAGTGGGGTGTTCGCCCCACCGTTATTTTGGAACCCACGTGCGGTATTGGCAATTTTGCTGCGGCCGCATTGGATGTGTTCGCCGATTCTGTTCGGGCTGTCTACTGCATCGAGATAAACGAGGAGTATATGGTTGTCGCCCGGTCGCGTCTGGAGCGAATGACGCATGGCGGAGCGTCGTCGGGTGGGACGGATGTCGAGTTGTTCTTCTTCAACGAAGACGTCTTCTCCGCCGATTTGAACAGGGTCAGTTTGCGGTCAGACGACTGTTTGCTCATCGTCGGCAACCCGCCGTGGGTGACGTCCAGCAAGTTGGGTTCCATACGCAGTGCGAACGTCCCCGTCAAAAGCAATTTTAGGAAGCTGAAAGGTCTTGACGCATTGACAGGAAGCAGCAATTTTGATATTGCTGAGAGCATCTCGACGAGGATGATTTCGGCATTCGTGGGCGTCTGCGATGTGAGGTTCGCCATGCTCATTAAGTCCTCGGTTGCGAAAAGGCTTGTCGAGGCGCAAAAAGGGGCGGGGTCTTGCTTAAATGACGTGAGGCATTGCCCGATAGATGCGTCAAGAGAATTTGGAACCTCTGTAGATGCCTGCATGCTCTACTCTAGGGTCGCGCCGGGTGGGGGAGATGGCCGTGCGGAGGTTCTAGATTTAGCATCGGGGGATGCTGCGCGCTCCTATGGGTGGGTGAATGGCAAGTTTGTCGCCGATGTTGAAAAATATGTCAGGTCCTCAAATCTCGATGGGCGGTCGCAGTTGGAGTGGCGGTCTGGGCTTAAGCACGATTGCGCAAAAGTGATGGAGCTTCACCTCGAGGGGGCTAGGCTTGTCAACGGTTTGGGCGAGATTGTCGATGTCGAGGAGGAATATGTTTTTCCATTGTTGAAGAGTTCCGACATCAAGGCGCGAGAAACGACTCAGGTGAGGACTTTTGTCCTCGTGCCTCAGAGATTCGTGGGAGAGGACACGGGCAGGTTGCGGGCGGCCGCGCCGCGCCTGTATGGCTATTTGGAGGCTCACGCCGCATCCTTTGAGCGGAGAGGCAGCTCCATATATGTTGGAAAGCCAAAGTTCAGTATCTTCGGCATAGGCGAGTATTCCTTTGCGCCATACAAGGTGGTTGTTCCTGGCTTGGGGGGCGGTTCGCCCTTTTCGCTGGTTCCGCCAATAAATGGGAGGAGCGTTATGTTGGACGACACTTGCTATCTGTTGCCCTTTGGAGGTCGTGAGATTGCTGCGGCTTTTGTCGAGATATTTAACAGCGGGGTGGTGCGCGACTTCCTTGAGGCTGTGACGTTCAAGGGGAAAAGGGGCATTTCCAAGTCTGTGCTCATGCGTGTTGATCTGGAGGGAGTCATCGACACGCTTTATCGGCAGGGTGCCATTTCACATTCCGAGTATGAGAGGGCAAGCTCCGCATTGCCATCCCGGTCTTTGGCGATGCCCCCCGTTTCTTAGTCTCCCATGGTTCTGACCTCGCTCTCGCCCAGAACTTGTCTGGCCTCAAAAAATGACTCCCCCCCGGCGCGGCAGTTCCTCTGCTCTTCCGCGCCGGGGGGGGGATTGGGTCTGCGGCCGTCTTCGCCGCCCTATTTCACAATGCCGCGCTTCGAGCCGCGCACGAACTCCACGACCTCGCGCACTATGTCGCTCTGCGCCATCTCTGCCTCTATGGCCTCCAGCGCCTGGGTGGTGTTCTTCTTGCTCAAATATATGTGGCGGTATACCTCCTGGACTTCCGCAATCTGCTCGGCCGTATAGCCGTGGCGCTTCAGCCCGACGATGTTCAGCCCCTCAAAGGCGGCCGGCTCGCGGCCAATCATCGTGAAAGGGGGCACGTCTTTGCCGAAGCGCGTGCCGCCCTGAATCATGACGTAGCGGCCCACGCGGGTGAACTGGTGGCACAGCGAGCCGCCGCCGACGACGGCGTAGTCGCTCACCTCCACCTCGCCGGCGAATTGGCAGGCGTTGGAGACGATTATGTGGTTGCCGAAGACGCAGTCATGCCCTATGTGGCTGTAGGCCATGATGAGGTTGCCGTCGCCCACCACCGTGCGGCCGCGCGAGGCCGTGCCGCGGTTTATCGTGGCGCACTCGCGGATGGTGTTGTTGTCGCCAATCTCGCACGTGGTCTCCTCGCCGCGGAACTTCAGGTCCTGAGGCACGCCGCCCACCACGGCGCCAGGAAACACGCGGTTGCCCTTGCCCATCCGCGTGCCCCGGCATATCGTGGCGCCGTTCATGATTTTGCACCCGTCGCCAATGACGACGTCCGCCTCGATGGTGGCAAACGGCCCAATCTCCACCCCGTGCCCCAGTTGGGCGTCGGGCGAGACGGAGCTCATGCTGCTTATCTTGCAGTCTTCGGGGAAGTTCATCTTTCTGTGTAAGTGTCTCTGATAGTTAAAGTCGTGGCTATTGGCCTGTGTGGAACTCGCTCATCAGCTGCCTGGCGAATGCGGTGTTTGAGCCGTGGCCCGAGCGCGTGGCGAGGATTCGTCCTTTGATTGGGCGCCCGACCAGGGCCAGGTCGCCTATGAGGTCCAGAAGCTTGTGGCGCGCCGGCTCGTTGGCGTGCTTGAGGTCGCGGTCGTTCAGCACGCCGCTGGGGTGGAGCGTCACGTCCGTCCGCCCCAGCTTGCGGGCCAGTTCGAGGCGCTGCGCGTCGCTCAGCCCGCCCTCGACGAAGACTATGGCGTTGTCCAGGTCGCCCCCCTTGATCAGCCCCATGTCCAGCAGGGGGGCGATCTCGTGCAGGAAGACGAAAGTGCGGCAGTCGCTCACGCGGTCATACTCCTCGCGCAGGTTCTCGATTTGCGCCCACTGGTTGGGCAGGCACCGCGTGCCGTCGAACGCTATGCACACCTCGGCGGCGAAGTAGTCCTCTGGCAGGGCCATGATGCGGATTCCCTTCTCGGGCTCCTCATACACCACCTTGTGGGTCACCGTCAGGTATTTCCGCTCGGAGCCTTGCTCCGCCAGCCCCACGGTGTCGATGGCGGAGGCGAAAGGGCGGGCGCTGCCGTCGAGGATTGGGACTTCCGGCCCGTCGACCTCGATAAGGCAGTTGTCAACGCCGCGCGCGCGCAGCGCCGACATCAGGTGCTCTATCGTCGAGACGGTCTCGCCCCCGTCGCCGGTCAGGACTGTGCCGCGCTGGGTGTAGGAGACCCGGGTGGCGAGGGCCTCGATGCACGGGCGCCCCTCCAAGTCCACTCGGCAGAAGCGGAAGCCGCTATCCGCGGGGGCGGGCTTTATGGTCATGTGGACATAGGCCCCCGTGTGGAGGCCCTTGCCCTCGAAGCCGGCCTCGCCGGCCAATGTCGTCTGTTGCTCCATGGTCTTTGGCGGTGTTCTCTACCTTTTGTTGGCCTCGCGCTCGCTCATCAGGGTGTCTATGTCGCGCTTCAGCTCCGGCAGGTGGCGGAAGACGACAAAGGCGCGGGTGAAGCTCATGTAGTCGAACGCCGGCGACCCGAAGAGAGTCTGCCCGGGCTTCTTGACCGAGCCCTGGATTCCGCTCTGCGCCGCCACCGTCGTGCGGTCGGCCACTTCGATGTGGCCGGCCACGCCTACCTGCCCGCCCAGGACGCAGTTGGACCCAATCTTCGTCGAGCCGGCAATGCCGCTCTGCGAGGCTATGACAGTGTCGTGCCCCACCACGACGTTGTGGGCCACCATCACCAGGTCGTCGAGCTTGACGCCGCGGCCTATGCGGGTGTTGCCCATTGTCGAGCGGTCTATGCAGGTGTTGGCCCCAATCTCGACGTCGTCCTCCACGACGACTATGCCCACCTGCTCTATCTTGTGGTAGACGCCGTCCTTGTCGGGGGCGAAGCCGAAGCCGTCGGCGCCAATCACGGCGCCGGAGTGGACGACGCAGCGCGCGCCTATCTTGCAGCCCTTGTATATCTTGGCGCCGGGGTAGACTATGGTGTCGGCCCCGATGCTCACTCCGTCGCCCACATACGCCTGGGGGTATATCTTGGCCCCGTCGCCAATCTTGGCCTTGTCGCCTATGTAGGCGAAAGCGCCGACATACGCGTCCTTGCCCACGCTGGCCGTGGGGCTGATGTGCGACGGCTGCTCGATGCCGGTCTTGCGGGGCTGCATCTGCTGGTAGAGCGAGAGGAGCTTCGCCAGGCTCTCGTAGGCGTTCGGCACTTTTATCATCGTGGCGCTCACCGCCTGGCTCGGCTCGAAGTCGGAGTTCACGATGATGACGGATGCCTCGGTGGTGTAGACGTAGTGCTCGTATTTGGCGTTGGCGAAAAACGTCAGGGTGTTGGGGCGGCCCTCCTCAATCTTCGAGACGTCGTTGACCGACGCCTGCGGGTCGCCGACCACGACTCCCTCCAGCATGTCGGCTATCTGTTGCGCTGTGAACTCCATTATGTCTCTTCTTACTGTTTGCTGTACAAAGCTAGTGATTTTATTCTAACCTGTGAAACGCCTCGCCGTGCCTCACTTGTAGCGGACGAAGTCCTTGAAGAGGCTTATGTCGGTGTCGCTCAGCCCATATCTGCCCAGGATGCTGCCGCAGCTGTGCACGACCGACAGCGCCCTCTGCTCCGTGGCGGTGCGCATATGCTCCATAATCAGAGCCTTGGCTTTCTTGAACTGCCTCTCGCAGAGGGCCAGCAGCGTCTCGGCGTCGAGGCGGTTGGGCGTCCCCGTCGTGTCGCGGGCGTCGTTCTCCGCCGCCATGTCGATATATCGGCGGGCGCTCCCCAGGTCCCCCAGGCCCATCTTGCCCAGGGCTGAGCCGTAATATCCCTCGGCCACCTCCGGTGTGTCGAATGTCATGCCTAGGCATATGTTCGTGGCCTCGTTGAACTCGTCGAGCATCATGTGGCACTGCGCCATGACCAGGCGCGTCAGCGGCGTGGCGGGGCGCAGGGCGGCGGCGGCGTCGAAGTAGCGCAGGGCCGTCCGGTAGTCGCCTTTCTCGCAATAGGACTGCGCAAGGGTGTTCTTGGTCCACACGTTGCGCTCGTCGAGCTGTTCCGCGCGGCGCAGCAGCTCCATGGCCTCGTCGCCGAAGCCGGCCTCCTTGACGCACAGGGCGTATTTGCGCAAGATGTCGGCGTCCGTCTCGTCCTGCGCCGACATCTCCGCATAGAGGCGCGAGGCGGCTTGCCAGCAGTAGTGCTTCACCAGCGAGCGCCCCAGGGAGTCCTTGGTCTCCGGCGTGTCGAAGATTGCTCCGATGGCCGGGCCATCCATGGGCCACTCGGACTCGTCGAAGAGCCGCGTCTGCCCGAAGCGGTCGGGGGCTAGGGTGAAGGCCCGGTAGAGGTCTTTCACCAGGCCGTCGGCGGCGAGGCTGGCCTCGCCGTCGGCGGCGGGGAAGCCGGTGTGGCCGGCGTGCGTCTCGCGCCACTGGCGGGCCTCGTTCTCGAAGTTGATGAGCATCGGCTCAATCCCCGACCGCTGCATGCCCTCCAATATCGAGAGGGTCGAGAACTTGTCCGAGTCGCACATAGGCAACGACGCCACAGTCCGCACAAGCCGCTCGTTGAACGCCGCCCGCGGCCCCGTGGGGTCGGCGTCGGCCTCGGCCCTCTTGTCGGCCAGGGCGGGGTCGCCGGGGGCGAAAGGGCGGAACCAGTTGATGTCCGGGCCGAAAAAGGGCGAGCCTTTCAGCGAGCGGTGCGTGGCGTAGCCCACGTCGGCGCCCTCAAGCTGCCACTGCGCCAACTGCGAGAACTTGTCCATGACGCCCTGGATGCCGGGGCCGAAGATTTGCTCTATGTCGTCGTTGGTAATCTGGTGATAGCCGCTCCGATGCCCGTCGCGGTCCATCATTTGGCGGGCTATCTTGCCAATCTCCTGCGCCATCTCGCTGTCGATGAACTGCTCTATTTGGCCCGTTATGTTGGTCTTGGCCACGCAGAAGACGACGCCGCGCAGGGTCTGTGCGGCGGGGCTGTCGCCGGCCGCGGCGCGGCGCAGCTTGTCGAGCAGCGGATCGTCGTCGTCCCATCGCTCCTGGTGCGACAGTATGTCCGCCACGAGGCACACGGCGGCGCGCGCCGCCACGCGGCGGCTCAGGTCGGGCTGCCCCAGGGTGTCGATGAGGGCCGACGCCGCGTGGCGGTTGTGGTGGCACGCCACGTTGTGGGCCACCACGCCCAGGACGAACATGGCGTGAGGCTCGGGTGTGTCGGCGTCGCGGACAATGTAGTCGAACACCACGTTCACCTCGCGCTCCTCCAGCCGTTGCTTGTCCAGGGCCGCGCACAGGCGCTCCAGGGCCTCGACGTCGTCGGGCTGGAGCAGGGTGGCTTGCTTATATTCTGCCACGAGTGCCGCTATGTCGGCGCGGCCGCGCTCCTGCCGCGCCTCGGCCTTCTGCCGCCGGCTGGCGTCGGGCGGCGGCTGTTGCGCCGCCTCGGCCGCGTCTATGAGGTCGTGGAGGCGCTGGCGCAGTTGGTTGAGGATTTTTGGCCGCTCGGGGTCCGTCGCCCCGTCTGCCATGTAGCTCAGCATCAGCCGGTAGTCGTCCTCGACGCCGTTGAGCCTCTCGAGCAGGTCGCTTGCGCCGGCTTTGCGCAGAGCCTCGCGCAGCTCGGCTATGGCGGCCGCTATGTTGTTGGCGGACACTTGCGCGTGCAGGGCGGGAAATGTGCTTCCCGCGGTGTTCTCTTCTTGTCCCATACCTATTTCCTTCCAAAGTCGGCCGGAATCTCGCCCCATTCTTCCGTTGGCCATTTCACGATAGGGTTTGCGTAGCTGTTCTCCGACAGCCACTTCTCGGCCCGCGCCACGATGTCGAGCAGGGCGGCCGTCTGCGGGTTCATGCGCAGCCTCGTCCGGCACTTCTTGTGGCGCACCCACGCTATGGCCGTCATCGAGTCGGAGTAGACTGTGATGTCGTCCGCCTGCGCCGCTTTGAGGCGCGCCAGGCCCTCCACAATGGCGAGGAACTCGCCAATGTTGTTGGTCCCCAGCTCGTGCCGGTGGCGGAAGACCTCCTTGTTGTCCCACAGCGAGACGCCGCGGTACTCCATCACGCCCGGATTTCCCGAGCACGCGGCGTCGACGGCCAGGGCGCGCCTCTCGGGCTTGTCCGTCGGCGGCTTGGTGGCCTTGGCGGGGCGAGACAGGTAGGCGGGCAGGGGGCGGGGTTCCTGGGCAAAGGCGGCCTCGGCCTCTTCGCGGGTGGCGAAGCCCTTGTAGCGGGCGCCGGCGAAGCCCTCTATCTGGGCCTTGGCGTCGGCCCACGTGGCGTAGATGCCGGGAGAGTGCCCGCGCCACACGACGTAGTGCTTGCGGCCCATCTAGCTGCCCATGACCGACGTGAGCGACGTCAGGCCGCCCACGAATAGCTTGACGGACATGGCGAGCAGGATGATGCCGAAGAATTTCTTGATGACGTAGAGGATGTTCTCGCCAAGCATCTTCTGAAGCCACGACGAGAAGTGGAGCACGACGTAGATGAAGATGGCGTTGAGCAGAACAGCCACGATGATGCTCTCCGACGAATATTCGGCACGGAGCGACAGCAACGTCGTGAACGAGCCCGGCCCGGCCAGGAGGGGGAACGCGAACGGCACCACCGAGGCGTCTTTCGGCCCGTCGTTTTTCATTATCTCCACGCCCAGCACCATCTCCATGCTTATGACGAACAGGACGATGGAGCCCGCCACGGCGAACGAGTTGATGTCAACACCGAAAAAGCCCAGGAGCGTCTGGCCAAGGAACAGGAACGCTATGAGCAGGACCATGACAAGCAGGGCCGTCTTGGTCGAGTCGACGCGCATGCCGCGCTCGCGGAACTGCAAGACGATGGGGACAGTCCCCAGCACGTCCATGACGGCGAAGAGGACGAGAGCCGCCGACAATATGTCGCGAATGTTTAAGTCCATGTCTTTCTCTTGTGTCTTGTTTCGGCTTTGGTTGTTTTGTGACGGCAAAAATAGCCCATTCCGCGATATGCGAAAGCGGCGGGGCGGCGGTTTTGCGGCAAATGTGTCCCTTTGCCCAAGCCGTCGCCCCGCCGTGTCCCGCTAGGGCCTAGAACAGGCCCAGCTTCACCGCGCCGATGAGCGTGGCGTAGCCGAGCAGCATGCCGGCGACGCCTATGATGAGGCCCGTCTTGGCCATCTCGGACTGCTTGATGGCGCCGGTGCCGTAGGCCAGGGCGTTGGGGGGCGTCGAGATGGGCAGGGACATGGCCATGGAGGCGCAGACGGCGACGCCCAGGAGCATCGTCTCGCTGCCGCCGTAGGGGGCCAGGACGTCTTTCATGCCCGTGGCCATGGCCGCCAAGATGGGGACGAGCAGGGCCGTCGAGGCCGTGTTGCTCATGAATGTCGACATGGTGTAGCATATCAGGCCCGAGCCGGCTATGACGATAACCGGCGGCCACGTGTGGAACGGGATGGAGGCCACCAGCGTCTTGGCCAGGCCGCTCTGCTGGAGGCCGACGCCCAGGGCGAAGCCGCCGGCCACGAGCCACAGGACGTCCCAGTTTATCTGCTTGAGCTCCTCCTTGCCCATGATGCCGGTCACGGCGAACACTGCCAGCGGAATCATGGCCACAGAGTTGGCGTCGATGCCCGTCACCTTGTCGAGCATCCAGAGCAGGACGGTGGCGGCGAACGTGACGTAGACGATTATGGCCTCGCGGTCGCGGCGGAAGCTGCCCTCAATCTTGATTGTCACGCTCTTCTGCGAGAATGGGAAGAGGCGGGTCAGCAGGAACCACGACAAGGCTAGCAGGACGATGACGAAAGGGACCATGACCATCATCCACTGGCCGAAGCTGATGTCGACGCCGAGCTCGGCGTGCTTGGTCAGGTAGCTCAAGGCTATGGCGTTGGGCGGGGTGCCTATGGGGGTCCCGACGCCGCCGACGTTGGCCGCCACCGGGATGCCCATAATCATGGCCGTGCGGCCCTTGCCGTTGGCGGGGAGCTGCTTGAGGATGGGGGTCACGATGGCGAGCATCATGGCGGCCGTGGCGGTGTTGCTCATGAACATCGAGAACAGGGCGGTGACGAGCATGAAGCCCAGCAGGACAATCTCGCTGCGGGTGCCGAAGGGCTTCAGAAGCACGCGGGCCAGGTTGACGTCCAGCCCGCAGCGGGTGGCGGCTATGGCCAGGGCGAAGCCGCCCATGAACAGCATGATGATGGGGTCGGCGAACGACGCCATTATCGAGCGGTGGCTGATGAGAGTCCCGAAGTCCTCGGACCCCGAGAAGTTGAGCGGCGAGAACATGCTGTCCGACACGGTCACAATCATCATGACGATGAGAAGCACGGAGGTGGTCCATATCGGGATGGCCTCCAGGACCCACATCATGGCGCCGAAGACGAACAGGGCTATGACCCTGTGCTCTATCTCCGTCAGGCCGTCGATGCCGAACGCCGTGCGCGGCATGAGCCACAAGACAAGGAACGCCGCTATGCAGATAAGCAGCTTGACCAATCTGTTTGTTTGCATATTCTCTTCTTAATTTCTTTTTGGGTAGTGGGCGGCCCGCTTTGTTGCACGCCGCTAATGCCCAGACGAAATTAAGTAAATTTATCTTGCATCCTAGCTCTTTTTTTGCCTCGTGCCCTGGGTGTCGTTCATAATTCTCTCGGTCGCCCCGAGCATGCCGCGGCAGTAGCTCCCGGCGGCCTCGCCGGCGGCGGCCAGGCGCTCGTCGGAGCCCAGGAGCGCGTCTGCGACCGTGGCGAACTCCTCGCTGCCGCGCACGCAGAAGCCGCCGCCGCAACCGATGAGGTCCACGGCCTCCTTGAAGCGCTTGTGGTTGGGGCCGAAGACCACGGGGCGGCCGTAGATGGCGGGCTCGAGGGTGTTGTGGATTCCGACGCCGAAGCCGCCGCCCACGTACGAGAGGGTGGAGTAGCGGTATACGGCCGAGAGGATGCCTATCGTGTCGACAACCAGGACGCGGGCCGAACGGAGCTCCTCGGCCGTGTGGGAGCTGTAGAGGGCGTAGGGGACGCGGAGCTTGGCGCAGAGCGAGCCGACGCGCCCCTTGTCTATCTCGTGGGGGGCTATTATCATCTTGACGTCGCCCGGGGCCTTGTTGATGTAGCCGGCAAGGATGTCCTCGTCGGGCGGCCACGTGCTCCCCGCCACCAGGACGTGGCGCGCGCCCGCCGCCAGCGCCGCCGCGGCGGGGACCTCGGCGGCCCCGGCGGCAATTTGGCTCACGCGGTCGAAGCGGGTGTCGCCGACCACGCTGTAGCTGTCCACGCCGATGCCGCGGAGCAGGCGCCCCGACTCGGGGTCCTGAACGTAGAGGTGGCTGAACGCCCGGAGCATCCCGCGAAACCAGTCGCCCCATGGCGAGAAGAACGGCTGCTGGCGGCGGAAAATCATCGAGACGCCGTAGAGCGGCACGCCGTGGCGGCGCAGGGCGGCGAGGTAGAAGTGCCAAAACTCATACTTGACGAAGTAGGCCGAGCTGGGGGCTATGGCCTCGACGAAGCGGCGGGCGTTGCGGGGGGTGTCGGAGGGCAGGTAGCAGACTAGGTCTGCCATCTTGTAGTTCTTGCGGACCTCGTAGCCCGAGGGGGAGTAGAACGTCAAGACGATTTTCTGCTCCGGCCTGCGGGCCTTGATGGCCTCGATGAGCGGGCGCCCCTGCTCAAACTCGCCCAGCGAGGCGGCGTGGACCCATACGCATCCGCCCGAGCTGTCATACTCCTCCAGTTTGCGCCACGTCTCCCTGCGGCCCCTGCGCATCTGGCGGGCCTTGGTGTTGAAGGGCGAGACCAGGCGCAGGCACAGGCCGTAGGCCCACATCCCGAGCAGGTATACGCCCGATACGAGTTTCATCTCAGAGTTTTCGTTTTTTTTGTTTTGTCTTGTGTGTCGGTGTCACTTGCGCGCGGTCTCGTCCGGCCACGGCTCGAAGCCTATGACCGAGATGTCGTCATATTGCATCCTGCCGCCCATCCACTCCAGGAGTTTCTGGTTCAGCATCAGCTTCTGGTCGTTGGCGGGCAGCTTGTGGATGTTCAGCAGCAGGTTGCGGAAGCGGGTCTTCTTGAATTTCTTGTCCTCCGGGCCGCCAAACTGGTCGCAGTAGCCGTCGGAGAAGAGGTACATCATGTCGCCCGCCTTGCACTCTATGCTCTCGCTCTCGAACACCGCGGAGGGGTGGCTGTTGTCCATCGACAGGTCTTGGGCCACCGACTGCCGTTTGCCGCGGAACACCAGGACGGTGTTGTCGCGGATTATGTACAGGTCGTTCATGGCCCCCGCAAACTCCACCCGCCGCTCGGCGTGGTGGACGACGCACACCGTCACGTCCATGCCGTCGTTGACTTTCGCCCCGGTCCCGACCCTGTCGGTCACGGCGTGGAGAAGCTCCTCGTGGAGAGTGGTCAGAATCTCGCCCGGGTCGTCTATGCGTTGCCGCATGACGATGTTGTTCATCTGGTCCATGCCAAGGATGGAGATGAGGGCGCCGGGCACGCCGTGGCCCTCGCAGTCGGCTGAGATGATGAACGAGAGGCCGTCGCGGTGGTAGAACGTGTAGAAGTCGCCGCCGATGATGTCCCTGGGGCGGTAGAGGACGAAGAACTTGCCCATCAGGCTCTCCATGCCCTGGAGGGGGGGCATCAGCGCGTCTTGGATCCGCTTGGCGTAGTTGAGGCTGGCCCGTTGCTCGTCGATTACGCTCGCCAGGCGGTTGCGCTGCGCCTCCAGCGAGTTTTTGGCTTTCAGCTCTGCCTGGGCCTGGCGCATCCTGTGGCTCATGCGGCGGACGCGCAGGTTGAGAACGAACCACGCCGCGGCAAGAAGCCCGACGCCGTAGAAGACGAGAGCCGGGGTGGACATCCAAAGGGGCGCCACGACGTCCAGGTAGACTGTCTTGACGTCGTAGCTCCACGTCTTGTCGGCGTTCGACGACCGCAGGCGCAGGCGGTAGAGGCCGGGGAGGAGGCCGGGGAGGAGTATCTCGTGGCTGTTGCCCAGGTCTATCCACTCGTTGTCGTCGAGCCGGTACATGAACTGGTTGCGGCGGGGCTGGGTGTAGTCCGACGACGCGAGCGCTATGCGTGTCGAGGAGTTCGACCGGTACTTTACGACGAAAGTGGAGTCGTCGCGCATCGTGGACGCCCTTTCGCGCCCGCTGCGCCCATAGAACACCTCCGATACGAATGTGGTGGGGATGCGGGTGTTGAACGTCACGTGGCGGGTGTCTATCGTGTTCAGCTCCGTGGGGCGCCCGAAACATATCGTGCCGCCAATCTGCATGAGCTTATGGCACTCGTCGCCGTTGCCGCTCAGGCCGTCGGAGTCGCCGAAGAGGTAGGTGTTGCCGTAGTTGGTGTCGGCGTAGCCCACGCCGGTGCTCGTATAGAGCCATACTATGCCGTTGGGGTCTACGGCGATGCCGTAGACCGTCGTCCCGTCAAAGGGGCTGAAGATGCCCGGGGCATCTTCGGCGAGCGTCTGCTTGTCGAAGACCACGACCCCGCCGGGCGTCCCGGCCAGCATCTTGTCGTCGTGTTCCGCCAGGCAGAGGATGCCGCTGCCCCGCTTTGCCTCAGGGCGCCCGGCGCGCGTCAGCGTGGCCTCGCCGGGGCGGCGGACCATGAGGCCCCGGCTCGTCCCGGCCCATATGCGCCCCTCGGAGTCTTCCACAGAGCAGTTGAACGCCTCTGGGCGCGCCCCCCCGGTTTGCTCGAAGTGGCTTCCGTTGTAGCGGAGCAGCCCGTGGCTGGTCGAGAGCCACACGTTGCCCAGGCAGTCTTCGCTCATGCTCGTCACCGCAACCGTGGCGTCGTCGTCGCAGCCCTCCACGTCCACGGCCTCCACCGCGCCCGTCGGGGGGAGGAGGCGCAACAGCCGGCCGGCCGTGCCTATCAGGACAGTCCCGTCTTTGTGCGGCAGGACGCTCAACGCCTTTTCGCCCGGCAGGTGGAAGACCGACGCCCTGCCGTCGCGCAGGTCGACGCGGACGGCGCCGTCGTGCCCGCACGCGGCCCATACCATGCTGTCGGCCGACGCGCCCACGTCATACGTCCGGTAGTCATGCGGCAGCGGGATGTCGGCGCGCAGCGTCGCCACTTTCGGGCGTTTCGTGTCGAGCTTGAGCAGGCCGCTGTTGTTGGTGGCCACCCACAGGAGCCCGTTGGCGTCTTCGAGCATGAAGTTGACGCGGGTGCGGCTCTTCATGATTTCCTGGCTGTTGCCGACCGGCGTGACGCTGTTCTCCGTCGGCCGCCACAGCAGGAGCCTCCTGTCGCCATAGGCCACCCATGTGTCGCCGGCCGCGTTGCGGGTCAGCGAGTAGACAATTTCGCCCTCCAGCAGCCCCGACGGGCGCGGCTCCCCGGCGTCGAGGTCGTAGGTGAGCAGTCCGTCGCGCGTGGCGAGCAGGAGGCGGGTGGCGTCGAGGGCGCAGATGTCGTAGATGTGGATGTCCGGGAGGCGGGTCTCGACAATGCTGTCAGTCCATGTGTCCATCAGGCACACGCTGTGCGGGCCCGTGTGGATGGCTATCGTGCCGCGCTCGCCCGGCATGGGCAGCATCCTGGAGGGGCGGCGCCGGCCGTCGTCGGAGGCGAGGCGGCTCGGCAGGGCTATGCGCCTGACGTTGCCGGTGGCCAGGTCGCGGCGGAAGACGCATCCCTCGAAGACGGCGAAGACGGAGCGGCCCATGCGGCACATGCCTCGCGCCCCATGCAGGCCGCCGGTGTCGCGGCTCGAGTTCGCGAACACGCCGCGGAGCTTGTCGAAAGTGCTGATGTCGCCGTCGCCAAGGGCCAAGGTTATCGCGCCGGGGGAGAATTCGCAGATGTCCAATATCTGCTTGCCGCCAACGGCGGTGCTGTCTGTGCCGCGCGGCTTGTAGTGGCGGATGCTGTACCCGTCGTTGGAGTCCAATCCGTCGTCGGTGCCAATCCACAGCAACCCCGATGCGTCGCAGAAGACACAGTTGACGCTGTTGCTGCTCAGGCCGTTGTCGGTGTCGAGAGCCGCATAGTTGCATATCGTCATCGGCGCCGTCTCGCGCGGGGCCCCTGTCTGCGCCGCGGCGGGCCCTCCGCCAAGAGCCGCGGCCAGGGCGGCGCAGAGTGCCGACACCGCCCGCCGCCCCGTCGTTGTCCGTCGGCCGTCCTTTCCGGCCGTGGGCTGGGTCGTGTCTCTATGTCGCCACCGTGGCATGAATGTCAGGAGTCGTGTGTGATTGCCAAAGATACTCTTTTTCTCTCTCTCTTGGCGCACTCCCCCTCGGCCACGCGGCGAGCCTCCTGGTCGGCGGCGAGCAGGTCGCCCATTGCGGGCTCGCCGACGAATGGGCACCGGAGCATCGTCTCCTCCACAACTTCTGTCATCTCGCAAAAGCCGATCCTCCCGCTCAGGAAGCCCGCCACGGCCACCTCGTTGGCGCCGTTCATGACGCAGGGGGCGTCGCCGCCCCGCCTCAGGGCCCCGAGGGCTATGCCCAGGTTGCGGAAGACGCTCATGTCGGGGCGCTCGAACGTCAGCGGGCCGCACGCGGCGAGGTCGAGCCCCGGGGCGGGCGACGGCATCCGGGCGGGGTACGTCAGCGCGTACTGGATGGGCAGGCGCATGTCGGGCACGCCCATCTGGGCCTTGACCGAGCCGTCGGCAAATTCGACCATCGAGTGGACTATGCTCTGGGGGTGGACCAGGATTTCAATCTGGTCCGCGCCGATGTCGAAGAGCCATCGGGCCTCGATGGCCTCCAGCCCCTTGTTCATCATCGAGGCGGAGTCCACCGTCACCTTGGCGCCCATGGACCAGTTCGGATGCCGCAGGGCCATGGCGGGCGTCACGCCGCGCAGCTGCTCGGCCGTCATGCCGCGGAACGGGCCTCCGCTCGCTGTCAGCAATATCTTGCGGGGGCGCAGGTGGCGCTCGCCGTTGAGGCACTGGAAGATGGCGGAGTGCTCGGAGTCTATGGGCGTTATCGTCACTCCGCGCTTGCGGGCGGCGTCCATGACGAGCCGCCCCGCGACGACGAGGGTCTCCTTGTTGGCCAGGGCCACGTCTTTGCCGGCCTCGATGGCGGCCATGGTCGGGCCCAGCCCGCTGAAGCCCACCATGGCCCCGACCACTATGTCCACGTTGTCGCCGCGGACGGCATCCTCTATGGCCGCGGCCCCGCCCGCCACCTCGACGCCCATGCCCGCCGTCAGCGCCTCCAGGGCGGGGCGGAGCCGGCTGTCGCCTATCACGACTTTGTCGGGGCGAAGCTCGCGGGCTTGCGCCGCCAGGGCCTCGACGTTGCGGTGCGCCACCAGGACGGTGGCGCGGGCCACGTCGGGGTGCATCCGCAAGACGTCCGCCGTCTGGCGGCCTATCGACCCCGTGCTACCCAATATCGCCACCCGGCGGGCGGCTCTCTCTTCTCTCGCCATTCCTCTTCTGTTCCTATTGTCTCGTGCCGGCTCCGTGCGGGCGGCTCAGTCGCCGCTCGCCGCCTCGAACTCGATGTAGTTCTCCGGGTTGAGGGGCGCGCCGCGGTGCCACAGCTCGAAGTGCAGGTGGGTGCCGCTCGTCAGCTCGCCCGAGTTGCCTATGATGGCGATGGCCTCGCCGGCCTTGACGCGCTCGCCCTGTCCCTTGAGCAGGCGCCCGTTGTGCTTGTAGACCGAGACGAGCTGGTTGTCGTGCTGGACGGCCACGACGTAGCCCGTGGCGACGCTCCACTCGGCGAAGAAGACCGTCCCCGCCAATGTGCTCATGACCGGAGTCCCCTCGCCGGCGGCTATGTCTACCCCCAGGTGCCCCTCGCGGGTGCCGAAACGGTCGGTCACGACGCCTTTCAGCGGGCTGAAGAAAAAGGTGGCCTCCAGGGCGTCGTCCGCGGTGTCGTCAGCAGAGCCGCCCGTCGAGACGTCATACTTGTCTTCGCTCTCCACGCCGTTCAAGAAGGCCGTCTCCTCCTCGCTCTTGGCGCGGTTGAGGCTGGCCAGGCTCTCGCGCGTCACCTGAGGGCGCGAGACGCCGTCGCCCCGCGCGTCGGCGTCTTGGGGCAGGTCGTCGCCGCGGAGGACGAGGCGCAGGTTGCGGAGCATGTTGTCGCGCCGGGCCACCTCGTTGGCCAGCGAGTCGGCGCGCATGAGGTTGCCCACTATCATCAGCCGCTCCTCGCCCGTCGGATAGCCCGGGATGTATTCGCGCAGGCCCGTGAATGCTATCAGGACCGTCACGCCGGCCACGAGCGAGACGGCCAGAGCGCCGACAACGACGGCAAGGCCCAGGGGGGTGAAGCGTATCGTGAAGAGCTGCTCGAAAGACTTGTCTACAAAAACCGTCATCCGCAGGATGCGGTGCAGCTTGCTCTCGCTATTCTGACTTTTGGACATTACGCTCCAAAAGTAGGCATTATCCCCGACATTCGGCAATTTTCACCCGCCGCAAATTATTCGCGCTGTGCCATTAGACCATATTCGTTAAAATAGTTATTTTTGCCCCTGCATGAGTGTAAAAATGTTCAGAGGCCTACTATCCAACTTCCTCCTCGCCATGGCGGCGGTGTGCGCGGTGGCGCAGACGCCCCAGGACCCGGGGTCGTTGAACCAGGTCGTCGGCGGAGTGAGGCAGGGGCGGTGGAAAATTGAGGGACGAGGAGGGAAGACTGACGAGGGGCAATACGTTGACGGGAAGAAAGACGGCGTATGGGTGACGACCTCCGCCGAGGGGGTGGTGCGCTCGCGGGTCACGTTCGCCCGGGGCGTCCCCAGGGGCGAGGCGGCATACTTCTACCCCGACGGCGAGGTCATGGAGAGGGGCTATTGGAACGTGGACCACTGGGAGGGCGACTACGGGCGCTTCCACCCCAACGGCAACAAGGCCTGCGAGTTCCACTACGACGCCTCCGGGCGGAGGCAGGGCCGGCAGGCCTACTTCCACGAGAACGGCAAGCTGCTTTTCGACGGCAACTGGGTCGGCGGCAAGATTAGCGGCCCGCTGTCCATATACAACGACGAGGGGCGCAAGGTCATGGAGCGCAACTACGACGAGAGCGGCAACTTTCAGGGGGCGCAGGAGGTCGACGTGGCCGGCGGCGAGGCCCTGGCGGGTGGCCGGGAGTTCCGCGCCTCGGGCAATTTCACCATCTACGACGCCGCGGGGCGCAAGGAGCAGACGGGGCAGTTCCGCAATGGGCGGATGGTGAGCGGGCAACGCTTCCACTACGACGCCAAGGGGAGGCTGGTGGCGACCGACATTGTCCGCGACGGAAAGGTTGTCGAGACCCGGAAGAGACAGTGAGGCCATGCAATATACAGATTGGCGTAAGGCGTCGGCCACAAGGGCTGTCATGAGAGCCGTCTTCGCGGCGTTGGGCATCGTGGTGGCGTTGGCTTTCGTCGGCGACGGATTGGCGTTCGGCGCCTTGCGGTGGGTCCTGCTCGCCCTCTTCCTGGTGCTCCTCTCTGTGGTGTGGGTCGGGGGGCTGTGCGAAGTCCGCATCATAGCCGACGACAGTTATGTCGAGATCTCCTGTCAGCAGGTTTTCAGCCGCAAGGGGCGGATGAGGACCTACTCCATCGACGCCGACAGGCTCCTGCGCTGGAGGAGGGTCTCGTTCCTTTGCTTCCACTTCCTCTATGTCGACTACGTCGGGCACGGTGGGCGGCGCAAGAGTGCCAACGTGGGGCTCACGCTCGTCCCCCCGAAAGTGAGGCGGGGCCTTTTCCGCCATTTGGAACGCATCGAGCAAAACAATTCAACAGCAAGCATATGAAAACAGTTTCCGAGGAGTGCCGCGTCTTCGCCACGGGCGACGTGGCCGCCGACTTGGCGCAAATCTTGCAGGGGCGCGACCCGGGGCAGGTCTTCCTGCTCACCGACGAGGGGTCGTGCCGGCATTGCCTCCCGCTCCTTGGCGAGCAGGCGTCAATCCCGGCCGACCACGTGCTGACAATCCCGTCGTCCGACGACCACAAGGACTACGCCTCGGCGCTCGCCGTGTGGCAGTTCCTTAGCTCCAGGGGGGCCACGCGCCGCGCCCTGCTCGTCAACCTGGGGGGCGGGATGCCGTGCGACCTTGGGGGCTTCTGCGCCGCCACGTTCAAGAGGGGCATAGAGTTTGTCAACATCCCGACGACGCTCCTGGCCCAGGTCGACGCGTCGTTGGGCGGCAAGACGGGGATGAACCTCGGCTCGCTCAAGAACGAGATTGGCGTCTTCGCCATGGCGAGCCGGGTGCTGCTCTGCGCCGACTTCCTGCGCACTCTCGACAGGGGCAACCTCCTCTCCGGGTTCGCCGAGATGATTAAGCACGCCCTGATCCGCGACGCCGCGGAACTCGAGGGGCTCCTGGCGTTCTCTTTCGAGAGGCCCGACTTCGCCCTCCTGCAAGAGATGGTCGTCCGCTCTGTCCGGATCAAGGAGCATTTCGTCTGCGCCGACCCGCACGAGCGGGGCTTGCGCAAGGCGCTCAACTTCGGCCACACTTTCGGCCACGCCTTTGAGACTTTCGCCATGCGCCACGCGAGGCCCGTCCTCCACGGCATGGCCGTGGCCCACGGCATGGTGTGCGAGATTCTCCTCAGCCGCGACAAGATGGGGCTGCCGGTCGGCGTGGCCGAGGCTCTTGCCGGGCGCATCGTCGCCATCTATGGCAAGCCCGAAATATCCTTGGCGGACGCCGATGAGCTCCTGGAGCTCATGACCCACGACAAGAAGAACGACGGGGCGGGGATAAACTTCACCCTCCTGCCCGCCGTGGGGAGCGTCGAGGTGAACCAGGTCGCCGCTCCCGGCGAGATCCGGAAAGTGTTGGAGGACTGTCTGAATCTGTAGCGTGGCCATGAATGTATACACCGTCAAGGCCCCGGCCGCCCTCCGCGGCGAGGTCGTGCTGCCGGCCTCCAAGAGCATCAGCAACCGCCTGCTCATCTTGTCGGCGCTGTGCGGCACCGGCCGTGTCCCCGACAACCTGTCCGACTCCGACGACACGCAGGTCTTGCTCGGCGCCCTGCGGTCTGACATGAGCCATGTCGACATCGGCGCGGCGGGGACCGCCATGCGCTTCCTCACCGCCTATCTCGCCACGCGCCCCGGGGTGCACGTCCTGACCGGCTCGGAGAGGATGAAGAAGAGGCCCATTGCCCTGCTCGTCGACGCCTTGCGCCGCCTCGGCGCCTCGATTGAATATCTTGGCGAGGAGGGCTTCCCGCCGCTTAAGATTGCCGGGGGCGGGCTCTCGGGCGGGGAGCTGTCGCTGCCTGGCAGTGTCAGCAGCCAATATGTCTCGGCTCTCATGATGATTGCCCCGACGCTGCGCGGGGGGCTTAGGCTTGCGTTGGAGGGCGACGTGGTGAGCGTCCCCTACATCGAGATGACGCTCAGCCTCATGCGGGGCTTCGGGGCCGATGTCCGGTGGGACGGACGCGCCATAGCCGTGGCCGAGAAGCCCTACGAGTATCGGCAGATGACTGTCGAGGCCGACTGGAGCGCCGCTTCCTATTGGTATGCCATGGCGGCTTTGCGCCCCGGTGCGCATATCAGCCTCCCGGGGCTGCTGCCGCCCGCGGACGACGCGTCTCTGCAAGGGGGGGGGGCGGCCTCCAGCGTGCAGGGCGATGCCTGTGGGACATATGTGGCCAGGCACCTGGGCGTTTTCTCCAGCTGGGAGGCCTGGGGGGCCATTGCCCTCTCTTTCCGCCCGATTTTCCCCGACTTGAAGATTACGACAACGACGGGCGAGGCCGTTGGCGACGCGACCCTCCCGCCCGCCGACTTGCCCGAGGGCTCTCTCTTCTACGATTTCGTCAACCAGCCCGACCTGGCGCAGACCTACGTCGTCTTGTGCTGCCTCATGGGGAGGAAGTTCCGCTTCGTGGGGTTGCGCTCGTTGCGGATCAAGGAGACCGACCGCATAGCCGCACTGGTGGCAGAGGCGCGCAAGCTGGGTTTCTGCCTGGAGGCCGTCGGCGACGACAGCATCCGTTGGGAGGGGGCCACATGCCCGCCCTCCGACGAACCCATCGAGACATACAAGGATCACCGGATGGCGATGTCGTTCGCCGTGGCCAGTCTCGCCAGGGAGAGCGTGCGCATTGCCGACCCCGGCGTGGTCTCCAAGTCCTACCCGCGCTTCTGGGACGACCTCCGCTCCATGGGCTTCACCGTCGAGGAGGAGGGGCGTTGCTCATAGCCCCTCTCAGCGGGGGGCGGTCCTGCAAACCTCTTATGTTCTGTCATATGAAAAACAAGCTCTTATTGCCGCTCCTCTTGTCGGTGGCCGCTCCCGCCGTGGCGGTCGAGACCGAGGTCTCCTCGCCCGACGGGCGCATTGTCGTGACGCTCGCCGACAACGCCGGGAGGCTCACCTACGCCGTGTCGCTCAACGGGCAGGGCGTCGTCGAGCCGTCGAGGCTCGGCCTGACTGCCGATTTCGGCTCTTTGGCGGAGAACCTCGTGGTGGACAGCGTGGCGCACTCCAAGTTGGCGTTCGACTATGCCCTGCCGACAATCAAGCGGGGCCGCGTCCGCAAAGACGCCAACCGGTGCGAACTCTTCGCCAAGAGCCCCGAGGGGCTGCGGCTCGCCGTCGAGTTTGTGGTCGAAGACGATGCCGTGGCGTTCCGCTACTCTGTGCCGCGGCAAGGCGAGACAGGGAGCGCGCGCGTCTTGAGCGAGCAGACGGAGTTCCGCTTCCCGCAAGGCTCGACCACGTTCCTCACGCCGCAGAGCGACGCCATGATTGGGTGGAAGCGCACCAAGCCCTCCTATGAGGAGGAGTATGCCATCGACGCCCCCATGGGCGCCAAGTCGGCTTTCGGCCACGGGTTCACTTTCCCTTGCCTGTTCAAGGTCGGCGGCGGGCGGGCCTGGGCCCTCGTTTGCGAGACGGGGGTGAGCGGCCGCTACTGCGCGTCGAGGCTCTCCGACTATGCCGACGGGGCCTACACCATAGCCTACCCCATGCCCGAAGAGAACAACGGCAACGGGACGCCCGAGCCCGCCATGGCTCTGCCCGGACATACGCCCTGGAGGACAATTGCCGTTGGCGACTCGCCAATGGCCGTGGCCGAGCAGACCGTGACGTGGGATGTCGTCGAGCCGCAGTTCGACATCGATTGGAGGCCCAAGTACGGCAAAGGCACGTGGAGCTGGATCTTGTGGCAAGACGCCAGCATCAACCAGGCCGACCTGCGCGCCTATGTCGACTTTGCGCGCCAGATGGGATACTCCTATGCGCTGGTGGACAATTGGTGGGACGTCAACCTGGGGCGCCGGGGAGTAGAGGACCTTGTGGGCTACGCCAAGGCCCAGGGGGTCGACATTGTCCTCTGGTACTCGTCGTCGGGTCATTGGAACGACATCGTGCAGGGCCCGACGAACCTCATGGACAGGGCCATGACCCGCAAGGAGCAGATGAGGTGGATGAAGTCCATCGGCGTCAAGGGCATCAAGGTCGACTTCTTTGGCGGAGACAAGCAGGAGACCATGCGCCTCTATGAGGACATCCTCTCCGACGCCGCCGACAACAACCTCTTCGTCATCTTCCACGGCGCCACGCTGCCCAGGGGCTGGGAGAGGATGTATCCCAACTATGTCGGCTCGGAGGCCGTCTTGGCGTCCGAGAACCTCATCTTCGACCAGCACCACTGCGACATCGAGGCGCGCAGCGCCACGCTACACCCTTTCATCCGCAACGCCGTGGGGTGCATGGAGTATGGCGGCTCGTTCCTCAACCGCCACATGAGCCGCGACAACAGGAGCGGGAACGTCCGCCGCACTTCGCAGGTCTTCTCGCTTGCCACGGCGGTGGCGTTTCAGAACCCCATGCAGTTTTTCGCCCTGGCGCCCAACAACCTCACCGACGCCCCGGCGGAGTGCGTAGATTTCCTCAAGGGCGTCCCCACCACGTGGGATGAGACCCGCGTCATCGACGGCTACCCAGGGTGCTATGCCGTCTTGGCGCGCAAGAGTGGCGGCCGGTGGTGGTTCGTGGCAATCAACGGCACGGGCGAGACCTTGCGCCTCGACGCGGCGTTGCCTTTCGCCGCCGGCGAGAGCGTGACGCTCTACTGCGACGGGAAGACCATAGACGACGTGAAGATGTCCGAGGTCAAGGTCGGCAAGAAGACCGGGCGGCTCACCATCGCCCCCAATGGGGCCGTGGTGATGGTGGGCAGGCCCTCGGCGGACAACTGACAATTGCCGCCCCACCCCCTCACCTTTGCCGCAACAATCGGAACAAAAAGGGGGGGGGGGACGCACGATGCCGTGCGTCCCCCCTTTTCCATTCCCTGCCGTGCATGCTGTGGCGATAGTCGCCGGCAGCCTAGGGCGTGAACCCTATGAGGTGTGATTGCGATGGAGGTGTCCCTCCCCCGAAATTGTCAGTCGCCTCTTTTGGTCACGAGCCGTGCGGCGAGCAGGTAGGCCAGGCTTCCGAGCGTGGCGCCGAGCAAGTCCGCCGCCCAGTCGAGAAGCGAGCAACTGCGCCCGGGCGTGAAGCTCTGATGAACCTCGTCAATCATGCCATACGCGGCGGTGAGGACTATCGGGACAATCAGCCCGCGAAGCCCCCTATGCCCGCCGCCGACGTAGCCGAACGCCACCCAGAATGCTAGCCCGCCGTAGCATATGGTGTGGACCACCTTGTCCGCGTTCCAAAAATGGGGCATCATCTCGACGGTCGGCATCGAAGACAGATGCCAACTGACCCCGACGACGGCCGCGGCTGGAAGCCAGCGCAAGAGGCTCCCCCGGCTCACTGTTTGGCTATTTGCGCGCCGCTATAGTCCAGAGTCAACTCCGGCATCGCCTGAATTTCCGTCAACTTCAGGTTGTCGATGTGCAGGGTGATGTTTTGGCCTTTCACTTCGGCAGATCCGAGCTTGCCCGTCACGGGCGTCTGCGTCTCGGGGATGGAGATCATGCCGCTGACTGTCGCCGTTGTTTCCGCCGTGGTGAACCTGTTTGTGCGTCTCATTGTGTAACCTTCTGATGTGTAGTCTACCAAGACGCTGTCTATTGTGAAGCCGCCGATGCTGAAGTTCAGGTTCATTGTCGTGACCGTTCCGCTTTGCTCCGCAAATCTTATCGTGGCCATGCTCGAGTCAGCGGCCATGGGGCGGATTTCCACCGAGTCGTTGTCTATTGTGACGGGTCCGCCCATGACGCTCATCGTCGCCGTGCCCGAAAACAGTCGAGGCTCAATCTTGTTCTTGTCGTCCCCCCCCCCTTGTCGCAGCTTGTCACTCCGAGGGCGAGGCCGCCAAAGATGGCGGCCGAAAGGAATAGGTGCTTCTTCATCTTAAAATAACGTGTGTGTGTTCGTTGTTTTATATCGCCGCAAAGGTAACTAATTCGGCGTGGCGCGCTACTCAATATTAGTTAAATGGGTTTTTATCCCTACTTTTACGCCAAGGTGGCGGCCGTGCGGCCGCCACCGCTCTGCCATGCGCCTCGTTTTCCGATACCTTCGCCCTCAGGCCCTGTTGGCTCTCCTCGCCCCTTTCTGCGTCTTGCTTGAGGTGTGGGCGGAGCTGGAGCAGCCTGCCCTCATGGCCGACATTGTCGACCGCGGCATCTTGGGCGGCTGTCCCGACATCTTGCGCCCGACGTGCGTCAAGATGGTCCTTATCATGCTCTTGGGCCTCGTTGGCGGCCTCCTCTCAATCTATGCCGCGGGGCGCGTGGCCTACTCCATGGGCGCGGCGATGCGTGCCGACCTCTATGCCCGCATCGTCCGCCTGCCCGCTGCGGAAGTGGACAGGCTCGGCGTAGCGCCGCTCATCACGAGGCTCGGCGACGACGTCAGCCGGATTCAGCAGGTGGTCCAGGCGTGCATGCGGCTCCTCTTCCGCGCCCCGTTCCTCTTCTGCGGGGCGTTGGTCATGGCCTTGGGCATTGACGCGTGCGTGACCGGGGTTGTCGTCTCGGTCATGGTGGCGTCGTCTCTCTTCGTCGTCTCGCTCATGCGGCGCGCCTACCCGCTCTTTTTGCGCTTGCAGTCTTGCCGCGACGCCTTGGCGTCGGTCTTGCGCGAGACGCTTGTGGCCATACGGGTCGTCAAGCTCAACGCCAACGAGGCCTTGGAGCGGCGGCGCTTCGACCGTGGCAACGAGGCTCTCACGCGCCAGGCCTTGGGGGTCGGGAGGCTCATGGCGGGGCTTACGCCCGTGCTCAGCTTCTCCATCAACATGGGGATAGTCCTCATTGTCTATTTTGGCGCGGAGCGCGTCGGGGCGGGCCACGTGCGGGTGGGAGGGGTCATGGCGGCCATAAACTACATGGCGCAAGTCCAGGTTGCGTTCATGATGGCGTCGAGGGTCATAGTGAGCGTCACCAAGGCCCGCGCGTCGCTGCGCCGCATTGCCGAGGTCCTCTGCCTCCCCGCCGGCGAGGCGGGCGGCGAGGCGCGGGGCGGCGCTTTCGTCGATGGCGATGTCGTCTTCAGCCACGTCTCGTTCTCCTATCCCGGTGGCGGCCGGCAGCTCTCCGACGTCTCGTTCGTCGTCCCGAGGGGGAAGACGGTGGCCGTTTGGGGCGATGTCGGTTCGGGCAAGTCCACCGTGGTCAACCTCCTGGCTCGCCTCTATGCGCCCCGGCAGGGGCGCATAACCATAGGCGGGCGCGACCTGGGCTCGCTCCCGGTGGGCGTCTTGCGCTCCCGGGTGGGCGTGGTGCTTCAGACCCCGACGCTTTTCCGCGGCACCATAGGGCAGAATGTCGCCATGGCGCGTCCCGGCATCGGGGCGGACAAGGTTTGGGAGGCCGCCGAGGCCGCGTCGGTGGCCGACTTCGTGCGCTCGCTGCCCGGCGGTCTCGACGCCGCCGTGGAGCAGGGCGGGCGAAACCTGTCGGGCGGGCAGAGGCAGAGGCTGTGCCTGGCCAGGGCCCTGGCGGCGGACCCCGACATCCTGGTGCTCGACGACGCCACGGCCTCGGTCGACGCCGAGACCGAGAGCCGCATATGGCGGCGGCTCCTGGCGGCGCGCCGCACGACGCTTTTCGTCTCACAGCGGATGGAGCTCGTGGCCAAGGCCGACTCCATTGTCGTCTTGAGCGGGGGGAGGGTGGTGGCCGTGGGGGGGCACGCGCGGCTCATGCGCGAGTGCCCGGTCTATAGGGACGCATACCTGGCTCGGCAATGATGGGGGGGGAGGCCGTGGCGAAAGACGGGGTGCGCACTTTCTTGCGGCTCATGCCCTACTGGTGGGCGCATTGGCGTCTGCTCGCCGTCGTATGCCTGTGCGCGCTGGTGGGCATTGCGGTCTCCGTG
Organism: uncultured Marinilabiliaceae bacterium; assembly: GCA_964481855.1. GTDB lineage: Bacteria > Bacteroidota > Bacteroidia > Bacteroidales > Marinilabiliaceae > W3P20-009. The sequence goes on from CAYZUH010000002.1 coordinate 179,393, forward strand.
GCGGCGCCGGTGGTCATAGGCCAGGCCGTCGATGTCTGTGTGGCCGTGGCCGCGGGGGGCTCTGCCGACGGGCTGGCAGGGCGTCTCGCCCTGCTGGCTCTCCTTTTCGTCGCCGCCCTGGCCGCCGGTTGGGCGCAAGACTTCTGCATGACCGTGGTCTCGCAGAGGGTCGTGTCGGGCCTCCGGGCGCGGATGATGGAGCATGTGTTGTCGCTCGACGTGGCCTTTTTCGACACCAACAGCCGCGGCGACATCATGAGCCGCTTCTCTTCCGACATCGAGATGATTCGCGACGGCATGGGGCAGACGCTCGTGCAGATGCTGACCACGTTGGTCTCCGTCGTGGGCATGATTGTCTCCATGTGCTCGCTCAGCCCGGAGCTCACCCTGCTGGTGTGCGTGGCGTTGCCCGTCGTCGTCGTGCTTTCGCGCGCCGTCGTCGCGCGGTCGCGCCGCCTCTTCGTCATGCAGCAGGAGGCGCACGGCCGCCTCAACGCCCTCATCGAGGAGAGCGTGGGGGGGCTCCGGTCCGTGCGCGTGGCGGGGGCTGAGCGCGAGTGGGAGGCCAGGTTCGCGGAGGCCAACGAGGCCGTGCGCCGGGTCGCCATGGGGGCGCAGGTCAACAGCGGGACTCTCATGCCGCTGCTCCGGGTGTTGGACAACGCCACCTACATCCTTGTATCCGTCGTCGGGGGGGGCTTGGCTCTCGGCGGCTCCGTGTCGGTGGGCGTCATCCAGGCGTTCCTGCTCTACACTCGCCAGTTTCTCCGCCCCGTCAACATGGCGGCGGCGCAGGTCGGCACGTTCCAGGCGGCGTTGGCCGGGGCGGAGCGCGTCTTCGAGGTCCTCGACGTGCGCCCGTCGGTGGCGGAGAGCGCCGGGGCGGTGCGTGCGCCGTCCGTTGTTGGCAGGGTGGATTTCGAGGGGGTCTCTTTCGCCTACCGCCCGGGCGAGTGGGCGCTCCGCGACGTGTCGTTCTCCGCCTCCCCCGGGCAGGTTGTCGCCATAGTCGGCGCGACGGGGGCCGGCAAGAGCACCCTCATGAACCTCCTGTGCCGCTTCTATGATGTCTGCGGCGGGCGGATCCTCATCGACGGCGTAGACATCCGGGCGCTCGGCCTCCGGGCTCTGCGCCGCTCCATTGCCGTGGTGCCGCAGGAGGCTGTCCTCTTCTCCGACACCGTGGCCTACAACATTGCCTACGGCGACATTCTCCGCGCCGCCCGCCGCGACGTGGCCGACAGCGCGCGCCTGGCCATGGCCGGGGCCTTTGTCTCGGGCCTCCCCGACGGCTACGACACCCGCCTCGCGGGCCAGGGCGAGGCTCTGAGCGACGGGCAGAGGCAGCTTCTCACCATTGCCCGCGCCGTCCACGCCCGCGCCCCAATCCTAATCTTCGACGAGGCCACGAGCCGCGTCGACACGCGGACGGAGGCCCTGCTCCACCGGGCCATGGCGAACCTCATGCGGGGGCGCACCTGCTTCGTGATTGCCCACCGCCTCAGCTCGCTGCGGGCCGCCGACCGCATCCTGGTTCTCGACGGGGGGCGGATTGTCGAGCAGGGTTCGCACGACGAGCTTATGCGCCTTGGAGGGGTCTACCGGAGGTTGTCCCGGCTCTCTTGAACGACAGCACGAAGGCCGCGCACACCACGGCCGAGTAGGCGGCGAAGATGCCCCACGAGATTCGCCACCCCGCAATCTGCTCCGCCGGGTCGGGGGTCGAGTAGACGAAGTGGTTCACGACGAGCTGGGCGCCGAGAGTCCCCAGGGCGGCGCCCAGCCCATTGGTCATGAGCAGGAAAAGCCCCTGCGCGCTGGAGCGCTGCGAGGGGGCGACTTCGCTGTCCACGAAGAGGGAGCCGGAGATGTTGAAGAAGTCGAAAGCCACGCCGTATACAATCATCGACAAGACGAAAGCCAGCACGCCGGGCATGGTCGGCGTGCCGACGCCCAGAAGCCCGAAGCGCAGGACCCATGCCGACATCGACATCACCATGACGGTCTTTATCCCGTAGCGGCCCAGGAAGAACGGAATCAGCAAGATGCAGAGCGTCTCCGATATTTGCGACAGCGAGATGAGCAGGTTGGCGTGCTGCGCAAAAAAGGCGTCGCCATAGCCCTCGACGCCGCCAAAGGTCGAGATGAACGGGTTGGCGTAGCCGTTGGCTATTTGGAGGGAGACGCCCAGGAGCATCGAGAACAGGAAGAACAGCAGCATCCGCGGCGTGCGCAGCAGGCGGAAGGCGTCGAGGCCCATCCGCTCCTGCCAGCTCTTGCCGGCCCCGGCGCTTTGGCGGACGGGGCAACGGGGCAGGCTGAAAGCGTAGAAGCCCAGGGCGATGCTCCACGCCCCGCTGACCAAGAACTGCCACGCCGTCTGCTGGAAGCCGAGCAGGTCCACCATCCACATCGACACAAGGAAGCCGATTGTCCCGAAAATGCGGATTCGGGGGAAGTCGCGGACTTTGTCCAGCCCCGAGCCCTGGATGGCCGTGTAGGCCGCCGAGTTCGACAGCCCGAGGGTCGGCATGTAGAACGCCACCGAGAGGCTGTAGAGGGGGAAGATGTCAGAGAATGCGAGGTCGGGGGTCGTGACGCCGACGTAGCATGCCGCCATCATGAGGAGGCCTGCGGCCAGGTGCGACAGGCCGAGGAGGCGCTGGGCCTCAATCTTGCGGTCGGCGAGGATGCCGAAGAGGGGCGGCATGACGATGGAGACCCAGCCCTGGACGGAATAGAAGTAGCCTATCGTGTCGCCAAGGCCCCGCGAGGCCAGGAAGTTGCCCATCGATATGAGGTAGGCGCCCCAGGCGGCGAACTCCAGGAAGAAAAGCGTGATTAGCTTAAGGCGTAAGGACATCTTGTGACAATGTTATTTTAATGTGTTGGCAACTAGTCGCGTCTGCGCCCGGCGGGGCGGCCGTGGGGCGGGCCTTCGTGGCGGGCCTCGCGGCGCAAGCCGCACAGCGACAACCTTTTGCCGACGTAAATATAGCCACTAATCGTGGCTTAAACCCTTTTTTTTGCCCCGATGTTTGAAAATTCATGTCCTAATTGCTTTCTTTGCATTGTCATTCGCCCATAGTGCTTATGCCGAGGGGAGTGGCTTGAGCCATTGGCGCGACCCCATTTGTGACCGCGGAGGGACGGTTCCCGGCGGTTCGGGAGAGGAGGTGCGGCGTGGCGGAACCTGCCTACTAAGAACTTATTATTAACCAAAACGTAAGAAAATCATGTCAGAGATTGCATCTAAGGTTAAGGCAATTATCGTAGACAAACTGGGTGTTGACGAGAACGAGGTCGTCGAGACCGCCAGCTTCACCAACGACCTCGGCGCCGACTCTCTCGACACTGTCGAGCTCATCATGGAGTTCGAGAAGGAGTTCGGCATCACAATCCCCGACGACGAGTCCGGCAACATCGTCACCGTCGGCGACGCCATCAACTATATAGAGTCGCATCAGGCGTAGCCTCTCCACGGCCATCCTATGGAGCTGAAAAGAGTAGTAGTTACGGGCTTGGGGGCGCTCTCGCCCCTGGGCAACAACCTCGCCGACACATGGCAGGGCCTTGTTAGCGGTGTGAGTGGTGCGGCGCCCATAACACACTTCGACGCAGCTAAGTTCAAGGCCAGGTTCGCTTGCGAGGTCAAGGGCTTCGACGGGAGCAAGATTTTCGGCAAGGAGGCCCGCAAGATGGACCTCTTCACCCAATATGCCATCGTGGCCGCCGAGGAGGCTCTGGCCGACGCCGCGTTCAACCTCGAGGAGGAGGACCGCAGCCAGTTCGGCGTCGTCTGGGGCGCCGGGATTGGGGGCATCAAGACCTTTTTCGACGAGGCCAGGGAGTTTGTCCTTGGCGACGGCACGCCGCGCTTCAGCCCGTTCTTCATCCCCAAGATTATCGCCGACATCGCGCCGGGCTACATATCGATTCGCAACGGCCTTGGCGGCCCCAACTTCGGGACGGTCTCGGCCTGCGCGTCGTCGACCACGTCGCTCTGCGTGGCTTTCGACCTCATTCGCCTCGGCAGGGCCACGGCCATTGTCGGCGGCGGCTCCGAGGCCCCGATCACCGTGGGCGGCGTGGGCGGATTCACTGCCATGAAGGCTCTCTCGACGCGCAATGACGACCCGCAGACAGCCTCGCGCCCGTTCGACAAGGACCGCGACGGCTTCGTCATCGGCGAGGGCGCGGCGAGCCTTGTCCTGGAGGAGTATGAGCATGCCGTCAGACGTGGGGCGCACATCTACTGTGAGCTTGTCGGGGGCGCGCACTCCGCCGACGCGCACCACATCACGGCGCCGCACCCGCAGGGAGACGGCGCCGCGAGGGTCATGGCGGCGGCTCTCAAAGATGCCGGTCTGAAGCCCGAGGACATCGACTACATCAACGTCCACGGCACCTCGACGCCGCTTGGCGACATCGGCGAGCTCATAGCCATAGGCAAAGTCTTCGCCGACCACGCCTACAAGCTCAACATAAGCTCTACAAAGTCCATGACCGGGCATCTGCTCGGTGCCACGGGCGCCCTGGAGGCCATAGCCTGCGTCAAGTCCATCGAGCAGGGCGTGGTGCCGCCGACAATCAACCATTTCACCGACGACCCGAACATCGACCCCAAGCTGAACCTCACATTCAACGAGGCGCAGCGTCGCACTGTGAGGGCGGCCATGTCCAACACGTTCGGTTTTGGCGGGCACAACGGCACTCTCGTCTTCAAGGCCCTGTGACTCTGACTTTGGCGTTTCAAGACCTGATAAAACTTTTTTCCCGCGAGGGAAGAAAGTTTTATTTTTTTCTGCACCGCACGGCCGGATACTGGCCACGCTCCACCGCCGTCTTCCGCCGCGCCTTTGTCCACAAGTCTGTGGCGGCGGCGTTGAAGCCCGGGGGCGTCAAGCCCGACAACGAGAGGCTGGAGTTCCTGGGCGACGCCATCCTTGAGGCTGTCGTCACCGACATCCTCTTCCGCCGTTTCCCGGGGGCCGACGAGGGCTTTCTGTCCAAGCTCCGTTCCAACATGGTGTGCCGCGCGCGGCTCAATGCCATATCTCTCGAGCTCGGCCTCGACCAATATATTGTCGTGAGCTCGCGCAAAGACTTGGCCGTGAGCCACATCCCGGGCGATGCCCTTGAGGCCTTTGTCGCCTCCATATACCTCGACGGAGGCCTGGCCCGCGTCCGGAGCTTCGCCCTCCGCCACATAGCCAGCGAGAGGCGCATCGAGGAGGCGCGCGGAGACATGCGCCAGGACAACTTCAAGAGCCGCCTCGTCAACCTTGGCGACCAGAGCGGTGTCGAGGTCTTCTTCGAGACGCACAAGCTCAGCGGTGTCGATGTCTCCAACTCGGCGGTCAATTTCATCTCCGAGGTCAAGGTGGCAGACGTCGTTGTCGGCAGGGGGGAGGGACGGACCAAGAAGCAGGCCGAGCAGATGGCGGCCGAGAAAGTCCTGGGTGGCATTGAGCACGGCGACATCGAGTTGCCCGACTGCCGGTTGCCGGCGGGCAGTGGCTGCCCCGAGGGGGCGTGCGTGGGGGCGCAAGCCCCATGCGCCAGCCCCGCGCATGGCGATGCCTAGCCCTGTAGGGGCGACATATGGCAGCCTAGTGTGTGGGCCCTAGGGCGATGGTGAATTCCTCGGACGACGCCAATGTCCCTCATGGCGGCGACAAAATCCCATTTCGAGGCGAAGCGCAATACGTTCTTTACCCTACGGCATTCGGCCGTCAGACGGCGCTCTGTCCCTTGGTCGGCACAAGGTTGAGATACTTCTCGTAGAACGGGACGAGTTCGCTGTGGTGAAGCCTGGCTTTGGTGGGGGTCATCAGGTAGTGGCGGACCGCGGCGTCGTTCATGGTGTTCAAGTCCATAAGCTGAAGTCCTTTTATCTTCAGGTAGTAGTCCAGGGCCTCGTCGCGCGAGAGGCGGTTCTTGGTCATGCCCACGATGTCGCTCACCACGGCTTCGCACTCCTCTTCCGACGTGTCTCCGGGAAAGAGGATGTTGCGCAGCGTCGCGATGGCGTGTGCCTCGTCGTGCTCCTCTTTGAGCCGGCGGCGAAGCCGGTGGCTGAATATGCCTGCGGCGATGAGCAATATCGCAATCAGAAGTAAGGGCTTTTCCATCCTTGGTTTGTTGTTTCTTTGCCGTTAGGGGTTGTCTTTACGCTCCCAGCAGCCGCGTCCACCTGTCGGCGTCCCCCAGTCGTCGGGCCAGGTACTCCTGCTCGGCCTGCCCCGGGGTCGGGACCAGCTCCGCCCGCCGCCCCAATGCCGACAAGTCCATGATGGTGCTATATCCGGAGCGGCAGACAATGTGCCTCGCCGACTCTATGAGGCCGCGGAGCCGCGGAGCCGTGGCGTGGCCCACCATCTCGACGCCGTTGCTGTCCACCGTGTCGTCTCGTGCGCCCGGGCGTCGTCCGCATACTATCACGCGCCGCCCCGTCTTGCCGCCCAGGCGCAGTGCCAGTTCGGCCTCGAACAGCGAGCGTTGGGGTTCGGGCCCGGAGACTATGCCCAGCCACTCTATGGGGGGCTCCCTCTCGGCGGTCGCCGCCGGCAGCCTCGACAGCAGGCCTATGCAGTGCGCGCGGAGGCCCTGGCTCCCCACGGCCGACAGCGAGCCGCTAAGCCCTCCGATGCGGATGTCGGGGATGAGGACGGCGTCGAACTTCCGCATCAGTCGGCGCAAGACGGCAGACACCAGCCTCTCCACCCACTCGGGGCACCCGTCGCCGACCTGGGGGTGCAGCTGGTGGCATATCAAGACGTTGCGGCAACGGCCGTCCCACACGCCGTAGCGGTTGTCCGAGACTATGAGGTCGGGGGCGAGGCTGTCCACGATGCGCCGCGTCCGCCAATGCTCCGTCAGTATCCGCCACAGGAACATGGGGGCCTGGAGGCCGATCCTCACCCACTGCCGCCTCCCGCGGCTCAGCCTGGGCGAGAACGAGGCCAGGCGCAGGGCGGGCAGGTCGGGGTGGTCGGCCCGGAGCAGGTCGAGCGAACGCCCGCTGCCGGCCAACGTCAGGGCGCAGCCCCGGCCGCGCAGGGTCGAGACTATGGCCGACGTGCGCGAGGCGTGTCCCAGGCCCCAGTCGAGGGCGCTCACAAGCACCCGGCTGCCGCGTGTCAGTTTCACGACCCCAATTTAGCCATTTTTTCGCTACTTTCGCGTTCCTAATCATTACAGACACAATGCCGATACGCATCCCCGACGCGCTGCCCGCCAAGCAGGTCCTGGAGTCCGAGAGGGTCTTCGTCATGGGCGAGGCGAGGGCCATGGCGCAAGACATACGCTCCCTGCGGATCCTTATCCTCAACCTCATGCCCAACAAGGTCACGACAGAGACGCAGCTGCTCCGGGCCCTGTCCAACTCGCCGCTGCAAGTCGTCGTGGACCTCCTGATGGTGCGCTCGCACACCTCCAAGAACACTTCGGCGGAGCATCTCGGCTCTTTCTACGTCGGGTTCGACGAGGTGAGGGGCCGCAAGTACGACGGCATGATAATCACCGGCGCGCCCGTCGAGCTTCTGCCTTTCGAGGAGGTGGACTATTGGGACGAGCTGTGCGAGATTATGGAGTGGACGAAGACCAACGTGACCAGCACGCTCCACATCTGCTGGGGTGCGCAGGCGGGACTCTACTACCACTATTCCATCCCCAAGCTCGTCTTGCCCGAGAAGATGTTCGGGGTCTTCGCCCACAAGGTTGTCGACCCGCGTGTCCCGCTCGTCCGCGGCTTCGACGACGTTTTCCTGGCCCCGCATTCGCGCCACACGGGCACCTTGAGCGCCGATGTCGAGGCGTGCCCGGACCTTGAGCTGCTCTCCTACTCCGACGTCGCCGGCCCCTATGTGGCCCTCTCGCGCGACGGCAGGAGGGTCTTCGTCATGGGGCACTCCGAGTACGACCGCGACACGCTCAAGGAGGAGTATCTGCGCGATGTCGGCAAAGGCCTGGCGATCAAGGTGCCGTGCGGCTACTTCCCCGACGACGACCCGGGGCAGACCCCGCCCAAGACCTGGAGGGCGCACAGCCATCTGCTTTTCTCCAATTGGCTCAACTACTACGTCTATCAGCAGACGCCCTACGATTTGTAGGAGAAATGTGCCGCCACCCCTTTGCGCGGAACAATAAAAACTCTACTTTTGCACTCGGAAACGCCGAAGAGGCTTCCTGTTTTTTTGGCGATTCGTTAGCTCAGTTGGTAGAGCACAACACTTTTAATGTTGGGGTCCTGGGTTCGAGCCCCAGACGGATCACCCTTTTGGAGATGCGGAGCGAAATCCTGCCCCGCGTCTTTTTTTTGCCTCGCATCCGTTAGGCAAAAAATCTTTAACTTTGTTAGCATGGGCAAAAAGGTCATATCTTGGGTGTGCGTGGTCTTGCCCCTGGCGTTCGTGGGGCTTGTCTTCATGCAGGTCAGGTGGATTATGGACGCCTACGAGCTCCGTGGCAACCAGTTCGACCAGATCGTGTTCAAGTGCATCGACAATGTCGTGGCGCGCCTTGAGACCGACGAGATCATGGAGCTGCGGATGGACAGGGGTTCGTCGCCGGGGCGCGACCCGTCGGTCTTCTTGCGCAACAGGGGCGACGGGGCCAGCGCGGCGACCGAGGAGATAGCCCTCACTTTCAAGCTCGACAATTTCGGTTTCTACAAGCTCGACGCCACAAGGGCCGGGGCGCTGATCTCGGCCGACGCCGGCGTGGTCGACGTCCGCAACGTCTTTGGCGACGACATGGTGAGCAACGCCTACATGATGCTCAGCAATGTCCTGCTCCGCAAGCTGAGATACCTGCACGCCAAGCAGGCCAAGAGCGTCTTCGAGAGCAAGCCCATAGAGGCGCGCGTCAACCCCCAGAGGCTCGACGCGCTGCTCATGCAGCAGTTCGCCGACAACGGGATAGCGGCAGCCTACGAGTTCGCGGTCTTCAACTCGGCCGGGCAGATGTCGTTCTCCAGCCCCGCATACAAGGCCGCCCACGGCGCCAAGGTATATGAGAAGAGGCTCTACCCCAACGACGTGCACGCCCGCTCGCATTTCGTCAGGGTCTACTTCCCCGAAAGCCCCGACATCGTCAGCGGCCTCGCCACGCTGATTGTGCCGACGCTCTTTTTCGGGATTGTGGTCTTGTTGCTCTCCACGTTCACCGTCGTCACCGTCTTCAGGCAAAAGAAGCTCGACGACATAAAGAACGACTTCATAAGCAACATGACCCACGAGTTCAAGACGCCAATATCGACAATGTCGCTCGCCGCGCAGATGTTGCGCGACCTGGCGGACAACGTCAAGCCCGACTTCATCAGGCGCAACACCGCCATAATCATCGACGAGGGCAAGAGGCTGACAATGCAGGTCGAGAAGATTCTGCAAATGGCGAGCTTCGACAGGGGGAAGGGGCGCCTCAAGATGGAGCCGCAAGACGTCAACGAGATTGTCGCAAAGGTGGTCAACAGCTTCAGGGTCAAGGTCGAGAGCGGCAACGGCGAAATCAACGAGAGGCTGGAGGCCGCCCCGGCCGTGGTCAATGTCGACGAGCTGCACTTCACCAACGTCGTCTTCAACCTGCTCGACAACGCATTCAAGTACAGGCGCGACGCGCCGATGCTCAACGTGTGGACGCACAACGCCAACGGGGGGGTCGTCATCTCGGTCAAAGACAATGGCATGGGAATCTCAAAAGACGACCTGAAGCGAATCTTCGAGAAGTTCTACCGAGTCTCGACGGGAAACCGTCACGACATCAAGGGCTTCGGGCTCGGGCTGGCCTACGTCAAGAAGATTGTCGAGGACATGGGGGGGAAGATTTCTGTCGAGAGCGAGCTTAGCGTGGGAACTAAATTTGATATATATTTGCCTTTAATAAAGTAACAGATATGGACGACAAGAGAAAGCATAAGATTCTTCTTGCCGAGGACGACAGCAACCTTGGGGTCTTGCTGTGCGAATACCTCCAAGCAAAGGAGTATGCCGCCGACTTGGCCCACGACGGCGAGGAGGCATACAATATGTTCATCAACGACAAGTACGACCTCTGCATATTCGACGTCATGATGCCCAAGAAGGACGGCTTCACGCTGGCCAAGGAGGTGAGAATGGCCAATGTCGACGTACCCATCATATTCCTCACGGCGCGCAACGTCAAGGAGGACGTCTTGCAGGGCTTCAAGCTCGGCGCCGACGACTACCTCACCAAGCCGTTCAGCATGGAGGAGCTCATCATGCGCATCGAGGCCATCTTGCGGCGCACGTCGGGCGAGAGCCCGGTCCTCGATGTCTACAAGCTCGGGCGGTACAAGTTCGACACGCAGAAGCAGCAGCTCATCGACGGCGAGGACGTCATCAAGCTCACCACCAAGGAGAGCGACCTGCTCAAGCTGCTGTGCGCCAACGCCAACAAGGTCTTGGAGAGGGACTACGCCCTCAAGACCATTTGGGACGACAACAACTATTTCAACGCCCGGAGCATGGACGTATATATAACCAAGCTGCGCAAGCACCTCAAAGACGACCCCACGGTCGAGATTATCAACGTACACGGCAAAGGCTACAAACTCGTCATGTGAGCCGCACCGCCGTGCGCCGACTGGCGCACGGCGGCGGCAGCCCCGGCGACGCTCGCCGGGAGGGTTTGTAGGTTTGCCGGCTCCTTTCCCGCTGTGGCGGTCGATGTCCATATCCTTGGAGTCGGCCGCCATTTTTTTTGCGCCCCGGCTCTTCGGGTTTTCCAAGAGGTGCCCGGGGCGTGGCGGCGAACCGGCATCCCCGGGCGAGGCCTGCCCGGGGCGGCCCTTGAATACTGATTTGCCGCGAAAATATGCGTGTTGGGGGGGGCAGTCTTTCCGCCGCCGCTCAGTGCATCCGCCGCCCGATGATGCTGAAGAACTCCTCGCGGGTAGCCTCGCTGCTCAAGAACGCCCCGGTGAAGTCCGATGTCGTCGTCACGGCGTTCTGCTTCTGGACGCCGCGCATCTGCATGCACATATGCTGAGCCTCAATCACCACGGCCACGCCCAGCGGGTTCAGAGTGGCCTGGATGCACTCCTTGATTTGCGTCGTGAGCCGCTCCTGGACTTGCAGGCGGCGGGCGAAGGCGTCCACCACCCGCGGGAGCTTCGACAGGCCGGTTATGTGGTGGCGGGGGATGTAGCCCACGTGGGCCTTGCCGAAAAACGGGAGCAGATGGTGCTCGCACAGCGAGTAGACCTCGATGTCCTTGACAACCACCATCTGCTGGTAGTTCTCGCGAAACATGGCCTGGCGCAAGATGGCCTCGGGGTCCTCGGCGTAGCCTTTGAGCATGAACTGCATGGCTTTCGCCGCCCGCAGTGGGGTCTTCTGTAGGCCCTCGCGGCCCGGGTCCTCGCCCAGGGTCTCGATGATGCCCGTGTAGTAGCCCGACAGGAGGGCCGTCTTCGCCTCGTCGAATACGCCGGCGTTGTCTTGCAGTTCCGATGCGCTCGCCACTTGTGCCATTGCTTTTTTTTTGTCCCAGGTGCTTTTGTGTCTTGCCTTTGGGCGGCAAAGTTACGAAAAGTAGCCAATCGCAGGGAGCCCACCGCACGGCGCGCGCGCCGTGCCTCCTTGCCGCGTGCGCGATGATGGGCTTTGCCGCCCTTGACGTTGTCTCCGCCAGTGCGCTGAGGCCCGACGAAAGGCGGGCGGGACGGCCTCCGCCGTCCCGCCCGCTCTTCCTGCCGTCCCGCAAGCCTCCGTGATCCCGTTGGGATTCGAACCCAAGACCCACAGCTTAGAAGGCTGTTGCTCTATCCAGCTGAGCTACGGAACCATTGCTTTAGCGCGGCAAAGGTAGTGATAATTCCCGAAGTGGCAAGGCGGCGGCCCTTTTACGAAATTCGTTACACGTTGTGAGCGTTTGCGCGCGCCTGTTGCCAGCGCTTTGGCTACCTTTGCGGCAGTATGATGCAGAGAGAGACATATTTGGCGTCGAAGCCACGCTACGAGGTGCTCGACGGTTTGCGCGGCGTGGCGGCGCTGATTGTGGTCGTTTTCCACTGTTTCGAGACGTACATTCCCGTCTTCGGCACCCAGCACGTCAACCACGGCTACCTGGCTGTGGACTTCTTTTTCGTCCTTTCCGGCTTCGTCATCGGCTACGCCTACGACGACCGTTGGGGCGGCATGACCACTTTGGGGTTCTTCAAGCGTCGCCTCGTGCGTCTGCAGCCCATGGTCGTGGTCGGGACGCTCTTTGGCGCATGCCTCTTCTTCTTTGCCGAGAGCGACGTTTTCCCGCTAGTGGGGCGGACGGGGCCGCACGCGTTTCTTCTCTGCCTGGTCTTGGGTCTTCTGATGATTCCGGCGTGGCCGGGTCTTGACATCCGCGGCTGGGGCGAGACCAACTCTTTCAATGGGGCCAACTGGTCGCTCACGTTTGAGTATGTCGGCAACATCCTCTACGCCTTTGTCTTGCGCAGGTTGGCGACGCCGGCTCTCGCCGTGCTTTGCGTCGGCAGCCTCTTCTTCACTCTCGATATGACCATGGGGTGGGACGTCTTCGGGCTTTTCCCCGCCCCAAAGTTCGACGTCATTGGCGGTTGGAGCCTGACCCCGGCGCAGATGTACATAGGCGTTGGGCGCCTCCTCTATCCTTTCTTGTGCGGGCTGCTCCTCTCCCGTTTCCTTGGGGTGCGGGGCGGCAGTCCGTTGGTTGTCCGCGGCGGCTTTTGGTGGGCGTCGCTCCTGCTTGTCGCGCTGTTCGCCGCTCCGCAGGTCGGCGGACGCTCTGGGGTCGCCGACGGTCTCTATCAGTTTCTGGCGATAGCTGTGGCGTTCCCCTTTGTCGTGCTGCTGGGGGCGGGGAGCAAGACCACCGACGCGCGCAGCTCCAAGGTCTGCTCGCTCTTGGGTCACGTCTCCTATCCGCTCTATATCACCCACTATCCGCTCATGTATGCGCAGATGGCGTGGGTGGATGCGCATCCCGATGCCCAGGCGTGGCATCATGTGGCCCTCAATGTCGGAATCGTCGCCGTCGCTCTGGGGGTGGCCTGGGCTTCGTTCAAGCTTTACGATGAGCCTGTCCGGGCGTGGCTTCGGGGCAAGCTGTTTGCCGCGGCTCGCAAGTAGTTGCTCTGTGGTTCGTTTTCGGCGGCGCGGCCTCGCATTGTCCCATGCCTGTGCTCACTTATTTCGGAACTGCGTCGGGGTCATGCCGAAGCGCGGCTCCACATATTTGCCGAAGAACGACGGCGTGGCGAAGCCCGGCTGGTCGGCTATATGTTCATCGTGTCAGAGGAAGATTTAGGTGAGACTATCACTCAGACGTATAGTTACGAGACTGAGAGAGTGAAATCTGCGGCGCCCACTGGTGGTTATAAGCTGAACCTCGGGACGTCTCAGTCCGCATCTAACTTGGCCTCTTGCCTCCCTCCTCGCCTTGCCCTAGGGCTCCGCCCTAGGCTGCCCAATGTCGCCTCTTTTGGGTTTCGATGCCCTTGGATGCGAGGCGGACGCGCACTCGTGCGTCCCGACATATGCCCCCCCGGTGTCCCCAGCCGGTTGTCAACTGTCAATTGTCAGTCTGCTTGCCGCCGCGACCCCCGGCAGCGTAAGCACGCATGCGGCGACGAAAAGTGCCTCGTAACTGCCCAGGGCCTCCAGGACCCAACCGGCGGCCATCCCTGGCAAGAGGAGCGACAAAGACATGATGGAAGTCCCGATGGCATACTCGGCGGCCTTATATTCTGCCTTGCCGACGTAGCGGAGCATGACGAGCATGTAGGCCGTGAATCCGAAGCCGTAGCCGAACTGCTCCGTCACGACAGCCGCGGCCACCATGCCGCTCGATGCCGCGGGCTGCCAGTGGGCCAGGGCCACGTAGGCCAGGTTGGGCAGGTTCATCAGTGCCACCATGGGCCACAAGGTGCGGCGCAGGCCCAGGCGCGACGACAGCACGCCGCCCAAGATGCCGCCCAAGACTAGCGCAGCGACGCCAAACGTCCCATAGACGATGCCGCACTGGTCCACCGAGAGGCCTATGCCGCCCGCCGACCTGCTGTCTATGAGGAACGGCGTCACTATCTTGGCAAGCAGGGCCTCGCCCAGGCGGTAGACGGCGAAGAACGTCACAGTGGCCGCCGCGCCCGGGTGCGAGAAGAAGGAGCGCAGCGCGCGCCACAAGATGCGCAGCCCGTCGTCTTGCCGTCCGCGCCGCTCCGCCACGGACGGCATCCCCCAGCGGCAAAGAGCGAAGAGGAGCAGGAGGGCGACCCCGGCGCCGCACAAGGCCGCGGCCCAGCCCACGGCGGTGTCGCCGGCCGACGCGCCGACGCGTCCCGCCACAAAAGGGACAAGACCCGTCGACGCCACCATGGCGACGCGGTAGAACGTCGAGCGTATGCCGACAAAGAACGACTGCTCGCGCTCCGGCAGCGCCATCATGTAGTATCCGTCGCAGGCAATGTCGTGGCTCGCCGAGGCCATGGCCACTAGGAGCATCAGGCACAGCGAGAGGGCGTAGAACATCGGCCCGGAAAGGAACGACAGGCCCAGGCCGGCGAGGAGCGCCGCAAGGCACAATTGGCAAGCCAGGACCCACGACCTTTTCGTCCCATAGCGCTCCACCACCGGCGACCACAGCGGTTTGAGCGACCACGGCAGGCACACCGCGCTCGTCCAAAAGGCGAAGCTCGCCACGCTGACGCCCATGTCTTTATACATCATGGCCGAGGTCGTCATGACCAGGCACGACGGCACGCCCTGGAACACGTATAGGCTCGGGACCCACCGCCATCCGTTCCCTCTCGTCTCTTTCACGTTCATATGGATAAAACAAATGGGGCGGCGGCGAGTCGCCTCGCCGTGCCGCCCCATGTTCGCTTGGCTTCTCTTATGAGAGTGTCGCTACGAAAGCTTGCGGGCGACCTCTATCTCCTCGTAGGCCTCGATGATGTCGCCCACCTGGATGTCGTTGTAGCCCTTGACGTTGAGGCCGCACTCCAGGCCCGCCACGACCTCCTTGACGTCGTCTTTGAACCTCTTGAGGCTCTCCAGCTCGCCGGTGTGGACGACGATGCCGTCGCGGACAATGCGGACTTTGCTCTTGCTCTTGACCTTGCCGTCGTTGACGAGGCAGCCGGCAATCGTCCCCACCTTGGAAATCTTGAACGTCTCCTTGATTTCGAGGTTGCCGGTGACCTGCTCGCGGATTTCGGGCGAGAGCATGCCCTCCATGGCGCTCTTGAGCTCCTCGATGGCGTCGTAGATGACCGAGTAGAGGCGGATGTCGATTTTCTCGCGCTCCGCCAGGCGGCGGGCCGACGACGAGGGGCGCACCTGGAAGCCGATGACCAGGGCGTTCGACGCCGCCGCGAGCAGGATGTCGCTCTCCGAAATCTGCCCGACGGCCTTGTGGATGACGTTGACGCGGATCTCCTCCGTCGAGAGCTTGATGAGCGAGTCCGACAGGGCCTCGACAGAGCCGTCCACGTCGCCCTTGACGATGACGTTCAGCTCCTGGAAGTTGCCCAGGGCTATGCGGCGGCCAATCTCGTCGAGCGTGATGTGGGGCGTGGCCCGCATGCTGAACTCGCGCTGCAGTTGGTCGCGCTTGTTGGCAACCTCCTTGGCCTCCTTCTCGTCGGTGAAGACGTTGAACTTCTCGCCGGCCTGGGGCGCGCCGTTCAGTCCCAAGACGAGCACGGGGTCCGACGGCCCGGCGGACTCGACGCGCTGGTTGCGCTCGTTGAACATGGCCTTGACGCGGCCGTAGTTCGCCCCGCAGACAATCATGTCGCCAGGGTGGAGCGTGCCGTTGCGCACCAGCATCGTGGCCACGTAGCCGCGGCCCTTGTCGAGAGAGCTCTCGATGACGTTGCCGCTGGCCACGCGGTTCGGGTTGGCCTTGAGCTCCTGGAGGTCGGCAACGAGCAGGACCTTGTCGAGCAGCTGGTCGACGTTGATGCCTTTCTTGGCGCTTATCTCCTGACACTGGTATTTGCCGCCCCACTCTTCGACGAGGTAGTTCATGTTGGCCAACGACTCGCGAATCTTGTCGGGGTTGGCCCCGGGCTTGTCTATCTTGTTTATTGCGAAGACGATGGGGACGCCGGCGGCCGAGGCGTGGTTGATGGCCTCGATGGTCTGCGGCATCACGCTGTCGTCCGCCGCGACGATGATTATGGCCACGTCCGTCACCTGGGCGCCGCGGGCGCGCATGGCGGTGAACGCCTCGTGGCCCGGGGTGTCGAGGAACGTGATTCGCCGGCCGTTGCCCAGCGTGACGCTGTAGGCGCCGATATGCTGGGTGATGCCGCCGGCCTCGCCCTGGATGACGTTCGTGTTGCGGATGTAGTCGAGCAGCGAGGTCTTGCCGTGGTCCACGTGGCCCATGACGGTCACGATGGGCGGGCGCTCCTCCAGCAGGCTCTCGTCGTCTTCCTCCTCCTCAATCTCGTGGGCCTTGTCGACGCTCATGAACTCGACCTTGTAGCCGAACTCCTCTGCCACGAGGGTCAGCGACTCGGCGTCGAGGCGCTGGTTTATCGAGACGAACAGGCCTAGCGACATGAACGTGGCTATGACTTTGTTCACCGGGACGTTCATCATCGTGGCGAGCTCCGATGCCGTGACGAACTCCGTCACTTTCAGCACCGACTTCTCCATCTCCAGCCTCTCGGCCTCTTCGGCCTCGCGCTGGCGCACGGCCTCGCGTTTCTCGCGGTTGTGCTTCGATGTGCTGGTCTTGTGCCCCTTGGCGGTAAGGCGGGCCAGGGTCTCTTTCACCTGCCTCTGCACGTCCTCGGCCGATGCCTCCTTGGCCGCCTGGTTGGTGCCGCCCTGCTGCTTCTTGCTGCGCTGCTTGTCTTTGCGGTTCTGCTGTTGCTGGGCCGCCGCTTGCTGTTGCTTCTGCTGCTGGCGTTGTTTGTTGCGCTCCTTGTTGAGCGTCGAGTTCACCTGGCTTATGGTGGCGGGCGAGGTTACGTCCACTTTCTCCTTGCCTCCCTGGATTCGCTGGCGCTTCTTCTTGTGCTTGTCGCGGAAGTCGCCGCCTTTGTTGACGGGCAGTTCAATCTTGCCGAGGATGGTGGGCCCGGCCAGTTGAGGCTTGTCGTTGAGGCGGAAGATGCCGTCGCTCGACGTGTTGCCGCTTTCGGTCGCCGTGGGGGCTGGCTGCCCAGTCTCGGCGGGTGCGGGCTTGGCGTCGGTCTCGGTTTTCGGCTCGCTTTCTGCTTTCGTCTCCGCCGGGCTCTCGGGTGCCGGCTTTGGTGCCTCTGCCGTCTGGGGCTTGGCTTCGGCTTGTGGCTGCTCGTCCTTTGCCGTGGGTTGCGCCGCGTCTTTGCGTGGCTTCTCCGTCTCCGCGGCGGGTTCCGCCTTGGGCTCTGGCGCTGTCTGCGCCTCGGGCGCGGGTTCCGCCTTTGCGGGCAGCTCTTGGGCTGTTTCCGCCGTCTGCGCCGCGGTGGCCTCCAGTGGTTTCGCCGGCTTTGCCGCCACGCTTCTGCCCCGGCGCAGTGCGCCGAGGTCTACTTTGCCAATCACTTTGGGTCCCTTGGCGGGTTCGGGCTTCTGGGCCTCCACGGCGGAGACGATGCCGTCGGTGCTTATCGACACCGAGTCCTTGTCCTTGTTGCCCTTGGTCGCTATGACAATCTTTTCCGAATCGTTCTTGACCTGCCTGTCGACCTTGAACTCCTTTGCCAGCTTGTCATACATCTCTTCGCTGACTTTGGAGTTCTGGTTTAGGTCGTCGGTGACGCCATATTTCCTTAGGGTCTCGATGATGGTTGTTACGCCGACGCCGGACTCTGTTGCAAATTTGGAAATTCTTATCCCTCCTGCCATATGGTTGTTTTACTCTCCTTGCTTTGTGTGTTTCTTTGTTTCGTCCGGCTTCGGCGCCCGCGTGGCATCCATCCCCGGCGGTCAATTCTTCGTCTCGTTTTGCAGCATGTCCTCCGTCGGCGTCTCAGAGCGTCAGACGGCTTCGGGGAGTGCGCTGCCAGGCCTGCTTTGTCATTCGAACTCGGCCTTTAGGACGTTCAGGACGTTCTTTATCGTCTCGTCCTCCAGGTCGGTGCGCTTCACCAGCTCGTCGTAGCCCAGGTCCAGGACCGACTTTGCCGTGTCGCAGCCAATGCCCTTGAGGATGTCGATGACCCACTCCTCAATCTCGTCGCTGAACTCCTCCAGGCGCACGTCGTCGACGGTCTCGGCTTGCTCGCGGAACACGTCTATCTCGTAGCCCGTCAGCTGGATGGCCAGCTTGATGTTGCTGCCGCCCTTGCCTATGGCCATCGAGACCTCGTCGGCGTCGAGGTATACCTCGGCGCGTCGGTTCTCCTCGTCAATCTGGATGCGGTTTATCTTGGCGGGGCTCAGGGCGCGCTGGATGTAGAGCTGTACGTTGTTCGTGTAGTTGATGACGTCGATGTTCTCGTTGCGCAGCTCGCGCACAATGGCGTGGATGCGCGAGCCTTTCATGCCGACGCAGGCCCCCACGGGGTCGATGCGGTCGTCGTACGACTCCACGGCCACCTTGGCCCGCTCGCCTGGCATGCGGACAATCTTGTGGATGGTAATCAGGCCGTCAAACACCTCCGGCACCTCGTTCTCGAACAGGCGCTCCAGGAATACCGGCGAGATGCGCGACAGGATGATCAGGGGGTTGTTGTTCTTGAACTCCACGCGGCTCACCACGGCGCGCACCGGGTCGCCCTTGCGGAAGTAGTCGGCGGGAATCTGCTCCGTCTTGGGCAGGATGAGGTCGTTGCCGTCGTCGTCGCGCACCAGGGCCTCGCGCTTCCACACCTGATAGACTTCGCCGCTCACAATCTGGCCAATCTTCTCCTTGTACTTGTTGAACAGGACGTCCTTCTCCAGCTCCATGACCATCCCGGCCAGGTTCTGCTTCAGGCTCAATATGGAGCGGCGCCCGAAGTCTTTGAGCTTCACCTCGTCGGTGACGTCTTCGCCGACCTCGAAGTCTGCGTCAATCTTTTTGGCCTCGGAGAGGCTCACTTGGAGGTTGTCGTCCTCGACGCGGCCGTCTTCGACGACGGTGCGGCTGCGCCATATCTCGAAATCGCCCTTGTCGGCGTTGATTATGATGTTGAAGTTGGAGTCCGTCCCGAACTGCTTCACCAGCACGCCGCGGAATGCCTCCTCGAGGATGCGGACCATTGTTGCCCTGTCGATGTTCTTGAGGTCTTTGAACTCGGCAAAAGTTTCAATCAGATTGTTGTTTTCCATTACAACCTCTTGTCTTTAAGAAGATTATCTATGTTTTTACCCCATCGCCCTCCTGGCGGGGAGGGGGTCAGAATGTCACGATGTCGCAGACTTTCTTCACTTCGGCGCGGCTGTAGTGCGAGATGGTCGTGAAGACCTGCTTCTTCTTCTGGCCCTCCACTTTGCGCTTCTCCTCGGTCTCGATGTCGAAGCCCTCGTCGTCGGCGTCGACCAGCGTCCCGCGCACCCATGCGCCGTTGGGGAGCGTCACCTCGACTTGGTTGCCTATGTTCTTGCGGAACTGGCGCGTCACTTTGAGCTCCGTGCCTATGCCTGCCGACGAGACCTCCAGCGAGTAGTCCTCCTTGTCGCGGTCCAGGACGGTCTCGATGAGGGCGTCGAGTTCCTCGCAGTACGAGATGGGGATGCCGCCGTCGCCGTCCACAACCAGGCGTATGTCGTTGTCGGCGCTCACCGCCAGCTCCACAATGTAGTTGCCGTCGGCCTCAATCTTGCCGCCCACGGCTTGCTCTATCTGCTCTCTGCTTATCATCTGGATAAGGTTCTCTATAACAAAATAGGGGACTAAAGTCCCCTATCAACGTCGCATAACGCCTCTATGAACGGTGCGAAGATAGCAAATGTTCCTAATGTGGCAAAATTCTTTGTGTTTCACTCGGTTATAATCTTGGCCGCCCATGCGCCCAATCGGCGGGCGGCGCTGTTGTGGCTAGA
This sequence comes from uncultured Marinilabiliaceae bacterium, assembly GCA_964481855.1. GTDB lineage: Bacteria > Bacteroidota > Bacteroidia > Bacteroidales > Marinilabiliaceae > W3P20-009. The sequence goes on from CAYZUH010000002.1 coordinate 199,336, forward strand.
TGAACATATCTATGCCGTCGGCATTTTCTAGAATGTACGCCTGTGCTTCTCTTGGTGGGTGTTTTTGTTTTCCTATTTTTGCTTTTCCCCGTTGCCGGCTCCATTTTTCAGCCCGTCGACATATTCGCCGTGGAGCCGTACGATGTCGTCCATGCTTATGCCGAGCATCCCCATGTTGCGGAAAATCTCCGGCAGGGTGCGGCGCATGAAGTCTGTGCGGCGCTCCCGCAAAATCTTCGCCTTGGCGTCGGGGCAGACAAAGTAGCCCAGCCCGCGCTTGTTGAAGATGACGCCCTCGCGGCCCAGGTGCTCGTAGGTCTTGACCGCCGTGTTGGTGTTCACTTGCAGGCTCACCGCGTAGTCGCGCACGCTCGGGACGCGGTCGCCGTCGCCATATGTGCCTATCAGGATCTCGTCGCACAGGCGGTCTGCCATTTGCAGGAATATGGCGCGGTCGCTGTTGAACGTAGCCATGGCCTAGACGTTGACGAGACTTCCGCCCACGGCCTGGCGTCGCTTGAAGAGCCTGTAGGACAGCCACACGAGGGCTATGGCGGCGGCGGCCAGCACGGCGTCGACCCACCATATGAGGGCCGTATAATTGAGCGTATATTCCTCGAAGTCTATGACGCTGTCGAGGCTCAAGGCGAGGCGCCCGGCGCACAGGGCCACGCACACCAGGATGGCGGAGGTCAGGAACCACCTGGCGCGCGAGAAGAAGAGGCCGCCGAAGAGGTACATGGCGCCGCATGCGGCCGGCATCAGGATGAAGACGCACTGCAGGCCGTAGGCGAAAGCCTCGCCGCCCTCCAGCCCGTAGTAGGTCGTGGGCTTGAAGATGGCCAGCTCGGAGTAGCCGCCGGAGAGCAGCATCTTGGTGAAGTGGCGGGGCGTCACGGTCAGGACGGACAGATGGAAGCCCATGGAGAGGCACGCTGTCGGGACCAGGACGCGCATGGCGAACGCCGCCGCGAACTTCTCCGCGTTAGACGCCGGCAGGAGCAGGAGCCGCGTCAGTTGGGGGGCGCCGCGACGCCCCCCGCGGGGCACAATCATCCCCAGCAGGCACACTGACGAGAAGACGGAGAGGACGAAGGAGTAGTTGGCGGACAGGGCCGTGATGCCGCCGATGAAGACGCCGCCGCTAGACGACAGCCACAATACGACCGACGATACGAGGTAGGTTATGGCGGCGACGGAGACGTAGTGCCGCCACGAGACGCTGCCCATGTAGAGGGCCGTGTGCCACAGGCGGCGCAAGCTGATGGCCCTCATCTGCCTCCTCCAATCCGCAGGTCGCCCTTGTCCACGCGGCCGGCTCCGCTAGCGCTGGCGTCCACCGACCGGGCGTCGCCGCGCAGGGCGATGTTGCCGGCGCCGCTCACTTCGCACTTCACTTCGCCGCACTCTTCGAGGTCGAGGTCTATGTCGCCGGCGCCGCTCACCTGCACGTCGACGCGCTCCGACTTGTGCAGCTTGGCTTCGAGCTTGCCGGCGCCGCTTATCCCGACGCGGAACTTGGCGGCCGCTGCGCTGCCGATACTGACTTTGGAGGCGCCGCTGGTCTCTATGCTCAGGGCGTTGGCGGCGATGTCGCGGATGTCAATGTCGGACGCCCCGGAGACCATGATGCTCAGGTCGCCAAACTTGACGTGCTCCTTCATCTTGATGCCGCAGGCCCCGCCGGCATCTATGCTTGTCAGCGTCGGCGACGAAACGTAGGCCACCACTTTGCTGCTCGAGCCGGGCCAGAAGCCGCGTTGACGTCCCTTTTGGCTTATGCGAAGCTCGTTGCCGCTCTGTTCGACTTCGAGGCCATCCTTGTCCTCTTCGGCGCACTCGATGCGGATGCTGTCTGTCGGGCCTTGGGTGTAGACGAGGGACACGGAGCCGCCGAGGGTGACGTGCTCGAAGCTGTCGGCTCTGAATGTGACGACGCTCTGCCTGTTGCGGGGGCTTTCGTCTTGCGCGTGGCGCTTCTCGATGACGCAGGCGGTCATGGCTATTGCCGTCGCCGCTGTCACTGCAAGCGCAATAAATCTTTTCATGGCTGTATCTCAGTTTATTAGGCCGCGGTTGGCGGCGTTGAACAACATCTCTAGGTTCACATGGCTCTCGTCTTGTCCCGGCTGGCGGCGCGACATGACGCTTTGGCCGCCGATGCTCGGCTCCGAATATATGATGTCGGGCGCGGTCTCGCCCGGGGCGAGGGTGCAGAAGTGGTACCGCTCGGAAATCTCGCCCATCGACGCATTGAGCAAGATTCGGCGGTTGTCTATCACCACGACGCTGTCAATCAGTTGCGCCACGTCGTGCACTTGGTGGGTCGAGATGACGATGAGCCTCTCGTCGGTCATGGCCGAGGCCAGCACTTTGCGGAACTGGGTTTTGCTCGGGATGTCTAGCCCGTTGCTCGGCTCGTCCATCAATATGGTCTTGGCCCCGGAGGCTATGGCCAGGCTCAGCATGACCTTTTTGCGCTCTCCGAGCGAGAGCTGGTCCAGGCGGCGGCCGCCTGTCGCCATGCCGAACTCGTCGAGGCACCGGGCTAGCTCGTCATTGTCGAACTTGGGGTAGAAAGGGCTGTTGACCCTGGTGTATGTCGAGAGCGACACGCGGGGCAGGGCGAACTCGTCTTGCACGTAGAAGAGGTCGGCCAGGATGTCTGGGTCGCGGCGGCGGCTCTCGACGCCGTCTATCGAGACCGTGCCGGCCGTCGGACGCAGAAGGCCGCTGATGAGGTCCAGCAACGTGGTCTTGCCGACGCCGTTCTGCCCCAGCAGTCCGTAGATGCGGCCGTCGTCCAGCCGCAGGTTGAAGCCCTCCATCACTTTTGCGCCGCCTCCAGGATAGTGGTAGGTCAAGTTATGGGTCTCTATCATATCCGCTGTTTAGTGTTAGTGTCATATCTGCATAGTACACTGCAAATATAAGTACACCGCGTATAACGGCAAAGGGGTCGGCTACTTTTTTTGCAGCAGGCGCACTGCGAGGAGCGAGACCGACAGCAGGGCGGTGATGACTGCGCCCGTGGGCAGGTCGAAGACGAACGACAGGAGCAGCCCCGCCGTGCAGCCGGCCAGGGCTATGACGCCCGACCAGGTCATGACGCGGGGCAGGCTGTGGCAGAACGTCAGCGCTATGGTCTGAGGGATGGTGAAGACCGACAAGACAAGGATTATGCCAACCGCCTTGATTGACAGCGAGATGGCGATGGCCATGACGACGCTGGCCACCGACGAGACAATCCGTGGGCGCCATCCGGCTATCTGCGCGTAGGTGGGGTCGAACGAGGTGTAGAGGAGCGGGCGGTAGAAGACGACGGTCAGCGCGACGCAGAGCAGGGCGGCCACGCCGCTGGCCACGAGGTCTGGCGTGCCGACTGCCAGGATGTCGCCGAACATGTAGCCCATGAGGTTTGGCGCGTAGCCCGGTGTGAGGCTCAGGAAGATGACGCCCACGGCCATGCCCAACGACCACAGCATGGCTATGGCGCTGTCGGGGCGAACGCCGCCGCGCTCCGTGGCGACGTTGATGCCCAGGGCCGTGGCCACGGCAAAGGCCAGGGCCCCGAGCGTGGGGTCGAAGCCGGCATAGTAGGCCAGCCCCAGGCCGCCGAAGCTGGCGTGGGTGATGCCACCGGCAGAGAAGACCATGCGGCGCACGACAATGTACGAGCCCACGACGCCGCTCATGACGCCGAGCAGAACCACGGCTGCCAGGGCGTTGCGGGCGAAGGCGTAGTCCAATATGGATTGGTCCATCAGCGGCTGGGGATGTTTATCGTTTGGGTGGAGACGCGCGCCGAGGCTTTGTGGTCGTGCGAGACCAGGACGATGCCCATCTGCCCGCGCAATTTTGGCAGCATGTCGTAGAGCGTCGTCTCCGCGTCGCGGTCCAGGTAGGTGACGGGCTCGTCTAGAATCAGCAGGTCGGGGGAGCTCATCAGGGCGCGGCAGAGCAAGGTGCGTTGGCGCTGGCCGCCGGAGATGCGGCCTATGGGGCGCCGCGCCACGCTCTCCAGGTGGGCGAAGCCGAGCAGCGCGTCGCGGCGTTCCTGGGCGTCGCGGCTTGCGGAGAGGCGGTGTCCGCCGCGCTCGCCCATGAGGATTACGTCAGAGACGCTGATGGGGAAATCCATGTCGGCGCTGCTCACCTGCGGCAGGTAGCCGGTGCTGAGGCGCGGGCGGCGGATGACGTGGCCGTGCATGGGGCGGAGCAGGCCCAGCATGACCTTGATGATGGTGGTCTTGCCGCTGCCGTTGGGCCCTTCGACGGACAGCAGGGTGTTGCGGTCAATCTCTAGTGAGATGTGGTCCACGATGACCCGTCCGTCGTAGCCCGCGGCCACGTCGTGGAACGTCAGGAGGGCGTCTTTGTTCATCTTTGGCTCAGGGCGTCGGCTATGGCGCCCATGGTGCCCGGCCAGTCGGCGCTCTCGGGCGAGATGCTGACCACGCGTGCGCCAATGGCCGAGGCCGTGGCTTCGACGCGGTCGGGGGTGAAGCCGGGTTGGATGAAGAAGACGCGCGCGCCGGCCCGCTTGGCGCTGTCGGCCAGGGCGGCGAACCGGCGCGGCTGGGGAGCCACGCCGTCGTTGCCCACCGTGAGTTGGCGGAGGCCGTAGTCGCGGGCCACGTAGGCCAACGAGGGGTGGTAGACGACGAACGTCTGGCCCGGCGACGTCTGCGAGGCGCGGAGCATCAGGGTGTCGGCGCGCGCTATGTCGGCCAGGAGGGGGGGCAGGGCGGAGTCCACGTGGTCGGCGATGTCGGGCAGGCTCGCTTTCAGAATCTTGGCGATGTTGCGGGTCATGGTGGCGGCCTGGCGCGGCGAGAGCCAATAGTGCGGGTCGGAGGCGTGGGCGTGCGCGCCGCAACAGCCGCCGATGAGTTCAATCCCCTCGCAAGCTTCCGCCCACGCCATCCGCGGGGCGGTCGTCTGGAGCCGCCCGCGCCACGTCGTCTCGAACTCCAAAGGCCCAAGGGCAATGTAGGCGGCCGAGACGGAGAGACGCGCCATCTGCCCGGGGCGGGGGGTGTAGTTGTCGTGGTCGGCGCCCTGGGGGATCATCACGTTGACCTCGACGCTGTCCGGGCACAGGCGCGAGACGAACCATCCCATGGCGGGTGTCGAGACGCTCACGACGCCGCGGGTCTCCGTGGGCGCCGCGGCGTCGCATGCGGACAGCAAGAGGAGGCAGACGGCCGCGGCCATGCCCGCGAACCTACTGCTTGCCGAAAAGTTCAAAGACATCTTGGGAATAGTTTTTCGAGACCGGTATCGAGACCGGGTCTGTCGTGTCGAGCTTGACCACGAAGCCGTCTTTCGACTTCTCGAAGATGCGTACGTGGAGGCGGTTCACCATGTAGGAGCGGTGGCACCTGATGATGCCCTTGGCGCGCATGGAGTCCTCTATCGACTTGAACGTGCCGCGGACCATCGACGTCCCCATGTGCCGGCCGTCGCGGTAGTGTATGGTGAGGTAGTTGTCGGCCCCCTTGATGTAGAACAGGTCGTTGATGTTTATGGCCAGCTTAAGCTCGCCCTTGGGGTCGTGGAAGTTGACCATTTGCAGGTCGTCGTCGTTGGCTATGCCGGCCCCGTGGGTCATGCGGTATTCGTTGATTATCCGCAGACGGCGGTCTTTGTCGCGCCACGAGAAGTAGAGCCACATGATGCTGTAGGGCAGGAGAAGGATGCAGGCCGTGTTGGCGAACGAGATTTTCATCAGCTCGGGCAGGGGGCGCTGGTCGTCGAACATGAACATCTCCAGCAGGGTGAACGAGAACGAGATGGCCACAATCTCGGCGGCTATCCACAGCAGGTAGGCCCAGAGGGCCACGGGGCGGCGCAGCGAGACGCAGTGGCGGTAGAGGATTAGGCGGCTGACGCAGACTATCACCGTCCCCATGAACACCAGGAGCGACGAGAGCATGAAGTAGCGCGTGTCGGAAATACCGCCGCGGAGCCAGTCGCGAGAGCCGTAGGGCTGGAACAGGTTGATGAAAACCAATGAGAACAGGGCCATGAACACCACCAGGCGGATGGTGTTGCCTTTCTCTATCAAATATTTCGGTATATTCTTACTGAAGTCCATGGGATGGTTGCGAAGATAGCGTTTTTTTGTGTCCCATCGAACCCTTTTTTCGACCTCCGTGCCTCTTACGCCGACCAATAGCGGCGGCGGAGGCGAAGCACGAGCAGCACGGCCGCCAGGCCGAGCCCGGCCACGAAGCCCATCCACACGCCCCGGGGGCCCATCCCGAGCGGGAACGCCAACGCGTAGCCGACGGGGATGCACGTCGCGGCATAGGAGACGGCCGAGACGCGGGCGGGATAGACGAAGTCGGCGAAGCCGCGGAGGGCGCCGAGGGCCGTCACCTGGACGCCGTCGAAAATCTGGAACAGGGCGCCGACGACCATGATCTGGGAGGCTATCGCCAGGGCCTCGTCGCCGCTTATGACGAGCCCCGGCAGGGCGTCGCGCAGGCCGACGAAAATCGCCGCGCTGCATACCATGAAGACGACGCTCATGATGATGCCGGTCCGGGCGTAGCGGCGGGCCGACGCCATGTTGCCCGTTCCGCTGTCCAGCGACACTTTTATTGTCACGGCCGTGCCCAGGCCTCCGGCCATGAGGTAGGTCATGCTCGTGAACGTGTTCACCACTTGGTGGGCGGCTATGGCCGCGGTGCCTATCCACCCCATCATGATGCCGCCCATGGCGAAGCCGAGGCACTCTATTATGGCCTGGAGCCCCAGGGGGAGGCCGATGCGGGCCAGGCGGCCCGTGATGCCATGCCCCCGTGCCAGGGCCGGGGTCACGCCGAGGCGGCGCAGGCGGCGGCGCAAGACGGTCTCCATGGCAATCCACATCAGAGTGCGGCACGCAAGGGTGCTGACTGCCGCGCCGTAGGCCCCGATGCCGTCGAAGCCCCAGGTGCCGAAGATTAAGACGTAGTTGAGGCCTATGTTGAGCAGGTTGCACGCCAGGCCTATGAGCATGGGCGACGCGGTGTCTTGCATGCCCTCGATTATCGTGCGCGAGCAGACGAACATCTGCTGCCCGACGAGCGAGGCGGCGTAGATGGGCAGGTAGAGGCGCGCTATGGCGACCACTTCGGCGGGTTGGCCCATGAACGGCATGAGCAGGTCGAGCAGGCACAGGACGACGAGCTGGAAGACGACGATTCGCCAGTTGAGGGCGCGGGCGTGGGCCACGAGGGTCCCAAGCTCGCCCATCTGCCCTCGGCCCATCCGGCGGCCCACGAGCGGCGTTACGGCGGCGGCGGCCCCGATGCCCAGGAACATGAAGGGAACGGAGAGGTTGCCGGAGAACGACACGGCGGCCAGCGGCACGTCGCCAAGACGCGCCACCATGAGGGTGTCGGCAATGTTGACCAGCATCGAGCTGGCCTGCGAGGCTATGACGGGCCCGGCGAGGGTCAGGAGCGGCAAGACGTAGCCACCCCGCCTCTGCGGGCTGAGGGTCGCGGCGCGCATTTTTCTTTTTACGGTCTGTTGTGTCTTTGTCTGGCTGCGAGTGTCCGGGTGGGGGGGCGCGCGGTGGCGCGTCCGCGCTAGAGCGTCCGCACCACGCCAAGCACCTTCGAGAGGCTGCGCACCTCGCTCTTGGCAATCGAGAATTGCGCCACATCCGGGTTGTCGCTGCGGCACAGGAGGCTGTCGGGCGACGCGGCGTCGTTGAAGACGCGCTTAATCATGACGCCCTGCTCCCCGTCGATTATGTACACGTCGCCGTAGTCTATCCAGGCGTCGGTGTCGAGCTTCTTGCAGGCCACGAGGTCGCCGCTCACGAACGTCGGGACCATCGAGATGCCTTGCACCCTGATTAGGAAGTCGGCGCCGGCCTGGGCGAACTCGGGGACCATGTAGTGGGCGCAGTCCTCCAGCCTGACGCCCGGCTCGTCGATGCCGTTGAAGCCCGCCAACGCCGACAGGGGGATGAGGGGGAGCATTCCGCCGGGTTGGGGCGTCTCGCGGTCTGGCCGTACGGGCTCGGCGACGAGGCGGTCGCGAGGGGTCAGCAGCGGCCCCGTGCCCAGCAGCAGCCACTCCGTCGAGACGCCGTAGCCGCGCGAAAGCAGCGAGAGGTTGTCGGTCGAGACGTTGGCCTTGCCGCCCAGGATTAGCGACAGGCGGCCCAGGTAGAGGCCCAACCGGTGCATTATCTCGTTTTTGTTGCGGGCCATGCGGTTCTTCAGCAGGAAGTTCACCGCCTCGCAAAAGCGTTGGTTTATCTCGTCGCGCAACGTTGTCGCTTGTGTCTGCTCCATGTCGTATGTGAGATTTTATCGAAACCTTGTTGCTAAAATAGCACGATTTTGTTTCTCCCACAATTTTTGCGAGGGTAAAAATTCGGGACGGGGAGGTGGGTGAAGGGCGGAATGACGCCCGCCCATGTTTTTGTCGGGCTGTATGGGGTGAAAGGGTGAGCGGTGCGACTTAGTGGTTATACTCCAAATTTGCGCCGCTTTGTGGGAAGAGCGGCGTGATGTGCCACGGCGCAAGTCCCAATATGCCGCACCGGGCGACCCTACCACACCAGCCTCGCCACCTGGTAGAAGACCGCCGAGGCCACCCACGCCACGCCGGTGGTGTAGGCCGCGAGGAACACCGCCCAACGCCAAGAGCCCGTCTCGCCCTTGATGGCCGCCACGGTGGCCAGGCACGGGAAATAGAGCAGGATGAAGAGCAGGTAGGAGTAGGCCGTGAGGGGGGTCATGCCGTCGGCCTCCATCTTCTCGCGCAAGACTGTGTATTTCGTCTGCTCGCGGCCCGCCTCGTTCGCGGCGTCGAGGGTCTCGTCGTCGGCGAAGCTGTCGTCGTCGGCGTAGAGGACGCCCAGGGTCGACGCCACAATCTCCTTGGCCCCGACGCCGGCAATGATGCTCACGTCCTGCTTCCACGTGAAGCCCTGGGGGCGGAACGCCGGCTCGACGAACTGCCCTATGCGGCCAATGAAGCTCCGCTCCTGCTGCTCGGGGCGGCTCAGCTCCGGGTGGCGCGGGAAGTAGCCCAGGGCCCACACCACGATGCTCGCCATGAGGATTATGCCGCCCATCTTGCGCAGGTACTGTTGCCCCTTGTCCCACGTGTGGCGTCCGATGGCCTTGGCCGTCGGGAAGCGGTAGGGCGGGAGCTCCATGACGAATGGCGTGTCGTCGCTCTTGAGCATGAAGCGGCAGAAGACGCGGCTCATGACGACAGCCGCCGCCACGCCGGCGATGTAGAGCGAGACGACGACGGCCGCTTGCCACTGCGCGGCGAAGAACGTCCCGACAATCATGATGTAGATGGGCAGGCGCGCCGAGCAGCTCATGAACGGGACGACGAGCATCGTCACCAGGCGGCTGCGGCGGCTCTCTATGGTCCGGGTGGCCATGATTGCCGGCACGTTGCACCCGAAGCCCATGATGAGCGGGATGAACGACTTGCCGTGGAGGCCCATGCGGTGCATGAACTTGTCCATGATGAACGCCGCGCGGGCCATGTAGCCCGAGTCTTCCATGAGCGAGATGAAGAAGTAGAGAATAAGGATCTGGGGCATGAAGACGATGACCGCGCCGACTCCGGCCAGGGCGCCGTCGATAATCATGTCGCGCACGGGCCCGTCGGGCAGCAGGCCGCTGAGCGTGGCGCTGAGCCACGCCACGCCGTCCTCAATCCAGTCCATCGGCACCTGGCCCAGCGAGAATGTCACCTCGAAGACCAGGAACAGGATTAGGAAGAACAGGGGGAGGCCCAGCCAGCGGTTCGTCACCAGGGCGTCTATCATGTGCGTCACCCTGTAGGCCCCCATCTTCTCGCCCATCTTGTAGCCCGCCTCGGCCAGCGCCCCGCGGATGAAGCCGTATTTCGCGTCCATTATCGCCGTCTCGCTGTCGGTCTGCAGGTCGGCCCGGATCTGCTCCTCGGCGGCGCGGCACGCTTTGCCTATCCGCCCCGCGTCGGGCAGGGGGGCGGTCAGCTCGCGGGCGTCCTTGTCGTTCTCCAGCAGTTTTATGGCCAGGTAGCGCGTCGAGTAGCGCGTGCGGAGCTGCTCATAGGGCTTGAGGGTCTCCTGCACGGCGGCGATGGCCTTTTCGACATACTGGCCGTGGTTGACGTGGATGTGGCGCGCCACGTTGCGGCGGGGCCTGGCGCCGCTGGCGAAGTCCTCGTCGTGGTCCGAGTCGGCCTCGGAGGCCACCTTGTCGTGCCACTGGCGGATGTCGCTGGCCACGTCGGGGTTGATGTTGCCCTTGGAGTCGACAAAGTCCAGGCCCTCATACATGTTTATGATGACGTGGAACAGCGTCTTGACGCCTTTGCCGGTCTTGAACACCGTCGGCACCATGGGCACGCCGAGCAGGGAGCCGAGCGTCTCGCGGTTCAGCTTGTCGCCGCGGCTCTCCATCTCGTCATACATGTTGAGGGCGCAAACCATGCGCAGGTTCATGTCGATGAGCTGCGTGGTGAGGTAGAGGTTGCGCTCCAGGTTGTTGGTGTCGATGACGTTGACAACCACGTCGGGGGTCTTCTCTACAATCTGCCGGCGGACGTACATCTCCTCCGGGCTGTAGGCGGTCAGCGAGTAGGTGCCGGGCAGGTCGACAATGTTGAACTCGTAGCCCTCGAACTCCGCGCGGCCCTCTTTGGCGTCGACGGTCACCCCGGCGTAGTTGCCGACGCGCTCGTGGGCGCCGGAGGCGAAGTTGAAGAGAGAGGTCTTGCCGCAGTTGGGGTTCCCCACCAGGGCCACGTTTATGGTGCGCCGCTTGCGCATGGCGGCCTCTTTGAGCCTGGCCTCGCCGGAGGGGCGCGCCTCGTCGGCTATCGTGGCGAGGTCGCCGAGGCCGTCGGCCGAGCCGTCGTCGCCAATCTCGTCGGGCGTCACGACCTCTATCATGGACGCCTCGTCGAGGCGCAAGGATATTTCGTAGCCCAGGAGACGGTATTTCACGGGGTCGCCCAGGGGGGCGCGGAGCAGCACTTCGACCATGTTGCCGCGAATGAAGCCCATCTCCACTATGCGTTTGCGGAAGCCGCCGTGCCCCAGCACTTTTACCACCACGCCCTTGTCCCCGGGGCGGAGTTCCGAAAGCCTCATTTCAGTCCCTTTACTTTTATTGCGTCAAAGTTACGCTAAGGAGCTGGTAATTCCAATTGGTGGACGGTGTAAAAAGGCGCCCCCCTCGCCGAGCTTTCGGCGGGGGGGCGCTTTTTTCGTTCGGGAGCCTGCCCGGACTAGGCTTTCTTGCCCTTGCGGACCATGATCTCGTAGGCTATGGGCGTGGCGAGCAACATGGAGCTGAACGTGCCGACGAACATGCCTATGAACATGGCGAAGACGAACCCGCGGATGACCTCGCCGCCGAACAGGAAGATGACGAGCAGCGTCACGAGCGTCGTGACCGAGGTGTTGATGGTTCGCATCAATGTAGAGTTGAGGGCGCTGTTCATCACCGTCTGCGGGTCGGCCTTGGGCGAGTTGGCGAACACCTCGCGGATGCGGTCGAAGATGACCACGGTGTTGTTGATGGAGTAGCCGACGATGGTCAAGATTGCGGCTATGAACGACTGGTCAACCTCCATCGAGAACGGCATGACGGAGTAGCACAGCGAGAACACGCCCAGGGTGAACAGGACGTCGTGCGTCTGCCCGACGACGGCCGCCACGCCATACGCCACCTTGCGGAAGCGGACGAAGATGTAGAGGAACATGACGATGAGCGACAGGACGACGCAGTAGATGGCTTTCTCGGTCATGTCCGACGCCATCGTCGGCCCCACTTTCTGCGAGCTCATGCGGTAGTTGGTCAGGAACGCGTCCTTGTCCACGCCCGACGGCAGGAAGTCCTTGACGCCGTCGAAGAGGCGCTGCTCGATGTCGTGTGCCGCCTCGGCGGAATTCTCCTCGGCCCCGTAGTTGGTGGCTATGCGGATCTGGTTCTCGTTGCCGTAGGTCTTGACCTCGATGTTGGCGCCGTCAAAGGCCTTGAAGAGCGAGCTCTGGACGTCGACCGTCGAGACGGGCTGCTCGAAGCGGACTACGAATATCTGCCCGCCGGTGAAGTCGATGCCCTTTGCGAGGCCGCGCACGGCCAGCGAGCCCACGCAGATGAGCATGGCTGCGCCGTAGACAATGTAGTAGGCCTTGCGCTTGCCCATGAAGTCGATGTTGACGTTCTGGAGCAGCCCGTCGACCCAGCTGGTGCTGAACCGCATCTTCTCGTCTTTCGACGCCAGGCGCTCGATGATGATGCGGCTCAGGAACACGGCGGTGAAGAACGAGCAGACGATGCCTATGATGAGCGTCGTGGCGAAGCCGCGGATGGGGCCAGTGCCGAACGTGAAGAGGATGACGGCCGTGAGCAGCGTCGTGATGTTGGCGTCGACAATGGCCGACATGGCGTTGGAGTAGCCGGTCTGGACGGCGTTGACGAGAGAGTGGCCCGAACGCAGCTCCTCCTTGATTCGCTCGAACGTGATGACGTTGGCGTCGACGGCCATGCCTATGGTCAGGACGATGCCGGCGATGCCGGGCAGGGTCAGCACCGCGCCGAACGAGGCCAGGACGCCGACAATGAAGAACAGGTTGCAGATGAGGGCGAAGTCGGCGGTCAGGCCGGCCTTGGCGCCGTAGAAGACGACCATGTAGACCAGGACCACGACGAACGCGATGAGGAACGACCACAGGCCGGACTCGATGGCCTCCTGGCCCAGCGACGGGCCGACGACGGTGTCCTCGACGATGGTGGCGGGGGCGGGGAGTTTGCCGCTCTTGAGGACGTTGGCAAGGTCTTGCGCCTCCTCGGTCGAGAAGTTGCCCGTAATCTGGCTGCTGCCTCCGGTAATCTCGCTCTGCACTGTAGGGTAGCTGTATACGAAGCCGTCGAGGACTATGGCTATCGAGCGGCCCAGGTTGGCCTTGGTCAGCTGGGCCCATTTGCGGGCGCCCTCGCTGTTCATGGTCATCGAGACCTCATATGTGGCGCCGTTCTGAGACACCTGCGAGCGGGCGTTGGTGATGACGTCGCCCTCGAGCGGCGCGCGGCCCGTGTTGCTTGTCTGCTTGATGGCTATCAGCTCATAGAGCTGCTCCTTGGGGTTGCACTGGATGCCGTAGTAGCGCGTGGCGTCGGCCCCGGCCATGGGCTTGACGCCCCACATGAGGCGGACGTCGTGGGGCAGGGCGCGGCGCACCTTGTCCGAGGCGATGTACTCGTCGACCTTGTCCCGGTCTTTGGCGAAAGCGAAGCCAATCAGGGGGCTGCCGCCGGCCTGGATGGGGCGCAGGTAGGTGAAGAGCGAAACCACGGACGTGCCTCTGTCGGCCGTCGTGTCTTGCGCCGCCTCGCCAAGGAGCGCGAGCGAGGCGGAGTCCGCGGCGGCGCTGGTGGTCTCGGCGGCGGCCGAGGTCTTGGTGCTGTCGGTCACCACCACGCGCGTGGCTGCGTCGGCCTCGACGAGCTTCGAGAGCAGCTCGTTGTTGGTGTAGGTCTCCCAGAACTCCAGGCTCGCCGTGCCCTGGAGGAGCTTGCGGACGCGCTGCGGGTCGGTGACGCCGGGAAGCTCAATCATGACGCGTCCTTTCTTCTCCAACTCCTGGATGTTGGGCTGCGCCACGCCGAAGCGGTCGATGCGGGTGCGGAGGACGTTGAAGGCGTTCTGGATGGCGCCCTCCGACTCCTCGCGCAAGACGCTGACCACCTCGCTGTTCGACATCGAGAGGTCTATGCGGTCTTTCATGTCGACGGTGGCGAAGATTGTCGCCAGCTGGCCGTTGGGGCTGAGCTTGCCGAACTCCTCGGCGAAGAGGGTTATGAAGTCGGACGTGGACGATTTCTCGCGCTCCACGGCGTTGTCTATGGCTTGGTTGAAGACCGGGTCGGTGTTGTAGCCCGAGAGGGCCTTGACCACGTCGGAGACCTTGACCTCCAGGATGAGGTTCATGCCGCCCTTGAGGTCCAGGCCGAAGTTTATCTCCTTGCTCTTGCACTCCATGTAGGAGTACTTCTTGATGAAGAGGAAGTTGTAGACCGGCTCGTTGGCTATAGAGTCCAAGTAGGCGGCCTCGCGGCGCGGGTCGCCCGCCGATGCCTCCTTGGCGTCGCTCTCCACCTTGCGCGTGAAGAAGGTGAAGGACAATTGGTACAGACACACGAGCGCCAGCAGAATGGCGAATGTCCGCACTGCTCCTTTGTTTTGCATCTTGAGAATTAGTTTTTTTGTTCCGCTATATTAAGTGTGCAAAGATATTAAAACATTCTAGGAATGTCAATCTGGCCGCGCCGCTAGTTGTTCATTTCGCGCCACAGGATGTCTTTGAGCTTCGCCACGTTCTGCCCGGAGTGGCTCGAGAAGACGACCGTGGGGATGTCCGCGGGGAGGCTCGCCTCGACTTTCTCCCTTTGCTCCTCGGTCAGAATGTCGGCTTTCGAGACCGCCAGGACGCGCCTCTTGTCCATGAGCTGGGGGTTGTAGCGCCGAAGCTCGTCGAGCAGGACGTTGTAGGCCGCCGTCACGTCGTCGGTGTCGGCGGGGACCAGGAAGAGCAGGATGGAGTTGCGCTCTATGTGCCGCAAGAAGCGGAGCCCCAGGCCTTTGCCCTCGGCGGCGCCCTCGATGATGCCGGGGATGTCCGCCATGCAGAACGACCGCCCGTCGCGGTAGGAGACGATGCCCAGGTTCGGCACCAGGGTGGTGAACGGGTAGTCGGCAATCTCTGGCTTGGCGGCCGAGACCACCGAGAGCAGCGTCGACTTGCCGGCGTTGGGGAATCCCACCAGGCCGACGTCGGCAAGCACTTTCAGCTCCAGGATGGCCGTGAGCTCCACGCCCTCCTCGCCGGGCTGGGCGAACCTCGGGGTCTGGAATGTGGCCGTGCGGAAGTGCCAGTTGCCGCGCCCGCCGCGCCCGCCCTTGGCCAGGATGCGCTCCTCGCCGTCTTGCGTGATCTCGAATATCTCGCGCCCCGTGTCGGCGTCTTTGACGACGGTCCCCAGCGGGACGGTTATCACCTGGTCTTTGCCGTCGCGCCCAAAGGCGCGCTCGCGCCCGCCCTGCTCGCCGTCTTCGGCGAAGACGTGGCGGGCGAATTTGAGGTGGATGAGCGTCCAATGCTGGCTGCTGCCGCGCACGATGACGTGCCCGCCGCGACCGCCGTCGCCTCCGTCGGGCCCGCCTTTCTCGATATACTTGACGTGGCGCAGGTGGGCCGAGCCGGCCCCGCCGTGTCCCGACCGGCAGTATATCTTAACGTAGTCTACGAAGTTGGATGCCATGTCGTTGTGTGTGTCTGTTGGCTTCCGCGCCGCTAACCGTGCAACCCCGCCGACCTGTCTCGCATCGTGCGGAGGCGGGGCGACGGGGCTGCGCTGGCTGTGTCCGTGCGCTTATTTCCTGGCGTCTACGGCTTTCTCTATCTCGGCGAAGATGTCGGCTATGGCGCCGACGCCCTTGATGTTCACCGCGACGCCCTCTTTCTTGTAGAAGCCCAAGACGGGCATCGTCTGCTCCTCGTAGGTCGCGAGGCGCTTCTTGATTGTCTCCATGTTGTCGTCGGAGCGGCCGCTGGTCTTGCCGCGCTCGACAAGGCGCGTCACGAGCTCGTCGTTGGGCACCTCCAGGTTGAGGCACGCCTTGACCTCGGTGCGGTAGGAGGCGAGGAGCTCCTTGAGGGCCTCGGCCTGGGCCACGGTGCGCGGGAAGCCGTCGAAGATGACGCCGCTGGCGCGCCCGACCTCCTTGTCGAGGTAGGAGTCTATCATGCCGATAATCACATCGTCGGGGACGAGTTCGCCCTTGTCTATGTGGCTCTTGGCCAGGGCCCCGAGCTGAGTGTTGGTGCTTATCTCTTTGCGCAGGAGGTCGCCGGTGGAGACGTGCGCGAGGTTATATTTCTTTATGAGGTTTTCGCTCTGTGTGCCTTTGCCCGAGCCCGGGGGGCCGAAAATGACGATGTTCAACATTGCTATTGAGAGTTGTTTTTTTGTTTCTCCTGTGTGCGTGCGGTCAAGGCACAAGTGTCAGAATCTCCGGGATGTTGCGCCCATACCCGTCGTAGTCCAGCCCGTAGCCGACGATGAAGTCGTTCGGAATCTCCAGCCCGACGTACTCCGGCTTCGTGTCGGGGCGGCAGTTGCCAGGCTTGAAGAGCATCGTCGCGACGCGAACCTCCGCCGCGCCCTTGGCCTTGCACTGGTCGATGAGCGCGCGTATGGTCACGCCCGTGTCCACGATGTCCTCAATCAGGACCACGGTGCGGCCGCCAAGGTCTTCGTTAATCCCGATTAGCTCCTTGATTGTCCCCGTCGACTGCGTGCCGCTGTAAGACGCCAGCTTGACGAACGAGATGCGCGACGGGACGCTCACGCGCTTCATGAGGTCGGCGGCGAACATGAAAGCGCCGTTCAAGACGCAGAGGAAGAGGGGGGCCCGCCCGGCCATGTCGGCGTTGATGGCGTCTGCCACCCGCCGCACGGCCTCCTGGATCTGGGCCTCGGTGTAGCTTGTCTCGAACTGCTTGTCGAGTATGGAAACTCTTGCCATAGGCCACAAAATTATGAATTTTTATTTTGACGCGCCGGAAACCGATGCTAATAAATAACTTTACGTCGCAGAAACAACAAGCTAAGTGCAACAAATGAAACCATTGGTCAGCATCATCATGGGGTCCACGTCCGACCTCCCGGTCATGGAGGCGGCGCTCAACTTCCTGGAGCAGCAGGAGGTGCCGTTCGAGGTCAACGCGCTCTCGGCCCATCGGACGCCCCATCAGGTCCTTGCTTTCGCCGAGGCGGCGGCGGCGAGGGGCGTCAAGGTCATAATCGCGGCCGCCGGCGGGGCGGCGCACCTGCCGGGGGTCATCGCCGCCGCCACGACCCTGCCGGTCGTCGGCGTCCCCATCAAGGCGTCAATCTCCATGGACGGGTGGGACTCCATGCTCTCCATGATTCAGATGCCGCCGGGCATCCCCGTGGCCACCGTGGGGCTCAACGCCGCGCAGAACGCGGCCATCCTGGCCTTGCAGATTTTGGCCGTGGCCGATGCCGACGCCGCGCGGAAGGTGGCGGAGTTCAAGGCGGGCCTGGAGAAGAAGATTGAGAGGGCCAACGCCGAGCTTGCGTCGCGCCGCGAGTGGAAGTTCAAGACCAACTGACGCCGCGTGCCCGACTAGGGGGGAGGGCGTCCTGCCGGGGCGTCCTCCCTTTTTGTCCTTGTGGCCCGGCCCCTAGTCGTCGAGCTTGAGGACGGCCAGGAACGCCTTTTGCGGCACCTCGACGCTGCCTATCTGCTTCATGCGCTTCTTGCCCTCTTTCTGCTTCTCCAGCAGCTTGCGCTTGCGCGAGACGTCGCCGCCGTAGCACTTGGCCGTCACGTCTTTGCGCACCGCCTTGATTGTCTCCCGCGCTATGATTTTGCCGCCTATGGCGGCCTGGACCGCCACGTCGAACTGCTGGCGCGGGATTAGCTCCTTGAGCTTGACGCACATCTTGCGGCCTATCGTCTCGGCGTTGTCTATGTAGGTCAGGGCCGAGAGGGCGTCGACGCGCTCGCCGTTGAGCAGTATGTCGGTCTTGACGAGGCGGCTCGCGCGGTAGCCTATGGGGTGGTAGTCGAATGAGGCGTAGCCGCGGCTGATGCTCTTGAGCTTGTCGTAGAAGTCGAAGACGATCTCGGCCAGGGGCATGTCGAAGTTCAGCTCCACGCGGTCGGTGGTCAGGTAGTTCTGCGCCACCATGATGCCGCGCTTCGTGAGGCAGAGCTTCATGATGGGGCCGATGTACTCGCTCTTGGTGATGACCTGGGCGCGGATGTAGGGCTCCTCGACGTGGTCGATGAGCGTGGGCTCGGGCAGGGCCGAGGGCGTGTAGACCTCCTGCACGTCGCCTTTCTTGGTGAAGGCCATGTAGGTGACGTTGGGGACGGTCGTGATGACGCTCATGTTGAACTCGCGGTCCAGCCGCTCCTGGATAATCTCCAGGTGGAGCAGGCCCAGGAATCCGCACCGGAAGCCGAAGCCCAGGGCCATGGAGCTCTCCGGGGTGTAGGTAAGCGAGGCGTCGTTGAGCTGAAGCTTCTCTATCGAGGCGCGGAGCTCCTCGTAGTCCGACGAGTCGACGGGGTATATGCCGGCGAAGACCATCGGCTTGACCTCCGAGAAGCCGTCGATGGCCTTGGCGCAGGGGCGCGCCACGTGGGTTATGGTGTCGCCGACCTTGACCTCGCGGCTTGTCTTGATGCCGGAGATTATGTAGCCGACGTCGCCGGTGCCGATGGTGGCGCGGGGCTCCATGTCCAGGCGGAGGACTCCGACCTCGTCGGCGTCATACTCCTTGCCCGTGGCGACGAACTTGACCATGTCGCCCTTTGAGATGCGCCCGCTGACGACCTTGAAGTAGGCTATAATCCCGCGGAACGAGTTGAACACCGAGTCGAAGATGAGGCACTGCAGGGGGGCGTCGGGGTCGCCCACGGGGTGGGGGACGCGCTCCACGATGGCGCGCAGGATTCCCTCCACGCCCTCGCCCGTCTTGCCGCTGGCTCGCAAAATCTCCGAGCGGTCGCAGCCTGTGAGGTCCATGATCTGGTCCTCGACCTCCTCGGGGTTGGCGCTCGGCATGTCTATCTTGTTGATGACGGGGATTATCACAAGGTCGTTGTCGATGGCCTGGTAGAGGTTCGAGATGGTCTGCGCCTGGATGCCCTGGCTGGCGTCGACCACCAGCAGCGCGCCCTCGCAGGCCGCTATGGAGCGGCTCACCTCGTAGGAGAAGTCGACGTGGCCCGGGGTGTCGATGAGGTTGAGGACGTACCGCTGCCCGTCCTGCTCGTAGTCCATCTGGATGGCGTGGCTCTTGATGGTGATGCCGCGCTCGCGCTCCAAGTCCATGTCGTCGAGCACCTGGGCCTGCATGTCTTGCGCCCTGACGGTCTTGGTGTACTCTAGCAGGCGGTCGGCCAGGGTGCTCTTGCCGTGGTCTATGTGGGCTATGATGCAGAAATTCCTAATGTTGTTCATCGTGCTATGTCTCGTTGCCGCGCCCCGGAGGCGGGTTCGCAAAGATAGGCAAAAAAGGCCGCGTCGGTAAATATTGTTATATTTGGAGCATGTTTTTCAAATCTCTCTTCGAGCGCAAGAGGCATCCCGGCAAAAACGCGGCGAACTACGCCTCGGTGGTGGATTTCGTCGACGACAACGTCAACGATGTCAAGGCCCTCCTCTCGTCGGTGGGCTACAACGACGTGGGCAGGAGGCTTGCCGACATGGCGGCCATGACGCACTGCCACGTCATGGCCCTGTGCCAGAAGCTCAACAGCCCCAACAAGTTCATGGTCGTGGAGGCGTCGGACGCGGCGGCGTGTCCCAAGGGCACCGTCTTCTCTTGGACGCACACCCAGCCCTCGGCCTCGGCCGACGCGCCGGCGGTGGTCTCGGCGCTGCCGTTCAACGTTGTCGGCGCCAGGGGCTTCATCTCCGTGCCAGTCAAGAACGAGCGCAACATGCTGTCGGGGATCCTCCTTGGCATCGCCTCCGCGGGGCTGTCGGGGCTCGACGGCAAGACGCGGCTCCTCCACATCCTGGCGCCGACGTTCGACGCCGAGGTGAGGTGCGTGAGGCTCAAGCAAGACCTCCGGCAGAGCGAGCAGCGGATCGTCTCGCTCAACCAGAACATGGAAGTCCTCAACTCCGACCTGCGCAAGGCGCAAGACAAGGCGCAGGAGAGCCGGGAGATGAAGAGCGTCTTCCTCACCAACCTGAGCCACGAGATCCGCACGCCCATGAACGCCATCATAGGCTTCGTGGACCTGCTGGGGCAGGCGAGGACCGACGAGGAGAGGGACAACTTCATCGAGATTGTCAGGCAGAACAGCCGCCAGCTCCTCCACGTCATAGACAGCCTGATAGAAATCTCAAAACTGCAGAGCAGCTACATGCTCAAGCCCGTGTGCCCGGTGCAGCTCAACGACCTGCTGACGGGAATCAAGATTAAGTACCAGGACGTGCTGCGCAAGATGGGCAAGGACGTCGTCATCGAGACCTCCTTTTCGCTCGACACCCCGAACGACACCATCTGGGGCAGCGACGAGATCATCACGAGGGTCTTGGGGCAGATCCTCGACAACGCCTGCCGCATGACCGCCGAGGGCAAAATCTCCATATCCTACTCCATAAACCACCGCGACGCCACGTTCTGCGTCACCGACACGGGCCCGGGCCTGCCGCCGGGCGTGGAGAGGAGCGTCTTCAACATGTTCGACAACGCGTCGATGGACGAAGCCGGCAAGGGAAAGGGCATAGGGCTGGCCGTGGCCGCCAAATATCTCACCCTGTGCGACGGCCGGATATGGGTCGACACGGAGTACAAGGGCGGGGCGTGCTTCTACTTCTCCATACCGACAGAGAAACTATAGCAAATTCAAAACATCAGAACGACATGAGCAGAGTGATGCCTATTTACGAGATGGACAGGTATCTGCAGCCCTACGCGCAAATCCTGGAGAGCCGGCGCGTCAAGACCATGGCGCGCCTGGAGGAGCTGGAGGAGACCTGCGGGCCGTTGGAGCAGTTCGCCAAGGCCTACGAGTTCTATGGGATGCACCACAATGGCGACCATTGGACGCTCCGCGAGTGGGCCCCCGGGGCCACGGAGATATACGTCGTCGGAGGTTTCTCCGGATGGAGGGAGGACGACCGCTTCAAGATGGCCCGGATGGAGTTCGGCAACTGGGAGATTGACATCCCCGACACCGTGCTCCGCCATGGCGACAAGTTCAAGATGTCGGTCCACTGGGTCGACGGGCGGGGGGAGAGGATTCCGGCCTACATCGGCAGGGTCGTGCAAGACGAGCAGACCAAGCTCTTCGACGCCCAGGCGTGGGACTTCGAGCCTTTCGGGTGGACCGACGGTGAGTTCCGCGTCGGCGCGGGGCCGCGGCTCATATACGAGGCCCACATCGGCATGAGCGGCGAGGAGGAGGGAGTGGCCTCCTACGACGACTTCCGCCGCAACGTCTTGCCCCACGTGGCCGAGATGGGCTACAACACTCTCCAGCTCATGGCCATCCAGGAGCACCCCTACTACGGCAGTTTCGGCTACCACGTCTCCAGCTTCTTCGCCGCCAGCAGCCGGTTCGGCGAGCCCGAGGACCTCAAGAGGCTCGTCGACGAGGCGCACTCGATGGGCATAGCCGTCATCATGGACATTGTCCACTCCCACGCCGTCAAGAACGAGAACGAGGGCATCTCGCGCCTCGACGGCTCGACCGACCTCTACTTCCACTACGGCGACCGCGGCAACCATCCGGCGTGGGACAGCCGGTGCTTCAACTATGGCAAGACGGAGGTGCTCCGCTTCCTGCTCTCCAACTGCCGTTGGTGGCTGGAGGAGTACCACTTCGACGGCTTCCGTTTTGACGGGGTGACGAGCATGCTCTACTACGACCACGGCCTCGGCAAAGACTTCACGTGCTACGCCGACTACTTCCGGGCCAATGAGGACGAGGACGCCATAGGCTACCTCATGATGGCGAACAGGCTCATCCACAAGCTCCGGCCCGACGCCATCACCATTGCCGAGGAGATGAGCGGCTACCCGGGCCTGGCGGGCCCCATGGAGGCCTGCGGCATGGGTTTCGACTACCGGCTCTCGATGGGAATCCCGGACTATTGGATCAAGCTCATCAAGGAGGTCCCCGACGAGAGGTGGCCCGTCGGCAGAATCTTCTACGAGCTCCAGCTCCACAGGCCCGAGGAGAAGGTCATCAACTACGCCGAGAGCCACGACCAGGCGCTTGTCGGCGACAAGACGATTATCTTCCGGCTCATGGACAAGGAGATGTACTCCAGCATGAACCTGGAGAGCCAGAACATGGCCGTGGACCGCGGCATGGCCCTCCACAAGATGATACGCCTCGTGACGCTCTTCACCGCCACCGGGGGCTACCTCACATTCATGGGCAACGAGTTCGGCCACCCGGAGTGGATAGACTTCCCCCGCGAGGGCAACGGGTGGAGCTACAAGTACGCCCGGCGACAGTGGGGCCTGGCCAAGGCCGACTACCTCCGCTACCACTTCCTGCTCGACTTCGAGCGCGCCATGCTGCAGGTGTTCAAAGAGTTGCCCGAGCCGAGCTACCCCTACAGGTACTACGACTACGACCCCACGCAGGTCTTGGCTTTCGGGCGCGGCGACTACCTGCTGGTCTTCAACTTCAGCCCCTCGACGTCCTACACCGACTATGCCGTTCCCGTCCCGGCGGGGCGCTACAGCATAGTCTTCTCGACAGACGAGGGCCGTTTCGGGGGCTTCGACCGCAACGATATGTTCTTCGTGTTCTATACGCAGAAGATTGGCGGGCAAGACATGCTCCGCCTCTACCTCCCGAGCCGCTCGGCGCTGGTGCTGAAGCGTAAGGACATAGTCCACATCCGGTAGGGGAGGAGGCGTCACCCCCTCTCTGCTCGCAAAAGTTTTTCAGCCCGGGGCCGCGGTCCCGGGCTGAATTTGTCGTATATTGCCACTGTTCTTAAAATAGAAAAATTACGATACATTTGCATGAAGTACCTTAATCTCAAATCCGACGAGACGCGCGCCCTGAGCTTCTACCTGGCCATGGAGGAATATGCGGCGCGGAGCCTGTGGCAGGGTGAGGACTTGTTTTTCATGTGGAGGGTGGGGCCGACGGTCATATGCGGCCGCAATCAGGACATCCCCCACGAGGTGGACCTCGACTATTGCCGCATGCGCGGGATAGACGTCTTTCGGCGCAAGAGCGGCGGGGGGTGCGTCTATGCCGACATGAGCAACGTGATGCTCTCCTACATAACGCGCGGCGACGACGTCAAGGGCACTTTCGACCGTTATATGGGCATGCTGGCCGAGGCGCTCAACAAGGTAGGCGTCGCCGCCGAGCGCAACGACCACAACGACATCCTCGTCGGCGGTCGCAAGGTGTCGGGCAATGCGCTCTCGCACGCCGACGGCATGATTATAGCCCACGGGACGTTGCTCTACGACACCGACATGGACAACATGTCGCGCGCCATCACTCCCGACAACGCCAAGCTCAGCCGCAACGCCGTCAAGAGCGTCAGCCAGCGCGTGACGTTCCTCAAAGACTTCACCGACAAGCCTTTGGAGCAGATTGTGGCAGAAATCAAGGACTCGCTCTGCGACAACGAGGCCACGCTCTCCGACAGCGACGAGCGCGCCATTCGCGAGATTGAGAGGCAATATCCCAATCAGGTTTAACACCCCAAAGCAATTCAGGCACATGAACAAACGGACTTGCCTCTACGACAGGAACGTGGGGCTGCGGGCCCTCATCCGGCCCTTTGGCGGATTCGACATGCCAATCCAATACTCCTCCATCGTCGACGAGCACGACGCCGTGCGCCGCCACTGCGGGGTCTTCGACGTCAGCCATATGGGCGAGATCTTTGTCGAGGGCAAAGACGCCGTGGGCTTTGCCAACCACATCTTCACCAACGACATCGGCAGGGCCCCGGTGGGGACTATGGTCTACGGGATGCTGTGCCGCCCCGACGGCGGGGTGGTCGACGACACTTGCGCCTGCCGCCTGGCCGAGGACCGGGTTCTCTTCACCGTCAACGCCGCCAACATCGACAAGGACAACGAGTGGTTCGCCAGGAATAGCGGAGGTTTCGATGTCGTCATAGGATATGAGAGCGACCGCTACGGCCAGCTCGCCATCCAGGGCCCGGAGGCCGAGCGCTGTGTTGAGGAGGCGCTGGGGATTGCGTGCGGAGAGCTCAAGTTCTACGAGGTCAAGGAGGTCGATGTCGAGGGCGAGAGGATAATAGTCTCGCGCTCGGGCTACACCGGCGAAGACGGCTTCGAGGTCTACGCTTCGCACGGCTTCATCGTCCGGTCTTGGGACAAGCTCATGGCGGCCGGCGTCGCGCCGTGTGGTCTCGGATGCCGCGACACTTTGCGCTTCGAGGCCGGCCTGCCGCTCTACGGCGACGAGCTGTCGGAGTCGATAACGCCCGTCATGGCGGGTCTCGCGATGTTTTGCAAGTTCGACAAGGGCGAGTTCATTGGCAAGGAGGCCTTGCAGAGGCAGATGGCCGAGGGCCCGGCTCGGCGGCTGTGCGGGGGCCGGCTCGACGGCAGGGCCGTCCCGCGCCACGGCTACAGGGTGTTCAAAGACGGCACGGACGTCGGCGAGGTCACGACGGGCTACCGCCTCATCTCGGTCGATGAGAGTTGCTGCGTGGCCCTTGTCGATGCCGACGCCGGCAGGCTTGGAGGCCGGCTGGAGGTGCAGATTCGCGGCAAGATGTTCCCTGGGACTGTCGTCAAGAAGCGTTTTTATTCGCCCAAATACAAGAAATAGGCTCATTACAACTAACTCAAACTTCAAACATCATCACCCATGACTTACTACAGCGAAACGCACGAGTACGTCCGAGTGGACGGCGAGTTCGGATTTGTCGGCATTTCCGACTATGCGCAGCGCGAGCTTGGCAACATCGTCTATGTCGACAGCCCCGAGGTGGACGACGAGGTGGTGGCGGGCGAGACTTTCGGTGCCGTCGAGAGCGTCAAGGCGGCCAGCGACCTCGTGGCGCCGGTGAGCGGCATCGTGGTCGAGGTCAACGAGAGGCTCGCCGCCAACCCCGAGCTCATCAACCACGACGCGGCCGCCAACTGGATCATGAAAGTGAGGCTCTCCGACCCGGCGGAGCTGGAGAACCTATTGAGCGAGGCGGAATATGACAGACACGTGGCCAAGGCCGAATAGGGAGGGGACGACATGTATAAATATTTCCCACATACGGCCGACGACATACGGCAGATGCTCGACGTCATCGGCGCAGGCTCGATTGAAGACCTCTATGCCGACGTCCCCGCCAGTGTGCGTCTCCAGGGAGACTACGAGATTCACAAGTCGCAGGGCGAGATTGGCGTACGCAAGGCGCTGGGCAGTCTTGCCTCGATGAACCGGCGGACGGTGTGCTTCGCCGGGGCGGGCGTATATGACCACTACGTCCCGGCCGTCATTGCCCCGATGGTGCAAAGGGCAGAGTATCTGACGAGCTACACGCCCTACCAGCCGGAGATTTCGCAGGGGACGCTCAAGTACATCTTCGAGTACCAGACCATGATGGCGCGGCTCACGGGCCTCCCCGTCTCCAACGCGTCGCTCTACGACGGGGCCACCGCCACAGCCGAGGCCATGATGATGTGCGCGGCCATCTCGCGCAAGAGTAGGCTCGTCTTGGTGGCGGAGACGATGGATCCCAAGGTGCGGGAGGTGGTGCGGACCTACGCGCGCTTCCGCGGCATAGAGCTCAGGGGCATTCCCGCACTCAATGGCGCCTCCGACTTTTCGCGGCTAGGCGAGTTGCTCAGTGGCGGGGCCGCGGGCGTCATCGTCCAGCAGCCCAACTACTATGGCGTCATCGAGGACTTCTCTGGTGTTGCCGACGCTTGCCGCGCCGCCAAGGCGCTGCTTGTCGTCAACACCCACGCCGCCGACTTGGCGGTGCTGAAGACGCCGGGCGAGTGGGGGGCGGACATCGCCGTCGGCGAGGGACAGAGCCTCGGCATCCCCATGGCCTGGGGTGGCCCATATCTCGGCTACATGACGGTGGCCGAGAGGCATATGCGCAAGATGCCGGGCAGAGTCGTCGGGCAGACCGTCGACCGGCAGGGCCGGCGCGCCTTTGTCCTAACCATTCAGGCGCGCGAGCAGCATATCCGTCGCCAGAACGCCACGTCCAACATTTGCTCCAACCAGAGCCTCATGGCGCTGTGCGCCACAATCTACATGTCTCTCATGGGCCGGAGGGGACTGGTGGAGGCGGCGCAGATGGGGTGCGACGGGGCGCACTACCTGCGCGGGCGGCTCATAGCCACTGGCCGTTTCGTCGACACGTTCCCAGGGCGTGAGTTCCTCAACGAGTTCTGCGTCGACTATGGCGGCGACCTCGACGCCCTGAGGCGCAGATGGCTCGACGCCGGGTTCCTGGGCGGGGTGAAGGTTGGCGACAAGACGCTTATGCTTGCCGTCACAGAGCAACGCACAAAGAGGGAGATTGACAGATTGGTCGAATTGGTTAACTCTGTGGAGGAATAGGAGATGAATAGTAGGATATACGACAAGCTAATATTCGAGCTTAGCCGTCCGGGGCGCGTCGGCTACGCCCTCCCCGGCGAGGGGGGAATCCCGCGCCACGAGCTGCCGGCCTGCGTGCGCCGTGCCGCCGACGCCCTGTTGCCCGAGTGCGACGAGCTTACGGTCGTCCGGCACTACACCAACAACAGCGGCAACAATTTCGCCGTTGACAATGGCCTCTACCCCCTGGGGTCGTGCACCATGAAGTACAACCCCAAGATTGACGACGAGATTGCCGCATGGAGGGAGTTCGTCGACATCCATCCGCTTTCGCCCGACGAGTGTGCGGAGGGGGCTAAGACCGTCTCCGACGCGTTGCGCTTCTATCTCTCCTCCATCACCGGCATGAAGACTTTCACGCTCAAGCCTTGCGCGGGAGCGCATGGGGAGCTGGCGGGGCTGATGGTCGTCCGGGCCTATCACGAGAGCCGCCGCGACTTCAAGCGCACGAAAGTCCTGGTGCCCGACTCGGCTCACGGCACGAACCCGGCCTCGGCGGCTGTGTGCGGCTTGCAGGTAGTCGAGGTGCGCAGCCTCAAAGACGGGACTGTCGACGTCGAAGACTTGCGTGCCAAGCTCGACGACAGCGTGGCGGCCATGATGATGACCAACCCCAACACTCTCGGAATCTTCGAGCATGACATTGAGACCATCGTCGAGATGGTCCACGCCCGCGGGGGGCTGATGTACTACGACGGAGCCAACCTCAACCCCTTGATCGGCATCTGCCGCCCCGGCGATATGGGCTTCGACGTCTTGCACGTCAATCTCCACAAGACATTCTCAACCCCGCACGGCGGAGGCGGCCCCGGCAGTGGCCCGGTGGGTGTCCGCGAGGGCCTGGAGCGGTTCTTCCCGGAGGTCAGCCCCTACAATGGCAACTTCCTCGTCAACTTGCGCGCCATGGTCTACATCCTCAGTCTCGGCCGGGAGAACATGAAGCAGGTCGGCCCGCTCTCGACGCTCAACGCCACCTATGTCAAGGAGAGCCTCAAGGACCTCTATGAACTCCCCATCGACGGGCTGAGCAAGCACGAGTTCGTCTTCGACGGACTTAAGGACAAGTCGACCGGCGTGACGACCATGGACGTGGCAAAGCGTCTGCTCGACTATGGCTATCATGCGCCGACAATCTATTTCCCGCTCCTCTTCCACGAGGCCATGATGGTTGAGCCCACCGAGTGCGAGAGCAAGGAGAGCCTAGACGAGTTCATCGCCGTCATGCGCCAGATTGCCCACGAGGCCAAGGAGACGCCCGACGTGGTCAAGGGGGCGCCATGCCAGACGCCCATCTCCAGGACGGACGACGTCTTGGCGGCGCGGCATCCCATTCTCACTTTCGACCGGCAATGACGGACTTGCTCATCATAGGCGGCGGCCCCGGAGGCTATGGGGCCGCCCTCTACGCCGCCAAGTGCGGTCTGAGTGTCGCCGTGGTCGAAGAGGGGCGCCTGGGCGGCACGTGCCTCATGCGGGGGTGCATCCCGACAAAGGCTCTCGTCCACGATGCCGAAAAGTTCGCCACCCTCCGCGAGGGCGGGGCGGATGTCGATGGCGCGCGCGCGTTCGCCGAGGCCATGCGCCGCAAGGAGGCCGTGGTCGGCGGCCTGTGTGGCAACCTAGAGGCGATGTTCCGTCAGCTGGGAATTGCAGTGGTCGGCGGGCGCGCCTCGCTCATAAACGCCCATGCGGCAGCCGTGAACGGAGAGGAGATAGGGGCCGCCAACGTCATCATCGCCACGGGGGGAATCTCCAAGGTGCCGCATCTGCCGGGTCTTGGGGCAGATGGCGCGCCCTGGAGCCCTAATGTCTTGACGTCGGCGGAGCTGTTGTCTGTCGAGGTGTTGCCGGGTTCTCTTTGCGTTGTCGGGATGGAGATGGCGTCGGTCTTCGCGGGCTTCGGCTGCAAGGTCGCCGTCGTGGAGCATCTCAAAGAGTGTCTGCCGACGGTGGACGGCGAAATCGCCAAGCGCCTCCGTAAGGCCATGGAGAGGCAGGGCGTGGAGTTCCACATGGGGTGTGGGGTGGAGCGGGTCGATGGTGGCACTGTCCACTTCCGAGACGCCAAGGGCCGCGATGGGGCTGTCGAGGCCGAGCGGATTCTTGTTGCCACGGGGCGGCGGCCCAACACCGACGGCCTGGGCCTCGAGGCCGTAGGAATAGATGCTGACCGGCACGGCATCCGTGTCGACGACAATATGCAGACCAACGTTGTCGGCGTCTACGCCGTGGGCGATGTCAACGGCTTGTCCATGTTGGCGCACGCCGCCACGTTCCAGGCGCGCCGCGCCGTGAACCACATCCTGGGCCGTGGAGACAACATTCGCCTCGACATTGTGCCGTCGGCCGTCTTCACGCGCCCGGAGGCGTCGGGCGTCGGGATGACCGAGGAGGAGTGCAAGGCTCGCGGTGTCGGATGCCGTGTCCGCAAGGCCACATACCGCGCCAATGGGCGCGCCCAGGCCGCTGGGCAGGCAGAGGGGGTGCTAAAACTGGTGTGCGGGGACGACGGCGCAATTCTCGGTTGCCACGCCGTGGGGGCTGGCGCATCGGCGATGGTGCAGGAGGTCGCCGCGCTCATGAACTTTGGCGCCACGGCCGACAGGCTCGCCGACATCATACACATACATCCCACCCTTGGTGAGATTCTGCTCGATGCGGCAATGGGATAATCCCGCCGCGGCGAACGGGCAATTGCGGGGCGCCCTCCCCGTCAACACGCGAGGGGCGCACGGAATGTGCGTCCCCTCGTGCGCCGGGGGGGCGTCGTTGCTATCTGCTCCCAACTTTGTGGCGATGTTCTGCCTACGCCCACTCGAAGTTTTCCCGGCCGGCGCCCACCTCGAAGCTGTATTTCACTATGCCGAGGTCGACCATTGCGAATGTCATCTCCATCTTTGAGAGGAGGCCCCATCCGGCCTTGGCGCGCACTCGGTTGTCGCCCGTCAGCTCCAAGGTGAACTTCTGTTGGTTCATGGCCGTCGGGGCCAGGAGGGCCGCCTCCACGCCGTTGCGGAACCACTCCGGCGCATTGCCTGCGGCTTTGGATACTTTCTCCGCCGCTTTGACCTTGTGGCTCACACCCTGTGTCGTGCCGTAGCCGAGCGTGATGACGCACCGCAGCTTCTCGCCATTGCCAATCTGCAAACTGTCGGGGTCTTTCTTGTATGTCTGTCCCACCCAGCAGGTGTTCAGCCCCATGGTCTGCGCTGCGAGCACTAGCTTCTGCCCATAGTAGCCGAGCTTCTCGTCGAGGTCGTCGCCCTTGGGGCCGATGAGGGCGAAATAGTTGCGGACGCCGGAGAATCTGCCGTAGTGCACCAACTTTGAGCCGAAGGCCTTTGGGGAGTCGACGACGAGTTGGATGTGGAGGCCGCCCTCGCTGTTGCATTCTGCCACGAGCCGGCGCAACGCCGCGAGTTTCTCCTCCTCAATGGGCTTGTCGGCGTAGCTCCTGACGCTGTGCCGCGCCCGGATGGCCTCCATTGTTGTCATTTCCATTTGTACAATTGTTTATAGCTGTCTATTTTTTTGCTCGCCGTGTTTGCCGGCTGTTGGAGATTCAGTCCTCGCCTGGTCGCAAATGTAGTAAAAAGGTCTTATGCGGCTATGTCCCTTTGGGCGTTCGGGATGTCCCTTTTTTGGGGGGGGAGGGCAAAAAGGCGGGCGGCCCGTCTTTCCGACGCCCGCCCGTTCCGTCTCGGCTTCTGTCAGAAGCTGAGCAATTCTAGCCATGCCTTGACGGCGGCCTTGGCTTCTGGTCGGGAGTTCTGCGCCGTCGCCCCGCGCACGGCCAGGCCTTTCTCCATTTTTGCCCCTTTCATCGCCGCGCCAATCTTGCGGACGGTCGAGCCCAACCCGCTGCCCTCGTGGGTGCAGAACGGGACGACGGTCTTGCCGCTCCAGTCGTGCTTCTCCAAGAATGTGTATACGGCCATCGGCGCGTCGCCCCACCAGTTGGGGTAGCCGACGAAGACGATGTCGTAGTTCTCGACGGCCGTGTCGCCCTTTATCGCCGGGCGGGCCTTGGTGTTCATCTCCCGCTTTGCGATGTCGACGCACTGCTGGTAGTCGGCGGGGTAGGGCGTGACGGTCTCGATTTGGAACATGTCGGCGCCTGTCTCGGCGGCAATCATGTCCGCCACGATGCTCGTGTTGCCAACCTCGATGTTGCCCACGGCCCAGTTCTCGTCGGCGCGGGAGAAGTAGGCCACTAGTACTTTTCTGTTTTCCATTCCGTTCGTTTTTGTAGCGTGTTCCTGTGCCTCGCCGCTGGCGGTCAGCGTGGCCAAGGTGGCGAGGGCTATGGTCTGTAGACACTTTTTCATGCTCTTCTTGCTTTTGTCTTGCAAATCTAAGCGGCTTGACTGGCGCGGGCAATAACCGTTTTACAGGTGTGATTACCCGAAATACGGATGTTTTGTCAATATTTAACAGACCGAGCCGCGCCATGGCTCTTGGCTTTCTGCAAAGAAGTAGTACCTTTGCAGTGCAGTTGGGAGAAAAGGTGCGTTAGGCAACTCATATTGCGGGATGGAGCAGTGG
>CAYZUH010000002.1:230140-230287 GCA_964481855.1 uncultured Marinilabiliaceae bacterium
TAGCTCGTTGGGCTCATAACCCAAAGGTCAGTCGTTCGAGTCGGCTTCCCGCTACTAGGAACGCATCTCTCTCTTCTGGTTGCGCAAGGATACATATTGCGGGATGGAGCAGTGGTAGCTCGTTGGGCTCATAACCCAAAGGTCAGT
>CAYZUH010000003.1:0-159585 GCA_964481855.1 uncultured Marinilabiliaceae bacterium
TTTCATTCCACGAAATATACGCGCCTCACGCGCCGCCCTATGCCGGTCAGGACTTCGTAGGGGATTGTGCCGATGCGGGTCGACATGTCCCACACGGGGGCGGCGTCGCCAAAGAGCTCCACGGGGTCCCCGGCGCGGACGCCGCCTATGTCGGTGACGTCGACCATGCATATGTCCATGCACACGTTGCCGGCGATGGGGGCGGACTGCCCCTTTATCAGAACCTCGCCCACGCCGTTGCTCAGGCGGCGGTCCACGCCGTCGGCGTAGCCTATGGGGACGACGGCTATGCGCGAGTCGCGCGTCAGCGTCGTGAGGCGGTTGTAGCCCACCGTGGCGCCCTTGCGCACCTCGCGCACCATCGAGACGTAGCTTTTCAGCGTCGCCACGTTTTTCAGCAGGCTGTTGTCCACGGCCGAGACGCCATAGAGGCCTATGCCCAGGCGGACCATCTCCATCTGATGGTCGGGGAAGCGCTCTATGCCCGCCGAGTTGAGGATGTGGCGCATGAACGTGTAGCCGAGCCCGTCGCGCAACGTGGCGCAGGCCGTGCGGAATGCGTCAATCTGCGCCAGGGTCCCGCGGTCTTTGGCCGGGTCTTCGCTCTCCACCAGGTGAGAGAATGCCGATGCCACGCGCACGTTGCCGAGACTGGCAATGTGCCGGGCCACGTCGGCGGCATCGTCCGGCTCGAAGCCGGAGCGGGTCATGCCGGTGTTGAACTTTATGTGGATGGCGGCGCGTTCCACGCCGGCTTTAGACACGGCGTCGGAATAGGCGTCCAGGACGTCCGAGCTGTATATCTGGGGCTCAAGGTCGTTTTTGAGCATGAGGTCGAAGCCGTGTTCTTCGGGGTTCATGACCACTATGGGCAGCGAGATGCCGGCCTCGCGCAGTTCATAGCCCTCGTCGGCGAATGCCACGCCCAGGTAGTCCACGCCCTGCTGCTGCATCAGTTTGGCAATCTCGAAAGAGCCGGTGCCATAGGAGTAGGCTTTGACCATGGCCAGGAGCTTCGTCTCCGGCCGCAGGAAGTGGCGGAAGTAGGCTATGTTGTGCGCCAGCGCCGTCATGTTTATCTCCATCACGGTGCGGTTGCGGAGGCACTCCAGCAGGGTCACGATCCGCTCAAAGCGAAACCGGCGCTGACCTTTCAGCAGTATGGCCTCGTTGCGGAAGTCCGCCGTGGACATCCGCCGCAGGAACTCGTCGGTCGACTCGAAGAACAGGGCGCCGGCGCGTCCGGCCATGTTCGTGGAGATGTGCGGCCCTATGCCGACGAGGCGGTCCACGCCTTTCTCGTCCAGCAGTCTGCCGACGCGGGCGTAGAGTTGGGCGTCGGGAAGCCCCGTCTGCTGCAGGTCGGAGAGGATTATGGTGCGCGTCTGCTTGCGGCGCTCGCCCATGACGTGGAGCATGTCGAGGGCCACCTCCAGCGACGTCACGTCGGCGTTATATGCGTCGTCGATGATGGAGCACCCGTTGTGCCCCTCCTTTTGCTCCATCCGCATCCCTACGCTCTCCAATGCCGCCACCCGCTCCGCAATCTTGTCGGCCTCAATGCCCGCGGCGAGGGCGTAGACGATGGCGTGCGCCAGGTTCTCGCCCGAGATGGCGTCGGCCTGTTTCGAGACGAACGAGTATGCGTTGCCGCCATGCTTCACGCCAATGCGGAGGCCGTCTCCCTCCGCGGTCGTCTCGACTTTGTAGTCGCAATCGTCGCCACTGCCCCAGCAGACGAGGCGCTCTTTGGGATAAAGCGAGCGCGCGGCGCGCGCCACTTCCCGCTGGTCGGCGCGGAAGAAGATTCGCTTGGCGTGCGCCGCCATTTTGAGTTTCTCCTCCAATTTTGCGCCGACGGAGGCGAACGACTCCTGATGGGCCGACCCTATGTTGGTGAATATCACGTCGTCGGGGCGTACAGTCTTCTCTAGGCGGCTCATCTCGCCAGGCTCCGATATGCCAGCCTCGATGATGGCCAGGCGGGTCTCCGGCTCAATCTTGAGCAGCGACAGCGGGACGCCCACTTGGCTGTTGTAGCTGCGGGGGGAGCGGATTGTCGGGATGTCGCCCGCGACAAGTTGGCTCAGCCACTCTTTGACAATCGTCTTGCCGTTGCTGCCGCACACCGCCACAACCCGAGCCCGGCTCCTGCGCCGGTGCGCGGCTGCAATCGATTGGAGGGCGTCCAGTGTGTCGTCCACTAGCGCGAAAGTCGCATCGGGGTAGGGGGACGTGTCTAGCCCGCGGTGGCACACAAAGGCGCGTATGCCGCGGGAGTATAGGTCGCCGACATACCGCTCGCCGTCGTGGCGCGGGCCGCGTAGGGCCACGAAGAGCGTGCGGGGGGCCACGAAGAGGCGGCGGCTGTCGGTCAATATGTCCGAAAAGGGCAAGTCGGGATTGCCGACCAGCTCGGCGTCGCATAGTCCGCCCAGGTCGGACATTTTTAGCGTAGTGTCTGTCATCGAATTACCCAACTGTCTAGAAATTCGCCAAACGTGTTGTCGCCGTTGGCGAGGGCGGAGGCCCTGTTGTGCTTGTCGAAGAGGGTCCGCAGGGAGTCCTGCGAGGCTTTTAGGCGTGCCGCCTCGCGGGGGTCGGCGCGGCGGAGCCTCTTGCGTATGTCCTCTAGCTGTGCGTCGATTGTCTGCTTATACTCGCGCCAGTTTTGGAGCGAGTCGTTGAGGGGCGTGCCGGAGGCGGAGCTGTGCTCGCTCAGCATGGCGCGGATGTTGCCCGGCTCGCGGATTAATATTAACTCCTCGATGAAGAGGCGCATCATGGGGCGCATGCGGACAATGAAGATTCCGCCCGCCTCGGCCGTGCCGCCGAAGCGGAAGCGCCCGTCGCGGACTTTCGCCGAGTCTATGCGCCCTGCCGTGGAGCCGGAGAACGGCACGAGGTATATTGTCTGGTCGTCGAAATTGCGGCCGCCGTATATCGCGCCCTCGATTGAATACGACTTGTCGGCTTGGCAGGAGCATAGAGCCATGGCGGCAACGAGCGATAGTAGCGTCTTGATTTTTTTCATCGGAACAAATCTATGCATAATATTCCATATCTTATTCCCACAGGCGCTCTATGAGCGCGCGGCGGAAGTAGTGGTAGAGGATGCTGCGGTAGCCGAAGCCGCGTCTCGACATGACCGCCGCGCCTATTTGGCACAAGCCGACGCCATGCCCCCACCCGGCGCCGCGCAGGACGATGGAGCCGCCGTCGTCCGAGGGGCGGGATACGAAAGCGGAGCTGTATAGGTGCGTGTGGCTGAGCAACCGTCTAATCTCCAATTCCTTGCCGACTGTCAGCTCGCCCTTTTCGCCTGTAATCTTTAGGCGCATTATGCGGCCCGACGCGCCGCGGCGCAATGGCTCCAATGTCTTGATGTCGCCCAGGTCGTGTCCGCTCTTTGTGCGGACCAGGTCGCCGAGCTCGCGGCGCGGGATGGTTGTCTCCCATCGGAAAAAGTCTGCCGTCGGTTGGTCGTAGTCGTTGAGCACTTGGCGCAGCGTCATGGCGTCCGACGTGTTGCAGAACGCTTCGGGCGAGGCCTCAATCCACTCTCGGGCCGAATCCTCCGCCGTCAGGTCCGTCGGCAGGCCGCGCGGATGCATCATGGCGTCGGCCACGGGGCGCAGGTAGGCGTGGGGGGCGTCTGCCCAGCAGCTCTCAAACCGCTCAGTCATGCCGCCGCAACATTTTGAGAAGCGTGCGTCGCACACCTCGCCGTCGTAGGTCAAGACCATGCCTCTCGTCGCCTCGACGGCTTTCGCCACCTTGGGGTTGGTCACTCTGCCCAGGCCTTGGTAGCGTTGGCAGTGGTCGTCGGCGCACACGTCGAAGAGCGCGTGGTCTTCGCGGTCGCGCCATGTGGTTATCTCCGACGCCGTCTCGTTCTTATGCTCGCCCTGGAATTTCCCCTTGCCCAAAATCTGCGCCATGAGCCAACTGCGCGACGTTACGGCGTGGGCTTTGAGCAGTTCCTGGTCCGACGTGGCGCTCATCTCCGACGATATGACGCTCTCCAGGTAGCGTTCGACGCCGACGACGTTGACTGCCCACAGCATGTCGCCGTCGGCAACGAAGCGCAGCGAGCCGCCGAAAGATTGGTTCTCGTGTTTGTCCCAGTGGAAGCCTATGCCTATTTCGACGTCGTGGACAACGAAGCGGCACGTGTCGCTGCTCGGGGTCAGGACCAGGTTGTCGGCCCGTGCGCCGTCAATCGATACGTGGCCATCCGCAATGCTTGCCACGATGCCGTGGCGGAATATGCGCCGCGGCGCCTTGCTCTCGAAGTTGCCGATAAGGTCCACCGTGATGCTCTTGGCGCGCACTATGCCGACGCTTACCGTCGGCTCCGATTCCATGGCTTTCATTTTGTGGCTGGGGCAATCAGTTCGTCGTCTGTCGCGTAGCACACTTGCCCCACAATGCTGTCTACGTCGGCTTCGCTCATTCTCTCGTAGTCCTCGCGCCGAGGCAGGACGAAGATGCCCAAGACTTCCACGGTGGCGGGGCTGACCATGATTCGTCGGTCGGCGGCGTCATATTGCCATGGGCGGAATGCGCGGCGGGGGACGACAACCACGTCCACCCTGTCTTCGCCTGTGCGCCGACGTGCCGCGACGTTCATCATGTCGTAGTCCATCCGGCGCATGGACATCAGCCTCTCGATTGCCTTTCGCGCGGTTGCGCTGTCCGGGGCCGAGAAGTGGTACGCCAGCCGCCCTGTCCGCTCCGAGGCGTATATTGCGTCGGCCTCTTCCGCATCGCCCACCCGTTTGCCCCTCTCCGCCAAGATGGCGTCGAGTACTGCGGAATGGGCCAGCCCGTCCGCGGCCTGGAAGTGGAGGTGGTCCGGGGCCGAGGCGCCGCATTTGCCGCCGTTGTAGAACACGGCGTAGCCCGGCAGGGACATGGCCAAGTCCGTCATGTCGCCCAGATGGTTGGCAAGGGTTTGGCGCTCGTGGTTTCTCGACGCTATGGTCAAGTGGTGGCGGAAGATGGGGTAGGGGTTCACCAGCACCTCATATGCCCGCCAGGACAGGTATCGCTGCTCCTTGGGG
Organism: uncultured Marinilabiliaceae bacterium; assembly: GCA_964481855.1. Lineage (GTDB taxonomy): Bacteria > Bacteroidota > Bacteroidia > Bacteroidales > Marinilabiliaceae > W3P20-009. Next base: position 5,067 of record CAYZUH010000003.1, read on the forward strand.
CGGTTGGCGCGGCACAAGAAGCACGGCCGCAGGCTAACGGACGCCGTGTCGACCCTGGCTGCCGTCGAACGCACGCGGCCGGGGTTGAACATCAGCGTGGTCCGCCGATGTGCCCCCGCGCCAACGGCTCGAGCCTCGGTCGCGTCCAGGGCCGCGTAGTTGCGCATGGCCTCGGGCCAGTCGCCAAGGCCGCTGAAAAGGTTTTCCGGATGGAGGGTCTCCATCGGCCTATTTCTTTTTGTTCATCGCTATCCGGGCTTCAACCTCGTCGCTGCGGAGCTTGTCCTTGTAGGCGTCGTGGGCGGCCTGCGCCTCAAACGGCAGTCCGGCGTCGGAGTTGCCGTCCCAACGCCGGCACAGGTATACGACGTCGAAGATGCGGCCCACGTGGTAGCGTCGCGTCGCCGCCAATACGGCGGCATAGTCTTCGCCGTAGCTCACGTTGGGCATCGGGTGTTTGCGCAGCCAGTCGGTGGCGAAGGCGCGGGGGGCGCCCATGCCGTTGATGCGCAAGATGTTGTTGGCGCCGTTGCTGTCCGTCCATTCGCTATGGTCCACTACGCCCGGCGGAAGCTCCTCAAGGGCGAAGTCCACAAGCCTGTATGAGCCGACAACAAGGGCGTAGGGGCGTTCGGAAAATTTGTCGACTATGCTTTGCAGGGCGCCGGGGTGGGCATACAGGTCGTCGCTGTCCAGTTGTACGGCATACTTGCCGCACGCGGGCGATGCCGCGGCCTCGTTCCAACATCCGCCAATGCCCAGTGTGGTCTGTTGGGGGACGAGGTGGACTACGCGCTCGTCGGCGGCGGCGAGCTTCTCCAGCAGTTGCGTGGTGCCGTCGTCGCTGTGGTTGTCAACCACCACCACGTTGAAGTCGAACGACGTGCGTTGCTCCAGGGCCGAGCCTATGGCGTCCGCTATGGTCCCGACCCTGTTGCGCACGGGGATGATCACCGATGCCCGGCGCTCGAACTCCGACCGCGGTTTGGCGTCAATCCTCTTGTCGGGTGAGACCGCCGCGCCTATCGCGCGCAGGTGGTCTGTGAAGACGCGTTCGCGTTCCCTCTGCGTCTCGGCCTTGTCGGGACGCAGGTAGTCGAACTGCTTGATGCCGGAGTCGCGCCCGTCGTCGTCTACCACGGTGCCTATGGGGACTCCCGTGTGGTACAGCGTCCCGATTCGTTGCAGTCCCAAGGTCAGCGCATATATTGCCGACCATTGGCACTCCGTCCCCTCCAGTGCGCGCAGGGCGTCGGCGCGGCGCATGACGAGCAGCGGCCCGAAGTCGAACGTGTCGCGGCAGACGTGCCGCTCGGCGTCGTTGAGTTGGTGGAGGGTCTTTGTGGTGCCCCGCAATGACACGTAGTCGGCGTATACCATGGCGGCGTTTTGTCCCTCCAGGCACTCAATCATGAATGCTAGGCTCTCTGCCGACATCTCGAAATGCGACGCCACTGGCGACACGCCCACGTAGGTCGTCGCCCCGTCTCTCAGCCATCTGCTTAGGGCCGCCGAGTTGAACATGCCGTCAAGGTGCGCGAAGCATGCCCCGGCGCTCTTCTGTGGGCGGGGTGCGGCAATGTTGATGTCCAAAGTCTCGCTCATTGCGCAGGCCTATTTTGTGAACCCCTGTGAGCGGAGCGCGTCCATCAGCTTGGCGGAGAATGCCTCGTTGCCCGCCCGGGGGTAGCGCACTTCGGCAAACACCTGGGCCAGGTTCTCTTTGCCGTTCTCCCTGACGAACTCCACGTTGGCGGGGTTGGCCTCCTTTGTGGCGTGCAGGTGGTCGATGTCCTCGGTGGTGTAGTCGCGGTATGTGTCGGTGTGTGTCACCGCCTCGCGCGGCAGGCGCTCCGTGGCGCCTGGTGCTTCGGCCGGATACCCTATGGTGAGTGTCGTTATGGGAAACACTCCCCTGGGCAGGCGCAGGATGTCAATAATCATTTCGGGGTTGTATGTCGTCGTGCCCAGGTAGCACACGCCAAGTCCCGCCTCCTCGGCGGCGAGGGTCATGTTCTGGGCCACAATGGTGGCGTCGATGGCGGCCGTGAGGAATGTCTCCATGTTGTGGAATCCGGCGGCGGCATCCCGCGCTTCGCACCATTTTGTCATGCGGTTGACGTCGGCGCAGACGGTCGCCACTAGCGGGGCTTCCGTCACCATGGGCTGGTTGAAGTGCGCCGGGGCCAGAGCGGCCTTGGTCGCGGCGTCTTGCGTCAGCACTATGCTGTAGAGCTGCATGTTGCCGGTGTTCGAGCCGCGGATGCCCGCGTCGACAATGCTCCGCAGCGTGTCGGGCGCTATGGGGCGTTTCGCATATTTCCGGATGCTCCGATGTGTAGAAAGGGAATTTATTGACATGTCAAGTGTTGATGATTTTCACAGAAGCAGGATGGAGGCCACCCCCGCCATCATGATCAGCTTGCTCAGCGTCGATGCGCGGTGGAATCCGTCTTTCGTCTTTGCGCGCCGCACCATGGCGCACAGCACCAGCCGCGGGGCTATGAGGACGGCGGCTATGTATATGCCGACGGCGGCCGTGGATATTTCGTAGGCTGCCGCGCACAGCATTATGGCCGTGAAAGCCTCCAGCATGACCACCACGCCCTTGCAGTATGTGTTGCCAAGCTCTATGGCCAAGGTGCGGCCTCCGCAGGCGCGGTCGCCGTCGATGTCCTCCATGTCTTTGATTATCTCGCGGCTGAGGTTGCTCACAAACGCGAAGATGCAATAGGCGCAGATAATGTACCACAGGGATGACAGCGGGTCCGCACCGGTGTCCGGGGCGCCGGCCGTGCGGTCCAGAGCGGCGTAGTCGGCCGAGATTACGATGTAGCCCGCCAGCGCGACAAGAGACGAGACGACGATGTTGCCGACAAGCACCATGCGCTTGAAGTGGGTCGAGTAGAACCACAGGAGCGTCGGGACGCCGACAAACAGCAGCATGAAGGAGGCGCGGCGGAGGACGAACGAGACATACAGGCCGGCGAAGACGCCGACGAGGTTCAGCGCCACGTGGGCCAGCAGGGCGTGGCGGCGGTCCACGGCTTTGCCCACAACCATGCGGTCGGGGCGGTTCACGCGGTCGGCGGCCACGTCGAAATAGTCGTTGATGGCGTTGCCGCCGGCTGCCAGGCACACTGTCGACACGACGAGCAGGGAGAACAGGGGCGCCCCCAGGGCGTCGCCTATGCCCCACGCCTCGAACTTGGGCAGGATGAGGCCATACTGCAATAGCGACTGGAACGCCGCCACGGCGAGCAGGTTCGGAAGCCGGACCAGGCGCGCAACGTCTCTCAGGTTCATCGCTCTCTTTACCTCTCTTGTGTCACATTGAGGTGGGGCGGGGTCACCACGAGGGGTCGTCGCCCCACAGCCCTTGCGAGCGCAGCACCTGCTCAACCACGTCGCGCACGCAGGCGTCGCCACCTCTGAGTGGCGAGACGTAGCGGCTTGCGGCCTTGACTTCGGGGCAGGCGTCGAGCGGGCACACCGGGACGCCGACCGCCCTCAAGACGGGCAGGTCGGGGATGTCGTCGCCCATGTAGAGGATTTGGCCGTCGCGCAGTCCGTGCTTGTCGCGCCACTCCTCATACGCCCCGATTTTTGTGGCCTGCCCCATGTATATGTCGGCAATTCCGAGACCCTCATACCGGCGGCGGACGGCCGGGGTGTCGCCACCCGTGATTATGGCAATGTGGAAGCCGAGCTTGACGGCCAACTGTAGGGCGTAGCCGTCTTTGATGTTGGCGGTGCGCATCGGGACACCCTCTGGCGACATCGGCACCGTCTGCGACGAAAGGACGCCGTCCACGTCAAACCCGAAGCCCCGGACGCCGGGCAGAAGCTCTTTGAAGTTCTTCTCCATCACGTTCCTCTTTGTTGGCGAAGATAATGCTTTTCGGCTGATTTTCTTCGCGTGCGGTGCGAAGAACCCGCCACCTGGCTCTCCGGCTAGGTGGCGGGTCGGTTCTTTTCCCTTTCCGTCGGCGCGGATGCCGTTAGCTCGGACGGGTCTTGCGGTCGCAATACCTCTCGCATTGCATGCAGAGGTCGTAGCCAAGCAGTGTGCCGAGGATGAAGTCCTCTTCGGGCGTCAGCGCGTAGAGCGGGCGCGAGACGAACGTGCTTATGGCGCGGATGCACTGCGGTCGGCCGAAATATATGTTGACGTTGCTCCCGCCGGCCTCCTGGACGAGGTTGGCTATGCCCAGGTGGTCGAGGCGCTCCACGGCCCCGCGGGCCAGCTCCTTGCGCAGGGTGAACAGCACAAGGTTGCGGACGCCTTTCTGATACTCGTATATATGGTTGCTCAAGACCATATGTGCGGCGCTCTCGCTAGCAGCCGACAGGTTCATTGCCACGCCCCCCCTCCCGGCGTCCGCGCTATAGCCCGAGGCTGGAGACCCATGAGCTTATGCGCTCGTCGGTCTTGTCGCTCTCGTTCACCTCGTCGATGGCCAGGCCCACGAACTGCCCATCTTGGGCCGACGCCGAGCTGTCGAACGTGTAGCCGTCCGTCGAGACCCGGCCTATCAGCGTGGCGCCACCGTCGGCGGCGGCAGAGGCTATGATGGACATGGCGTCGCAGAATGTGTCGGGATAGGACGACGAGTCGCCGCAACCGAAGACGGCCACGCGCTTGCCTTTGAGGTCGCTGCCTTTCAGCTTCGCCACGCCGTCATACCAGTCGTCTTGCAGTTCGCCAATGCCCCACGTCGGCGAGCCGAGAATCAAGACGTCGTTGGATGCCAGGGTGTCGTCCGTCATGTCCGACACGCCGATGGCCTCGGCGCCGACAGCCTTGGCTATCCTGTTGGCGATGTCCTCCGTCGTGCCCGTCGTCGAGCCGTAGACAACTATCACTTTGCTCATGATGTTTTCCGATTTAATTAGGTTGGAATAAAAAAATCGTTGGCGAAGTTAATGGCTGCCACGTCTTTGGACAATAGAACAATATAGGTAATTTAATCGAGTGCGCAACCCCGGGCCGTTGCTCTTCAAGTTGCTGATTGATAAATGAAAAATCGGCGGGCAATGCTTTCTATGCCATTGCCCGCCGATACCTGTTTTTAGCTATTCTCCTGCTCCTTTTGCGCATCCCATTTGGCCTTGTCGCACAAGATTACGCCCTTCTCCGTAACTTTTTGCACAATCCCCGAGATGGTCTCGCCGCGGTGCGGCAGCTTCGAGCCTTCGGTGTAGCCTGTGATGTTGTATACGGGCCAAAAACCCTTGCCCGATGTCGGCAGGGCGACGTATATGCCCGACTTTGTGGAATATATGACCCGGGTTGTCAGATTGTCGCCGGGAGAGAAGAAGTCCGAGGGGCGTCGCCGCTGGCGCTCCTGAATCTCCTCCCACCGCTGCTTGTCGCACAGCATGATGCCGTGGGCGCCCACCTGGAACACCACGGCCTCCACCAGTGTCCCGACGGGCGGGAGGTGCGTGGTCTTGTCGTCGGAGGGCGATGCGTGGCACGCCCGCAAGATGCCGTTGCCGCCCTTGGGCAGGGGGACTATGGCGCTGCCGTCGCGGTGTTCGACGACTTCTCCGACTATAGGCTCGCCGACCTTATACAGGCTTCGGAGCGAGGTGCCTATGTGGAGCGTCTGAAGGTCCCACAGGGCCTTGTCGCAGAGCGTCACGCCCTGCTTCGTCACCCGCTCCACGACAACCGTCTGCAGCCCGCCGACGTTCAGCGAGCGCTCTTCGTCGGCAAGGTCGAATTTCTGCTCTTTGGGCAGGAAGCCGAGGCCGCCGCGAGGCAGAAGCATGGCTATGCGGTCTTCGTCGATGTCGGCTATGGTGGCCTCCACCACGTCGCCAGGGCTGTATATCCTCGATGCCAACGAGCGTATCTGCGGGTGTTGGGCGAAGTCGGCGGCGAAGAGCGTCTCGACCTCCGGCCTCCTCTCGGCCCATACGGATTTGTCGCACAAGCCCACGCGTCCGCCCACGTAGGCCACGACGGCGTCTATGCCGTCGGGGGCGTCTGACTCCGTGGCGCAGGCCTCGTCCGTCAGGGCCGGGAACATCTCCCTGAAGGCGTAGCCGCTGGCGTCGCCATTGCCGAGGTCGAAGTGGAGCGTGTCGCCATCCGTCCGCAAGACGCGCGCCCTCACGGTGTCGCCAACGGCATACCGAGCCGTGGCCGATAGCGGGTCGGGGTCGTCTTGGTGCAGGGCGTCAACCTCCTCTTGTGTCATGCGCCAAGCGTCAGGCGGCTCCGCCTCGCTCCTTCTGATGCTGAATAGCAGTCTGTTGTGGCGGTCGTCGCGGCCCATGTAGACCGCGTCCACGTTGTCGCCAGTGCGCAAGATGTCGAGCGGCCTCTCGAAAGGTGTCCAGCTCATCTCGTCTTTCCACACCACGCCTTGGGCCACGGAGATGATGGCGCGCCGCTCGTCCACCGACACCACCTTGGCGTGGACGGTGTCACCCGCGGAGTGTTCGGCGTCGAAGACCACCATCGGGACGTAGCGCCGGATGGTCTGCGCCGCCGGCTGCCCGATGTTTTTCTGTTGCTTGCGGCGCATGCGTTCCTCGCCGCAGAGCCTTATGTAGTCCTTTATTGCCAAGATGCCGACCCTTATCTTGTCGCCTTTGCGGTATTCGGGCGGCGCGCCGTCGCGCATGTCCATGACGTAGGCGGGCAGGAAGCCCGTCCCGCCGCGGCGCAGGCTGACGTAGACGCCGTTGGTCTGCACCCGCCCCACGGTGCCGTCCTCTATGTCGCCGACCTTGTAGTCCGCCGCGGCGTCGCGGCGTCCGTGCTGCGGCCTCCGGCGTTGCGACGCCGCCGCGAGGTCTATTTTCCCCAAAATCTTGGGCCCAACCGGCGGAGGCGGGGGGGCGGGCGTCGGCTCTTCGTCGTCGCCGAGCCGGATGGGTTGTCCTACCTCTTTGACCTCCAGCGTCAGGGGGTCGCCAATCTTGACGCTGAAGAATCCGTCGGAGTCGCACAGGCTTTGGGCGCAATATTTTGGGACGTAGCCAGCGCGCCCGTCGGGAAGCGACACCGTGACGCCTTTCGTCTCGACTTTCTTGACGACACATTCCACCGTGTCGCCTACATTGAGCGTGGTTGCCATTTGTTCGTGTGTCAGGTTTTGAGGTTCTAAGCCGTTCCCTTTGCCGGCTGTTGGGGCATATTGCTGATGATGCTGTGGCGCGGGGCGAGCAACGGCTCAACAAAAAAACAAATTTTTTGTCGCATGGACAAGAGGGGCGCGCGGCGGGTGGGGGCGGCATGGAGTCCCCCTTGTGCGTGGCTTGCCGTCTCCTTGGCGTTTTTCTTTGCAAGCCCTGCCAGACGGCGGGGCGGGCGCTTTTTGCCCTCTCTTGGCGATGGGACGGGCGAGGGGGGCGCCGCCGCGTTCCGGTGGAGCCCCCCCTGCGCCGTTTTGCGCGTCGTTTTGTCCTACTCCGCCTCGAAGCTCTTGTTGTATTGAGTCATGGCGCTGGCGCTCATGCCCATCGACGAGAAGCCGCCGTCGTGGAATATGTTCTGCATGGTTATCTTGCGGGTGAGGTCGGAGAACATCGTGACGCAGAAGTTGGCGCACTCCTCGGCCGTGGCGTTGCCCAGCGGGCTCATGCGGTCGGAGAAGTCGAGCAGGCCGCCGAAGCCGTGGATGCCCGAGCCGGCCGTCGTGGCCGTGGGCGACTGCGAGATGGTGTTGATGCGGATGTGCCTCTCGCGGCCGTAGATGTAGCCGAAGCTGCGGGCTATGCTCTCCAGCAGGGCCTTGGCGTCGGCCATGTCGTTGTAGCCGTCGAAGGTGCGCTGGGCCGCCACGTAGGTCAGGGCCACGACGCTGCCCCACTCGCTGATGGCGTCCATCTGGTAGGCCACCTGGAGCATCTTGTGGAACGATATGGCCGAGATGTCGAGCGTCTTGCCCAGGAAGTTGTAGTCCAGGTTGGTATAGTCGCGTTTCTTGCGGACGTTCAACGACATGCCGATCGAGTGGAGCACGAAGTCTATCTTGCCGCCAAGCACCTCTTGCGAGCGGCCGAAGACGTTGCGCAGGTCGTCGACGCTCGTGGCGTCGGCGGCGATGAGCTCCGAGCCGGTGGCCTTGCTGAGGTCTATCACCTCGCCCATGCGGCAGGCCGCCGGCGTGTTCGAGAGGGTGAACGTGGCGCCTTGCTCCTTGGCTTTCTCCGCCACTTTCCAGGCCATCGACTTGTCGTTGAGAGCCCCGAAGATTATGCCGCGCTTGCCCTCTAGAAGATTCTGTACCATATCTGTTTGTCTGTCTGTTTGTGCTTATACTCGGCACTAAGTTACACCCTTTAGCCCGCCCGATGTCGCAAAATGTGTTAATAATGGATAAGTGCGGCCGGAGGGGGCGTTTATTGATGACGAATTGAGTAATTTTGACTAGTCACTATCCTTATTCGCAAAGAGACATGAAACGCTTTTTCTGCCTAGTGGCGCTGTTGGCGTTGGCATTGCCGGGCATCGTGGCGCAGATGGTCGAGCCCGTCCGTTTCACCACGCGCATGGAGAAGACGCCAGACCCGGCCGTGGCGGACATCATATTCGAGGCGAGCATAGACCCCGGGTGGCACGTCTATTCGACAGGCCTGGGCGACGACGGCCCCATCAGCGCGCAGCTCTTTGTCAACGCCTTGAGCGGCGTGCGGCTCGACGGCGAGCTGACGGCCCGGGGGAGCGAGATAAACAAGATGGACAAGCTCTTCGGCATGGTGCTTCGCTATTTCGAGGGGGGCGTCACTTTCGTCCAGCGCGTCAAGTTCAATGGCGGCGACTACGCCATCGACGTCTCCCTCGAGTATGGCGCTTGCGACGACAAGAGCTGCTTGCCGCCCACCAGGGTCGATTTTGCGGCCTCGGGCACGGCGCAGGCTCCGCAAGAGAAGTCCGGGGCCGGCAGCCAGGCCGCCAGGCCCGAAGTGCGCCCGGGGGCTGTTGGCGAGGTCGAGGCGGTGCCGGACACCATGGCGCTCCGCGACACGTGGGCGCCCGTCGTGGAGCAGATGAGGGAGCGGGGCGAGGCGGTCATTAGCGAGACGATGCCCCTCTGGCAGATTCTCCTCCAGGGGCTTCTCGGAGGCCTGCTCGCCATCTTCACTCCTTGCGTGTGGCCCATAATCCCATTGACTGTCAGTTTCTTTCTGAAGCGGAACAACGACAGGCGCAAGGCCGTTGGCGAGGCTGTGGCCTATGGCGCCGCCATTGTCGTCATATATGTGGCTCTGGGGCTTCTCGTGACGGCCATTTGGGGGGCGAGCCAGCTCAACGCCTTGTCTACAAACGCGGTCTTCAACATCTTTTTCTGCCTCCTGCTCGTTGTCTTCGCCGCGTCGTTCTTCGGCGCGTTCGACATCACGCTCCCGTCGTCGTGGGCCGACAAGGTTGAGAGCCGCAAGGGGAATGCCACCGGCCTCCTTGCCATTTTCTTGATGGCGTTCACCTTGGCGCTTGTCTCGTTCTCGTGCACCGGGCCCATCATAGGGTTCCTCCTCGTGGCCGTCTCGTCCGAGGGGAGCATCTTGGCCCCGGCCGTTGGGATGTTTGGTTTCGCCTTGGCGCTCGCCATTCCGTTCACCCTCTTCGCCCTTTTTCCGAGCCTGCTCAAGAGCGCGCCGCGCTCGGGCGGGTGGATGAACGTCATCAAGGTGACGTTGGGCTTCGTGGAGCTGGCTTTCGCCCTCAAGTTCCTTTCCGTAGCCGACATGGCCTATGGGTGGCGGATTTTGGACCGCGAGGTCTTCCTGTCGTTGTGGATTGTCATCTTCGCGCTCCTCGGGGCCTATATGCTCGGATGGCTGAAGTTCAAGCACGACTCCTCGGAGCGTTCCGTGGGCGTGAGCCGTTTCTTCATGGGGATGCTCTCGCTCTCGTTCGCGCTCTATATGGTCCCCGGGCTGTGGGGGGCGCCGCTCAAGGCCATAAGCGCCTTTGCGCCGCCAATGGCTACACAAGACTACAAGCTGGGGCAGACGGCCGTCGAGGCCAAGTTCAAGGATTTCGACGAGGCCCTGGAGGCCGCAAGGGCCGAGGGCAAGCCCGTCCTGGTCGACTTCACCGGCTTCGGGTGCGTCAACTGCCGCAAGATGGAGGCGGCGGTGTGGACCGACCCCGGGGTGGCGTCGCTCATCGAGGACGACTTCATCCTCGTCTCGCTCTACGTCGACGACAAGACGCCGCTCCCCGAGCCGCTCCTGGTCGACGACGGGGGCAAGAGCGTCCGACTGCGCACCGTGGGCGACAAGTGGAGCTACTTTCAGCGGCATAAGTTCGGGGCCAACACGCAGCCGTTCTATGTCGTGGTCGACGCCGACGGCAATGCGCTGTCGCCCAGCCGCTCCTACGATGAGGATATTGCCGCGTACGCCGAATTTCTGATGCGCTCCCTGGGCCGATGAAGAAGTTGCACAAGTTCGTCCTGCTCAACTACTCTGGCCCGTTGGCCATGACGTTTTTCATCTCGCTCTTCATCCTCGTGATGCAAGGGCTGTGGCGCTATGTCGACGACATTGTGGGCAAGGGGCTGGACCTGAGTGTCATGGCCGAGCTGCTCTTCTATGTCTCGTTGCAGGTCGTCCCCATGGCTTTGCCGCTGGCCATACTCCTCGCTTCGCTCATGACTTTTGGTAATCTCGGCGAGAATTATGAGCTGACGGCCATGAAGGCCAGCGGGATTTCGCTCTTCCGAATCATGAGGCCCATGATTATCGTCACGGGGATTGTGGCGGCCCTGGCTTTCTGGTTCTCGAACAATGTCCTGCCCGTGGCCAACTTGAAGTTCTACTCGCTGCTCTACAGCGTCAGGCAGCAGAGGCCGGAGCTGGAGCTCAAGGAGAGGGTCTACTATGACGGTGTCGACGGCTTCCGAATCAAGGTGGGGCGCAAGGACCGCGAGACCGGGATGCTCTACGACCTCATAATACACGACCACCGCGACCGCGTCAACCGAAACATAAACGTCACGATGGCCGATTCGGGCCTCATGGACGTGGACAACAAGGCGGGCATGATTCGCCTGACGCTCTTCAGCGGCATCACGTACGACGAGAAAGTGGCTTTGGGGAGCAAGAGGCTGACCGAACGCGACAGGCAGATGTACCGCCGCGACGAGTTCGTGCGCGAGGTCTTCCAAATCAAAGTCGACGGCTTGGACTTCTCGCGGACCAGCGAGGACGCGTTCAAGAGCAACGACCGAATGAAAGACCTGGCTCTGCTGCGCCACGACCGCGATTCGCTCATGGTGCGCCGCGACTCGCTCACGCGGTTGTTGTTGGCCGATGCCAGGACGCACACGCTAAAAAGGGTGGCGAACCGCTACAAGAGCGACACGCTACTTGTGGCGGCCATAGACACGGCGGGCGTCCTGGGAGTCGACAGCCTGTCGCATTCGCTCAAGGCGCGCAAGTTGCAGACGGCAATGCAGAACGCTTTGCGAATGGCCAGGGCGAACAAGCAGACGGTCGACGAGAGGAAGATGAACTTCGACAACGAGCAGCTGAAAATCAACCGCCACCAGATGGAGATGCACCGCAAGTTCTCGCTGCCGGTGGCGTGTCTGCTCTTTTTCTTCATCGGCGCCCCGCTGGGGGCCATAATTCGCAAGGGCGGGTTGGGGACGCCCATTGTCATCTCGGTCCTCTTCTTCATCTTCTATTACGTCATAGACACCTTCGGTGCTAAGATGGCGCGCGAGGGGGTGTGGCGCGTGTGGTGCGGGATGTGGCTCTCGACGTCGGTATTGGCCATCATCGGCGGCTTCTTGACCTATAAGTCGGCCACGGACTCCGCGCTCTTCCGGTCCGAGGCCTATGCGCGTGTGGCGGACCGGATCCGTTTGCTTATTCGCAAGCGGAGGCAGCTCAAGCTCAAGCGCAGGAGGGAGCGGGGGGACCCCATGGCGTTCTGACGTCCGCTTCCGACATTCGACATCAAGAATAAACAACATTTATGAATACAGAGAACAACAGCGAGGCGCTGGAGCCTCTCGACAAGGTTGAGGATGCCGTCGAGGCTTTCAAGCGCGGTGAGTTCGTCATTGTCGTCGACGACGAAGACCGTGAGAACGAGGGAGACTTCATAACTGCGGCCGAGCTCATTACGCCCGAAAAGGTGAACTTCATGCTCAAGAACGGCAGGGGGGTGCTGTGCGCGCCGCTCTCCATTGAGCGGTGCGAGCAGTTGGAACTGCCGCACATGGTGGCGGACAACACGTCAATCCTGGGCACGCCGTTCACCGTCACCGTCGACCTGCTTGAGGGATGCACCACCGGCGTCTCCAGCCACGACCGCGCGGCGACAATCCGCGCCCTGGCCGACCCCGACAGCAAGCCCACAGACTTCGGCCGACCAGGGCACATCAACCCGCTCTATGCGCAAAGCAGGGGGGTGATCCGGCGCTCCGGCCACACCGAGGCGGCTGTAGACTTGGCCAAGATGGCCGGCATGCAGCCCGTGGCGGCCCTCATCGAAATTATGAACGAGGATGGGACTATGGCGCGCCTGCCACAGCTGAGGCAAATTGCCAAGGAGCACGGCATGAGGCTCATCTCAATCAAGGACCTCATAGCCTACCGTCTGCGGACAGAGACGCTCGTGAGCCGAGGGAGCGAGGTCTTGTTGCCCACGCAGTTTGGCGACTTCAGGCTAATCCCGTTCCGGCAGACGAGCAACGGCAAGGAACATATAGCCCTCATCAAGGGACAGTGGAAAGCCGACGAGCCAATCTTGGTCCGGGTCCACTCGTCGTGCATGACCGGAGACATATTCGGCTCCAAGAGGTGCGAGTGCGGAGAGCAGCTCCACAAGGCCATGATGGCCATCGAGGGCGAGGGCAAAGGTGTCGTGGTATACCTCAACCAGGAGGGCCGAGGAATCGGCCTGATGGCCAAAATCGAGGCCTATAGGCTTCAAGAGGAGGGCTATGACACTGTCGACGCCAACATTCACCTCGGCTTCGACCCCGACGAGCGCGACTACGGCGTGGGCGCCTCGATTCTAAAGGAGCTCGGCGTGCGGCGCATGAGGCTCATGACCAACAACCCGGTCAAGCGTGTCGGGTTGGAGTCCTATGGCTTGGAGATTGCGGAGATTGTCCCAATCGAGATTCAGCCCAACAAGTACAACGAATACTATATGCGTACAAAGAAGGAGCGCATGGGCCACGTCCTCCACTTTGTCAAATGATGTCTCTGCCAGCATGAGGTTTGCATACCTTGTCATGGCGCACAACGAGCCGCAGATTTTCCACACTCTTGTGCGCCTCCTCGACGACCCGCGCAACGACATTTTCGTGCATCTCGACAAGAGTGCCGACGCTCGCTTGTTCCAATCGGCCACTACGAGTTATAGCCGGATATATTACATTGATAGTCAGGCGGTTAACTGGGGGGGGGTGAGTCAGGTCGCCTGTGAGTTGGCGCTCTTCGAGGCGGCTTCTGCCCATGCTCGATATGACTACTACCATTTGCTCTCCGGTGTAGACTTGCCGCTGAAGACGCAAGAGCAGATTCACAATGAGATTGACCCCAATCGCCGGGTCGAATACATCACGTTGGTGGCCGACGCGTCCAACAGGGCGGACATTGCGAGGAAGACAAGTGTCTACTATCCGTTCGAGGGGCATTTGCGTCCCCGTCCTGGTTCTTTACTCTCGTGGTGTCTGTTCCGCTCCACTTACGCCCTGGCCAAGATTCAACGCCTGGTTGGCGTACGTCGCCGCTTCGGCTTTGAGATTCGCAAGGGCGCGAACTGGGTCAGCATAACCGACAAGTTGTGCCGTTTTCTCGTCTCCAACAAAGAGCGGATTATGGCGACGTTTCGCCACACCCTGTGTCCCGACGAGCTCTTTATCCCGACGTTTATTGCCGGCACGGAGTTCGAGGCCCGCATCTTCATGCCTGTTGGCGATGTCAGTCCCTGCATGCGAAAAATAGACTGGCTGCGGGGGGCGCCCTACACGTGGCAGTCTGCCGACTTCGACGAGCTTATCTCTTCGGGCTGTTGGTTCGCCCGCAAATTCTCTAGTAGCGACCTCCACCTTGTGCGCCGCCTCGAGGAGCATCTCTCGCGCCCCGGCGTCCCACTGCACGGCACTCATAGCCCCAAAGGGGCGACACAGGCCAGCCTAGGGCGTGAGCCCTAGGTCTTATCGCCTCCCCCTAGGTCTTATCGTCCCCCCCCCCTAAAAAAAGCAGGCAACCCCGAGCCTTAAGCCCGGGATTGCCCGCTTTTTTTGTGGCATCATGCCCTTGTCTCCTCAGTCTACTGACCGGGCGCTGACAATCAGGTAGCGCGAGGAGTTCCAAAACGCTTTCTTGTCTTTGATGATGAGCAGTTTCTTCTCTTCGTCTATGCTGTAGCTGCTCTCCGGATGGCTCGTCAGGACTTTGAAGCGCCGCCCTGCCAAAGGAATTTGCTCCGTCGTCGTCACGTCGATGCGCGTGAAGAGGCTGTTGTCCACCGAGCCTTTCAGCACGCGCTTGTTGAACAGCCCGCCCTCAAGCAGGCCCTTGTCGCGCAGGGTGCCGCGCTCTGCTACAATATAGTAGCCCGTGTTGAGCTCCTCTGTCGTGCTGTCGAGCTTCTTCTGAGTGTCGGAGCTCACTGTGGCGAGAGAGTCCACAGAGTAGGAGAGGCGCATCACGGCGTTGTTCAAGAAGCCTATCTCCACGTCTTTCCCCTCCAAGATGCTGTTGAGTTTCGCTATCTCGGCGTTCTGTTGCTCAATCTGGGCCTCCAGGACATCGATAATTTTCTTGTACTCGCTGTTTTTGCCTAGCGCCGTGTTGAGCTTGTCGTGCAGGTCTTTTAGCTTGGTCTTGTTGTCTACAAGACGGGCGTATATGGCCTGGATGTCGTTCGTGAGTTGGTCGCGGTTGTTCTTGTCGTTGGCCTGTACCGCTATTATGCCCTCCTTCTCCTTGATATACTGGATGTTGGAGTTGATGTCGGCGAGCGTCGTGGCAATGAGCGACATACTGCTGTCTTTCATGGCCATTTGGACGTTCAGCGAGTCGATTGTTTGCTGCTGGCGGTTTAGTTGTTCTTGGTTGCAGCCGGCCAGGGTCAACGCCACTAGCGCGCCGCACAGTAAGGAACTGCTCTTCATTCTGTCTCCGTGTTTATGTTGAATATTTTGTTTTCGTCTGTCCTGTGCCTCTTGCTCCGTCGCATTTGGCGCAAGTCGGCGGTGGACTCGTTGTCCTTGTCCTCGTCTCTTTTGCGCCATCCTCGCCCCTCGACCACTATGACTATCTCGCCCTTGGGTGGCGTCTCCTCGAAATGCGCGCGGAGGCTGTCCAGGGTGCCGCGGACGGTCTCCTCAAACAGCTTGCTAATCTCGCGCGATACCGAGGCCCTGCGCTCCGGCCCCATCGCCTCCGCCATTTGCGCCAACGTTTTGCTCAGCCGGAACGGGCTTTCGTAGAAAATCATGGTGCGGGGCTCCTCGGCCAGCCGCTCCAAGATTGTCTGACGTCCTTTCTTGTTTGGCAGAAAACCCTCGAAGCAGAACTTGTCGGTCGGGAGGCCGCTGTCCACCAGGGCGGGGACGAAAGCCGTGGGCCCGGGCAGGCAGGTCACTTCGATGCCGCGGCTCACGCATTGTGCCACAATGAGGTAGCCTGGGTCCGATATCGCCGGGGTGCCGGCGTCGCTGACCAGGGCGGCGTCTTCGCCCGCCACGATGCGGTCCGCATAGCGTTTGGCCACCTCGTGCTCGTTGAACTTGTGATAGCTCAAGAGCGGAGTCGTTATGCCGAAATGCTTGAAGAGGATGCTCGTGGTCCGCGTGTCTTCCGCCAAGACGAAGGACGCCTCGCGCAATGTCCGGAGGGCGCGCGCCGTGATGTCTTCCATGTTGCCGACGGGGGTCGGGACTATTGTCAACCTGCTCATAGGAATCGGCGGTGGACGGCTTTGAGGAACGCCTCCGTGGCGGGGTCGTTCTCGTCCCAGCGGTACGTTTGCCGGAAATACTCGTATGCCTGTGCGTAAGACGCGGCGGCGTTCACCGTCTCGACTGCCGCGTCATAGGCCAACTTGTTTCCGCCGAAGAGTTCGCGTTGGAACAAGATTCGGTCGTTTATGCTCAATGCTTTCCTGATGTCGTCCACCGGCGTGCCGTAATTCACGATGTCGGCGGCTTTCGGGGCGTTGGCTGTCGTCGGTGTCGCTTGGGCGGGGCGACGTGCTTCGGCGGGAGTGGGAGTCGGGGGGATGGTGGGCGCCTGCCCCTCGTCCGGCCGCCCGTCTGCCTTTTCGGGTTGGGCGGCTTGTTCTGCCCGTTGCGCTTGCGCCGTCGTGCGCCCCTCTTTTGGTTCGGGGGCGGGTAGCGGCATCTCGTCGGGAAGCATGGCTATTTCGTCAAGGATGCTCACGACGCGTGAGGGTTTCTGCTCTGCCTCGACGGCGTCATCCCCTTTTGCCGCGTTCGCGGCGTGAGCCTCGCAACTCCCCCCGAGTGCGGCAGGATGCCCTGTGTAATTGTCAATTGTCAATTGCGAATTGTCAACTGGCATCGCTTCCCGCTCGCCATCCATGTCTTCGTCCGCCCTCATGGCGCGAGCCACGCCAGGTTCCCCATGAGCGGCAGGCCGCCCTGTGCGATTGTCAATTGTCAATTGCGAATTGTCAATTGACTCTGTGGCCCAATAGTCCAGCAGGGCTATCTCCTTGCCCAGGCTGTCGTGCTTCTGCCTCAGCAGGTCTAGGAATGCCGAGGCTATGCGCTCCGGCTCCCGAAAGGTCTCCACGAGCGTGTGTATCTCCCGCAGGTCGTTCTCCAGCAGGTCTATTATGGCGTCTTTTTTCATCGGGGTTTTTGCTACGCGTCGTCGATGTCGCGTGCCGCTCCTGGCGCGACATCCAGACGTTGCGCGAATGTAGTTTTTTTTCTTTTTGGTTCGATTATTGTATTACCTTTGTCAGCGGAATCGTTTTCCCGCTGTAACCACAGTTAACAAAGCGATGACTCGTCTCGTCCACATACTTCTAGCCCTGTCCGCCCTCGCCTTTCTCCCTTCGCACGACGTCCGAGCCTTTTGGGGGCGGGAAGCTCAGGGCGGCGAGCCGCAGTGGCCGCATCAAGTCCCAATGGCGGTCAAGTCTGCCCTCGATTCCGGCGATGTCTCGCTCCTGGCTGGTCACTTGGGTGGCTCCGTCGAGTTGCAGTTGCCCGACTATTCGGGAATCTTCAGCAAGAAGCAGGGCGAGATGATCCTTGCCAAATTCCTCTCCCTGCACCGCAAGATGGTCTATTCCGTGGACCACGAGGAGGCGCTTGGCGAGGCCACGCTGACCATAGGCAAGTTGGCCGGGGGCGGGGTCGCTTTCAGCGTATACATAATCCTGCACCCGGCGGGAGACGGCCGGCTGATTAAACAACTTAGAATAGAGGAGCAAAAATGACAGATTTTGACGCGTACCTCGTCGATTTCATCGAACGGTGCCTGCGGGAGGACGTGGGCGACGGAGACCACACTTCGCTTGCGTGCATCCCCGCCGATGCCATGGGCAGGGCGCAGCTCATAATAAAGGAGGAGGGCGTCTTGGCGGGTGTCGAGGTCGCACGGAAAATCCTCAAGCGAATCGACCCGTGCTCTAAGTTCGAGCAGTTTCTCAACGACGGCGAGAGGGTGAGGCCGTCCGACGTGGCCTTTCGCGTCGAGGGCAGGACGCTCTCGCTGCTCATGGCCGAGAGGCTGGTCCTCAACGTCATGCAGCACATGAGCGGAATAGCCACCACCACGGCCAAATATGTCGAGAAGCTACGCGGCCTCCACACGCAGGTCATTGACACCCGCAAGACGACGCCGGGCATGAGGCTCCTGGACAAGATGGCCGTCAAGATTGGAGGGGGCGGCAATCACCGCATTGGCCTCTTCGACATGATTCTGCTCAAAGACAATCATATAGACTTCGCCGGGGGCATCCCCAACGCCATAGCTAGGGTCAAGGAATACCTCAAGGAGAAGGGCAAGAACCTCCGGATAGAGGTTGAGGTGCGCAACATGGACGAGCTTCAGCAGGTCTTGGAGATTGGGGGAGTCCACCGCATCATGCTTGACAACTTCACGCCCGACATGACGCGCAAGGCCGTCAAGCTCATCGACCGCCGCTACGAGACGGAGTCGTCGGGCGGGATCACTATGGAGACACTGCGTGAATACGCCGAGTGCGGAGTGGACTTCATCTCCGTCGGGGCGCTGACGCACCACGTGGGGAGCCTCGACATGAGCCTCAAGGCCTGCTAGGAGAGACCCCATGAGCCGGATTTTGGCAATCGACTACGGCAAGAAGCGGTGCGGGCTGGCGGTGAGCGACCCGATGCGCATCATCGCGGGCCCGCTCGCCACGGTGCGAGCCGCCGACCTGCTCGACTTCGTCAAGGCCTATGCCGCCAAGGAGGAGGTCGGCGTCGTGGTAGTCGGCGAGCCGCACAGGCTCGACGGGACAGACTCCGAGACCATGGCCCACATTCGCCCCTTTGTCAAGGCATTGCGCAAGGCGATGCCGGGCGTGGATGTCGAGATGGTCGACGAGCGCTTCACGACAAAAATCGCCCAGCGGGCCATGATTGACGGGGGGGTCTCGAAGAAAGACCGCAACAACAAGAGCGGCCTCGTCGACAGGGTCTCGGCGACACTTATCCTCGAAACTTATATGGAGAGGCAGAGGGCGGCGGGCCTGGGGGCCTAGCCGCGTTGCCGGCAACAAGTAATAGCAAAACATATGCAACTCCCAATATACCTCTACGGCCACCCCGTGCTCCGAAAGATGTCTGAAGACATCTCCTCCGAATATGAGGGGTTGAAAGGCCTCATCGCCAATATGTTCGAGACGATGTACAAGTCCGACGGCATAGGGCTCGCGGCACCGCAGGTCGGCAAGGCCATCCGTCTCTTCGTCATCGACGCGTCGCCTTTGGAGGCCGACTACCCCGAAGTCCGAGGCTTCAAGAAGGTCTTCATCAACGCCCACATCGTGCGGATGTCGGAGGAGCTGATGGAGACCTCCGAGGGGTGTCTCAGCCTCCCGGGAATCAACGAATATGTCAAGCGGAGCAAGGAGATTGAGATTGAATACCTCGACGAGGATTTCAAGCCGCACCGCGAGGTCATCGGCGGATATGCGGCCGTCGTAGTGCAGCACGAGTACGACCACATAGACGGCAAGCTCTTCATCGACCACATCGGGGCGCTGCGCAAGCGGCTCATCAAGTCGAAGCTCGCCAACATTGCCAAAGGAAAGGCCAGGGTGGCCTACCGGGTGGTCGTGCCATAACATATGGCCGACAATTGCGTAGAATAAAATAATCACCATACACAGCATGAAATTCAGCGTTCAATCGGGCGAACTCCTTGCGCGTCTGCAGACAATGGGCAAGGTCATCGACGAAAAGTCCACGCTGCCGGTCTTGGCAAACTTCCTCTTCTCTGTCCAGGGCGAGCAGCTCGTCCTGACAGCCGCAAACGCCGAGATGAGGATGACGTCCGCAATCGACATTGCGAACCTCGAGGGGCAAGACGGCAAGGTGTGCATCCCGGGCCTCAAGCTCACCGACTACATCAAGTACCTGCCCGACCAGCCCGTCACGTTCACTATTCCCCAGGACTCGCTCTCGTTGGAGATTTCGTCGCTGTCGGGCAAGTCCGACCAGGTATGCATCGCCGCCGACGACTACCCCGAGGAGAAGATTGACGAGCAGGAGGTGCGCACCATCAAGATGTCGGAAGAGGCGCTCCTCTCCGGCATCAGCTCGACGATTTTCGCCACGGCCAACGACGACCTGCACCCCGTCATGAACGGCATCTTCTTCGACATCGAGCCGGGCAAGGTCTCGTTCGTCGCCACCGACACGCACAAGATGGCGCGCTATATCCGCTCCGACATCGAGACCGGGGACCAGGCGGCGAGCTTCGTGCTCAACAAGAAGCCGGCGAACGTCTTGCGAGGGATTCTCGACAAGGGTGTGGACCCCGTGACAATCTCTTTCGGGGCGCGCAACGTCACGTTTGAGACACTTGTCTACCGATACACCTGCCGTCTCACCGAGGGACAGTTCCCGCAATACCGCAGCGTGATACCGGCCAACAACGATTGCCGCATTGTCGTCAACAGGACTGACCTCATCAAGGCCATGAACCGCGTGTCGGTATACGTCGACGCATCGAGGCTCATCAAGTGCGAACTGTTCTCCAACTCCATGAACATCAGCACTCAGGACCTCGACTTCTCCTGCTCTGCCAACGAGTCGCTCCCTTGCGAGTACGAGGGGCGCGAGATGACGGTCGGCTTCGGCGGGCAGCACCTCGGCGAGGCTCTTGCGAACATCGCGTCGCAAGACGTGGAGATTAAGCTCTCCGACCCGTCGAGGCCCGGCCTCATAAGCCCGGTGGGCGACAGCGGCGTCGGCGATATGCTCATCGTCATTATGCCAATGCGCATATAGCGGATGATCGTCTTCCCACACGCCAAGCTCAACCTGGGTCTCAATATCGTGGCGGCGCGTCCCGACGGCTACCACGATATTGAGACCATCTTTGTCCCCATAGGCTACTCAGACACCCTGGAGGTCTACCTGCCCGGGCGGCAGGAGGCCGGGGGGCTGGTCTGGGACGAGGTGGGCGGCTCTCTCGGCGTCCCGGCCGAGAAGAACCTCTGCGTCAAGGCTCTCAATGCGTTGCGGCGAGTGGCCGACGTGCCGACTGTCGGGATGGTGCTCCGCAAGTCCATCCCCGACGGTGCCGGGCTTGGAGGAGGCTCGTCCGACGCCGCGTTCGTCCTCCGCACACTCAACTCCCTCTTGGGTCTTGGGCTTTCCGGCGATGCGTTGCGGAGCATTGCCGCGGGGCTTGGGGCCGACTGCCCGTTTTTCATCGAGGGGCGTCCGGTTTTTGCCTCTGGAGTGGGCGATGTCTTCAGCCCTGTGGACCTCTCGTCGCTGAGGGGGATGGGGGTCGTGGTCGTTGTCCCGCACGGGGCCGTCTCGACGGCAGAGGCCTACAGGGCCGTCGGCTGCCATGTCCCCGATGTCCGCCTTGCCGATGCCGTGGCTAGGCCAGTCGGCGAGTGGCGCGATGTCGTGCGGAACGATTTCGAGCCCTATGTCTCCGCCAGGTTGCCCGATGTGCCGCGGCTCAAGGAGAGGCTCTACGCGGCCGGTGCGCTCTACGCCCAGATGTCGGGCAGCGGCTCTGCAGTCTTTGGTCTCTTCCGCTCGGCGGAGGCTTTGCCTCCTAGGGGGGAGTTCCCCGAAGTGCGGGGCTATTGGGCTGGCCCCGTCGGAGTCTGACGAGCAACGCATAATCCAAACCCTGGCATATGTCCGCCCTCGCGACCTTAGTAAGGCTCTTGTTTGTCGCCGCGCTCTTGGGCGTGGCGCTGCCTGTCTTCGGGGCTAGGAGATTGGGGGTCTCCGAGGTCGCGGACTCGGCCACCATGGCAATGATTGAGAGCCGGATGAGGGACGCGTACAAGTGGGCCGTCATGCTCTCGGCCATGAAGAGCGACACCGACGCGCAGGTGGCGGCTAAGTGCCTCAACGTATGCATAGACATTGCCGAGGGGCGCTACGGCGACGCCGGGAGGGCGCTCGACGAGGCCGTCGGACATTGGGCGACGGCCAAAGACCCCGAGAGGGTGTCTTTGCTCTCGCTTGTATACTTGGCAAAGGGTTTCTTGGAGTTCGAGACGGCGGCCAACCCCACCGACGCGTACAACAAGAGGGCGGAGAGACTGGCGCGCTCGGTTGGCAATGTCCCCCTGGAGATGCTTGCGCTCATGTATAGGGCGCAGATATACATTCGCGCCAGCCGTCATGTCGAGGCGGGGCACTGTGCGCGGACGCTATTGGCTCGTAGCCCTGCGGGGGTCATGCCCGAACTCCGTTTTTGGGGGCGTCTGCTCCTGTTGCGCAACTACCAGGCTCTGCAAGTCGATGCCGCCGTCGCCGATTGCGCCGAGCAGATTGACCGCGAGGGATTCTATGTCGGCCGAAAGGCTTTGGAGCAATATTACCTGCGCACGCTTGCCGTGGTAAGCCTGGAGAGGGGCGAGCCATTGGAGGCGTTGTCGCGAATCGAGAGGGCCTTGGGGTTCGCCGCCGATACCCACGCCGCGCTTACGGAGGTCTGGCGCATGGAGCTTGTGCACGCCGAGGCGCTCGTGGGCGTCGGGCGCTTCGCGCAGGCAAGGGAGACGCTGGCCTACCTCCGCAAGCATGCGGCCATCGTGCCCGAGGAGGTCGCCGACCCGCATTTTGCGCGCCATTGCATAGTCCTTGTCGAAGCCCAAATGGCCCTGGCGCAAAGGAGGCCGGCCGGGGCTCTACGGATGCTGACCGACGGGAGGATTCCATCAATCATGCTGACGCGCAACAGCTTTGCGCAAAAATATTACAGGATTCTCGAAGATGCCCATTTGGCAATGGGAAACTTCGCCGCCGCCAGGAGGACTTTGGCGCGCGCCAACGACTCCAAGATGGCGGCATGGTCGTCGGTGGCAAAGGCCAGGGCCAAAGACATGGAGATCGCGTTCCGCGAAGACACAACGATTCTTCGCCAACGCCTCAACATTTTCAGCGGCGAGGCGCGGGTCGTGGGCATGGAGAGGCAGGTCTTGACAATATCCACTTTTGTCGTGGCGGCGTTGCTCTTCGGCGGCCTGGTGTGGCTCTACAGGCTTCGGACGGGTGCCGCGCGTAAGAGGAGGAGCATGGCTCTCCTCCGATACAGGCTCAACGGAGAGATCGAGAGGCAAGTAAGGGCCCACAAGAAAGTCAACAACGACATAATGCGCCGCAACGCCGAGCTGGCGGCGAGCCAGACCTATGGGCGGCAACTGCAGCGAGGGGTCCTGCCCAGGGAGGAGGAGCTTCTCGACATGGGCCTCTCGAACGCTTTCATAATCCGCGGGTCTTCCAACGTCACGTCCGGATGCTTCTATTGGTTCCGGAAAGTCGGCGGCAGTCTGCTGATATGTTGCGCCGAGGCAGACTGGGACGGAGTGCCCGGGGCCATGCTCTCCATGGTCGGGATCACGCTCGCCGACGAGGTGGCGGCGCACTACGACGGAAAGGCGGGGGCGGCAGACCTCCTTGCCGACATCGAGCACGACTACGTACGCCGACTGCCCGACAGGAGGTGGAGGTGCGACATGTCGATGGTCGTGGCCGTCGTAGACCTCTCCACGCTCCGCGTGCGCTTGGCGGCGGCGGGGGTCGATGCCATTGTCAGGACCGGGGGAGACGCCATTGTCATACGGGGGACGGAGCGGAAAGTCGGTGCCGGTGTGGAGCCGCGCCGGTTGGCCGACGAGGAGATTAAGCTCGTCTCGTGCGACTCGCTCTACTTCTTCTCGCCGAGCCTGCTGAGGCTCACCGGTGGCGGAGACGGCGGGGCCCTGGGGGTCGAGGGGTTGCGCAAGATAGTCAAGAGGGCGACCCTCCTGCCGCCTGGCCTGCGGCGCGAGGCTGTGCTCAACGAGTTGTTGTTGTGGAAGTCGGGGCGTCCACTCGCCGACGACTTCCTGCTTGTCTCCGTCTCGATGCCATGACCTTGCGCTCGATGAACCTGGCGGGATGCCTCCTCTTCGCCGTCGTCGCCTGTGCGCTGGTCGCCTGTCAGCCCCAGGGGGCCGCGGGGCGTGCCGACGTCTTTGCGCGCCATGTGGGGATTCTCAACTCTGCCCTCGACCGTTATGACACTCTTGCCGCCATGCGGGCCCTCGACAGCGTGGCGGCGCATTCGGCCGGCACACGAAGCCGGCGGGAGGTGGCGGCCTACGAGGTGATGCTCGACCCCGATGCGCGCGTCGACGACTTAAGGGACATGCTGCTGTCGTTGGACAGCGTGGCGGCCTACGAGCTTGTCGATGGGCAGATCCGGATGAGGATTAAAGAGCGCTACGCCGCGGCGCTCTTCGCCGCGGGGCGGGCCGACGAGGCTGTGGATATGCTGTCTAAGGCTGCCGCCCTGGCATATCAGATTGACGACAAGGGGGCCTACGTCAGGCTCCGTATCGAGGCTCTGAGGAGGGCCGAGAGAAGCGGGCGCTATGCCGAGGCCATCAACGGATACCTGCGGCTTCTCGACTATGTGCGTAAGGCGGCAATGCGCGACGCCGAGGCCGGGGTGCTGTTCCGCATGGTGCTCACTTTCCGCTCCATGGGCGAGATTTCCACGGCTAGGATATACCTCGACAAGATGTCTTCCTCGCCCGACAGCGCGTCTGTCGAGCGGTGCCTCTACCTCTTCGCGTCGGCTTTCGTCGAGGCCAGCGAAAGCGACACTGCGGCGTTCAGGCGCTCACTTGTTGAGATGTCCGGCGTCATGCGGCGCAACGAGCTAATACGCAACCGTTTTGAGCCGGTCTACGATGCGTTCCGCGCCTTTTCGTTTCTTGCGGAGGGGAGTGTGGACACGGCTCTCGAGCTCATTGCCAAGCTGAGGCGGACATGGCACGAGGGGGGCTATATGCCGTCGGGCGTCTTCCTCGATGTCATGGAGGCCGACGCCATGCTCAAGAGCGGCAAGAGGGCCAGGGCCAGGGCCATCTTGGATGGCATAGACGCCGGCGACCTGCGGCAAAACAACGTGGCCATATTCTCCTACTACGCCGACGTCATGACGGGCTTCTACGCCCTCTTGGGCAACGAGAGGAGCGCCTACGCCATGCAAAGGCAGAAGACGTCGCTCTTGGACTCGCTCAAGGCGGCCTCGGCCGTGAACAACTTTATCTACAAGTACATTGGCCAAAGGCGCGAGGCGGAGATTGACGCGCAGAGGAGGCTCCTAGACAAGATGAGCCACCGCGACCGTCAGCTCGAGATTGTGCGCTCCTGGTGGGTCTTTGTGGCGTTCCTCCTTGCCGCAATCCTGTTGGGAGCCTACATCGCGGCCGTGGTGCGTCGCCGCAGGGGCAGTGCCGACGAATGGAAAGACGTGCGTGCGACCCTGGAGGAGGAGGTGGACCGCCAGAAGGCCATGTTGCAGGAGCAGAAGGAGCAGCTCAAGGAGCAGAACGACGCCATACGCTCCGAGCTGATGTTCGCCAACCATGTGCAGTCGAATATTTTGCCGGGCGAGGATATGCTCGATGTCCGGGGAATCGACGACCATTTCATTGTCTTCGCGCCCTACGACCTCGTCTCTGGCGATTTCTATTGGGTCTTCGACTCCGGAGACAAGCTCTTCGTATGTGTGGGCGACGCCACGGGGCACGGGATGCACGGCGCCATGATTGCCATGATGGCCGTCACGCTCCTTGGCGGGATTGTTGTCAACCCGGCCATGCGCGAGCCGTCGCGATTGGTCGAGAAGCTCAGCGACGAGATGGGGACGGTCTTGCGAAACATTGCAAACCGCGACGGCGTCGACTTGTCGCTCTTCTGCCTCGACAGGGTCAACGGAAAGGCGTCGATATGCCTGGCGCGCCATACGGTCTATGTCGTCCGGGCGTCGGGAGAGAGCTATGTCGTCCAGGGCGTCAAGCGCAGTGTCGGCGAGACGCCGCCAGACGGCAAGGACAGGCCCTTTGTGGCGGTGGACCTTGAGCTGAGCCGCGGAGACTGTGTCTATATGACCACCGACGGCTTCCCCGACCAATTCGGGGGGGTGAGGAATCAGAAGTTCATGCGCCGGCGTTTCAGGCAAATGATTCAGGAGCTCTACACTCATCGGATGTTTGTCCAGAGCGACGCCATACGCCGCCGCTTCGACGACTGGAAGGGTGACAACCCTCAGACCGACGATGTCCTGGTCGTGGGGCTGAGGATGGGAGACATGAAGTCGTCCCGATTTGAGCGCTTCAACGCCATGTCCTATTTCAACGTGCGCAAGGACGGCGTGGGCGAGGAGCCTCCCGCCGAGGTCAGGCGGCAGGTGCAGGGCCTCATCGACGGCCTTGTCGCCAAGTTCGCCGAGTGTGGGAGGGAGTTGAGGCTGGACGGCCTGGTGCCGATTTTTGGCGACTGCTTCCTGGAGAGCGTCGACGGCGTGGTGCGCGTCACGCCGTCCGACAGCGCGGCTCCGAGGTTTGTCGTGGCGGAGGTGCAGACCGGCGAGGCTTTTGCGCATTTCGGGGTGGCGGTGGAGAGCGTCGTGCTGTGTCTGCCGGCGTGGTTCAACGTCGGCGACGCTACGAAGGCGTATACTGCCGCGGCCGTCTCGACCGAGGTGGAGAGGGACATCGTGCGTCTCACTATATCGAGCAAGTAAAGCAAACAAAGTATACAATAATGAATATCACTTCTGCGCAATTCCTGACAAGCAGCGCCAAGGTGAGCCAGTGCCCCGACTCTAGCCAGCCGGAGTTCGCTTTCATCGGGCGCTCCAATGTCGGGAAGTCGTCGCTCATAAATATGCTGTGCAACCACAAGGGGCTCGCCAAGGTCTCCGCCACGCCGGGCAAGACGCAGCTCGTCAACCACTTCGACATCAACCATGGGCAGTGGTATCTTGTCGACCTGCCGGGCTACGGCTACGCCAAGGTCCCATTGGGCGAGAAGGCCAAGTTCCAGTCCATCATAACGGACTATGCGCTAAAGAGGCGTCAGCTCGTCTCGTTCTTCGTCCTTGTAGACATCAGGCATCCGATGCAGAATATAGACCGCGCGTTCATGGAGTTCCTCGGCGTCCGGGGGGTGCCGTTCTCTATCGTCTTCACCAAGGCGGACAAGGTCAAGGAGAGGCAGGCCGAGGGCAATATAGCCGCCTATAGGCAGGAGATGCTCAAGACGTGGCAGTCTGTTCCGCCGATGTTCGTCACGTCGTCGTCGAAGCGCATGGGGCGCGAACTCCTCCTGGATTATATCGGGAGTCTCATCGACAATAGTGCCTCCGAGAGATGACACGCCTCTTTCTTGCGTTGTTGGCGCTTCTCGTGTCGCCGTGCTTGAGGGCGCAGTCCTTGCCCGAAGACCAGATGAGCCGCGAGATGCGCGGGCTGTGGGTGGCGTCGGTAGCCAACATCGATTGGCCGTCGGCTCCGGGGCTTACGGATGCGCAGCTCAAGGCCGAGGCCGACGCCATTCTCGACCGTGCGAGGCGGATGGGGCTCAATGTCGTCTTCCTGCAAGTCCGGCCCTCGAGCGACGCCCTCTACCGCTCCAAGATAGAGCCTTGGTCTTTCTACCTCGTGGGCGGCAATCGGGGGGCGGCGCCGTCGTTCGACCCCTTGACCTATTGGGTCGACGGGGCGCACGCCAGGGGCCTTGAGCTCCATGCGTGGATTAATCCGTTCAGGGTCACGCCAAAGGCCGATTTCCATGTGGGGTGGGGACACGTCTCGACGATGCACCCCGAGTGGACAATAAGGTATGCGGGCAAGCTGTATCTCGACCCGGGAATCCCGGAGGCGAGGGACTACGTCCGGAGCGTCGTCATGGACATTGTCTCGCGCTACGACATCGACGGAATGCACTTCGACGACTATTTCTACCCCTATCCCGTCAACGGGGAGGCTTTCGCCGACGGCGGCTCTTTCGCTCGAAACAACGCCGGGGGGCTGACGCTCAACGACTGGAGGCGATCCAACGTCACGGCGGTCATAAGCTCCGTGGCCGACGCCATTCGGCGGTCCAAGCCATGGGTGCAGTTCGGGATTAGCCCTTTTGGCGTATGGAGAAACAAGAGGGACGACGCCAGGGGCTCCGACACACGCGCCGGGGTGACGGACTACGATGTCCTCTATGCCGACATCCTCAGCTGGATTGACGAGGGGATAATCGACTATGTCGTGCCGCAAGTCTATTGGGAGCATGGCAACAAGTTTTGCGACTTCGACGTCCTGCAGCGTTGGTGGGGCGAGAGGAGTACCGACTCCACGCAGGTCTACATCGGGCACGCTGTCTTCAAAATCAACGACGGCAAGGTGCCTGGCGCAGGGTGGAATTCGGGCGGCGAGATGCCCAGCCAGTTGCAGAAGGTGAGGGGCAACAAGAGGCTTGGCGGCAGTGTCTTCTTCAGCTACAGGCAGTTCAACCGCGACATTTTGGGCTTCGAGGACTATCTCGTCAACGACTTCTACCGCCACCCGGCCCTCGTCCGGCAGGTTGGCGCCGGAGCGTGCGCCGACTTGGAGATTTCGCACCTTGAGCGCGACGGGCGTCGAATCAGCTGGGAGCTGGAGGGCGACACTGCGTTGGCGCGTTTCTTTGTCGTCTACAGGGCGCTGAGGGCCGATGCCGACAAGATGGGAGGCCCGGAGAGCGTCCACTGCATTGTCGACAGGCCCTATGTCGACTTGCAGATAAGCCCGGGGAAGCGGCAGCGCTACGTATACCGGGTCGCGGCAGTCGATAAGTATCGGGTCGTGCACGGTCTGTCGCGGAGGCTGACGGTGCGCGAGGGGGGCGGCAGAATCTAAAAACTCGTTTGTCATGTTGCGTCGGGACTATTTGCTCAAACTCATTCAAGACGTCTTTGCGTCGATTGCCGCGCTGTTGCGGCGAGACGGCGACGAGGTGGAGAGGCAGCGACAGGTGGAGGCGCTCTACGCCCTTTTCGGTGGCGACCGCGACTTCTTCCGCCAAGCCGCCGACGACGAGATGATTGCGGCGGTGGCGCGTGTGGCGGCCGACTCGCAGGGAGGCCTGGATCCGGGGCGGGTGCCGGTGGACGAGATGGTGCGCCGCATGGAACTCCTGTCCGCGCTCCTCTATGCCGACTTCAAGGTGTCGGACCTCCAAGATGGTCTGCGCCGGGACGTCGCCGTGCGGTCTCTCTCGCTATACAAAAAGGTGGTGGAGGCTTCAGACACCTATTCGCAGGAGCGTTTCGACCGCATTGGCGAGCTCGAGGCGTTCCTTGCCGACAACATAAACAAATAGCCAAGTTGGTAAAGCAGATAAACTTGAACCTTGCCCCCGCCGAGGCGGCAGACGGGGCGTTGTGCCGCCGCAAGGCGGCGGAGGCCGCGCACGTGCCCGAGGCCGATGTTGCGGCCCTGCGGCTTGTGCGCCGCTCCATCGACGCCCGCCACAGGGCCGTGAGCGTCACCCTCACTTTCGATGTCTTCATTGGCGAAGAGCCGGGCGCGGAGCGTTTGGACTTGCCCGGCTATGGCGAGGTTCGCGCCGCCGACCCCGTTGTCGTGGTCGGCGCGGGCCCTGGTGGGCTTTTCGCCGCATTGCGGCTCATCGAGTTGGGCCTGCGCCCCATCGTTGTCGAGCGCGGAAAGGATGTAAGCGAGCGCAAAAAGGACTTGGCGATGCTGAATCGCAACGTCTCGCTCAATCCCGAATCGAACTACGCCTTTGGCGAGGGGGGGGCGGGGACGTTCTCCGACGGCAAGCTCTTCACTAGGAGTACGAAGCGAGGGTCTGTGCGGAAGATTCTGGAGGTCTTCTGCCACCATGGGGCGCAACGTGAAATACTCATCGACGCCCACCCGCACATCGGGACAGACAAGTTGCCCTACGTCATCCGTGCCATGCGCGAGACCATCGTCGAGTGCGGTGGGGAGGTGCGCTTCGGGGCCAGGGTGGGCGGGCTTCTGGCCGACGGCGGTGCCGTGCGGGGGGTGCGCCTGGCCGACGGCACGGCCGTCGAGGGGCGGGCCGTAATCTTGGCCACGGGCCATTCGGCTCGCGATGTCTACGACATGCTCTTGCGCCATGGGGTGGCCATGGAGGCAAAGACGTGGGCCATGGGCGTGCGCGTCGAGCACCCCCAGGACCTCATCGACCAGATCCAATACCACTCGCCCGAGGGGCGGGGGGAATACCTGCCTCCCGCCTCCTACTCTTTCGTGGCGCAGGTCGAGGGGCGCGGGGTCTACTCTTTCTGCATGTGTCCCGGCGGTTTCATCGTGCCGGCCATGACTGCCGACGGGCAGCAGGTCGTCAACGGCATGTCGCCGTCGCACAGGGGCTCGCCCTTTGCCAACAGTGGCGTCGTTGTCGAGGTGCGCCCCGACGACATTGGCGCTTTCGCCAACGAGGGAGTCATGGGGGGGCTCCGCTTCCAGGAGGAGCTTGAGAGGCTCGCCTTTGTCAACGGAGGCCACGGCGTGGTGGCCCCGGCACAGGCTCTCGCCGATTTTGTCGATGGGAGGCTCTCGTTCGACTTGCCCGAATGCTCCTACGTCCCCGGTGTCGTCTCGTCGCCGCTCCACTTCTGGTTGCCTGACAATATCGGGGCGCGGCTTCGCAAAGGTTTCGAGGAGTTCGACAGCCATGCCCGGGGCTTTGTCACCAACGAGGCCATCGTGGTGGGGGTCGAGAGCCGCACGTCGTCGCCGTTGCGCATTGTGCGCAATGCCGAGACGCTGGAGAGCGTCTCGATGGAGGGCCTCTACCCATGCGGCGAGGGGGCGGGCTACGCCGGGGGGATTGTCTCGTCGGCCATCGACGGCGAGCTGTGTGCCGAGATGGTGGCGAGGCGTTGCGGACTATAAGCCCCCTGCGCCATGCCGACCGACGCAGACTATCTCGCCATCCTGCGGCGCCATTGGGGCTACGAGGCCTTCCGCTCCATCCAGCTCGATATAATCCGCTCCATCGGAGCGGGGCGGGACACGTTGGGCCTCATGCCCACGGGAGGCGGCAAGTCGGTGACGTTCCAGGTGCCGGCCATGGCTGCGCAGGGCGTGTGCCTTGTCGTGACTCCGCTTCTGGCGCTCATGAAAGACCAGGTCTCGGCTCTGAGGAGCAAGGGAATCCTGGCGCACAGTGTCAACTCGACAATGAGCCGGGAGCAGGTCGTTGCGGCCTACGACAACTGTGCCCTGGGGGCATGCCGATTTCTCTACGTATCGCCCGAGAGGCTCTCGTCCGACCTGTTCCTGCTTAGGTTGCGCAACATCCGCGTCTCGATGATTGTCGTCGACGAGGCGCATTGCATATCGCAGTGGGGCTACGATTTCCGCCCCTCCTACCTCGGCATTTCCGCGCTCCGCGACGTCTTGCCCGGCGTCCCGGTGTTGGCCTTGACAGCCACGGCCACGCCGCGGGTGGCCGACGACATCATGGAGAAGCTCCGCTTCAAGTCGCCGAACGTCTTCAAGATGGGTTTCGGACGGCCGAACATCGCCTATGTCGTCCGCGCCACCGAGGCCAAGGAGAAGCAGATGGTGGACATCTTGCGCGCCGTGCCGGGGTCGGCTATTGTCTATGTCAGGAGCCGGCGCAGGACAAAGGAGTATGCCGAGATGCTGGGGGCCTTGGGGTTCTCCGCCGATTTCTTCCATGCCGGTCTTGCCCCGGGCGAGAAAGACAAGAGGCAAGACGAATGGACCAAGGGGCGCACGCGGGTCATTGTCTGCACCAACGCTTTCGGGATGGGCATCGACAAGCCCGACGTCCGAGCCGTGATTCACATCGACCCGCCGGAGTCGCTGGAGGCCTATTTCCAGGAGGCGGGCAGGGCGGGCCGCGACGGGCAGAAGTCCTACGCCGTGTTGCTGTGGTCCGACGCCGACGCGGCCAGGCTCCGGCGGGGCGTCACGTGCCGCTTCCCCGCGCTCGATTTCGTCACGGGGGTCTACAACAGCATATGCAACAGTCGGGAGGTCGGGGTGGGCTCCGGCGGTGGGCACTCCGAGCAGTTCAATGTCGAGAGCTTTTGCCGCGAGACGGGGCGGCAAGTGGCGCAGACTGTCGGCGCCCTGTCAATTTTGGAGAGGGCGGGCTACTTGCAATACACTCCCAACGTGGACCTGGCGTCGAGGCTCATGTTCAATGTCGAGAGGAGGCGTCTCTATGGCGTCGAGGAGGCCTATCCGCGCCTCGCGCCGCTCATCATGGCGCTCTTGCGCTCCTACACCGGTCTTTTCATGGAGTATGCCACCATCGACGAGGAGAGGGTGGGGAAGATGTGCGGGCTGGGGCGCCAGGAGGTCTATGAGCGTTTGCTGGAGCTTGACCGCATGGGAATTGTGAGCTACAACCCGCGGAAACACACAGAGTTCGTCTCGTGGCTGCAGGACCGTGAGGACGAGAGCCGCATGGTCTTTCCCAAGGCTGTCTATGACGAGCGGCGCGACGATGCCACTGGGCGTGTCGAGGCCATTATTGCATACTGCTCGCGGGCCGACAAGTGCCGCAGTCGGATGCTGCTGGAGTATTTTGGCGACATGTCGGGCCACGATTGCGGCGTGTGCGATGTCTGTCTGCAAAAGAGACGGACGAGGCGCGACGCCATGCGCATGCGCGGTGCCATCGAGGCGGCGGTCCTTGGTCGCTTGGCGGACGGGCCGCTGCCCTACGAGGTCTTGCGATGCATCGAGGGTTTCGCCCCCGGCGAGGTGTCGGAGGTGGTGCGAGGCATGGTGGACGATGGGCTGGTCGTGGCCGATGTCCGCAATGTATATTCTTTGCCCAAATGTTAAATGCCCAAAGTGGCACTATTTTTGCAGTCGACCCGTCCATCTGCTTGCCGTATGTGCTGGTTGTCAGAATAACTAGCTGATAATTATTGTCTTAGTCTCCGCCTTGAGAAATTGCAGTCTTAAATTTTTCCGTATCGGGGAAATACTTACCTTTGTGCTGTTTGTACGGTGTCTAAATAAAAAATCGGTGAACGTCTCCAAATCTTTGTGAATTGCGGCTCGTGTCGCTATTCGCTTGCGATGGATGATTGCGCATGCGGACGCCCAAGAACTCAGTTCAACAATAATCATAGGTCAAGATAATGGCAGATGTCAATATGGAGGCTTGGAAAGGCTTCAAAGGCAGGAGGTGGCGCGACGAGGTAAACCTCCGCGACTTCATTCAAAACAACTACACGCCCTATGACGGCGACGGCTCGTTCCTGGCCGGGCCCACAGAGGCCACCAGCAAGCTCTGGGCGACGCTCCAGGGCCTGCAGAAGGAGGAGAGGGCCAAGGGCGGTGTGCTAGACATGGAGACGGAGGTCGTCTCCGGCCTCACGGCATACGGCCCCGGCTACATCGGCGAGGGGACTAAGGACCTGGAGAAAGTCGTCGGCCTGCAGACCGACAAGCCTCTCAAGAGGGCGTTCATGCCATATGGGGGAATAAAGATGGCGGAGCAGGCCTGCACCACCTACGGCTACAAGCCCTCCGACAAGCTCCACGAGATTTTCACCAAATATTGCAAGACGCACAACGACGGTGTCTTCGACGCCTACACGCCGGAGATGAAGACCGTCCGCCACAACCACATCCTCACGGGTCTGCCCGACACATACGGCCGCGGGCGCATTGTGGGCGACTATCGCCGAGTGGCGCTCTACGGCATCGACTTCCTCATCGAGCAGAAGCGGCACGACATGGCATACATCGGCGACGACGGCATGACCGACGAGGTCATACGCCTCCGCGAGGAGGTCGCCATGCAAATCAAGGCCCTCAAGGGGATGAAGGAGATGGCGGAAATATACGGCTACGACATCTCGGCCCCCGCCAAGAATGCGCGCGAGGCGTTCCAGTGGCTCTACTTCGGCTACCTCGCAGCCGTCAAGACGCAGAACGGCGCCGCCATGTCGGTGGGCCGCGTCTCGACCTTCCTCGACATCTACATCTCGCGCGACATTGCCGACGGGACGCTCTCCGAGGAGCAGGCGCAAGAGCTCGTGGACCACATGGTCATGAAGTTCCGCATGGTCAAGTTCGCGCGCATCCCGAGCTACAACCAGCTCTTCAGCGGAGACCCCGTTTGGGCCACTCTCGAGGTGGCGGGAATTGGCCAGGACGGACGTTCGATGGTGACGAAGAACGACTTCCGTTTCTTGCAGACGCTCGTCAACATGGGGCCGTCGCCCGAGCCGAACCTCACGGTGCTGTACAGTAGCCGTCTGCCGAAGAACTTCAAGAGGTTCGCCGCCATGATCTCGGTCAAGACGAGCAGCATACAATATGAGAACGACGACGTCATGAGGCCCGTCTGGGGCGACGACTACAGCATCTGCTGCTGCGTCTCGGCCACTCAGACCGGCAAGGAGATGCAGTTCTTCGGCGCGCGGGCCAACCTGGCCAAGTGCCTCCTCTATGCCATCAACGGCGGAGAGGATGCCAAGAGCCGCGAGCAGTGCGGGCCCGAGATGCGGCCCATCGTGGGCGACACGCTCTCCTACGAGGAGTTCATGCCGCGCTTCGACGTCATGATGGACTGGCTCGCGGGAATCTACGTCAAGACGCTCAACCTCATTCACTACATGCACGACAAGTATTTCTATGAGGCCGCAGAGATGGCCCTCATCGATACCGACGTGCGCCGCACTTTCGCCACCGGCATCGCGGGCTTCAGCCATGTCGTGGACTCCATAAGCGCCATGAAGTACGCCAAGGTCACCATAATCCGCGACGAGACGGGGTTCCCCGTAGACTTCAAGACCGAGGGCGACTTCCCGCGCTACGGCAACGACGACGACCGCGCCGACGAGATTGCGGTCTGGCTGCTCAAGACTTTCCTCGGCAAGGTGAAGAAATACCGCACCTACCGGAACAGCGAGCCGACAACGTCCATCCTCACCATCACGTCCAATGTCGTCTACGGCAAGTATACCAACAACTTGCCCGACGGACGCCGCGCCGGCACGCCGCTCTCACCCGGGGCCAACCCGTCCTACGGGGCAGAGAAGAACGGGCTTCTCGCGTCGCTCAACTCTGTCGCCAAGCTGCCCTACGAGTATGCTCTCGACGGCATCTCGAACACGCAGACAATATGCCCCGGCGCCCTTGGCCACAACGACGACGAGCGAGCCGAAACCCTTGTCGGTGTCATGGACGGATACTTCAACCGCGGGGCGCACCACCTCAATGTCAACGTCTTCGGAGTCGAGAAGCTCAAAGACGCCATGGAGCACCCCGAAAAGGAGGAGTACGCCAACTTCACAATCCGCGTCTCGGGCTACGCCGTCAAGTTCATCGACTTGACGCGCGAGCAGCAGCTCGACGTCATTGCGCGCCAGGCTCACGAGCAGCTCTGATGCGTCGCGCGGGACTCTAGGTTGATGTTTTTCGCTAGGCTGGCTAGAGGCGGATCGGCCTCTGCCAGCCTTTTTACTATATTAGCGGCATGAAAGGGCTTATTCACTCCACCGAGACTTTCGGCTCGGTCGACGGGCCGGGCATCAGGTTCATCATTTTCACGCAGGGGTGCGATATGCGGTGCCGATATTGCCACAACCCCGACACGTGGGCGCACGCCGCAGAGGCCGCCAGGGCTATGGAGGTCGGCGAGATTCTCGACAGGGCCGAGCGTTTCCGCTCCTATTGGGGCGAGGTGGGCGACAAGGGGCGCACGCGCGGCGGGATAACGGTCAGTGGCGGCGAGCCGCTACTGCAAATCGATTTCCTGCTGGAGCTCTTCGTCGAGGCCTGGCGGCGAGGAATCTCGACATGCCTCGACACGTCGGGGCAGCCCTATGTGGCCGGGGGAGAGTTCGACGAGAAGTTCGCGCGCCTCATGGCGGTCACCGACACGGCGATCCTCGACATCAAGCACGCCGACGGAGAGCGCCACCGCAGTCTGACAGGCAAGGACAACAAGAGCATAATGGAGTGCGCCAGGAGGATTGACGCGCTGGGGGTGGACATATGGATTCGCCACGTCCTGGTGCCGGGCTGGACGGACTCCGACGAGAACCTCCTCTCCATAAGGCGGCTTGCGGACTCGCTCGCCCATTTGCGCAAGATTGAGGTCTTGCCCTATCACTCCATGGCCCGGTTCAAATATGAGAAGCTGGGCATCCCATACACGTTGGAGGGCGTCCCCCAGCCGTCGCCCGAATTGGTGGCGCATGCGGAGCAGGTTCTTGGTTGCGCCGCTTCCCAATGTTAGCTTTCACAAGATGAGACTATTCCCTAGCGCAGTCTTTGGGGCGGCCCTCATGGCGTTGCCCCTTGCGCCTTTGTCGGCGCAGCAGAACGCCAGCCTCTGCCCGGAGCATCCGCGTCTGGTGCTGGTCGTCGTTGTGGACAATCTCAACGAGCAGCAGATGGAGATTGTCCGTAACCAGTGCGGGCCCAAGGGGTTCAACCGCATCTACGGGCAGGGGGCGCGGCTCACCGACGCGTATTATGACGCCGGGGGCGGCTTCGCGGGCAAGAACCTCGCCACGCTCTTCACCGGCGCGCCGGCGGCATCCCACGGCATTGTCGGGCGGCGTTGGATTGACAGCTTCACCGGCCGGGCCGTCGACGCCATCTATGGCCAGGTGCCGCCATCGGGGCGTTTCGACACTTTGGCCGTCCCGCAGACCGGCGCGCTGCTCTGCGGGACCATTGCCAACCAGGTCCGCAAGATATACAACGACAAGGCCAAGGTCTTCTCGGTGGGGCTCGACCCGCAGATGCTCATCTGGTCGTCGGGGGGCGGCTCTTTGGGCGAGCCGTTTGTGTGGCTCGATGGGCGAAGCGGGATGGTGCGGATGGTCAATGTGGCCGACTCCGCTACGCTGCGGTGGGTGGACGATTTCAACGACAAGAGGATTCCCGCGCTCTACCGCTCAAAGACATGGGCGCCGCGCAAGGACATAACGGAATATCATCAGTCGCGCTTCTTCCCCCAGGCCGCGTCATCGCCGTTTTTCTACCCGCTCGACAAGCCCTCCGACCCGGCGTTGCGCTTCTCCGCCGTCTGCGGCTCGCCCTATGGGAACGACCTTATCCGCGACATCGCCGCCGCCGCCATAGCCTACGAGGGGTTGGGGCAAGACGACATCCCCGACGTCCTCACGGTCCAGTTCACGGCCATGCCCGCACTGGGCTGCAAGCGCCAGCCTCTCGACCCCGAGACGGAGGACATGCTGTTGGGGCTCGACGACAATGTGGCGTCGCTCCTGCAGCTCATCGACAGCACTGTCGGGATGAACAATACGCTCGTTGTCTTCACCGCCGCCAGCGGCTCGCTCGACGTGGCGGCCACAAGCTCGCCGGCGTGGTCCGACAGGGGGTGCGTCAGTCTTGCCAAGGCCTCGGCGCTGCTCAACCTCTACCTCATGGCAATTCATGGCCAGGCCCGTTGGGTCGAGAATCATGCGCCGGGGGCGATATATCTCGATGCTGAGCTCGCCGCCGAGCGCAAGGTCAATTTCGACACACTGCTGGAGCAGTCGGCGCAGTTCCTCTTGCAGGTCAAGGGGATTGGCGGGGCCTATCCGGCTAAGAGCCTGTCGTCTATCGCCGCGGCGTCGCCTGTGGTCGAGGCAATGAGGCGCAACTACCATCCCAAACGCTCGGGCGACATCTTGGTGCACCTCGAGCCAGGGTGGGCCGAGGAGCTTGACGACGGTTCGCGCCAGGCGCAGCTGTGGGGGGCGGAGTTTGTGCCGCTGGTCTTCTATGGGTGGAGGGTCCAGCGCTCAACGATATACGAGCGGCACAGCATGGCGG
The DNA here is from genome assembly GCA_964481855.1 of uncultured Marinilabiliaceae bacterium. Classification (GTDB taxonomy): domain Bacteria; phylum Bacteroidota; class Bacteroidia; order Bacteroidales; family Marinilabiliaceae; genus W3P20-009. The sequence goes on from CAYZUH010000003.1 coordinate 42,367, forward strand.
ACGTGGCGCCTACGATATGCTCTTTCATGGGTGTGGCGCAGCCCGACGCCTCTAGTGGGACGCCGATAAGTATGGACATTGGGGCCGACTGACCCATGCCTCTTGGCGGTCGGAAGCCATATGGGGATGCGCACTTATGCGCATCCCCTTTTTTTTGCGTGGCTTGGTTCGTGTCCGTGGGACGCTTCGCGCGGGTGTTCTTTTTGACTGCTGTTTGTTTTGGTTCTTTCTACTCTATTGTTTTGCAAGTCTATTATATTGGGCATTTCTCTTGTGTTTTATATCTGTTTTGTGTACATTTGAAAATCAAACACTGCCTCTCACCACGCCGTCATGCCGACAAGGATATGTGGCGGCCTCGCTCTCGCGCATCGTGTCCAATCAAACACACACACGGCGAACAGACTGTTTTGCACCAAACCAAGGACTTTGAACCCAAAATGCACCCTAAAAACATCTTGATTAGCGCAATAGCACTGTCGCTTCTTACCCCGACGGCACTATGGGTGTCTCCGGGCCGGCAGACGCAGCAGCGACAACAGCAGAACTCCATAACGGGCACCGTTGTCGACGACAAGGGCGAGCCGCTGGCCGGGGCCTACATTGCCATGGGCGGGCAGACTGTGGCCGTAACCGACATCTATGGGCAGTTCGCGGTCCACAACGTGGCGCCCGACGGGCGCGAGATTCAGGTGAGCTTTGTCGGCATGGCGACAAAGACCGTCAAGGCCGTGCCGGGCAATATGCTCATCGAGATGTCGTCCGACGATGCGCAGATTAGCGAGGTCGTCGTAAACGGATTCTTCTCGCGCAACAGGCAGACTTTCACCGGTGTGGCCACGACCGTCACTGGCGACGAGTTGCTGAGCATCTCGCCGACAAGCATTCTTCAGAGCTTGGCGCAGCTCGACCCCTCGCTCAGCACGCCGCCCGACAATGCGGCGGGGAGCAACCCAAACCGAGTCCCCGACCTGGTCATTCGCTCAACGACGAGCCTAGCCACGAACAACGAGGTGGGCCTCAATGCGCCGCTCATTGTCATCGACGGGGTGGAGCAAGACCTGCAGGCCCTCTACGACATCGACATCAACGACATCGAGCGTGTCGACATCCTCAAAGACGCTTCGGCGACCGCCCTCTATGGAGAGAATGCCGCAAACGGGGTCATCGTAATCCAGCGCAAGAGAGTCAGCCAGTCGGCTCTCCGAATCCGATACACGGTGACGCCCAGCTTCAGCTTTGCCGACCTCAGCAGCTACAACCTCATGAACGCCAGGCAGAAGCTGGAGCTCGAGCGGCTTGCGGGCCTCTACTCCACCAACGACGGAAGCCTCGACAACGCGTACTACGAGCGCCTCGCCCTGGTCTCCAGCGGGGTGGACACCGATTGGAAGACAAAGCCCATCCGCAACAGCTTCTCCCACGCGCATTCGCTGTCCATATCCGGCCGCGGCTCAGGGTTGGACTACAACATTACCGGCAACTACTCCGATGTCCAGGGCGTCATGAAAGACGACCAGCGCGAGCGCTACGGCATGAATGTCTACCTCAGCTACACGGCCGTCGACAAGCTCGTTCTGACACTCCGGGCCCAGCACGAGCAGCTCAACCAGAAGAACTCGAAGTATGGGACTTTCTCGGAATACCTGCTCTGCAACCCCTACGACTCGCCATATGACGAGCGGGGCAACCTGCGCCGGCAGCTGAGCTGGTCGCGAAACAACCCTCTCTACGAGGCGTCGCTGTCGAGCTTCGACCGCTCCGATTCGCGCAGTCAGACAGTCTCGCTCGACGTCCGATACAACTTCATGCCAAACCTCTACGTCACGGTGCAAGGCAGCTACGTCACGAGCCGGGGAAAGACCGACCGCTACGTGTCGCCCGAATCGAACCAATACACTTCCGCCACGGTCATCTCGCAACGGGGCAGCTACACCGTCGGCAACTCCGAGAGCAACCAATATGGCGGCAAGTTCGTCGGCAACTACATCCACAGCTTCAACGACGACGAGGCGACCATGGCCACGCTCAATCTTGGCGGCGAGATTAAGAAGCAGGACGCCATATCGAGCAGTCTCACAGGCACGGGCTTCCTCAACGACAATCAGAGCGACATAGCCTACGCCACGGCATATCCGCAGAACGGTCAGCCGTCTGGCTCAGAGAGCCTCTCGACGAGCGTCGGTGCTTTCGTGGCCGCCAACTTCATGTGGCGCAACCGCTATGTGGTCGACGGCAGCTACCGACTTTCGGGCAGCTCGAAGTTCGGCGCCGACCAGAGGTGGGCCCCGTTCTGGTCTGTCGGCGCAGGGTGGAACCTCCACAACGAGGAGTTTGTCAAGACGCTTGGCGTGGCGGACGTCTTGCGGCTGCGCGGCAGCTATGGCTACACGGGGAGCGTTAAGTTCGACGCCTTTCAGGCTGTGACGACCTATCAGTACGACGGCAATTTGGCCGGGGTCACGGGGGTGGGGGCCGTGCCGCGCACGATGGCCAATCCCGACCTCAAATGGCAGACAACGAAAAAATTCAACATCGGGTTGGTCTCGACTTTCTTGCGAAACAGGCTGAACGTCAATTTCGACTATTATGCCGAGAACACCACCGATATGCTTATCGACCGCTCCCTGCCGCCGTCGTCGGGCGCCACGTCGGTCAAGGCCAATGTCGGCTCGCAGACAAGCCGGGGGATGGAGTTCTCCGTCTGGGGCAAGATAATTCAAAAAGGAGACTGGGAGTGGAATCTGTCCGCCAACGGTTTGCACAGCAAGACGACAATCAACAACATCTCCGACGCGCTGAGGCGGCGCAACGAGTCCAACGCCAGTAGCACGACCTCCGTCTCGCCACTTGTGCAATATCGGGAGGGGGAGAGCCCGACGGCCATCTATGCCGTACGTTCCGCGGGCATCGACCCGGCCTCCGGGCGGGAGGTTTTCATCAAGGCCGACGGCGGCTATACCTACGACTACGACAGCCGCGACCAGGTGCCGTGTGGAGATGCCAACCCGGCCCTCCAAGGCTCGTTTGCCACGCTGTTGCGTTGGAGGCAACTCTCGCTGAGCGTCAGTTTCTCCTACCGATTCGGTGGCGAGATGTACAACAGCACCAGGGTTCAGAAGGTCGAACGTATCAATCCGCGCTACAATGCCGACATCCGTGCCTTCGAGGGGCGTTGGAGGCGGCCGGGCGACGTCGTTCCATATATTGACATCTCGACCGAGGCCAGCAGCAGCTACACTTACAGCAGCCGCTTCGTCGAGAAAGACAACGAGCTGGTTCTCTCGTCGGCCTACGTGCAGTATGAGTTCAAGCCCGACCTGTTGAGGAGGCTCAAGATGCAGAAGTTCTACGTCGGGCTCAGCACGGAGGAGCTGTTCCGCGTCACGGCGGCGCGCTACGAGCGGGGGACGAGCTATCCGTTCAGCCGCAGCTTCAGTCTGACGGCAAGTGTCACATTCTAAAAGGGGGGGGAGACCAAATGAAAAGCAACATATCTGTCATAGCGACTTTGACGGCAGTCCTGCCGTTGCTCACTTCGTGCGATGACTTTCTCGACGTCCGGCCCAAGTCCGAAAAGGTGGAGCGGGACCTATTCAGCAATGCCGACGGCTTCGAGGCGGCCATCTATGGTGTCTACGGCTCCATGGCCTCCAATGCGCTCTACGGCCGGAATCTCCTCTGGGGCGTGACGGACGTCATGGCGCAAGACCTCTCGGTCAACACCACCGAGATGAACGCACTCGCCTCGTTCCGGTTCGAGGAGAACAACGACCTGCGCACGCGTTTCGCATACATATGGAGCAACGCCTATCAGGTCATCGGCTACGCCAACAACATCCTCACGAACATCGAGAGAAGAGGAGGCGGTTTGCCGTTGCGCAACATATACCGCGGCGAGATGCTTGCCGTCAGGGCCTACCTCCACTTCGACCTCCTGCGCCTCTTCTGCTCCACCGACACGACAAGGAGGGGAATCCCATATCCGACGGCCTATGTGCCAATCATGAACGACTTCAACACCGTCGGGAGGACGTTCCGCCTCATATTGGCAGACCTTGGCGAGGCCGAGCGGCTCTTGCGCGAGGCGGCGGACGTCGTTGCCTACCCGCGCGACAATTCGCACTACTACAAATTCCAGCGCTACCAAGAGGAGCACGCCAACTATTACGCCGTGTTGGGCATACTTGCCAAAGTCCACTGGACGATGGGAAATATGGCCGAGGCGGCGCGCTACGCCCGAATGGTCATAGACAGCGGCAAATTCCCGTTGGCGGAGCCTAGTGAGGTCCCCGACCTCTTCGCCGGCAAGCTCTCCGACAAGGAGACACTGTGGGGGCTAAGCTCGACGACATACAACGAGACGGCGCAGTCCTACCTCTACAATTTCCAATCCTTCTACAGTTACGACCCATACACCAGCACCTCCGGCGCGACAACGCCGCAACCCTATCAGACTGTCTATAGCCGCAACGTCGAGAGCACTGTGCAGGACTATCGTCTACAGTGGTTTCGTCTGGGCACGAGCTATGCGCGTTTCCTCAAGGTGTGCGACTACCATACCCTCGACGGCGGCACCAGTATCCCGGCCGGTTGGAGCGACCGTCTGTCGGGGATTAATATGCTCCACGTCTCCGAGCTATACCTCATTGCCGCCGACGCCCTGCTCGACAGCGACCCGGCAGCGGCGCTGACGCTCTACAACGCCGAGACTGCATCGAGGGGGCTCCCCGCGCGCCGGCAAGAGCAGGGGCTGACGCACGACATAATCTTCGAGGAGTATCACAAGGAGATGTTTGGCGAGGGGCAGGTGTGGTACAACATGAAGCGGCGCAACATGGACATCGTCTCAAACCGCGAGAACCGCACGGTTCCCGCAAGCGAGAGTGTATACACCATCCCAATCCCCCAAGACGAGATAGCATATCGTAACTGAGAAACAAGCGCAAAGCGATGAAGATTATACGTTCAACGACACTTTCCGTCGCCGCCGTGTTGGCTCTCGCGGCGTGCGACGAGGACTACCTGCTCTACGATACGAACCAGGCCGACTCGGTGTTCTTCAACTACGTCAACAGCAGCGAGGAGGCCGACTCGGTCGTCACCTACAACTTCGGGTTCGAGACCACGCGCCGTCACGTCGTGGACATCCCCGTGGCTCTCATGGGGATGCCTCGCGGCGAGAGCCGCGCCATTGCCTTGCGGGTCGTGGCCGACTCCACTTCAATGACCGAGGGGGTCAACTTCGTAGTCGAGCGTCATGAGCTGGCGGCCAATGCCATTGCCGACACTGTCAAGGTGGCCCTGCTGCGCGACGGCGACCCCGAGATTCAGTCCGCGTCGAAGCGTCTGAGAATCGAGATTGTGGCCAACAACGACCTGCGGCCCACGGGGAGGCGGGCTTTCGACATTTACTATAGCGACATCCGGCCTGCCGTGTCGCCCTCTTGGTGGCTCAGTTGGGCGTCGCTGCCAACCTACACTTTCGAGAATGCGCAGCTCTTCTTTGAATACTTCTACCGTCTGGCGCCGGAGGCCAACGGCGAGCTCTTCCGCGAAATTGTCGAGCGCTATGGCGACTATTTTGTCAACGCCACCGACAATCAGGGGCCGCTGACGAGGTACGACGCTTTCCTGACGCGCTATGTACTCATACCCATGTACGACGACACGCACGACCACGTGACATGGCCGCACGGGCGTCCTCGCGTCAACTACTAGACACTCTAAATTTAAACACAAAATCAGACGATGAATAGCAGACAATATGCCGTGGCGGCCATGGTGTCACTCTTGCCCCTGTCGTCGTGCATCACCGACGACAGCCTCGACGCCTCCGTTGTCCTGCCGACGCTCGCCGTCGAGGGCGGCGGGGTCGAAGTCATGCCGCAATTCAACTTCTACCTTGGCCAAGAGGCTGTTCTCAGCCCCTCGGTGACATATTCCGGCTCCGGTGCGCTGACGTACAGGTGGCAAGTCGGGACCTACGCCAATGGGGTCAAGGGTGAGCTTCAAGATGCCGGGAACGGCCCGACGTTGCGCCACCGTTTCAGTTCCGGAGGGTCGTACTACGCCCACCTGACGGTGACCGACGGGGCGGTGGGGCGGGCCGCCGACTACCAGGTTAACATGAACCGTACGTTCGAGGAGGGATACCTGCTCTCGGCTGTCAACGCCGACGGCGGCGGGAACTTGACTTTCGTCAAGATTTTGACAGCAGAGGAGATTGAGGCCGGGAGCGGGCCTGTGGTGATGGAGAACGCCATGGAGCGAATGAACGACGCCGCCGAAGAAGACGGGCTTCTAGGGGCGGTGATTGCCCAAGCCAACTATCCGGTCTCTGTCACCAGGCTGCTCGTGTCGACCAAGAGGCTGTGCTACTTCCTCGATCCCAACGAGTTCACCATCATCTCGACGGTGGACTACGAAGAGGTCTACTCCGGGTTCTCGGCGACAAATTTCTATGCCGCAAGCCAGACCCCATATGTCTACGACACCATCTCGAAGCGTTTCGTGCATCTCAACATCACGAACCAGTTCCCTTTCGAGTACCAATATTTTGTCGACAACAAGCCCGAGGGCATTGTGCCGAGCAAGACGTATAGCAACCACGGTTTTCAGCGCGAGTCGGTTGTTGACTATTTCCTCGACTACACGAACCGTCGCGCGGCAATGTTCAACGCCTATGGCCAGAGTTCCTATGGGACAAATTTCCCAAGCACCACAGACATGCTCGGGGCGGGGCACCGTCTCGTCACGGCTTTTGCAGGCCTCACGCAGGGATACTCCAATCCGTCGTACGTCATCTCGGCGACTTCCGACAGTGTGTTCCTGTGGTCCAATACGGCGTCGAACAGATACATGAGGAAGACCGACTTCTCCAAACGGAGCATTGCGCGTGCCGCCAATGTCGCTCTGCCCATGCGTGGCGCGCGTATGCATATGTCGCAGACCCAGTCGCGAATGTTCTACCACATCGGCAACAAGGTCTTTGTCTATCTGCCTGGCAACGATTTTGCGCTGCCCACTCTCGACCAGCCCGCCATAGCGTTCGACGAGGGCGAGGCAGTCACATGCATGGAGGTGCGCCTGTCCACAGACGAGCTGCTCGTCGCCACATATAGCGAGGCGCGGGGGCGCGGCAGTTTCTACGTCTACTCGTGCGCCGATGTCCGAACCGACAACTCCGCCTCCGTGGTGCCAAAACAGGCATGGCGCGACTGCACGGGGAGGGTCGGCTCAATTCTCTATAAACCTAGTGTACAATAGCGACATATGAGAAAGCTCTTCTTTGCTCGTCTTGCCGCCATACTCTGCGCCACCCCCGTTGCGGCGCAGACGGTCACGATAGGCGGACGCGTGGAGGGTGTCGTGCCGGAGGGCATGAGGGTCTACATCATGGAGGCAGGGGCGCGGAACGCCGCGCCAGACTCCTTTGTGTTTGCCGACGGACGTTATTCTGCCGCTTGCCGGGCCTCGGAGTTCCGGTTCTACAACATTGTCTCGGTCCACAACCTGCGGCAGCACATGGTTCCCATAGTGTTGGCGGACGGCGCCGGCGTTCACGACCTGCCCATTGTGGTGGACAGCGCCGGGGTGCGCCTGGCCGCGCCTGGCGACGACGACAGGGCGTTGGGGACGTTCTACGGCAGGTATGCCGAGCTCGCCAAGGGCTTTTGGATGGAGGGCAAAAAGATGAACGACGCGCAGTTGCGCTCTTTCCCCTGGGTGTATATGCAGCTTGCCGACAGCGTTGTCGGCGCAATTCGTCCGTCCGAGGCGGCAGGGGAGTATATCCGGCTGTGGGGTGCCACGTTGGTCTTCGAGGCCATGGGGGGCATGAAATATGCCTCCGGGCGTTCTTTGTCCGACATCGGGCTGGAGCGCAGTGCCGAGGCCGCAAAGCTGCTCCCGACGGTGGACAACCCCATGTCTCAACTCTTCTATGGGGCGACGTCGGTGGTCTTGGCGGCTTTGACGCAAAAACGGTTGGAGGAGCAGTTTGAGGAGCTTGACGCGCTGGTCAAAGACGAGGGGCTGAGGCAGAGGGTGCGGCAGTCGTTGCTTAGGCAATGGCTGGCGGGCTTCGACTACGACAAGAATTTCGACACGGGGCTGGAGAGGTTGTGCGTCCTCACGGCCAAGTACGGCATCGACAAAAGTTTCCTGGCCGAATTCGAGGCAAAGCGCCATGCCATCGTGGGACGCCCTTTCCCAAACGTCAAGCTGCTGGACGTCAACGGAAAGGAGGTCAGCTTCGGCACATTCCTTGGCAAGTTTGTATACGTCGACGTGTGGGCGTCGTGGTGCGCGCCCTGCATCAAGGAGATTCCATACATCAAGCAGTTGGAGCAGGATTTGGCGGGGCGGGTCACGTTCGTCTCAATTTCTGCCGATACGAACGTCGAGGCATGGAAGCGCAAGAGCGCCCAGCTCGGCCTGCATGGCAACCAGCTTCTCAGTAGCGACGGGCAGCTCATGCGCAGTCTCAACATTGCTTCAATCCCACGTTTCTTGCTCTACGACCCATCGGGCAATCTCTACGACATCGACGCCCCGCGGCCTAGCGACCCCAAAACCAGGCCGTTGCTCGAATCGTTGGGGCGATAGGCCGCGGGGGGGGCTTCCCCTTGTTTGTGCCGGTTCGTCGCATTGCCTGGTTCCTTGTCGTGACCAGGGGGAGGGACGCAGGATTCGTGTGTCCGTTTTTAGATATGAGTCCAGTCAATATGTAAAAAAGACGCCCCAAAGCCAGCAAGCGGACTTTGGGGCGTCTCTCTTCGAGCGAAAAACTCCTATCTGAGCTTGGCGAGGGCCTCGGCAATGCGGCGGATGCTCTCGTGCAGCTTGTCCTCGCTAGTGGCGTAGGAGAGGCGTATGTAGCCCTCGGCGCCAAAGGCCGAGCCCGCCACGGTGGCGACGTGGCCCGCCGTGAGCAGGTACATGGCGAGGTCGCCAGAGGTGGCTATCGTCGTGCCGTCCTCGGTCTTCTTGCCTAGATAGCTCTCGACGTTGGGGAAGAAGTAGAATGCGCCGGCGGGCAGGTTGACTTTCAGCCCCGGAATCTTCGTCAAGAGGTCGTAGACGATGTCGCGGCGGCGCTTGAACTCCGCCGTCATGGCGCGCGAACTCTCGTCGCCGCCAGTCAGGCCGGCAATCGATGCGGCCTGCGTTATGGTGCATATGCCCGACGTCATTTGGCCCTGAAGCTTGTTTACGGCCTTGGCTATGTCGGGGGGGGCGCACACGTAGCCCATGCGCCAACCCGTCATGGCATAGCCCTTGGACATCCCGTTGGCGACGATTGTGCGCTCCTGCATCCCCTCCATCTGGGCCATGGAGTAGTGCTTCTGGCCATACGAGATCATGTCGTATATCTCGTCGCTCAAGACGAGGACTTGCGGATGCTTGCGAAGCACGGCGGCAAGGGCCTCAAGCTCCTCCTTGGTATACATGCTCCCCGTGGGGTTCGAGGGCGAGCAGAGAATCAGCATCCGGGTCTTGGGCGTGATGGCCGCCTCGAGTTGCTCCGGCAACATCTTGAAGTCGTGCTCGATGCCCGTGGGGACGATCACGCTCTTGCCCTCGGCCAGGACCACCTGCTCGGTATAGGTGACCCAGTAGGGCGCCGGCAGGATTACCTCGTCGCCCTTGTTTATGACAGACAAGACGATGTTGACGAGGCTGTGCTTGCCGCCGGCCGAGACAATTACCTGGTTGACGTCGTAGTCCAGGCCCAGCCAGCTCTTCATGCGGGTCACTATGGCCTTGCGAAGCTCCGGGTAGCCCGGCACGGGGGGGTAGTGCGTCTGGTTGGCCTCGATGGCCTTTATTGCGGCGGCCTTGATGTGTTCGGGGGTGTTGAAGTCCGGCTCGCCTACCGAGAGGTTTATGATGTCCAGGCCCTGCGCCTGGAGCTCGCGGCTCTTCTGCGACATTGCCAACGTGGCGGACTCCGACATCGAGAGTATGCGGTCTGAAATCTGGCTCATATGTTGCTAATTTGGTTTCTGCGTTTCGGGCGCAAATTTATGACATATTGTTGCGAAAACAAACCCCTGCCGCGTGTGTGTGCGGCAGGGGTTGATTTTTGCTGTCGTTTGGCGCGGGTCAGAGGCCACACCTCGTCGTCAGTCAATCTTGATGTCGGTGTTGACGTTCTTGCTACCGACAAGCGAGTACCACAGCAGGTAGAGGACGGCGACGATTGGGACGACGTAGCTGACAATGTAGCCCACGCTGTCGGCTATGCCGTTCTGAATCAGAGGCAACACGCCGCCGCCGACGACCATCATCATGAACAGGCCCGAGGCCTTGGCCGTATACTTGCCCAGGCCCTCCGTGGCGAGGTTGAAGATGCTGGTCCACATGACGGAGGTGAAGAGGCCGCACAAGACGAGAAGCAAGGCGCTGAGAGGCACAGTCACCATGTTGAAGCCGCCGTCGGCGAAGACGGGCATCGACGTCGTCACATCCTTGCCTATCGCCATGGCGCAAAGCATCAGGATTGCAGCCGCCGAGCTGGCCACCGACATAAGCACGCGGCTGGAGACGACGCCGGCAATGGTGACCGAGAGGAGACGGCCGACGAGCATGAGGAACCAGTACGTCCCCGCCACGAAGCCGCCAATGCGGGCGGCGTCTTTCAGTAGCCCGGCGCCGGCGTCGGTGGTGTCGGCAAGGTAGTTGTTGAGGGTCCCCGGGATGCCTATCTCGATGCCGACGTAGAGGAAGATGCCCACGACGCCGAGGGTGAAGTGGCGGAAGTTCCACACGGAATGCTCGAAGACGGTGTTGGCGTCGCTGCTCCCCTGCTCCGGGTTGCGTATGGGCAGGAACGAGAGGATGACAAAGGCGGCGGCGAAGACGCCCATGGCGATGAACATCACCGGGGCGATGTCGCTTATGCTGGTCTCTTTGGTCACCTGGCCGACGAGGGCGCCGACGAGCATCGGCGTGAGGGTCCCGGCGAGCGAGTTGAGCGTGCCGCCGAGCATGTTGAGTTGGTTGCCGCGGTTGCCGCCGCCGCCGAGCAGGTTGAGCATCGGGTTGACGACAGTGTTGAGCATGCATACGCAGAACCCGGAGATGAGGGCGCCGAGCAGGTAGACGATGAAGCCGGCCATGCCGTCGGCGTAGCCGCTCAGGTATTGGACGAGCATCCCGAAGAAGCCCACGCCAATGCCGACAAGGGCCGTCCGCTTGTAGCCGATGCGCGAGAGCATCTGGCCGGCGGGGATGCCCATGAAGAGGTAGGCCAGGAAGTTCATCATGTTGCCAAGCATCCCCAGCATGTTGCTGCCGTTGATGAAGTCTTGGGCTTTCCATATGTTGCTGGTCGGGGCCGCCAGGTTCGTGACGAACGAAATCATGGCGTAGATGAACATCATCGTCACGATGGCCAGCACGTTTCCGTTTTTCTTCTGTGTCATTTTTTTTTGCTGTTCGCGATTCTTGCGGCACTCGGGCGGGCTTGGCCCGGATTGGCGCAAGAAACTAATAATTGTTCTATGTTCGGCTAAATTTTGTCCCACCGGGGGTGGGGACGCGCTATATTTTGACCTTTATCGCGCCCTGCGGACGTATGAACAGCTTGTGGCACTTGCCCTCGCCGAACGTGTGCTCGAGGGTCTGCACATACCTGTCCACTAGGGTGTTTGGGACGAAAGCCTGCACCGTGCCGGCGAAGCCGCCGCCGTGGACGCGCCATGCGCCCTCGCCGCCGAGAACGATGTCGCTCAGCGCCAAAGCCAGCGAGACGCCTTGCTCCGCAACGTTGGCCGTCGTGTAGACATTCTGGTTGTACATGAACGAGCTGCGCCCCGATTCGCACACCTTGGCCAGGAACGAGCGGAAGTCGCCTCGCTCCAGGTCGGCGACCTGCTCCGCCACGCGGGCGTTGTCTTTCTCGAAGTGGATGGCGCGCAATATGGCGCGGTCGCTGATGCCCTGCTCGCGCAAAGCCGGGACGGCCTCGACAACTTGCTCCATCGTCAGCTCCCGGAGGACGCTCTTGCCTAGCTTGGACGCCACACCCTTCATGTCGGCCGGCACGGAGGCGTAGTCGTTGGTCAGGTCGGCGTGGTTCCCGCCCGTGTCGGTGATGACGAGCGAGTAGCCGGTCTTGGTGAAGTCGAAGTCGACTTTCTTGACAACGGGGTTCGCCGGGTCGGCGAAGTCGATGGTCACGAGGCCGCCCACGGAGCAGGCCGTCTGGTCCATCAGGCCGCAGGGCTTGCCGAAGAACACGTTCTCGGCATATTGGCCAATCTGGGCGTTGAGCACGGCGTCGAGACGCCCGCTGTTGAATAGGTGGCTCACCACCGCGCCGACAAGCACCTCGAACGATGCCGACGAGCTCAGCCCCGAGCCCTTGGGCACGCCGCTGTCAATCACGGCGTCGAAGCCGCCTATGGCGAAGCCCAGCTCTTTCATGCGGGAGCATACGCCGCGGACAAGCGAGGTGGAGGTGCCATACTCGTTGGTGTCGGGCGAGAGGTTCGTCAAGTCCACCTCAAATTGGGGGTAGCCTGTCGAGAGTATGCGGACAGTGTCCGTGCCGTTGATGGCCGCCACGGCCACGTTGTCCATGTTGACCGCGCCGGCCAAGACGCGGCCGTGGTTGTGGTCGGTGTGGTTGCCGCCAATCTCGGTGCGGCCCGGCGAGCTGAAGACCGACAGCTCCTTGTCGCCGTAGGAGGCGACGAAAGCGTCTATCGTCTCGGAGTATCTCTCCTTTTGTGCCTCCAAGACGACAGCGTCGTCGCCGTAGAGGTGGCGCAGGGCGTCGCCACTGGCTAGTGCGCCCTTGAGTCCTGCTGCTTGCATATGTTTTAGGAATAAATGTTTAAATGAACAATCCGATGGTCTTCTCGGACTTCCGACCCCTCGGCAGGGGCAAATATAGCAATAATCTCTATTTAATGTAAACTTTTGCTTTTCGCCGAGGGGCTTTTCGCCCACTCCTTTTTTGCTACCTTTGGCGCGATAATTCAAGAAGCGTTACCAACATGGATGTGTATTCTTTTCTTCTTGCCCTGGCTTTCATTGTGGCCATGGCGGTTGTAGTGTTTCTCTTCTTGCGCGACGGCGAGAGGCGCAGGGCCGCCGACTACCGGGTCAGGGCCATGAGCGACGTCATGCCAAACCGTCTGCAGGCCTACGAGAGGCTGGCGCTCTACCTCAACCGCATCTCCCCCGACGAGATGGCGGTGAGCGAGCAGGTGGGGGTGGCGACGGCCAAGGAGCTCTACCTCGCCATGGTTAACAGGGTGCGAATGGAGTTCGAGCACAATGTGGCCATGCAGATATACGTCTCGCAAGCGTCGTGGAGCAGGGTGCTGAGGGCCAAGGAGGAGGTAATCAAGACTTTGGGCGACACCCGCAAGTCCATTGCGCCCGATGCCACCCCGCTGGAGTTCTCGGCTGAGTTCATCGAGGCGGGGCGCAATACCTGCTCTTTCTATGTCGAGAGGGCCAAGGAGGGGCTGCGCAAGGATGTCGCCGGCGAATTTGTCAACGACTGACAAAAACGGCCGCAGGTGTTATATGCAGCCGATTAATTTTTATTTTTGCACCCGAAGAGGGGAGCAGGTGGCAAACCATTGCGCATCCCCCGCTCAAAACTTACGGTATATAACACGAAACGGACAATGAAAAAGCACAATTTCTACGCCGGGCCATCCATATTGCCTCAGCACACCATCAAGAAGACCGCCGAGGCGGTGCTCGATTTCGCTGGGACGGGACTCTCGATTCTCGAAATATCGCACAGGAGCAAGGAGTTTCAGGCCGTCATGGACGAGGCGCAAGCCCTCTTCAAGGAGTTGCTCGACATCCCGGCGGGCTATGAAGTTGTCTTCGTCGGGGGCGGGGCCAGCCTGCAGTTCTGCATGGTGCCGTTCAACCTGCTGAACAAGAAGGCCGCCTATCTCAACACCGGCACGTGGGCCAACAAGGCGCTCAAGGAGGCCAAGGCCTTTGGCGAGGTCGTCGAGGTGGCGTCGTCGAAAGATGCCAACTACACGTTCATCCCCAAGGGCTTCGAGAGCAAAGTGCCGGCCGACGCCGAGTATCTCCACATCACGACAAACAACACCATCTACGGCACCGAGCTGCATTCCGACCCCGTGGTCGGCGTGCCCATGGTGGCAGACATGTCCTCCGACATCTTCAGCCGCCCCATCGACGTCTCCAAGTACGACATCATCTACGGCGGAGCGCAGAAGAACTTGGCTCCCGCCGGTCTCACTTTCGCCATTGTCAAGGTCGACGCGCTCGGCAAGGTCGAGCGCCATATCCCGACAATGCTCGACTACCGGACCCACATCGACAAGGGCTCGATGTTCAACACGCCGCCTGTGGTAGCCGTCTATGGCGCGCTAGAGACGCTACGTTGGCTCAAGGGGCAGGGCGGCGTCGGCGAGATGCAGAAGCGCAACGAGCGCAAGGCTCTCAAGCTCTACGACGAGATTGACCGCAACAAGCTCTTCCGCGGCACTGTGACCGATACTGCCGACCGCTCCTATATGAACATCTGCTTCGTCATGAACGAGGAGTACAAGGAGCTGGAGGCGGACTTCCTGAGCGCGGCCACCGCCGCGGGGATGGTCGGAATCAAGGGTCACCGCTCCGTGGGCGGATTCCGCGCCTCGACCTACAATGCGTTGCCCGAAGAGAGTGTCGATGCGCTTATTGAGGTCATGAAGTCTTTCGAGAAGAGCCACTAAGGCTTAAGAGTTTTTGGAACATCGTCTCTCCCGCAGGGTTGGCCTTGCGGGAGGCGGTGTTGCCTTTCCTTTATATCACAAAAAACAGAAGAGGAAGTAGAGATGACAAAGGTTCTTGTGGCTACGGAGAAACCGTTTGCCAAGGTTGCCGTCGACGGCATACGCAAAGAGTTGGAGGCCGCCGGCTTCGAGCTGGCTCTCTTGGAGAAGTATTCGGAGAAGAGGCAGCTTCTCGAAGCCGTCGCCGACGCGGATGCCCTCATCATACGTTCCGACAAGGTCGATGCAGAGGTTCTCGGGGCAGCCAAGAAGCTGCGCATTGTGGTGCGCGCCGGTGCCGGCTATGACAACATCGACCTCGCCGCCGCCGCGGCCCGCGGCGTTGTGGCAATGAACACCCCGGGGCAGAACGCCAATGCCGTGGCCGAGCTTGCCCTTGGGCTCATGGTCTTTGCCGTGCGCAACTTCTTCAACGGCACGTCGGGGACGGAACTCATGGGGAAGAAGCTCGGAATCCACGCTTTCGGCAATGTCGGTCGCAATGTGGCTCGCGTGGCCAAGGGCTTCGGCATGGAGGTCTATGCTTTCGACGCCTATTGCCCGGCGGAGGTCATCGAGGCGGCTGGCGTGAAGCCCGTGGCGTCGGTCGAGGAGCTCTACTCCACATGCCAGTTCGTGTCGCTCCACATTCCGGCCACACCCGAGACCAAGGGGTCTATAGGCTTTGACCTTGTCGGCAAGATGCCCAAGGGTGGCCTCCTGCTCAACACCGCCCGCAAGGAGGTCATCGACGAGGCCGGGTTGGCGCGGCTCATGGAGGAGAGGCCGGACCTCCGCTACGTGACGGACATCAAGCCCGATGCCGACGCCGACTTTGCCGCCAAGTTTGCCGGGCGCTATTTCGCCACCCCGAAAAAGATGGGGGCGCAGACAGCCGAGGCGAACATCAACGCCGGAATCGCGGCGGCTCGCCAGATTGTCGGCTTCATCAAGGACGGTGTGGACAAGTTCCGAGTGAACTAGGCGCGCCGTAGTAGAACATATAGCAGGGGGGCGGGGGAAGCGTCAGGCTTTTCCCGCCCCTCTTCCGTGTGCGTATTGCCCCCCCCCTCCGGATATTTATATGCGGAGTGCAAGGTTTCGGTTGGCACGCGGTTAATGCTTAGCGGCGGGCAAAACTACGTTTGGGGCTGGGAGCATATGCATTGGCTCATGGCGGGGCTCCTCATGCTCGTGGCGTTGGCCATAATCCTGCTCACGCGCAGGGTGCACCTCGTGTCCGTCGTCCCGCCCGCCATACTCATTGCGGCTATTGCCGAGTTCTGCCTGGCTTCCGAGAATGTCTTGGAGTAGGTCTTCTATAAGGCGCCCCTCGTGCGGCGGACTTTCGAGCGTATGCAGGCGCGACGTTGGTAGGCGGATGGTTCGCCGCTTGGAGTTGGAAGTAGAGTGGTGGCGATTTGAAACAATTGCGCCCCATGTTTCAAAACATGTCAAGAATAATTGCGGCAACCTAAAAATATTGCCCGCCGACAGGCTTATCCTTTATATTGGTTTTTCTTAACTTCGCCGACAGTTGAACAACGGCATAGTTTCATAATGGGAATATTCAGTTTTTTGTTCGGCGGAGGAAAATATCCTGCCACGAGTAAGTATGAGGCGCAGTTGGAGCAAGAGAAGTCCGACTTCGCAAGGTTCAAGGCCATTGCCGCTGGTGCTGAGCTGAAGAGGTTTGACGAGCTGAAGGTCAAGACGACCTCCGCAGGTTTTGTCGACAGGGTGTCGCACCTTAAGAACGACCGTTTCGACCAGACGGAGGAGTTCCGCAAAGAGCAGGAGCTTAAGGCTCTTGCCAAGAGTGCGGAGATTAAGGGCTACCTCAAGTTTGTCGCGGCAGGGAAAGACAAGCTGGCCGAGACGGCGATGGCGTCGGCGGCATACAAAGAGTTTTGCTCGCTCTCCAAGATGCCTAGTGCGGACAACGCCAAGAGAATCAAGGAGCTGAAAGCGAATCCCGATGTCAGGACGGCTGTCAAGATGTCGTCGTCGGCGGCCTATGCCAACTATTGCAATGTGAGGTCGTCCGACAAGCTCAAGAGATATGAAGCTCTTTCCGCCTACGTCAAGGCCGACGCTTTCGTTGCCAAGAAGGCCGACCTCTCGAACAAGAACCGCTTCAAGCAGAGTCCGGAGTTCTCCGACTTGCAGGAGTTGGCGCGGTTGGAGAAGACTGCCGACCTCAAATGGTATCTTGCGGCCTTGGCCGACAAGAGGTTTGAGAGTGCCGACGCTTGGGAGCTGACGTTCGCCGACGAGTTCGGCGGCGGGCGTCTCGACGCCAAGAAGTGGCTCATGGGCTACTATTGGGGCAAGAAGACTGCCGGCCTGGTCTACAGCCTTGCCGACGAGCGCCAGGCTTTTGTCGACTCTGCCGCAACCGTCGGCTCCGCCGGATTGACAATTGCCACCAGGGCGGCCAAGACGCAGGGAAACGTATGGAATCCCGCCGCGGGAGGTTTCGTCAAGGTCGATTTCGGCGCCACGTCGGCGCTCGTCAACACTGGCGACGCTTTCCGGCAGAAGTTTGGCAAGTTTGAGTTCAAGGTCAGGGTGAGCGGCGTCAAGGCGCCCGTGACGGACAATATCTGGCTCTGTTCCGATAATGGGGCTGAGATTAATGTCGCCACGTTCGGCAAGGGCAAGGGTGTCACTTTGGGCGTTGCCGGCAAGGGCGGCAATGCCGTCGGGACGGTCGACGACGTCAAGTTCTCCTCCGACTACTTTGTCTACTCCCTCGAGTGGACTGCCAAGAAGCTCACGTGGAGGGTCAACGGTGTCGAGGTCTACTCCACCACGCAGTCCGTTCCCCAGGAGCCGATGTATATCTGCCTAAGCTCCAACGTGGTTGGTGAGGGTGACATCGCCGATGCCGACATGAACGTCCAATGGGTCAAGGTCTACGCCTGCAAGTAGCAAGCCACTCTTTGATAAATAGTTCGAGGCCGTCCACCAATTGGGGGCGGCCTCGATGCTTTTTATGTCATGCCAACTCAATATTTCTCAATATCTCGTTCCCTATTGCCCTTGCCATGAGAGGCGGGACTGCGTTGCCGACCAACGTGTATTGCGGAATCTCGGATTTCCTCTTGTCGCCGCCCGTCTGCCTTTTTCCCTGGAAGACGAAAGAGTCGTCGAACGATTGCAACCTGGCCATCTCGCGCACTGTCATGGGGCGCATTGCGGAATAGTGGATGAAGTCGTCCGGCATGGTGCATACCGTCGGGCTTTGGGAGTCGGGGCGAAGTACGAAGTAGTTGCGTTTGGCGGAGTCCAACCCTTTGGCTTTCAGTTCTGCCTTGCATTCGTCGGAATACCCGCCATGACGCGCTATTATGCCGAGGCGCTCGCGCACCGTCTCGTTTTGGTCGCTCGTCTGATGGTTGAACAGTTGGTAGTGCCGCCACTGTTGTGGGGCGTCCAGCTCCTCTTTGTCTCTCACGTAGAACGGCTCTGTGTCAAATTTGAACCGCATCCTCAACCTGCCTTCGCGAGACCATTCTGCGTAAGTCTTCCCACCGGCTTCGTTCTCTCGCCCGTCCACATCCCGCGACTTTATGAGTTGGTCAAGCTCGGGGTCGCGCCTTGCCCTGTGGTATTCTTCGAGGGTCTGGCCGTTACCGATAAAGTTCAAGTCGTTTATCGCCTCGTAGACTGTCACGCGGTCTTTTGCTCCCACGGTGGGGGCCACAGCCTTAATCTCTTTTTGGTCTTTTCGCGAGCCTATGTATACGACCCGCTCTCTGTTTTGGGGCACGCCGTAGTCAGAAGAGGTGAGAACCATCTGGTTGATGTTGTAGAGCCTCAACCTCGACATTATCTCCGCGTAGCGTTCTTCAGACTTGTCCGTGGCGGCCAATTTCTGCACGATGTCGAAGCAGTCGTCCAACGACATGGAGTATATGGCAACGGCGCGGTTGAATAGTTCCACCTCGTTTTGCCCGGCGTTTTTCAGCTCGCCAAGCCCTGTGACCGATTTGCCTATGGCGTCGATTATCGCCTCGTCCGAGATGGATGCCATGAAGTTGTTCATTGGCTCCAGGAGAAGGTCGTTGTCGACGTTGGCGGCAGTCTTTAGGTTCACTATGCTCGCGATGATGGCCTCGCGTTCCTCGTTTCGCCGGAGTAGCGCCAGGCCGTGCCTTATGGTGTTGACGTTGCGGTCCGACTTGCTTGTGCGGTAGGCTATGTGCCTGGTGAGCAACTTGAACTGCGCCTCCAAGTTCTCAAAGAAGCGCTCTTTCTGTTTCGAGGCTGTCTCGTCGTCTGCGGCAAGCTCCATCTTGAATTTGCTGCTCAATGCCGCGGACATGAAGCCCGTCGTCGCCCGTGGCAACATTTCGTCAAGATATGCCAGGAGGCTGCCTACTTCCTTGTCGTCTATGAGCGACCGCATCTCTTTCATAATCTCAGCCTTGAACCGCCCATTGTCTTTCGTCAAGATGCCCTTGACGTTCTCCATGACGAAATATTTTGGGCGCAGGGTGCGAATCACTTTGAGGTAGTGGTCGAACAGGTTGTCGCGCTTGTCGAAGCGTCTGCGTCTGCCGGCAAGGCTGAACGACTGGCAACTTGGCCCGCCTGTGACAACGTCGACATCCTTGCCCACAAGCGCTGTTTGGAGCTTGGGCAGGAAGTCGGGCGACATGATGTCCTCTGTCACGAATTCGGTCGGCAGCCCGAGCGATTTGTTGTAGCGGGCACGGTGGGTGACTTCGCAATTCTCGTTGATGTCCGACGCAAGTAGAAAGTCGAAATATTTGCCGTTTGCGTCGGCCTGCAGGAATCCCTCGCTGATGCCGCCGGCGCCTGCGAACAGGTCTATGAATGTGATTGGCTTGCGCCCTTTCAGAAAAGACTCTAGCTCTGCCATCTGTCGGATGTCTCTTGTTGATTCGTTTAATTTAATCGCCTTAGCTGACCTTTTGCCTCTCCGCCAATGTCTGGCTGTACTTCGACGGCAACACGCCAAACTCCTCCTTGAAGTATTTCGAGAAGTATTTCGGATTGTTGAAACCTACGGCATACGCCACGTCGGCCACGTTTTGGGCGGGGTCGTGAAGCAACTGCGCCGCGCGCTTCAGCCGTATGACGCGGATGAACTCTATCGGGGGGCGGCCCGTGATGGACATCAGCTTTTTGTATAGGTGGACGCGGCTCATGCCCAGGTGGTGGCTCAGGTCTTCCACCGACAGGGAGGGGCTCACGATGTTCTCCTCAACATAGGCTATGGCTTTCTTAATCAGCTTCTCGTCGAGGGGCGTGACGGCTATTTGGCTCGGCTCGGGGTCGATTTGGCTTCTGAAGGTCTGTTGCCGCGTCTCGCATAGGTCTATCAGCTTCCTGATTTTAAGCCGCAATATCTGCGGGTTGAAAGGTTTGGTCAGATAGTCGTCGGCGCCAAGGCTCAGCCCCTCGATGTTGTGCTCTTCGGCGCTTTTGGCTGTCAGCATGATGAGGGGGATGTGGCTGGTGCGTATGTCGCCCTTGACTTTGGCGCATAGCTCGTTGCCGTCCATGACGGGCATCATGACGTCGGTTATGATGAGGTCGGGGGGGGCGGCGGTTATCGTCTCGTAGGCCTCGGCGCCGTTGTGGGCCTCCACCGTGTCATAGTCTTTTTGCAAGGTGTCGTGCAGGAGGGCCAGGAAGTCTTCGTTGTCGTCCACAATGGCTATTGTCTTCCTGGCGGGCTTTTTGTTGCTGCGGGGCGCCTTTTGTTCCGCCGTGGCGAGGGAGGGCGCGGCCGGGTCTTGTTTGCCGCCGGTTGTTTTCGCCATGTCGGGCGATGTCGGCAGTTCGACGGTGAAGACGGAGCCGCCCCCGGCGTTGTCCTCGACGCGTATCGTCCCCTTGTGGAGGGCGACAAACTCTTTGGCCATGTGGAGGCCTATCCCGCTCCCGGCCAGGGAGGCGTCGTTTTGCGGCACTTGGTAGAAACGCTCG
This sequence comes from uncultured Marinilabiliaceae bacterium, assembly GCA_964481855.1. Taxonomy (GTDB): domain Bacteria; phylum Bacteroidota; class Bacteroidia; order Bacteroidales; family Marinilabiliaceae; genus W3P20-009. Next base: position 63,099 of record CAYZUH010000003.1, read on the forward strand.
AAGATGTGCGCTTTGTGCTCGTCTGCGATGCCTATGCCGTTGTCGCCGACGCTGATTACGGCCCGGGAGTGGTCGGGGGAGAGGCCCACGCCCATCGTGACGTCGCCGCCGGCGGGGGTGAACTTGTAGGCGTTGGAGAGCAGGTTGTCTACGACTTTTCCAATCTTGTCTTTGTCGAATTTGAGGTATATGTTAGCCTCGCTGCTGTCCATTGCGAAGTTGATGTCTTTCGTGGAGAGCTTGACAAAGGCGTCGCAGTGGTCGCACACGAAGCCCACGAGGTCGCCCTCCGACAGGTTGAGGGTCATCCCGCCCTTGTCCGCCTTGCGGAAGTCCAAGAGCTGGTTGACCATGCCGAGCAGTTTCTGAGAGTTGCGGTAGATTAGCTCCAGCTGGCGGCGGTGGGGGGCGTCGGCCGATGTCTCCTCCAAGATGTTCTCCAACGGCGAGACGATGAGGCTCAGCGGGGTGCGCAACTCGTGCGATATGTTCGTGAAAAAGCGCAACTTCATGTCGTCCACCTGCTTCTGCTTTTCCACCTCGTCCATAATCTGCCGCATCTTGAACTTGGCCTTGTCGCGGTCGCGAATCCATTTGACCGAGAAGAACAATGTGGCGGCGGCGGCGCATACGTAGGCGGCATAGGCCCAGTCGGCGCGCCACCAGGGGGGCAGGATGTGGATGCTGAGGGTCGAGGCTTCGGCGCTCTCCAGCCCGTCGCTGTTGGCGGCGCGGACCATGAGGCGGTAGTGCCCCGGGGCCAGGTTGGTGTAGGTGGCGTGGTTGCTGTTGGTGCTTATCCAGCTGTCCGTGAAGCCCTCAAGGCGGTAGGTGTAGGTCACCTTTTCGGGCAACACGCTGCTCATCGTCGAGAAGAAGACGGTGAACATGTTGACATCGTAGGGCAACTCGATGCCGTCGCAGAACGGTAGGGCTCGCGGCAGGCTGAAGCCATCGCCGGGGCCAATCTTGGCCGGCGTGCCGAAAGTGCTCAGGCGCGTGAAGCGCACGTGCGGAATCTCCTTGTTGTAGCAAATGGAGGAGGGGTTGAAGCGGTTGACGCCGTTGTCGCGGCCAACGACAATGTCGCCGTCGGAGGTGCAGGCTATGGCGCGTTCGTTGATGGAGCCCGTCATAAAGCCGTCCTGGTCGTTGTAGTTGTATGTCACGGTGCTGACCGCGCCGTTGCGGTCGTCTTTGCGCACCTCGACGCTTGTCATGCCTCCCGCTGTGGCTATCCATATGCTCCTCTGCCGGTCTTCGACGACGCCCAGGGTGGCGTCGGTGGGCAGGCCCTCGGTGCGGCCCATGTGGCGGACGTAGTCCAGGGTCCTGCCGTCAACAATGTGGACGCCGTTGTTGCTGCACACCCACAGCAGGTCGCGCGAGTCGTAGAGCATGTCGATGACGTAGCACTTGAGCCGCCCGCTGCCGTCGTCGATGGGGATGACCTGGTTCTCGTTGCGAGTGTCCACGATGCACAGTCCGTCGGATGTCCCCACCGCCATGCGTCCGTCGCGCATGGGGACGATTTTGCTCACAGTGCCGTTGGGCAGTCCGTTGTTGCGGTCTATTTTTGTCCATGCGCCGCTGCGCTCGTCCAAGATGGCGACACCGGCCGAGAGCGAACCCACCCACAGGCGGCCACCCTCGCGGCATATCGTCCATATGTTGTCCGACGCCGCGGCGGGCGGGATGCCGGGGCGGTTGCGGTAGCGAGTGAAGCCCCGCCCGTCGTAATGGCACAGTCCGCCAAGGAAAGTGCCGACCCATATGCCCCCGTCGCCGTCGGGGCAGAGCGACACGATTATGTCGCTCGACAGGGTGTTGGGGAGGCGTTCCGAGGCGCGATACAGCTGTCGGCGTCCCGCGCTGTCTTCGTGGAGCAGCCCGTTCTCGTTTGTCCCATACCACATTCCGCCATGCTCGTCTTCGGCAATGGCGTTCACCTGCGCCACGAAGTCTGGGTCTGCGGTGGCCGCTTGCAGGTTGTCCACGTCGAATTTGAAGATAGGCTCGGCGAAGTACGACACGCCCATGCTGACGTCGCCAACCCACACCACGCCCTGCCGGTCGGCATAGAGGCAACTAATACCGTTGCTTTTCAGGCTTCTGGGGTGGTCTTTCTTGCTGCGTATGCTTGTCGCCGTGCCGCGTCGGCGGTCTATCACGTTTATGCCGCCGTGGTCGCTCGCCACCCAAATCCTGCCGTGGGTGTCTTCTGCCACCGTGCGGACAACGAACTCGGGGGTGCGGAGCGGTTCGGGGCTCGTGCTTGTCAGGTGGGTCCATTGGCCGGTCTGTGCCGATTTGTGCCACAGCCCGTAGTTGTCTTGCGCCACGACCCAATAGTCGCCGCCGCTGTCTACGAAGATGCTGTGGTTGCCTGCGTCTAGCGGGGAGGCTTCCGCCGACTTGCGTTGCCACGTGCCCGCCGCGTCGGTGGCGTATATTCCAATGGTCCCGTCATAGTGAATCATGTAGACGTCGCCGTCCGATTCGCATATTGAGCAGACGTTGCTGGCGGAGCCTCCCGACAGGCCCCTGTGGGTCGTGGTGCCGAGGGCAGACGAGTATACCGAGCATGAGGGGCCGTCGGACATCCATATGTCGCCGCGGCTGTCTACGAACACCACGGCGTCGCGCCAGCGGACGTGGGCGGCTTCGAATATGTCTTCGGCGGGGCGGAATGTCTCGCCGCGCTTGTCGAACGTAGAGTAGGAGCGGTTGGTGCGCACCAGCAGCTTGTCGTCGGCAATGTCGCGGACCCACAAGACGGTGTTGTCGTCGAGGCTCGTCGTGTCTTCCTCAGAGTGGAGGAAGACCGACATCGTGTAGCCGTCGTAGCGGTTCAGCCCGCACGAGGTCGAGAACCAGACGAACCCTTGCGAGTCGCGCCATATGCTGTTGACCTTGTTGTTCGACAGCCCATCCTCCATGGATATGTGCCGAAAAGAGAAGCTGTCTGCCGCATACGACTTCCCGCATATGGCGAGAATCAGCAGGGCCTGGAGGGCTGCGATGCGAATCATTGTCCTACAGGTTCTCTGTCAAGAAGTTGAGCTTCATATTGTAGAGATGCGAGCGCACTTTGCCGCCATATATGCTGTGGTTGCGGTTCGGGTAGGTGAACATCTGGAACTGCTTGTCGGCCTGGACTAGGGCGTCGACCATCTCCATTTGGTTCTGGCAGTGGACGTTGTCGTCGGCCGTGCCGGCAATGATGAGGTAGTTGCCGGTGAGGTCGGCTGCATGGGCCAGGGGGCTGTTGTCGTCATATCCGCTGGCGTTCTCCGCCGGGGTGCGCATGAAGCGCTCGGTGTACACACTGTCGTAGAAACGCCAGTTCGTCACGGGCGCCACGGCTATCCCCACCTTGAACGCGTCGCTCTTGCACAGGCACAACGACGACATGAAGCCGCCGTAGCTCCATCCCCAAATGCCGATGCGCGAGCCGTCGACATAGGGCAGGGTGGCGAAATGGCGGGCGGCGGCAATCTGGTCGTCGCTCTCCAGGCGGCCCATCTGCATATAGGTGCACTTGCGGAACTCAGCGCCGCGGCAACCCGTCCCGCGGGGGTCTACGCACGCCACGATGTAGCCGCGGGAGGCCAATGTCCGCTCCCAGCCAATCTCCCATTGGTTCAAGACCTCTTGGGAGTTCGGGCCGCTATATTGCACCATCAGGAGAGGATACTGGGTTGTGGGCGAGAAGTCGCGCGGCTTGATAATCCATGCGTTGAGGGACGTGCCGTCGGCCCCCGGGACTGTTATGAACTCCTTCTCGCCGACAAAACGCGTTTTGAGCTTGTCCGCAAGGCTCTTGTTGTCCAAGATGGTGCGAAGCGTCTTGCCCTTGCCGTCGCAGACGCTGTACGACGGCGCCGAGGTAGTCGAAGAATGCTTGAGGACGAAGAATTTGTGGTTGGCGGAGAATGTGGCGTCGTTCGTGCCGGTTTGCGAGGCTACGGCGGTCGTAGTGCCGCGGCGCAGGTCGGTCGAGTAGACTTCGCGTTCCATGGGAGTCCGTTTGGCTGCCTGGTAGAAGAGCGTGCCGCCGGCCTCGTCGACGCCATAGAAGCGCGTCACGTCAAACTCGCCCTCCGTAAGTCTCTTCTTCATTGTCCCATTGGTCTCGTAGAGGTAGAGGTGGCGCCAGCCGTCGCGCTCGCTGACGACGACGAACTCACTCCCGCCGCGGATGAATTTTAGTGAGTTGTAGGCGTCCTCGTCCACATATCGCTCGTCGGTCTCGGTCATGATGACGCTGCTGACCGTCGAGCGGGAGTTGACGCAAATCAGTTCCATCTTGTTTTGCAGACGGTTCAGTTTCATGATGGCCAATTGGTCGGGCTGGCCTGTCCAAACGATTCGGGGGATGTAGAAGTCGCCCTTGCCAAGCTCCACCTCTTTGGTTGTACGGCTCTCGGTGTCGAAAATTCGCACGGAGACTTTGGAGTTCTTCTCGCCAGCTTTGGGATACTTATACGTGTACTGCTTCGGATAGAGGGCGGCCTCGTCGTTGCGGGGGTTGCTCGCGGCGAATATGGGGAGCGTGAACTCCGGCACCTCGGTCTCGTCATATCTGATGTAGGCAATCTGCTTGCTGTCGGGGCTCCAGGCGTAGGAACGACTGGTAGAGAACTCCTCTTCGCAGACCCAGTCGGGGATTCCGTTTATTATGCGGTTCGCCTCGCCGTCGGTCGTGACGTCGCTCGTGCTGCGATATTTTAGCTTGAAGAGGTGGATGTCGTTGCCCCTGACGTAGCTTATGGAGTAGCCGTTGGGGGCGAACGCGGCCTCCTGCTCGCCGCCGTCCTCTGAGAGCGGCTCTATTGTGTTGTGAGCCACGTCGACAACGTAGTGGTCGGCTTTGTAGGAGCGGCGGTAGATGGGGGAGACGTTGTTCCAAACGAGGATGAACTCTCCGCCTGCCGACAGCTCGTAGCCCGAAATCTCGTCGGGCTTCTTCCCGCCTTTCACCGAGCCGAGGTCCAGCAGTGTGCGCTCCTTCGCCCCGGTGGCAAATCGGTATTGCTCTATGCGCGCGCCGTCGGACGAGATGAGGGTGTAGCCGTCGCCGTCGGGTGTCGACTTGAGGGCGTCGGGGCGTTCGGGATATAGCGACCAGTCCTCGTAGAGGTCGGCTATGCCAATCTCCTGCAACTGCGTTTGAGCCGTGCCGGTCATGGTCGCCGCGGCCAAGAGGGCTGTGGCGCAGCCTCGGCGCAGTGTCATATTGAATGTGTTGTGCATGAGCGTCACAATTTGTTTTTTCTTGATGTCATAGTCTGTGAGGTAGTTCCAATGCGCTCTGCTCCGTCTCGCGCCGAATCAAGGTCAGCGGCCTCGAGAGGGGAATTGGCGACGGGCCGCCGACTTCCGGCTCTGGCAGCCTTTCGCCCCTCTTCCAACTGTGGAGCGTCAGGACAACGACTTCGCTGGGGGCGAAGAGGCGTATGGCGCGCCGCGAGGTGCCTATGCCCGTCGTCGTGATGACGGGCTGCCCGGCGGTGTTGTAGTTCAAGCCTTTGAGGAAGCGCTGCCCATAGTGCGAGGCGGTCTGCGGGGCAAAAGCGCCAAGGAGGGTCACCTGCCCGCCGTGCGTGTGTCCCGCCAGGGTGATGTCGGCGTTGCTGATGTCCTGGTCTTCGGCGTAGTCGGGCGTGTGCGTAAGGAGGATCACGAACTCCGAGGGCGGCAGGTTCAAGGTGGGACTTGGGGTCATCTCGTGGCGGCTGAAGTCGTTGTGCGCACCGGCGATTGTTATGTGCGAGTGCCCCTTGAAAATCTGAATCGCCGTGTCCTCCATCAGGGTTATGCCATGCTCCCGCATGGTGTCCTTGATAACGTCGGTGCACCGCTCCATGTCGTTGTTGCCCAGCACGCCGAATGTGCCATAGGGCGGTGGGGTGCGCATCATTGCGGAGAACAGCGGCGCTACCGAGTCGCAGCTCTCCTGATAGTCGCCGCCAAGCACCATGACGTCGGCGGCAACTTCTGCCTCTATGGCGCACAGGCTTCGCAGGGTCTCGTCGGTGAAGAGGCTCGGATAGTGCGTGTCCGACACGAAGAGGATGCGGAAGCCCTCGAATGCGCTGGGGATGTCCACCGACGAGATGTCGTATGTCCTGACGCGGCGGATGCCCGGATGGGCGCACTCCATCGGCAACCGCCCTTTCTCGATTTGCGTGGCCTTGTCGCCGGCGTCCTGCGCCTCCGCGACGCCGGGCGGCGAGAGGAGCAGAAGTGGGAGGAGGAGCAAAAACGTGCTTGCCTTTGTCATTGAGTGTGTGTTGGTGTCTGTGGCTGGCATGCGTCAGTGCGCTATGGGGCCGGAGCATACCACTTCGTCTCCGTCGTAGAGGGCGGCAAACTGGCCTGGCGTGATGCCGCGCTGGGCCTCGTCGAAGGCGAAGAAGAGGCCACGGGCCGTCATCACCGCGCGCCCATTCTGGAGAGGTTGGCGGTAGCGAATCCGGCAACGGTAGCGCCGAACCTCCCCCTGTGCCATGCCTGTCTCGGGGCGCAGCCAATGGACTTCCGCCAACGGGATTTTCAAGACGCGGCGATAGAGCCCAGGATGGCTTTCGCCCATGCCGACAAAGACCTGGTTGTGGGGTACGTCTGTCCCGATGACGAACAGTGGCTCCGGAAATCCGCCTATGCAAAGCCCCTTGCGCTGGCCTATGGTGTAGAATTGGGCGCCATTGTGCGTCCCGACCTTGCGACCCCATTGCGGGTGGAGGGGGTAGGGGAGCGAGAGGCGTTCCAGCTCCTCGGCTTCGGGGTGCTCTGCATATGCCGCCGACCAGTCGCGGTGGAACGGTGCGGCGTCGGGTGGCAGGAGGAAGACTTTCCCCTCCGAGGCTTTGAGCCGCTGCTGGAGGAAGACGGGCAAGTCCACTTTCCCCACGAAGCATATGCCTTGCGAGTCCTTTTTGTGGGCCGTCACGAGGTTCAGTTCCGTGGCAATTTTGCGGACCTCAGGTTTTTTCATTTCGCCTATGGGGAACATGGCGGCCTCCAACTGTTGTTGGTTCAGTTGGCAGAGGAAGTAGCTCTGGTCTTTGTTGCCGTCAGCGCCGGCCAGGAGGCTGCAGCTTGTCGTCCCGTCGGCGTTGCGGGTCGCGGCTCTTCGGCAATAGTGGCCCGTCGCGACGCGTTCCGCGCCAAGCTCCTGGGCGGCATGCCAAAAACTGTCGAACTTTATCTCGCGGTTGCACAGGACGTCGGGGTTCGGGGTCCGCCCGGCGGCATATTCGGCGAACATATAGTCCACGACCCGTTTGCGATACTCCTCGCTAAGGTCTACGAAGTGGAACGGGATGCCAAGCTTGCGGGCCACGGCCTCGGCGTCGAACTTGTCGTCCATCCAGGGGCAGTCGCCTTTCAAGACGCCGGTGGTGTCCGTCCAGTTGCGCATGAACAGGCCGACCACGTCGTATCCCTGTTGTTGCAAAACATAGGCGGCGACGCTGGAGTCTACGCCTCCCGATAGGCCTACGACGACCCTCTCTCTCTTGACCATGTTGGCAAAGATAGCAAATTGGGGTAAATATCAGCCGCCCATATGCGGCGCAACCCCCGCGCGCCGTCCCATGGGAGGGCGTGCGGGGGCTGTTGCGCCATTCGTGGCGTCAAGTCAATATTTTGACGAGACCTCGTTTATGACCTCCATCCTCTTGTTGAGCTTCTCCAACTCCGTGCGGGCGTTGGCAATCTTGGTGTTGAACTCCGAGATAATCTTGTCGGAGTTCTTAGACTTGGCGAAGAAGCCAATGTTGTTCTCCAATGTCTCTACGTCCTGTTCTGCTTGGCGCACCTGGGCCTGCATCTTGATGCGCTCGCGCCTCAGACGGTCGCCGCCCTCCGCGGCCATGGCCTCGACCTTGCCGCGATACTGTTCCATCTCGGCGTCGGCCCTGTCGATGTTCAATGCGCCGTATTGCTTGTCAATCAGGGCGGCGAACTCCTTGTTGACGTTGCTGCGGTCGGCGGAGGGCACGAGGCCGATGGCGTTCCACCGCAAGACGAAGCTCTTGAGGTCGGCAAGGTGCTGCGCCTCGTCGGAGGGGGCGGCGTAGGCTTTCAGCTCGTCGAGCAGGGCGCGCTTCTTGACAAGGTTGTCGCCCTGTGCGCTCAGCTCGCCCTCGTGCTGGCTCTGCTTGTTGTCGAAGAACGTGTCGCAGGCCTTGCGGAACCTCCGCCACACGGCCTCCGAGTGGCGGTTGGAGACGGGGCCCACCTCTTTCCACTCCTTTTGCAGGCCTATGAGGAAGTTCGAGGTCTGCCGCCAGTCCGTGCTGTTCATCACGGCTTCGGCTTTTTCGCAGAGCGCCTCTTTAAGGCGCAAGTTGGCGTCGAACCTCTCGTTCTGCTCCTTGACGTATGCGCGGCGCATGTCGTAGAGCTTGTCAAGGCTCTTGCGGAAGCGCCTGTATATCTCGTCGTTGACGTCTTTCGGGGCAAAACCGACCGACTTCCACCGGGTGGTGAAGTCTTGCGCCTTTTTTGCCAGGTTCTCCAGGTCTTTGCGCGTCATCTCTGTGTTCAGCAGAGTCTCAATCTCTTCGCAAATGCCTAGTTTGACCTTGTAGTTCTCTTTCTCCTGCTCGCGCAGCTCTTCGTTCGACTTGCGGAAGTTCTGCGTGATGATTTTGCCCGCCGCCTTGAAGCGTTCCCAGAGGGAGTCGCTTTCGGCCCGGGGGACTGGGCCTATCGCCTTCCACGAGTCGCGGAGCTTCTGCATTTGGCTATACGCCTTGCGGGTCGTGCTGACGGTGGTCAGCGCTTCGGCTTGCTCGCACAGCTTGATTTTGGCGTCCATGTTGCGGCGCATGTCGAGTTCGCGCAGCTCACGGTCAATGTTCAGTTTGCCGAAGAACTCCTCCGTGAGGCTGTGGAAGCTCTTGTTGAGGCTTCGGCGGCTCGCCGGGATGTGCCCTATCTCCTTCCACTTGGCAATGATGTCTTTCACCGTGCCGAGGAGCTTCGACGGGTTGCTGGCTTGCGTAGCCGCCACGACCTGCTCAAGCTGTTCCAATAGCTTGCTCTTGGCCTCGGCGTTCTGCTCCATCTTCTTGCGGGCTTCCTGCCTTTCGGCCTCCAAGCGCTCGCCATATTTCGCCAGGAGGTTGCGCATCGCCTCTTCTTCTGGTGTCATGGCTTCCTCCGCCTCCGTTGTTTCTGTCGGCGTCTCCGCCTCTGCGTTGGGGGCTGCCTCTGGCTGCCCTTCGTCGCCAGGTTGCGGGGCGTCTGCGGCCTCTGTCTCGGCGGGGGCTGTGGCGTGGGGGAATCGTGCGTCAACCTCCGCCCTGATGGCGTCCACCGCCTGGCGGACGCCATGGCTCGTGCCAAGAACCACTGTCTCTTCTAGAAGTGCCTGCAACTCTGCGTCCGACATGTTTTTCAGCTCCTCCGGGGTTTTCCCTTTGTGTTCTTCGGTGGCGCTGCCAGTCTCCACTTCCTCAGATTGGGCTTGCGCCTCGTCCGAGTCCGTAGTGCCGGTCTCGTCCTCTGTCGGGGCGGGTTCGGTCGCGGCTGCGACCCCGTCCGATGGTGTCTCGGCCGTCTCCGGGGTCGTGTTCGAGTTTTTCGGGTCTTGCTGTTCTTCGAGCAAGGGGTTTTGGTTCTCTTCCATGATAGCTAGAGTGTTGATGCTAGCGTCGCGGCGCCCTGGTTGCTGTCGCCGGGTTGTCGCGACCGAAAGCGCCGTCCCGCGCCGTGGCCGTTTTCGGCATCGGCAAGGGGAGCGGGGGTCGGGTGCTTTGGCAAGTTTCTTTTCTGTCGCGCCTGCCGCCGTGTGCCCACACGGGGGGCGGCGTTGCGCCTAGGTTTTATCTGCCAAAGATACAATAAAGATACGATTGCCGACGCCGTGAGGTGCAATTTTGTCTTGTTGGTAACACTTTGCGTTATTGACCGAATCTTTCGTAAATTTGGAATCGGTAAGCGTTGTTGCGACAAAACTAGGCTGGCACCATGAAGTTCACCGAGAACAACAAGTTGGGCGACATATTGTCCGAGCACTACAGGATTTTGCTTCTGTTGGGCAGATTTGGCATTTCGCTGGGTTTCGGCGACAAGACGGTCAAGGCTGTTTGTGCCGAATGCGGTGTTGACTGCCAGACGTTTTTGGCGGTCGTAAACTATATGGCCATGGGCGATAGCACCCTCTATCGCAACGTCGACGTGCAGACAATGTTGCAATTCTTGCGCCGGGCGCACACGTACTATGTCGATTTTCTGATGCCCGAGCTGAGGCTGAAGTTGGAGGGTGTGGCCGGCCGGCTCGTCGGCAAGAAGCTCTACAGTCTCACGATGCGTCTTTTCGACGCCTATGCCGCGGGGGTGCATAAGCATTTCGCCTACGAGAACAGCGAGCTGTTCTCGCACGCCGACCGGCTCGCCGCGGGGGAGAGGGGCATCGGCTTCTTCGATTTGACCAACTTCATCAGCCAGCACGAGAACCTCGACACGAAGCTCTTGGAGCTTAAGAACGTCATGGTTCGATATTTTCCGGCTGGAGACAATCCGCACGAGGTGAACCAGGTCCTCTTCGACCTTTTCGCGTTCGAGGCCGACTTGAGGTCGCACTGCGACATCGAGGACAACCTGCTCATCCCGGCGCTCATGGAGATGGAGAGGCGGAGTGCGAGCGGCAAAGGGGGGGGGGAGGTGTAGCCATGACGGCAATGAGCATGATAAAGATTGCGGTGGCGGACACGTCGGTCATAATACGTATGGGGGTCATCGGGGCTCTGAAGAGGGTTTTGGGCTCTGAGGCGTCGCTGTTGGAGGTGGCGCGCCCCGACGATTTTGACAACCGCATGGCGTCGTTTGTCCCGTCGGTGGTCATAGTCTCGCCTACTTTCGGCGGCGTTTTCGACGCGGACGCCCAACGCCGGAAGAGTGGCCTCTTCGCGCGCGGATGCCGTTTCGTGGCCCTGCTCTCAGCCGTTGTGCCTCAGGACGCCATGAGGGGGTTCGATGCCTGTCTGACCATTTTCGACGACGAGGACAGCCTCCTCGCCTCGGTGCGGAAGCTCAGCGGCAAGGCGTCCAGGGAGCCCGAGGGGGCGGAGGGCGACGGCGAGACCCTCTCGGCGAGGGAGAAGCAGGTGGTTCGCGGCGTGGTCAGCGGGCTGGCCAACAAGGAGATCGCCGACCAGATGAACATCTCGGTATACACTGTCCTGACGCACAGGCGAAACATATCGCGCAAGCTGAACATCCACTCATCAATTGCCCTGGCGATATATGCCATAAGCAACAAGCTCGTCTCGGTCGACGAGGTCAAGTAGAGGCGGCCCGGCTCCCGGCTGGCCCAGGGGGGCGCAGCCGGGAGCCGTCGCGTCAATAGGCTCTCTCGTTGCGCCCCTCAATGTAGTTTATGAATGCCGTGTTGACAACCTTGTTGCCGCCCGGGGTGGGGTAGTCGCCGGTGAAGTACCAGTCGCCGCGGTCGTTGGGGCACGCCTTGTGGAGGTTCTCAACCGTCTGGAAGACAATCTCCACCTGCGCGCGCATGCCGTCGGGGGTCAGCATCTGGGCAATTTTGGCTGAGATTTCCTCAACGCTGAACGGCTTATATATGTCGCGCACGCAGTTTACAATCTCCTCCTTGGGCAAGTTCTGCTGCTCCTTGCACGCCCGGTAGACTCCGTCTATGACCTCCTCGCGGCCTGTCTCGCGGAGAAGCTCAATGGCGGCGGCAAAGGCGCAGAAGTCGCCTAGCTTGGCCATGTCGATGCCGTAGCAGTCGGGGTAGCGGATCTGCGGGGCCGACGAGACGATGATGACTTTCTTCGGGTGCAGACGGTCCAGGATGCGCAGGATGCTGCGTTTCAGCGTCGTCCCGCGGACTATCGAGTCGTCGATGACGACAAGCGTGTCCTGCAGGTTCTTGACGATGCCGTAGGTGACGTCGTAGACGTGGCCCACCATGTTGTCGCGTCCTATGTCGGCGGTGATGAAAGTCCGCATCTTGACGTCTTTGATGGGGATTTTCTCGAAGCGCGGCTCATGGCGCATGATGTCCATGACGCGCTCGCGGCTCACTGGCCCGCGCTCCAGCTCCGAGAGCAGCAACGAGCATTGGCGCTCCTTGACAGTCTCCCTCACGCCGTCCATAAGGCCCAGGTAGGCCGTCTCGGCTGTGTTGGGGATGTAGGAGAAGACGGTGTTGTCGATGTCGTTGTCCACTCTTTCCAACAACGTCGGGGCAAGCAGGTAGCCAAGCTGTTTGCGCTCGCGGTATATGTCGCGGTCCGAGCCGCGGCTGAAGTATATGCGCTCAAAGGAGCACGACTTGCGCTCCTGGGGTACGCGGACAAGCTCGTCGCTCACGTGCCCGTCTTTGCGCACTATGATGGCATGTCCGGGCTGGAGCTCCATCACCTGGCAGTATCGGACGTTGAGGGCGGTCTGAATCACGGGGCGCTCCGAAGCCACGACGACAATCTCGTCGTCGTAGTAGTAGTAGGCCGGGCGGATTCCCCATGGGTCGCGGGTCACGAACGCGTCGCCGTGTCCGAAGACGCCGCCTATGACGTACCCGCCGTCCCACTTGCGGCTGGACCGCTCCAAGATTTTTCGTATGTCGATGCTGCTCTCTATGCGGTCTGAAATCTCGGTGTTGCTCAGCCCCTCGTTCTTATATTGGCGGAAGAGGAGTTGCACCTCGTCGTCAACGAAGTGCCCCACGTTCTCCAAAATTGTCACCGTGTCCGAAAAGTCGCGCGGGTGCTGGCCCAATTCCACTAGCGAGGCGTATATCTCGTCGACGTTGGTAAGGTTGAAGTTGCCGGCCAGGGCCAGGTTGCGGCTGCGCCAGTTGTTCTCGCGCATCACCGGGTGGCAATATTCTATGCTGTTGTTGCCAAAGGTGCCGTAGCGCAGGTGACCCATGTAGACCTCGCAGGCGAATGGCAGGTTGGCTTTGGCCCACGCCGCGTCGGCGAACAGGTGTGGGGTGCGCTCCTGGGCCGCGGAGAGTGGGCGGTTGATGCCGTTGATGACGTCCTGGATGGGAGTGTCGCCGTTGGAGCGGATGCGGTCGATGTATTGTTTGCCCGACGGCTGGTCTATTTTCAGACCCACAGCCCCGGCCCCGTCTTGGCCGCGGTTGTGCTGTTTCTCCATGAGCAGGAACAGGCGCTGGAGGCCATATTGCCATGTGCCATATTTCTGCTGGTAGTAATCCAGGGGTTTGAGTAGCCGGACTAGGGCTATGCCGCACTCGTGTTTTATCGCTTCACTCATCGGTTGTGGCTTGTAGGGGTCTTTTGAGGGTTGATATTCGTGACTAGTGGCGAAAGTTCTTCTTGCGGACGGTGTTGTCGCGCACAATGTAGCTGCCGGCGAAATTCGGCTTCACGCCCTGGAGCATGCGCATGGCCTCGGAGCGCGAGCGGAAGTCGCCGACGCGGACGCGCCAAAAGGGGGCGTTGTAGATGATGTAGGCGCGCTCGCTTGGGAACATCTTTAAAAATCGGGTCTGCGTGGCGGTCGCCTCGTCTTTCGACGTCAGGCCCGAGCCCGAGTATATTTGGACGCGGAAACCCTCCAGGCTCGTCTGGTTGTAGTTGCTTCGGGAATTGTGGAGCACGAGCGAGTCTAACGACGGTGTGGCGAACTCCACCGTGAGCGTCCCGGCGCCCCCTTGCGCCGACTGGGCGGCGGCTGGCGATGCCGATATGCCCATGCCGCACAACGCCGTGACCATGGCGACCATTGTCTGTCTGTTCATCATCTCTCTGGAGCTTGACGTGCGCAAAGGTACGACAAAAATAGGCAAGATGCGGCCCCTTGTGCCGCACTGCCTGTTTGGTGGGAGATTCTCGCCCGCAATTGCTATATTTGCCGCCATGAGACGAGTTCCGTGCCGTGGTTGCAGTTTTTCGCTCGCTGCGCTCGCAGTGGCGGTGCTTTTGAGTGTGGTGCCCGCAAGGGCTCAGGATTTTCTCGGTGGTTTCGCGCCGCCGGGGGGCAAGGTGCAGAAGACCGGCGCAAAGCGAGCCGCCGGGGCGGGCAAGCCTGCCGTGTCGCTCCCCGACAAGCCCAACAGGACCGACGAGCAGGGACGGAGACAAGGAGAGTGGGGAAAGAAATACCCCAACGGCAGGTATCGCTACGTAGCAACGTTCCGTGACGGTCGCCCCGTGGGAACGGTCAAGCGGTATTACCCCAACGGGCGTTTCTCCGCGGTCGTCGTCTATGACGACGATTCAGACACCTGCCTGGTCGAGACTTTCCACGAGCAGAACGGAAAGGTCGAGAGCCGGGGTGTCTACGTCGGGCAGAGGCGCGAGGGCGAGTGGCGCTTCTATATGCTCGACGGTGCGCTGCTCGAAGTCGCCCCCTACAGCCGCGGCCGCCTCCATGGGCAACAGCGGATCATGTATGATGACGGGAGGCTGCTGAGCCTCACGACGTGGGTGGACAGTCTGCGCGAGGGCCCGTACGTCAAGTTCTTCCCGTCGGGCGACAAGAATGTCGAGGCGACGTATCGCAACGGCGAGCTGGAGGGCGCCTACAGAGTTTGGGGGGCGGACGGCAAGTTGGTCGCCGAGGGGCAATACCGCAGTGGCGTCCCGACAGGCAGGTGGCACGTGCGCTATCCCGACGCGGGGGGGCTGGAGGGAGACATCGTCTACGACAGCCACGGGCTGGTGGTCAACCAGGACGAGGTTGACAAGCTCAACAGTGCTGTGGTGGACTTCTACGAGGCGCAGCGCGGCTCCTTTGACGACCCTGCGGATTTCATGAACAACCCAGAGGACTATGTGCCATTCCCTAAACGATAGAATCATGCGGACGGCCGCCCGCTTGGCGCTTGGCGTCGCATGCGCCGCTGTATCGGTGGCGGCTGTGGCGCAACCGGCTGGGGTCAACCCTCTGGGTTGGACTGATGCCGCCACTGCGCAGCTCCGCGGGGCAGTCGCCGAGGTGGAAGCCACGACGTGGAGTGTCGATTTCTCGCGCCGCACTGTGGTCAAGGCGGCGCAGACTGCCCGCACGGCCGACACTTATGACGAGCGGGGGTTTATCCTGGTGCGTAAAACTTTCGACTCCGACGGGCTGCCCGATGCCAAGACGGTCTATCAATATGAACCCGACGGACGCAAGCGGGTCGCGACGACCTACTCTGCGGCGGGAGACAGGACGTTGCAGACGCTCTATGCCTATACCGCCGACGGCTGCCTGGCGCGGATGAGGTTCACCGACGCCGACGCGGTGACGATTAGCACCACCGAGGTCGGCACAGCCGAGAGGTGGGTGCAGACGGCCGAGCTTTTCAAAGACGGCGAGAAAGTCACGACGACATATGTCTTCGACGACAAAGGGCGTCTTGCCGAGATTCGTCGTGACGACGGCTCCTTTTCGTCAACGTTGCGTCACACCATGGGATTGGGCGGACTGCCAGTCCGGGGGGCATACTCGGCTTCCGACGGCCGACGGGCCGCTTTGGCCTACGAGCATGAGACAGACAAAATGGGGAACTGGACGAGGCGCACGACCTATGTTGACGGCATCGCGACGGAGCTGACGGAGCGCCGTCTCCGCTACAGGTAGCGTGCGTCACCACCGGACCACGTAGTGTTCTTTCGTGCATCCGGGGCGGAAGAACGCCAGGCCCATGCGAGGCAGTTCTATGGAGGTCATGACGCGCTCGTCGGCGGCTATGGCGTGCCATGCCTCGGTCATGCCCGACGACCAGTAGATGTCGTCGAAGACGAGCAGGCTGCGCTCGGCCCGCCGCGCCGTTAGCGCCTCGAAGTAGCGCAGGGTGGCGTCGCGGCTGTGGTTCGCGTCGATGAACGCCATCTCGACTTCGCCGCCGGGCAGCTCGTCAATAGCCTGTGGCAAGACAGCGTCTATGTCGCCGCATATGACGGACACGTTGTCGATACCCGCCGTGCGGAGATGCCGTTCGGCGACAGCCGCAACCGCCGCCAGCCCCTCGATGCTCACGATCTTTGCCGATGGGCATCCTGCCGACATATAGGCCGCGCTGACGCCCGTCGACGTCCCTAGTTCCAAGATTCCGTGCGGTTTGAGTTCCTCGGCCAAACGCGACAGCAGGCGCCCGTATTTGTCGGAAGTCGATGTCTGTGCGGCTATTTCGCCCACGCTGCGAAGCCGCGGGGGGTGAGGAACTGCGCCCATGCTCCCCACCATGAGCGGCGTTGTGTCGTCGGTGAGCGACTCGCGGTAGGTCTCCATCCGTCGTCGGAGCGGCTTGTCGGCGTGATGACCCGTTATGACGTGGCGGACAATGTGGTAGACAAAGGGGCTGTGGACGGCGTGGCCGCGCCAATAGCGGGCGCGCACGAAGTGCCGAATCCGCATCCGCGCCGCATGGGCGGCGTGGCTCGCCGCACCCCTATGGTGGTTCACTTTGTTTCTGATGCTCATGCCATTGTGCGTGCGGCCCGTCACTATGCCAAACGCAGGTGCAAAGATATGGCTCTTGCTGCATTTATGGTGTGCGGGTCTCGACTTTTGCCATATGGAGGGGCGCGCCGATTGCCGCGCGCCAACGCGACGACTCCCATGTCTCGCAAAAGCCGCTTGCGGCCCTAGGCAGGGTTTCGCCTACGGCCGCCGCAGTGGCAGGTAGAAGTAGAACGTCGAGCCCACCTCGACGTGCGACGTGAGCCACACCTGCCCTCCAAGCAGGTGAGTAAGGCTGCGCACGATGTTGAGACCCAGCCCCAGTCCGGCAATTTTGCCCTTGCCGCTGTTGAGACGGCGGAACGGCTCGAAAATCACCTCCGTCTTGTCGGGCGGGATGCCTATGCCCGTGTCCGCCACACTCACAAGTAGCAGGCCGTCGTCTGCGGGGGGGATGTGCAGGTCGGCGGGCGCATTGTGGAGCTCCAGCTCCGATGCCGCAATGCGCCGTGCCCTCAACGTGACGCTCCCTTTGGGCGTGAACTTGAACGCATTGTATGTCAAGTTGATGATTATCTGGCGCAGACGGTCTTTGTCGCAATCCATGACGACGCCTTGGAGAGCCTCGTCGAGTTCCAGCTCGAACGTGACGTTCTTGTTCTTCTTCTCGACCGAGAGGATGCGCCAAGTGTCTTTTATCTCTCTGTAGACGTCCACTTTGCCCCACGAGATCTCTAGTAGCCCCCTCTCAATGCGCGACGTGTCTAGCAGTGCCCCCAGCAGGGACAGCATGCTGTGGCTGCTCTCCAGGATGAGGTGGGCGAACTCGGCTCGCTCCTCGTCCGTGCAGTCGTCGGTCTGCAGGAGCTTGGCGAAGCCGACAATGGCGTTCATGGGAGTCCGCACCTCGTGCCCCAGGTTGGCCAGGAATGCCGACTTCAGCTGGTTGCTCTCTTCGGCTTTGAGCTTGGCTTCCGCCAACTCGCGTGTGCGCTCCGCCACGACGTCCTCCAGATTGGCGTTGGCGGCGGCCAGTTCCTTGTTTTGCCGTTTGATGATTGCCTGGTTGCGGCGCATCTCGTTGTTTGCCGTCACCAGCATGCTCTGCATCGTGCCGACTTCACGTTGCATCCGGTGGCTTATCATCTTTATCTGTTGGTTCTTCCACACCATTATCGTGGCCACGCCCATAACCACGAGAAGTGCCGAGACGGCGGCGAAGGCCCTCTTCTCATAGAAGAAAACCTCCTTGTTTATGATTATCGTCATCTTGCCGCCCGACGGCAGCCCGCGGGCGTCGAGCGTCCGTGCGGAAATCTTGTGGGCCCCTTCGGCGATGCTTGTCAGGGCCACTTCCCCGCCGCTCCCCGTCAGATGCCACAGCGGCTCGCCGTCCATGCTCCACTCAATCTCGTTGTCGTCGGGTCGGCTGTAGTTGAGCGACCGGAACTTCAGCAATATGCTCCTGATGCCGGCCGGAATCTCTATCACGCCGCCGCCATACAGCTTCTCCTTGCCAGTGAAGATGTCGTAGTCTTTGCCGGTGGAGTTTGCCAGGACGTACGACGACAGTTGAGGGACGGGGTAGTAGTCGTTTGTCTCGAACCATTCGGGCCAAAACTCTACGAAGTCGTTTCGCCCGCCCAATAGGATCTCGCCGTTCGCCCCGCGGTTTGTGGAGCGGTTTATGAACTGCCCGCAAATGTCGAACTGCGGTGCTTTGAACTCTTGGGTCGTGCCGTCCTTGATTTGCGCCAGGCCGGCGTCGGTGGCCACCCACGTGTTGCCTCGGGCGTCGATTTCCACCGAGCGCACTTTGTCGCTAAGTATCTCGCCGTTGTCTATCCGTCGGATGCGGTCGTAGCCCGGATTCTTGTATAGCAGGTGGCCTAGCGACGTTACAATCCACAGCTCGTCCACGCCGCATTGCCTGCTGTGGCGCAGGGTGTTTATGTTTCCGTGTGTGCGGTCAATCGTGGCCTCGGTCTCCATTCGGCCGCTCCGCAAGTCCATTCGCCTGAGCCGCCCGTCGCGGCATGCCAGCCACATCGTCTTGCCGTCGTCGGTGCGTCCCATGGTTATGCGGTCGCCGGCTTGGCTTTCGTGGCGGGCCAGGAGGGCGCCGCTCCGTCCGTCGATGACAGACACGTCCGTCTCGGTTGTGAGCGCTACGCGCCCGCCAGCAAGGGTCTGCATCGAGCGGATTTTGTTGTGCCACTTGCCGACGAGCGTCTTCCGCACGCGGCCCGTGTGGTCGAGGGCGAAGACGGCGCGCGACGTGCAAGCCACCAGGCCGTCGCGCTCTTTCGTCTCGTCGATGTTCAAAATCCATGTGGGTTGCGACTTGTCTGTCTGGGGTATCTCCACTTGGGTGAAATACATGTTGTCGGACGGGCGGAAGAACAGTCCGTCGACGCATCCGGCCCATGTGTTGCCGTGCGAGTCTTTGGCTATGCTCCACACCTGGGCGTTGCGAGATGGCGAGTAGCGACGCATGTCGGTGCGTTGGAACTTGCTGGCGAAGTAGTCAAGTTTGACGAGGCCGTCGTTCGTCCCGATGAAGAAGATGGGCTGGTTGCGGACTTTCAGCATGCACGTCAGGCGGTTGTCATGGAGCGATGAGTTGCCTGTGGTGAATGTGAACGTGCGGCCGTCGCGTCTCCTCCAGAAGCTGAGGCCGCGGGATGTGGCTGTCCAAAGGCCGTCGTCGGAGCGGCAGAAGCCGCGGGGAGGGGCTACAGTGGAGGTCTCGCGGCGCGTGTGTCCGTTGCGTATGTCATACTCCATGAGGTCGAACTTCGTCCCTTGGGCGAAAGTGACGAGCAGGAGGGTGGTGTCCGACTGCGGTTCGGCGTCTTTCACCTGGAGGGGGAGGCCGTGCGGCCCTAGAACCTGCACTTGCTCCACGTCTACGCGTCCCAGGGTGTCTACGGCGCCAAGGCTGTGCAGACGGCCGTTGCCGACGTTGTATGTCTTTCCGCCAACCCTCATGAAGCCCGTCCGGGGGGTGTTTTTCCCATCGGGGCAGGCCCAAAGGAGCGAGGTGTGGCCGCTGCGCTTGTTCAGAGTATAGTAGCCCGACATCGTGCGGCAAATCAGTGTCGAGTCTGTCAGTGGTGCCAGGCTGTGGACTATTTTTGCACTCTCTGGCGTGGTGGCATCCGAGGGAATGTCGTAGCTGAGGAACGAGACGGAGAACGTCCGCAAGTCGATGCGCATCAGGCGGCGGCTGTTCTCCATTGCCGCCCATATGCACCGGCTCGCGGTGTCTTCCGTCATTGTCATGACCGAGCGGTCAAAATCTCCTTTCTCGCCTTTGCTCTGCGTCCCGAATGTGTGGCAGTTTATTCCGTCGTAGCGGGTCACGCCGTTGGCCGTGCCAATCCACACGTAGCCCTCGCTGTCCTGCATCAGTGCCTTGCACTGCTTGGACGACAGCTCGGCATTCACCAGGTCGAATTTGGGCTGTTCGCTCTGGAGGGCGTGGCCAGCTTCGCGCGTCTGCCCCGTCGCGGCTTGCGCCAAGAGTGGCAGCAGGGTCAGGCATGTGCGCCTCAGCGTGTTGCGCATCGCAGACTGATGTACCGCTCCGCTATGCGGCGGATTGATTTGAGGGGGATTTGGCTCGTGTCGATGTCGCCAGGGGCCATCCACAGCATCTCGCTCACGTCGTCCGAGGCGGAGGTCGGCGCGGCGTCGAGTTCGCACTCGAAAGCCAAATCTGTGGTGTAGACCTTGTAGTTGCTGAAAATGTACTCGTTCGGCTCGGAACAGAAATATCTCATGCTGGAGACCCTCACGCCCAGCTCCTCCCCCATTTCGCGCCGCAGGGCGTCTTCGGCCGATTCGCCAGGGTCTACGAAGCCGCCAGGCAAGTCCAACGCCCCGGCCCACGGGTCGCGGGCGCGGCGGGTGAGCAGCAGCCGCCCGCCGCGCCCGCGCACCAGGGCCACGACGGCCGCCGCAGAGTTGGCGAAGAAGTTGAACCCGCAAGTGCCGCACAGGAACTCCTTGGCACTGCGGGCCTCAAACTTGCCGCCGCCGCAGTGGGGGCAGTAGTGGAGGTAGTTGACGGGCTCCGACGCCTGTCCGTCCGTCGTCATCACTGCCTGTACTCTAGCGGAATAACCAGCACGGGACACGGCGAGTTGTTGATTATTGAGGTAAGCTGGGGGCGGAAGCGGTCGGCGAAGAAAGCGCCGGTGTTCTCCGCCTCGACCACGAGAACGTCAGACTTCTGTGTCTGCACGGCCTCGAAGAGGCGGCCAAAGCTGTCGCTCCCCTTGAGCATCGTGCAGCTATCAATCTCCACGCCGTTGTCCCTCATGTAGTTCGCAACCTGCTTCACGGCTGTCGTTATGCGATAGTATATGGAGAGCATCGACGAGGCCTGGAGGCCGATGATGACCACGCGGGAGCCGAATGCCTTGGCCATCTTGGCCGCTTCAGGGATTTTGCGGCGGCTGCTCTTATTGATGTTGACGGGAATCGCCATGCACCCGAAGCTGTTGTCGTAGGTCATCCCCTCGCGAATGACGAGTACGGGGCACTTGACGTTGCATATCAGCTTGAAAGCGTTGCCACCGATCCAATTCTTTGTGAAGCCTGAGACCCCATGCGAGCCAGTGACAACCATCTCAACCTGGTCATACTTCACCTTGTTTATCAGCTCCTCGGCAACGTTGCCCTCGCCGATGTAGAAGTCGAACTTGCCTCCGGCGGCATATTGCCCCGCATATTTGTCAAGCAGCTTCTGGAGCTTGTCTTGGGGGCGGTAGTCGGGTTCGGAGCGTTCTCCCATACCTTGGGCGTAGCGCCCGCCTTTAGACATGATGTGGACCATGCGCAGGTCGCTCTTCTGCCTGTTCGCCAAGACCAGTGCGGTCTCCAAAGCCAATACCGAGTTCTCCGAGAAGTCGATTGGCACCATTATCTTGCCCATGGGTAAGAGAGTTTAAAAGTTTGCGTAATTTCGCGCAGGGTCTCCATCTTGTTGGCTCTCCGACGGTTGTATACGCCGCTCGCAGAGGATGCTTCTTGTCGGGCACCGTCGGGGCGGCAGACCCCCGCTTTTCAAAGATAGGTGAAAATAATGAAAAAAGAGGCAAGCAGTCTTCTTTTTATTGAGACATACGGATGCCAGATGAACGTGGCGGACAGCGAGGTCGTCGCCTCCGTCATGCGCACCGTGGGCTATGAGCTTACCGAAGACATACGCAGTGCCGACTGTGTCATCGTCAACACCTGCTCCGTGCGGGACAACGCCGAGCAGAGAGTCCTCGGCCGGCTGGCCGAACTGCAGGCGCTCCGGCGCGACAAGAGGGTTGTCATCGGGGTAATCGGGTGCATGGCAGAGAGGACGCGCGACGAGCTGTTCCGCAATGGGGCGGACCTTGTGGCGGGCCCCGACGCCTACCTCAATTTGCCGCAGTTGGTGGCGCAAGCCGAGGCGGGAGAGAAGGCCATGGACGTCGAGCTCTCCGCCACGGAGACCTACGCCAACGTAGTCCCGCTCAGGGTCGGGAGGGGCAGGGTCTCGGGCTACGTGTCCATCATGCGGGGATGCAACAATTTCTGCACGTACTGCATCGTCCCCTACACACGTGGGCGCGAGAGGAGCCGGGAGCCGCGAAGCATATTGGCGGAGCTCGACGATTTGGAGGGGCGCGGCTTCAAGGAGGCAGTCCTGCTGGGGCAGAATGTCAACTCCTATGCTTTCGATGCCGACGGCAAGGTCTTGACCTTCCCCGGCCTCCTGTCGCTCTGCGCCGAGGCGCACCCGTCCATGCGCTTCCGCTTCACGTCGCCACACCCCAAGGACATGACGGACGAGACCCTGAGGGTCATGGCGGAGCATCCCAACATCTGCAACCACATACACCTGCCGATGCAGAGCGGCAGCTCCAAGGTCTTGAAGGCTATGAACAGGCGCTACACCCGCGAGTGGTACATGGGCCGCGTCGAGGCCATACGGAGCATAATTCCGGGCTGCGGCCTCTCCACGGATGTCTTCTGCGGTTTCTGCGGAGAGACGGAAGAAGACCACCGGGAGACGCTCTCGCTCATGGAGTGGGCCGCTTTCGACAGTGCTTTCATGTTCCAATATTCGGAGCGTCCCGGGACCTACGCCAGCAAGAACCTGCCCGACGACGTGCCGCCCGATGTCAAGGGGCGCCGGCTGCAGGAGATTATAGCCCTGCAAGGCCGACTGTCGGCCGAGAGCAACAGGCGAGACGAGGGCAAGGTCTTCGAGGTCCTCGTCGAGGGGCGTTCGCGCAAGAGCGCGCAAGACCTCATGGGGCGCAACGAGCAGAACAAGGCAGTGGTTTTTCCCGCCGGGGGGCATCGGGTGGGCGAGACTGTGCGCGTCCGCATCGTGCGCTCCACGCCTGCCACGCTGATTGGCGAGGAGGTGCTGTCGTGATTGGCCCGATTTGGGGCGACTTCGTGTCGGGGGTGGGCGCCGTCCTGTCGTCGTTTGGCCTGGTGCGCCGTGTGGCCGGTGCGAGGGTCTATGTCGCGATTGCCGTCCTATGCTTGGCTTTGTTCCTGGGCGGGGCGATGGCTGGTGCCGCCTTGTCGGGCATGATGTCCGACGCTTTGGCCGACTTTATCGGGGGTGTGGAGCTTCCCGACGTTTTGCCCGGTTGGGTCTTGTCCGTTGCCCGGGGTGTGGTGGGCGCGCTATCCTGGTTGGTCGTGATGTTCCTTGTCGGGATTCTTGGCGGGGCTGTCATCTTGGTCGTCCTCAGCCCGTTGATGAGCCATATCGCCGACCGGGTGTGGGTGGCGCTGGGCAATCCGGCGCCGCGTGACACCGTGGCTTCCGTGGCTCGCGGCGTCGTGCGCGGGGCGCTTGTGGCGGTCAAGTATGCGTGTTTTCAAGTTTTGGCCTTGAGTGTCGTCCTGTTCGTCGGTTTCTTGCCTGTGGTGGGTTTCGCCGCTCCATTCTTGGCTCTCTTGGTCAATGCCTTTTTCTATGGCGCCACTTTCTCCGACTATGCCCTCGAGCGCGCCGGGTTGAGTGCTGGGCGGGCTGTGGGTTTCGCCGGGCGGCATCGGGCGGAGGTTGTCGGTGTCGGTTTGCCGTTCGCCGTCGCCATGCTCATCCCTTTTCTTGGCAGTTATTTGGCTCTGTTTCTGGCTCCGGCTTCTGTTGCGGCGGGGGCCAGGGTTGTCGGCGGCGTCCTGCCGCGCGATTCCGGGGCATAAGCGCAACCACACGAACAATCACTAAAATCAACTTACAACTATAATAAGTATATGAAGCGACTCTTTTCCGCCGCTTGCTTTGCGTCTTTGGCTTTGGCCACTGCGACGGCCGGCGGACTGTTGACCAACACTAATCAGAACGTAGCTTTTTTGAGGAATCCGTGCCGCGATGCCGCGATAGGCATCGATGGTGTCTATAGCAACCCGGCGGGTGTCCTCTTCCTGCCACAGGGGTTGCACCTCTCGTTCAACATTCAGAGCGCTCATCAGACGCGTACCGTCACCTCCACTTTCGGTGGTTTCGCTTTTGGCGTCGAGAACGACGGAAAGTCGACGAAGAAGTTCGAGGGTGAGGCCGACGCCCCCGTTGTCCCGTCGGTGCAGGCGGCCTACAATAGGGGCCGGTGGAGTTTTCAGGCCGGTTTCGCTGTGACCGGTGGGGGAGGCAAGTGCGTCTTCGACGAGGGGCTTGGCTCTTTCGAGAGTGTCGTGAGCCTTGTGCCGATGCTCTCCAAGAGCTTGGGCTTCGACATCGACGGCTACGACTACGACAGCTACCTCAAAGGCCGGCAATACTATTTCGGGTTGCAGATGGGGGCGGCCTACAGGCTGACCGATTGGCTGTCGGCCTACGGTGGTGTGAGGCTCACCTACGGCTCCGCCAACTATCACGGCTACCTGCGCGACATCAGTATAAGGGTTGGAGGGCAGATGGTTGGGGCCTCGGAGTACTTTGCGGGTCTCTACGAGCAGGCTATCGTGGCCGCCACCAAGTGCCGCGACGCGGCGGCAGGCTTTGCCGCGGTGGGCGACGCGGCTTCGGCCGAGCAGTATTTGGCAATGGCCGAGCAGTATTCGACCTCGGCCAGGACGGCGGGCGCCATGGCCAAGGCCACGACCGACGTCACGCTCAATTGCGACCAGACAGGTTTTGGGGCCGCTCCCACAATCGGGCTGCATGCGAGGGTGTGGCATTTGGATTTTGCCGTCAAGTACGACTTCAGAACTAAGATGAACCTTGAGAACGTCTCCGCCAACAGCGAGAGTGCGGACAATATGGCGGCGCTCCGCAAGTATGCCGACGGCGAGCGGGTCCGCGACGACAACCCTGCGCTACTGACTGTCGGCGCCGCTTGGCAGATTGTCAGGCCACTGCGTCTATCCATTGGCTACCACCACTTCTTCGACACTCAGGCAAAGTCCTACGGCGATATGCAGGACAAGCTCGACGGCGGGACTAACGAGTACCTCGCCGGTTTGGACTTCGACGTGTGCGAGCGCCTGCAGCTCAGTTGTGGCGTGCAAAGCACGAACTATCAGTTCACCGACGATTTCATGAACGACATAAGTTTCAATGTCAGCTCCTACACCATCGGTTGCGGGGCGGGGGTCAAGGTCAGCGACCATGTGAAAATCAATTTGGCATATTTCCAGACAAACTACAAGACGTACGACAAGGTGACGGGCGACTATGGGAATCTGTCCTCCGTCATCGGCGGGATAGCCGGCGGCTCTGCCGCCGAAGCCTTGGTTGGCGGCGGCATCTTGGCCGGGGCGGACTCTTTCACGCGCACTAACAGGGCTTTCGGTGTCGGCGTAGACCTCACTTTCTGATGCCCACCCATTTTCCTCTATCTTTGCCAATGTGAACGTTTTGAGGTTTATGGCTCTTGTCGCCCTGGCTCTCGTCTCGTGCGGGGCCGGGGCGCAGGGTTTTGCGGGGCGTGTTGTCGGGGCCGATGGTGCGCCCGTCGCCGGCGCCACTGTCATGGAGCTTTCAACCCTCACTGGCGCGGTCACAGACGCCGAGGGGCGCTTTGCCATTCGCTTTGCGGGGCCCTATCCCGCCCGGGCAGTGGTGAGGTGCGTGGGCTACAGTCCCGACACGTTGGCCATCCCGCGGCGGAGCCTCAATGTCCAAATCGTGCTTCGGGCGCATAGTGTCGAGGGTGAGGAGGTGTCGGTTGTCGGACGGCGGAGAGCGGAGACTTTTGAGCGCCTCGACGCCGAGTTGGCGGCGGAGATGGCTAGTGTCGAGGCGGGCGTCGAGGCGTTGCTCAAGAGCCAGATGGGGGTGACGACCAATAGCGAGCTTAGTAGCCAATATCGCGTCAGGGGGGGCAATTTCGACGAGAACCTCGTCTATGTCAATGGGGTGGAGATATATCGTCCGTTCCTGATCCGGGCGGGAGAGCAGGAGGGGCTCAGCTTCGTCAATCCTGACTTGGTGGACGAGCTCAACTTCTCGTCGGGCGGGTTCGATGCCTCTTTCGGAGACAAGATGTCGTCGGTTCTCGACGTGCGATACAAGCGCCCCGCGGCGTTTCGCGCCGGCGCCCGCGTAAGTCTGCTTGGCGCGCAGGCTCATGCCGAGGGCGCCGGGATGGGAGGCAAATTGACGCACGTCTCCGGGGTGCGCTACAAGACGAACCAGTATCTCTTCGGCTCACTAGACACGCGGGGCGACTACTCACCGTCGTTCTTCGACGTCCAGACCTATTGGACGCTCGCCCCCTCGCCCCGCACCCACGTTGGCGTTCTGGCGTATTATGCCCAGAACGTCTACCGTTTTCTCCCCACGGACCGCGCGACGTCGTTCGGCACAATCTCCGATGCCAAGACATTGAGGGTATATTTCGAGGGGGGGGAGCGCGACCGCTACCGCACATGCGTCGTTGCCGCCGACGTGCGCCACGAGCTGAACGAGACGTTGACCCTTGGAGGGGTGGTGTCGATGTTCCGCACCGAGGAGGAGGAGAAATATGACATCCTGGGCGAATATTGGCTTCAGCAGGCCTTGGACTCTCAGAGCAGCGCGTCCGTAGACCAAAGCCAGAACATTGGCGTGGGGGGGTATCTGCGCCACGCCCGCAACAATCTTTTCGGCGAAGTATATTCAGCGGCGGCGAAAGCGGGGGTGAGGTTGCCGGGCAGGTCTCTCGATGTCCAGTTGCGTCTCACGCGCGAGCACTATTCCGACATCACCGACGAGTGGGCGTACACCGACTCGGCGGGCTACGTCTCTAGCCCATCTGCCGACGGCATCCGCATGGACGAGTTCTGCCAGGCCGACAATTCGCTGTGGCAGACGCGTTTCGAAGCCTATTTCAACACCAAGACCTGCGCCATAGAGATGGGGAGGGGGAGCGCCACGTTCGGCTTTGGCTCCAGGGTGGCCTACCAGAACACCGGCCGCGACGTCATCTATGGGCCGAGGGCGTCGTTCGCCTACTGCGTGGGCAATTGGAGGGTCCGTTTGGCGGGGGGGCGGTATTGCCAGTTGCCAAACCTGCGCGAGATGAAAAGGCGCGACGCCACGCTGAACAGGCAGGTGAAGCCGCAGAAGAGTTGGCAGGTTGTCGGTGGGGCGGATATATATTTCGGCTCGTCGTCTAGGCCCATGAAGTTCACAGCAGAGGCCTACTGCAAGTGGTTGCGTCACGTCAACCCCTACAGCATAGACAATGTGCGGATACGCTACGAGGCGTCCAACAACGCGTGCGGATATGCAGCCGGGCTGGACTTCAAGCTCAATGGGCAGTTGGTCGAGGGGGTGGAGAGTTGGGCCACACTGTCGATTATGAAGACTGCGGAGGACATTGAGGGCGACGGACACGGGTGGATTCCCAGGCCAAGCGACCAAAGGGTGCAGTTCTCCATGATGTTTCAAGACCATATGCCACTCAACCGGAGCATCACGGGGATGCTGAGCCTCTTTTTCGGCTCCGGCTTGCCTTTCGGGCCCTCGGGCGGTGAGCGGTGGCAGTATGCGAACCGCATGCCCGGTTATAAGCGCGTCGACTTGGGGGTCTACAAGGATTTCGCGCAAAAGGCAGATGGCGGCCGGAGCGGGAGGTTGCGCTCGGCGAGGCTCGGGGTCGAGGTCTTCAACCTGTTCGACTTCGACAACACCATATCACACTTCTGGGTGCGCGACGACGACGGACGCAGCTACGCCGTGCCGAACTATCTGACGGGACGCCGTCTCAATGTCAAGCTCTCCGTTGAGCTTTAGTTCGCAATGTTTGTTACCTTTGCCTGTTACAACGGCACTACAACGTAATGGAAAAGAGAGCGGAGGCGAAAGTCTCGGTCAAGACTTTCGCGCGAATGAAGAGCGAGGGCGAGAAAATCGCGATGCTCACGGCCTACGACTACACCATGGCCCGGATTCTCGACCAGGCGGGGGTCGACGCCATCCTTGTCGGCGACTCGGCGGCGAATGTCATGGCCGGGTGGCCCACCACGTTGCCAATCACTCTCGACCAGATGATATACCACGGCGCGGCGGTGGTGCGCGCCGTGCGCCATGCGCTGGTTGTCATCGATATGCCGTTCGGCTCCTACCAATCGGGCGTGAGCCAGGGGGTCGAGGCGGCTGTGCGCATAATGAAGGAGACGCTTGCCGATGCCGTCAAGATTGAGGGCGGTGTGGAGGTCGCGCCGACAATCAGAGCCATAGTCGCAGCGGGAATCCCCGTCGTAGGGCACCTGGGGCTTACGCCTCAGAGTGTGAATATCTTTGGCGGCTATGCCCTCAGGGCTAAGGAGGAGGCCGAGGCCGAGAAGCTGCTGGCCGACGCCAAGGTGCTGGAGGAGGCCGGGTGCTTCGCGTTGGTCGTGGAGAAAATACCGGCGGTGTTGGCTTCGAGGGTCGCAAGCCGCGCGAAAATCCCGACAATTGGCATCGGGGCGGGGAGCGAGGTCGACGGGCAGGTGCTTGTCGGGCAGGATATGCTCGGCATGGGCGGGCAGTTCCGTCCCAAGTTCGTGCGGCGGTACCTCGACCTTGGCAACGCGATAGCCGAGGCCGTGGGGCGCTATGCGGCCGACGTCAAGGACGGCTCTTTCCCCTCCAAAGAGGAGCAATATTAGATATACCCAACAAAAATCGAGACGTGGAGATTCTGTACGAGGACAACCACATACTGGCGGTCAACAAGAAAGTAGGTGAGATCGTCCAGTCCGACAAGTCGGGAGACCGGACTTTGTTGGACGATGTGAAGCAATACATAAAAGAGAAGTATGCCAAGCCTGGCGACGTCTTTGTCGGCGTTGTCCATCGGATAGACCGCCCTGTTAGCGGCGTCGTGCTCTTCGCCCGCACCAGCAAGGCCCTGGCGCGCCTCAACGAGATGTTTGCCCAAAAAAAGGTCCGCAAAGTCTATTGGGCCATAACGCAGGAGCGCCCGGAGCTGCCGGAGGCCGAGTTGCGCCACTACATAGGCAAAAACGAGGAGAAGAACAGGGCCCTGGTCTCCATCAAGCCGCGCACGGGATTCAAGGAGGCCGTCACCACATACCGACTCATCTCCAGCGGCGAGCGGCTCAGCTTGCTGGAGGTCGAGATTCAGACGGGGCGTCATCATCAGATAAGGGCGCAATTGGCGCGGATAGGGTGCCCCATAAGGGGGGACCTCAAATATGGGGCGAGGCGAAGCAACCATGGGGGGGGCATAAACCTCCACTCGCGGATGGTCGAGTTCGAGCATCCCGTGACGCATGCCAACATATCAATAACCGCTCCGCTCCCCGATTCCGATACCGGGTGGAGAGTCTTCGCATCGTTGGACAAATGATTAGTCACCCCAAATTCACCTGATCGAAAATGTTTGAGAACCTTTCTGAACGACTCGAGAGGTCGTTCCAAATCCTCAAGGGCGAGGGCAAAATCAACGAGCTGAACGTTGCCGAGACCCTCAAGGACATCCGCAGGGCCTTGCTCGACGCCGATGTCAACTATAAGGTGGCAAAGTCCTTCACCGACAACGTGAAGCAGAAGGCCATGGGGCAAGACGTCCTGCGGAGCGTAAAGCCCGGGCAGATGCTTGTCAGCATCGTCTACGACGAGCTCACGCAGACCATGGGTGGCGAGGTGGTCGATGTCAACCTCAAAGGGGCGCCGGCCGTGGTGCTCATGTCGGGGCTGCAAGGCTCGGGCAAGACCACTTTCGCCTGCAAGCTCGCCAATATGTTCAAGACCAAGAGGGGCAAGAGCCCGCTCCTTGTGGCCGGCGACGTCTACCGCCCTGCGGCAATAAACCAGCTGCAGGTGCTCGGCGGTCAGATCGGAGTCCCCGTCTTCACAGAGGAGGGCAACACGGACCCGGTCGAATTGGCGAAAAAGGGCATAGAGCAGGCGAAGAGAGAGGGGTGCGATGTCGTCATAATCGACACGGCGGGCCGCCTGGCGGTAGACGAGGAGATGATGAACGAGATTGAGGCCATAAAGAAGGCGGTCAACCCCACGGAGACGCTCTTCGTCGTGGACTCCATGACGGGCCAGGACGCGGTCAACACGGCAAGGGAGTTCAACGAGAGGCTCGACTTCGACGGCGTGGTCTTGACCAAGCTCGACGGCGACACCAGGGGCGGCGCGGCGCTCTCCATCCGTCAGGTGGTCAACAAGCCAATCAAGTTTGTCGGCACGGGCGAGAAGATGGAGGCCGTGGACGCCTTCTACCCGTCGCGCATGGCCGACCGGATTCTCGGCATGGGCGACATACGTTCGCTTGTCGAGAGGGCCAAGGCGCAGATTGACGAGGAGGAGGCCAAGAAGCTCCAGAAGAAGATTGCCCAAAACAAGTTCGACTTCGACGACTTCCTGGCACAAATTCAGCAAATCAAGAAGATGGGCAACCTCAAGGACCTGGCGTCGATGATTCCCGGGGTCGGCAAGATGATTAAGAATGTCGACATCGACGACAACGCCTTCAAGGGCATAGAGGCCATCATCCGCTCCATGACGCCAGCCGAGCGCAAGAACCCCCAAATCCTCAACGGCAGTCGCAGAAAGCGGATTGCAGACGGTAGCGGGACGTCAATTCAGGAGGTCAACCGCCTCTTGAAGCAGTTCGACGAGACGCGCAAGGTCATGAAGCTCATGAACTCCGGTGCCGGGCGCAACTTGGCGCGTATGCTTGGCAACAAGATGGGGCAGAAGTAGGTCGCCCCCGTTTTTCTAAACATCAAGTTTTCTGCAACGTGGTAAGGATTGATGGAAAGCAGACGGCAAGCCAAATCCGTCGAGAGATTGCCGCCGAGGTCGAGGCCATGGTGGCGCAAGGCATGAGGCGTCCGCATTTGGCCGCCGTGCTCGTAGGGCACGATGGCGGGAGCGAGACTTACGTGGCTAACAAGATAAAGGCGTGCGAGGAGTGCGGCTTCAAGTCGTCGCTGAAGCGTTTTGAGGCGAACATCACAGAGCAAGAACTGCTCGACGTGGTGCGCGGCCTCAACGACGACGTCGACGTCGACGGTTTCATAGTCCAGCTTCCGCTGCCGCCGCATATCTCCGAGGAGAAAGTGACGCAGGCCATAGACCCCGGCAAAGACGTCGACGGATTCCACCCGCAAAATGTCGGGCGAATGACGATAGGCGCCCCGGCGTTCATCTCCGCGACGCCACAGGGCATTCTGGAGCTGATTCGGCGCTACGACATCCCGACGGCTGGCAAGAGGGCCGTGGTGATTGGCCGCAGCAACATTGTCGGCAGGCCCATGAGCGTGCTTCTTTCGCAAAAAGGCGTCGACTGCACTGTCACGCTTTGCCACAGCCGCACGCCCGACATCGCGTCCCTGTGCCGTGAGGCGGACATCGTCGTGGCCGCATTGGGGAAGCCGGGCTTCGTCACGGCCGACATGGTCAAGGAGGGGGCCGCGGTGATCGATGTCGGCACCACGCGCGTGCCCGACGCGTCGTCGCCCCGAGGCTGGCGGTTGCGAGGCGATGTCGATTTCGACGCCGTGGCGCCCAAGTGCGCGTTCATCACGCCAGTGCCGGGCGGCGTGGGGCCAATGACCATATGCTCGCTCATGCAGAACACGCTTAAAGCCGCCAAGTGCCGTTCGACATCTTTTGGTTCCTGAACTGCGCGTTGCAGGTCTTTGCCGCCGTCGTCGCGATAAAGCTCACGCGCCTCACGAAGATGAACCTGTCATGGATTGTCATCTGCGTGGGACTCGTCGTGATGTCGCTCCGGAGCATAATACAGATTGTCAACGTCTTCGTCCCCAGCTTCGGCTTCGACACGCACGAACCGTACACCATTGGCAATCTTGTCGTGTCGGCATGCTTCGCCGTGGGGGTCTTCTTGATCAAGAAGATGTTCGTGGTGCTCAACCAGGCCGAAACGAGGCAGAGGGAGTATGAGAAGATGCTGCTCAACACGACAATCATGACCGAGGAGAACGAGCGGCGGCACTTCGCCTCTGAGATTCACGACGGCCTCGGGCCTCTGCTGTCGTCAATCAAGATGGGGTTCTCCGCCGTGGCCGACGACATACGCGACGTTGAGGTGAGGAGCAATCTGGAGCAGGCCATAAACGAGGCAATAACCGCGGTCCGCGAGGTGAGCAACAACATGAGTCCGCACATCTTGTCAAACCTTGGACTCCGGCGAGCCATCGTCAACTTCTTGAGCAAGATCTCTTTCCCAAAAGGAATGTCGGTGAGCTACAATGTCTCGATTGGCGACAAGCGCTATCCCGCAACGAACGAGATTGTCCTCTACCGTGTCTTCTGCGAGCTGGTCAACAACACTCTCAAGCACTCCGGGGCGTCGGCCATAAATTTCCGCATCGACGACGAGGGGGAGCTCCTTCGGCTGACGTACAAGGACAACGGCTCGGGGTTCGACCCGCGCCTGTTGGGCGACGAGAAGAGGCGGGGCCTTGGGCTCTACAACATAATCTCGCGGGTGACCTCCATCAAGGGGAGCTACAGTTTCCGGACGGGGGGCGAGAATGTCCCTGCCGAGGGTGCGCTGTCCGACCAGCACGGCATGGTGGTCGAAATATGTGTGCCGACCAAAGAGAGTTGACCTTTAACGCTTTTCTTCCGCAATGAACATTTGGCTTGTTGACGACCACCATCTCTTCCGGGCGGGCTTCCGCACGCTCCTTTGCCGTCTGCGCGATGCCAACGTCGTGTTCGAGGCCGCCGATGGGCGGGAGTTCATCGACCACCTTGTGGTCGCGAAGCCGGACATTGTCTTCTTGGACGTCGCCATGCCGAACATGGACGGCATCAAGGCCACTGAGGAGGCTTTGGCGGCGCACCCCGACATAAAGATTATCATTCTCTCCATGTATGGCGAGAAAGACTACTACACCAGGCTCGTCGACATCGGGATTCGCGGATTCCTGCTCAAGAGCTGCGACTTCAAGGAGGTCGAGATGGCCATCGAGGCCGTGCGCAATGGCGACTACTATTTTTCGCAGGAGTTGCTCCAGCAGATGATTTTCCAAAGCTCCGCCTCGCAGCCCGACTACGACCTCTCGCAGCGCGAGCGCGACATCCTCACAGAGATTTGCAATGGCGGCTCGAATCAGGAGATTGCAGAGAAGCTGTTCATAAGCAAGAGGACGGTAGAGAAACACAGGGCCAACATCATGATGAAGACGGGTTGCGGCAACACGGCGAGCCTGGTGGTCTTTGCCGTAAAGAATGGGCTCTTTCGCATCGACCCCAGGAGGTAGCGCAAAAATCATCCCGCGGGCTTGCTCCTTTCGATTCTTATTCCTAAAATTGCGCATCAAAGATTAAATGGCGAGAGCGTATGTGAAGACTGATACTCGTTTTTAACTTGTCTGATATGAGTATCTATATGTCCTGCGGTGTGTAGGACGGTTTTTGGGAATGTCGTCGTCAGGCGCGGGAGGCCGCGGCCTGCCCGAAGCCGAGGGCTTCGCCGACAGTTTTGTGCCGCACGTCGGGGTTCACCCGCCCTTTGGATGCGTGTGGCGTTTTCCAACAGTTTGCGGTGTGGGGATTCTCGTTGTCTCCGGTTGTAGGGGGAGGGGAAGGCCCCGCTGTCGCAAACAAAAAATGACCGTCTGTATGAACAGTGCATGTAATGCTGAGTTGACCGACGCGAGGTTGGTGGAACTCTTCTCGCAGGGCGACAATGCGGCGTTCGACAAGCTCGCCAACCGTTATCAAGAAGCCCTTTTGCAATTTTTGAAGCTGCGCACGCGCGACGGCGACGCCGCCGCCGACCTGGCGCAGGATGTTTTCCTCAAAGCCATATACGCCATACGCAGTGGGGCTTTCGTGGCTTCGGGCAGTTTTCGCTCGTGGCTGTGGAGGGTCGCAAGCAATGTCTTCACCGACTACTACCGTCGCCGCTCCGTTCGCCGGGCTGTGAGCCTCGACGAGGAGGTGGGAGTGGCCGAGGGGCCCGTGCGCAGGCTTGCCGAGCGCGCCTTGGTGGAGCGTTTTGTGCCAATCGAGGCGGCGGAGATGCGCGAAGAGGTCCTGTGCCTCGTCGAGAGGCTCGCGGGAGGGCTTCCCAATTTGCAGGGTGATGTCGTGCGGGCGCGCATGAGGGGTGTGGACTTCAAGACTATAGCGCGAAGTCAGTGTGTCTCTGTCAACACGGCTCTCGGGCGGAGCCATGTGGCATTGCAGAAGATTCGCCGGGGCGTTTTGGCGCAGGCCGACGTTGTCGACAGGTATTTCGATGCGCATGCGGCATAGTGTGGTGGACATTGTCGACTTGAAGTTCGTCTCTGAGGCGTGTTGCGGGGACATCGGCATGATGCGCGAGCTTTTGGGCATATTTGTCGGTCAAGCTTCGTGCCTGGCGGACAATATGTCTGGTGCTTTGGAGCAGGGAGACTATTTGGCTCTTGCCGCGCAGGCGCACAAGTTCAAGTCTACGGCTCTCTCCATGGGAATGGCAGAGACGGCCGATGCTCTGAAAAGAATTGAGATTGTGGCGAAGCGCCTGTCTGCCGGGCGCAGGGGGGAGGCTGTGCCTCCAGTCAAGGGGCTGTCGCCGGCCTTGGAGGAGTGGGCTAATGGAAATCTGTCCGATGATGCTCTCCGTGAGTTGATAGATTTTTGTAAATTGCAGTCGCTTTCCGCCGTCCACGAGGTAAACAGGTTGTTGGACAATCTGTTGTAGAATGCCGAGGGGCGACGGCAGGCGACCGTAAGTCTTTAATTCTCGTATGATTGAAGTTAGAAAAGAAAACGATGCCATTGTCGTGATGCCGCTCGATGCCGACCGGCTTACTGTTGCCAATGCCGGGGAGCTGAAGAAGACTTTGGCTTTGCAGTTCTCGTCGGGCATTTGCGATGTCGTCCTCGATTTGCGTAACATCAAGTACATGGACTCCACCGGCGTGAGCGTGCTGATTAGCGGTGTCAAATCGTCGAGGGAGCAGAGCCGAGGGTTTATGCTTCGCAACGTGCAGCCCGACGTGCGCAAGCTGCTTTCGCTCATGAAGATTGACAAGATTCTCGACATGGACTGACCTGCTTCACCCATTTTCCCCTTTGGCAGACAATTATTTGGAGAAGAAGTTCGAGGAGCATCTCAACTCCTCGGCGAGGCCTGTTGCCCGGCGGAAGCCGGTCAGGGCGCGTCGCGCTGTCGTCACGGGCGGCGCAAAGGGCATTGGGGCCGCCATCGTGCGGGCTTTGCGGGTCGCAGGACATAGGGTCGCGTTTTGCGACATCGATGAGGAGGCAGGGCGCGAGACGGCCTTGCGGACGGGGGCGGACTTCTTCGGTGTCGATGTGGCCGATGTCTCTGCCTACAGGTCGTTCCTCGACGGACTCGTAAGGGCGTGGGGCGGGTTGGACGTCATTGTCAACAACGTGGCGGTCAAGCAGCCGGTGCCGCTTCTTGAGGCCACGGTGGAGCAGTTCGACAGAGCCATGGCTGTCGACGTCCGCCCCATACTGGTTGGTGCGCAGGCCCTGGCGCGGTTGCGGGCGGCGCAGGGTGGGGACGGCAGGGCGTACGGCCGCATCGTCAACATATGCTCGTCGCGGCAGGCTCAGAGCCTCCCTGACAATGACATACATGCTGCGGCGAAAGGGGCGGTCTTCTCGCTGACGCATTCACTCGCCATAAGCCTCTCTGGCTATGGCATAACCGTAAACAGCATTTCGCCTGGCATGATTGCCACCGCGAGCTTCGACGCCGTGGCCGACGGCTACTGCGCCCAGCACCCGTCGGGCAGGGTCGGCAGGCCCGACGACGTGGCCAGGGTCGTCAGATTCCTTATCGACGACGAGGCTGATTTCATAAATGCGGAGAACATAGTGGTCGACGGCGGCATGACCCGCAAGATGGCTTTCGTGCCGTAATTTTTACCTACCTTTGCAGACCTTTCTTAACGGTTAATATTTCCACAGCACAATGAACGTATCCTACAATTGGCTGAAGCGTTACATAGATGTAGACCTGGAGCCCGAGCGGCTATCCGCGTTGCTGACCTCTATCGGTTTGGAGGTCGACTCCGTGGAGCAGAGGCAGAGCATCAAGGGTGGGCTCGAGGGGCTTGTTGTCGGCAAGGTCATCTCGTGCGAGGCGCATCCCAACTCCGACCATCTGCACGTCACGAAAGTCGATGTCGGAGCGGGGCAGCCTCTCGACATTGTCTGTGGCGCCCCAAACGTGGCGGCAGGGCAGAAGGTCGTTGTCGCCACGGTCGGTACTGTCCTCTACGACGGCGACAAGAGTTTCACCATCAAGCCGTCCAAACTTCGTGGCGTGCCGTCCAACGGCATGATTTGTGCCGAAGACGAGATTGGGGTCGGGACAGACCATGCGGGCATAATCGTCTTGCCCGACAGCGTTCCGGTCGGGACTTTGGCCAAGGACTACTATGGCGTCGAGACTGACACATGCTTCGAGGTCGACATAACTCCCAACCGTGCCGATGCGGCGTCGCACTATGGGGTGGCGCGCGATATCTGCGCCGCCCTGATGGCAAGGGGTGGCGAGGCGTCGCTCTCGCGTCCTGCCGTAGACGGTTTCCATGTCGACAAGGCCGCCGGTGGAATCAGGGTTGAGGTGCGTAATGCCGAAGCGTGCCCTCGCTACAGCGGGGTCTTGATAGACGGCGTGACCGTCGGCCCGTCGCCCGAATGGTTGCAGAGGGCGTTGAGGTCTATTGGGCTGAACCCAATCAACAATGTCGTCGATGTCTCCAACTATATTCTCTTTGGTGTCGGGCAGCCCTTGCACACTTTCGATGCCGACAAGATTGCAGGGCAGACCATAGTGGTGCGGAACTGTGAAGAGGCAACGCCTTTCACCACTCTCGACGGAGTGGAGCGCAAGCTCAGTGCCGACGACTTGATGATTTGCGATGCGGAGAAGCCATTGTGCATCGCCGGGGTCTTTGGCGGGCTCGACAGCGGAATTAGCGAGAGCACCACGCGGGTGTTCATTGAGAGCGCGTGGTTCAATCCCGTCTCAATCCGCAAGACGGCGCGTAGGCATCAGCTCAGCACAGACGCCAGCTTCCGCTACGAGAGGGGGACGGACCCCGACGGAGTCATATATGCGTTGAAGCGCGCTGCCGTGCTCATCAAGGAGGTGGCGGGTGGGCGCATCGTCTCCGACGTGACCGATGTCTATCCGGCGCCAGTCGAGCCGTTCGCTGTCAAGTTCAGTCGCAGGCGCTGTTTCGGGCTGATTGGCAAGGAAGTCCCCGAGGATGTCTTGCAGACAATCCTTAAGTCGTTGGAGATTGGTGTCGTGGCCGACGATGGTGACGAGATGGACTTGCGAGTCCCGCGCTACAGAGTCGATGTCACCCGCGAAGCCGATGTGGTCGAGGACATTCTTCGTATCTATGGCTACGACAAGGTTGAGTTGCCCGAAGTCAACCACACGACCGTTGTCTACGCCAATAAGCCAGACCGGACGAAGGTCATGAACGTTGTTGGAGACATGTTGGCGGCGCGCGGTTTTGTCGAGATGATGAACAACACGCTCACCAAGGCCGCCTACTCCGACATTTTGCCCCAGACATGCCCTGCGGAGCGCAACGTCATGCTTGCCAACCCGCTTAGCTCCGACCTCAATGCGTTGAGGCAGTCCCTCGTCTTTGGCGCATTGGAGGTGGCGAGGCTCAACCGCAACCACCGCAATGCGAACCTTAAGCTGTTCGAGATGGGCAATGTTCAGGCGTTGCGGCAGGGAGGCGACAAGGCCGACTTCAAGTCCTATGGCGAGAAGTACCGTCTCTCTTTGCTGATGTCGGGGCAGAAGAATGAGGCGAGTTGGAATGCCGCGCCGGGCGAGGTCACATTCTTCGATTTGAAGACGGAGGTTGAGAATGTCCTGGCTCGCTTGGGCGTTAGCCGTCAAAGCACGACCGAGGAACCATTCGAGGACGATTTGTTCGCCGACGGTCTGGCCTGGTGCGTCGATAAGACGTTGCCTTTGGTTCGTTTTGGGGCGATACGCCCGGAGGTGTTGGCCAAGTTCGACATAGCGGATGCGGTTTTCTTCGCCGAGTTCGAGATTGATGCGCTTATTGCGAAGAGTGCGCGGCAGAATGTTGTCCACTTTTCGCCGCTCCCAAAATACCCGGCAGTGAAGCGCGACCTGGCGTTGCTTGTCGATGCCGATGTCTCCTTCGCGCAGGTTTGCCAATTGGCGCAAAAGACTGAGAGGAAGTTGTTGCGTAGCGTGACTCTGTTCGACGTATACCAAGGGAAGAACCTGCCGGAGGGCAAGAAGTCCTATGCCGTCAGCTTCATCTTGCGCGACGACGAGAAGACGCTCAACGATAAACAGATAGATAAAGTTATGAGCCAACTCGCGGGGGCCTTCGCCCACCAATTGGGGGCGGAACTGCGGTAGGCAGCCATCGAATGTAAAGAGGTCGGGGGAGCGTCTTGCGCCCCCGGCCTTGTTCGTGTTTGTCTGCGTGCGGCAGCTATTGGGGGCTGGCAACTTCCGGCGCAAGCGCCACTATTCCCCTGTTCCCGTAAAAAGGTTAATTTTGTGTTGATAAGTTGAAGACGTATGG
Source organism: uncultured Marinilabiliaceae bacterium (assembly GCA_964481855.1). Lineage (GTDB taxonomy): Bacteria > Bacteroidota > Bacteroidia > Bacteroidales > Marinilabiliaceae > W3P20-009. Next base: position 101,496 of record CAYZUH010000003.1, read on the forward strand.
CAGGCGCTGACAGCATTAACCAGCAGAGGAGAGACCGCAGGGAGTGGACGGTCATGAGTCTTTTCATGCAGAATTATAGCCAGTTCCCAATCGGGAAGTTGCAAAAGAGCGAGTGCCCCGATTTCATCGTCTCAGCAACGACAAAGGCGGGGCGCCCGAGGAAAATAGGCATCGAGCTCACAGAGCTTAAGTATGAGCGCAACGACCATAAGTTCAATATGCGCGCGCACGAAGAGTATCTGAGCTTGATAATGGACGAGGCGCAGGCTTTTTTCCGGAGGCAGAGCGATGTGGTGCTGAACGTCGATGTCCACTTCTCCGACTCCATTTCGCCGCTCATCCTCTCAGCACAAGACGATGGGCGGGCCAGGCTGTTGCGGACGGCCTTGGCCGAGACGATAGTCCGGATAGTCATTGACAACCTGCCCGAGGCCACCGGCAAGCGGTACAATGTAGACCGCTCCTACAAGTACGGAGACCTCAATCTGCCGCAGCACGTCGAGAGCATCTCAATCTCAAATCTTTGTGGGAGGCAAGAGGAGGCGCTGTGGTACGCAAGCATGTCCACACACGTCAAGCCGCTTTCCGTCGAGAGCGTCTCGCAGCGAATCATGGACAAGGACGCTAAGATGGCCCACTACGACCGGTCGTGCGACGAGCTGTGGCTGATAATAATCCAAAACAGTTTCCTGATGTCCAACTCCTACGACCCTCAGACGGCGCGGCGCGCCCTGGCTCATCGCTACCGGACGCATTTCAATCGCGTTTTCGTTTTCGAGAGGAACGAGGCAAGCGTGCATCAGCTCAACATCATACGCAAGATTCGATGAGCGACGTGAGCCCCTCTTTTTTTTGACATTTTGTCCTATCTGCGATGGCATGGGCGTGTGACATAATGTCACGTGGCGTCTTGTCTAACGAAATTGTCTGACAAAAAATCAACTGGACGCTTTTGGCATATGCTTTGACATCCTGTTGCCGTGACCGCCTCCTGGCATGGGGGCGGTTAAGTACAAGAACGGAATAAGAAAAATAAAAATACTACGTACAATGTCTAAGATTATTGGTATCGACCTTGGCACGACAAACTCGTGTGTCGCAGTCATGGAGGGCAACGAGCCGGTTGTCATTGCGAACAGCGAGGGCAAGCGCACCACGCCGTCTGTCGTGGCCTTTGTCGATGGCGGCGAGCGCAAGGTGGGCGACCCCGCCAAGCGTCAGGCCGTGACGAATCCGCATAAGACTGTCTATTCCATCAAGCGTTTCATGGGCGAGACCTACGACCGTCTTGCCAAAGAGATTGAGCGCGTCCCCTATGTCGTGAAGCGCGGAGACAACAATACGCCCCGTGTGGACATCGATGGGCGTCTCTACTCCCCGCAGGAGATTTCGGCAATGACGCTTCAGAAGATGAAGAAGACGGCAGAGGACTACCTCGGTCAGGAGGTTACCGAGGCCGTCATCACGGTTCCCGCATATTTCAACGACGCGCAACGCCAGGCGACAAAGGAGGCTGGCGAGATTGCGGGGCTGAAAGTCCGGCGCATTGTCAACGAGCCGACGGCCGCCGCTCTGGCCTACGGTTTGGACAAGAAGAACAAGGACATGAAGATTGTCGTCTTCGACTGCGGCGGCGGCACCCACGACGTGTCCGTCTTGGAGTTGGGAGACGGTGTCTTCGAGGTCAAGTCTACCGACGGCGACACGCACCTTGGCGGCGACGACTTCGACCACAGGATAATCGATTGGCTTGCCGACGAGTTCAAGAACGAGGAGGGAATCGACCTGCGTCAGGACCCCATGGCGTTGCAACGTCTCAAGGAGGCCGCCGAGAAGGCCAAGATTGAACTCTCAAGCACGACGTCGACCGAGATTAACCTGCCCTACATCACCGCCCAAGGCGGAGTGCCCAAGCATCTCGTCAAGACGCTGACGCGCTCCAGGTTTGAGCAGCTTGTCGACGACCTCATCCAGCGTACCATCGCGCCGTGCAAGAGCGCTCTGGCAAACGCCAGCCTCTCGGTCAACGACATCGACGAGGTGATTCTCGTCGGCGGTTCCACGCGAATCCCCGCCATCCAGGCGGCCGTCAAGAATTTCTTCGGCAAGGAGCCATCTAAGGGGGTCAACCCCGACGAGGTCGTGGCAATCGGCGCCGCAATCCAGGGCGCAGTCCTCTCGGGCGAGGTCAAGGATGTCCTCCTGCTCGACGTCACTCCGCTGTCGCTCGGCATCGAGACCATGGGTGGCGTGATGACGAAGCTCATCGACGCCAACACCACAATCCCGACGCGCAAGAGCCAGGTCTTTTCGACGGCGGCGGACAACCAACCGTCGGTGGACATTCACGTCCTACAGGGCGAGCGACCAATGGCGCGCGACAACAAGACCATCGGCCAGTTCCACCTCGACAACATCCCGCCAGCGCCGCGCGGCGTACCGCAGATTGAGGTCACGTTCGACATCGACGCCAACGGAATCCTCAACGTCACGGCCAAGGACAAGACGACGGGCAAGGAGCAGAGCATACGCATCGAGGCTTCGTCGGGTCTCTCCGACGAGGAGATTAAGCGGATGAAGGCCGAGGCCGAGGCCAACGAGGCGGCAGACAAGGCGGCCAAGGAGAGGGCTGACAAGCTCAACACCGCCGACAGCCTCATCTTCCAGACCGAGAAGAGCCTCAAAGACTTCGGCGACAAGATCAATGCCGCCAAGAGGGCTCCCGTAGAGGAGGCTCTCAAGGAGCTGAAGGAGGCCCATCAGAAGCAGGACCTCGCGGCAATCGACGCCGCTTCCGAGAAGCTGAACGCCGCGTTCCAGGCAGCGACGCAGGATATGTACGCCGGTCAGCAGGCAAATTCGCAGCAGGGCGCCCAGTCCGCCGGTCAGCAGCAGGGTGGTGGCAAGGCTGGCGACGATGTAACCGACGTCGATTTCGAGGAGGTGAAGTAGTCGCGGATTACAATAATTGGCGAACCCTCACGGCTTGTGTCGTGAGGGTTCGTCTTTTGGGCGCCGCTCTCATTTCTTTACCGAGAAGAGGAATATCAGTCCTCCGCCCTTGCGGTTTGTCACGTTGATTGAGCCACCGTGGAGCATGACGGCGTTCTTCACTATGGCCAGGCCAAGCCCCGTGCCGCCCATGGCGCGGCTTCGGCCGCGGTCTATGCGGTAGAACCTCTCGAACAGGCGGGGCAGATGCTCGTCGGCCACGCCCGTGCCGTTGTCGGCGAACTCGAAATACCATGAGGAACGCGTCTCGCGGCTTCGGATCTCAATCCGTGTCCCGCGCCCGGCGTAGGCTATGGCGTTGTCGGTAAGGTTGCGGAAGATGCTGTAGAGAAGCGAGGGGTCGCCGTTTGCCACTACCCCTTTCGGCAGGGCGTTGGCGAGTCTCATGTCGCGTTCCGCAAGTTGGGGGGCGGTCTCGCGGCCTATGTTCTCCACAATTTGCGAGATGTCTACAGGCTCGAAGCGCAGACGGGCGGACGGGGCGTCGTCCATCTTGTTCAGGGACGATATGTCTTGCAGGAGCGACACTAGCCGGCACGTCTGGGCATGGCATCGCTCCAAAAACTGTAGCCGAGTAGCCCTGTCCATGTCGGGGTTGGCGAGCAGTGTCTCGATGTATCCGTGGATGCTCGCCGCGGGGGTCTTCAGCTCGTGGGCGATGTTTTGCGTCAGCTGTCTTTTGAGGGTGTCTTGCTGTTCCTGCGTCTCTCTGAGGCGCCGGTATAGTTTCACAATCCGTTTGGCAATGTCGCCAAGCTCGTCGTTGGGGAAGCTGGGGGTCGCCGCGTCACAAGGCCCGCCGTTGCGGTCGGCGTCGCGGGCGAAGAGCTGCAACTTGGATATGTTTTCCGACAGTCGGCTTATGAAGCGCCACAAGATGACGACAAGGATGGCGAAAACTGCCACGGCGAACCATAGGTAGTGCTGGTCTGCGCGGAGCGAGGCGGCAAGGCTGTCGTCATATGGCAGGGCGGTGCGGAATGTCAGACTGTCCGAGGGGAAGAAAGTCGCGGAGTAGAAGAACTTTTTGCCTAGCGTCTTGCTCATGCGGTCATAGTCGTAGCCCGACCCCGTAGCTTGGGCTTCCCGAACCTCTATGCGGTCTTTGTGGTTCGGCATGGCGGACGCGTCCGTCTCGCGGCTGTCATACTCCACGGAGCCGTCTCGCCGCACGATTGTCAGCCGCAGGTCGGCTTCGGGCATCAGGGCCAATGCGGAGTCGGGTCTCGATAGTCGCCCCGAGGAGCATAGTGCCTCGTGGAGGCGGAAGTTGTGTTCCTGGAGGCGGGCGTTGAGGTTCTCGCGTTTATATTGCCTCTCGCGGGTCTGTTGGAAGACTATGAGCGATGCGGCGAAGAGGACGAACGTCGAGAGGACGCTCAGATACAGTTTCTTGCCTACTCCGATTCTCATGCCGCTACCCCTCGAAAAGATACCCGAAACCCATGCGCGTGGCGATGTGTGCGGCGTAGGGGCCGACTTTTTTTCGCAGACGCGTTATGTTGACGTCCACCGTACGGTCCGACACGAGGACGTCGTCCGGCCACGCGCGCTCAATGAGTTCTTGGCGCGACAAGACGCGCCCGCGCTCCGACACGAGCAGGCGCAGTAGTTCATATTCGGTCCGCGTCAGTGGGACTTCCGTCCCGTCTATGCTGACGCGCTTTCGGTCCTGGTCTATGGCCATCGTCTCAAAGGTAAGCGAGTTGCCTCGCTGGCGGGGGGGGGCGCCGGGTGCAGTCCGGCGCAGCACGGCCTTGATGCGAAGCATGACCTCCTGGAGCGAGAACGGCTTCGAGATGTAGTCGTCGGCGCCTATGTTCAAGCCAGTTATGGCGTCGTTGGCGGTGTCTTTGGCCGTAAGGAATATTATCGGGATGTCCGCCGTGGAGTCTTTCGACTTGAGGATGTTCGCCAGGTCGAAGCCCGACATCCCGCTCATCATGACGTCGAGCAGGAACAGGTCGAAAGTGTGTGGGGGGGCCGTGCGCATGGTTTCCAATGCCTCCTCCGCCGAGTTCGCCACATGCACCTCGTAGCCGCTGCTTGCAAGGTTGAACCGGAGAATCTCGCATATGTCTTGCTCGTCGTCCACGACCATGATTCGTTGTCTTGTCTCAGCCATGTGTAAATCCCATTGATTTCTTTGGCAAAGAAAGTCATTTGCGGGAGACTGTGAGCGGATGTAACGTGTTTGTAACCTGCGCTTATCGCCCTTGTAGCATCGGCGGGATAAAATCGCGGTGTCTAAAAACGCATGTAATGGAAACAACCTTCATTGTCGTCGTGTCGTTCCTGCTGCTCCTGGCGGTCTTCGACCTCTTCGTGGGCGTGAGCAACGATGCGGTAAACTTTCTCAACTCTGCCGTGGGGGCGAGAGTGGCGCGATGGCGCGTCTTGCTCATTGTGGCCTCGGCGGGGGTCCTGTTGGGGGCCATGACCTCGGCGGGCATGATGGATTTGGCGCGGCATGGCATCATGTTGCCGTCGAATTTCTCTTTCCGCGAGGTCATGACGGTCTTCTTGGCCGTGATGGTCACGGATGTCATTGTCTTGGACCGTTTCAACTCCTTGGGCTTGCCCACTTCGACCACGGTCTCGCTCGTTTTCGAGCTTTTTGGCGCCGCCACGCTCCTCTCGTTTGTCAAGATGTCGTCTGGCCTGGCCTATGCGGACCTCATCAATACGGACAAGTGCCTGTCGGTCATTGTGGCCATTTTCGTCAGCGTCGGCATCGCCTTTGTTTGTGGGCTCGCCGTGCAGTGGCTATCGCGCCTTGTCTTCACGTTCCGGCGCAGCAGCGCCGGGGGGGCGGCGGTGGCTGTCTTCGGGGGCGTGGCTTTCACGGCTCTTGTCTACTTCATTTTCATCAAGGGGCTTGGCAAGTCTGCCTACGTCAGTGCCGATGTCCGCGGGTGGGTCGATGCCAACTCGCGCATGTTGCTCCTGTGCGTCTTTGCGTTTGCCGCGGTCGTGTCGCGCTTGCTTGCCGCCGCGCGTGTAGATGTCTTCAAGGTCGTCGTCCTTGTCGGAACGTTCGCTTTGGCCATGGCGTTTGCGGGCAACGATTTGGTAAATTTCATCGGAGTCCCGTTGGCAGGTCTTTCGTCGTTCCAAGACTGGAGTGCGGCCGGATGTCCCGACATCGACACGTTCATGATGTCGTCGCTCATGGGTTCTGCCGCATCGCCGGCGTTCTTCCTCTTTGCCGCCGGGGTGGTCATGGTCTTGTCGCTTTTCCTCTCGCGCAAGGCCCGCAAGGTTGTCGACACCGAGGTGGGACTCAGCAGGCAAGACGAGGGCGACGAGATGTTTGGCTCCAGCCGTGCGGCGCGGAGCATAGTGAGGGCTGTCGAGGGGTTGAGGATGCGCATGGGCGGGGTCGTGCCGCGCCGTCTGAGGGTGTTCGTGGCGCGTCGCTTTGACAACCGTGTGGTCGAGAAGCCCGACGGCGCGGCATATGACGTTGTGCGCGCGGCTGTGAATCTTGTCGTTGCCTCAATACTCATTGTCGTCGGCACGAACTACAAGTTGCCGCTCTCCACGACCTATGTCACTTTCATGGTGGCTATGGGCTCCAGCTTGGCCGACAAGGCTTGGGGGCGAGAGACGGCTGTTTTCCGAATTACGGGTGTGCTGTCGGTCATTGGCGGGTGGTTCATCACGGCCTGTGTGGCCTTTGTTGCCGCGGCGGTGGTCTGCGCGCTCATGTACTACGCCGGTTTTGCCGCCATGTTCGTCTTTATGGCTGTGGCGGTCTTCGTCGTCGTTCGGAGCAACTTTGTGGGCAAGTCCAAGCCACGGGCGGACGAGGCGGCGGTTGGCGCGTCGACAGGCGATTTGCGCGGCAGGGTGGCGGCCAGTGATGCCCGCGCCATATTTGTGTCGAAAGACCTGCTGTGCAACATCGTCGACGGCTTTTTCGGCCGCCGGGTGAGGGTGTTGCGCCGCGTGGCGGACTCCATCAAGGGCGAGAGGCGCGAGTGCGAGGCCGCAAGGCGTCGCGAGATGCGCGATTTCAGCGACATGAATCGGGGCGGCGCAGGTGTCGAGATGGCTGAGGCCGGTTTGTGGATGCAGCTTGGGGCGGACTGCCGTGGGCAGTATCTCCACGCCCTGAGGAGAATGGCGGAACCCACCTTGGACCACGTCGACAACGGCTTCAACCCCGCGACGCGCGACATTGTCGACGAGTTCGCGCCGTTGCGGCGCGACGTGGTAGACCTCTTCGCCAAGGCGGCGGAGATGATTGCCGGCGGAGACTACATGAACTATGAGGCGCTGAGGCTCAAGTCTGCCAGTCTAAAACGCGCTCTAAAGGCCAAGCGCCACGAGCGGATGGACAAATTGCAGCACGACTTCGACTTCCGCTATTTCAAGGTGTCCATGGTCTATATAGGCCTGTTGCGCGAGACGCAGACCCTCGTCAACATTCTGCGCCACCACATCGAGGCGGCAAAGTGCCTCAATGCGCCGGCGGGGGTCACCACCGAGGAGCGTGAGGCCTTGGAAGAGGGCGACTACTGATGCATGGGCAAGGCGCGCTGGCCTAAAAAATGCTTAGTTTTGCCACTGGGACCGGGCGACGCAAGAACAGGGACAAATCCACATCTTTTTAAGCATTATTATCCTCCAAGCAGGGGCAATTTCTATACATTTGCGACGAACCTTAAAAAGCTTAGTATGACTATCAATCTACTTAGAGGTGCGGCCCGGCTCGCATGGGTCGTGCTGCTACTGCTCACCTCTCTCTCTGCCGTGGCGCAGCAGACGGTGACGGGCACGGTGCTGGACAAGGACAGCCGAGAACCCATTGTCGGGGCGGCAATCATCGTCAGCGGAACCACGACGGGCACTGTGTCCGACCTCGATGGCAACTTCTCCATACGCGTCGATGCGCTGCCGGCCGACATCGATGTCTCGTTCCTCGGCTATCAGAAGCAGACGCTCAACGCCACTTCTGCGCGTGTGGGCGACATCCTGCTTGCCGCCGACGCGCAAGCCCTTGAGGACGTCATTGTCAAGGCCTCAATGGCTGTGGACCGCAAGACGCCGGTCGCACTCTCCACAATATCGCCTGAAGTCCTGGAGGAGAAACTCGGCGGCAAGGAGTTGCCCGAGATTCTCAAGTCGACGCCCAGCATTTACACCACTCGCCAGGGCGGCGGATATGGAGACTCCGAGATGCGTATGCGCGGCTTCACGCAGGCCAACATTGCCGTCATGGTCAACGGCGTGCCGGTCAACGACATGGAGTGGGGCGGCGTCTATTGGTCTAACTGGGCGGGCCTCTCCGACGTCCTCCGAACCACGCAGACGCAGCGCGGCCTGGGCGCAAGCAAGCTCTCGTCGCCATCGGTCGGCGGCACCGTGGCCTACATAACCAAAGGCCTGGAGAGCAAGCGCGGGGGCACGCTGTCCTACCAGGTGGGGAACGATGGGGACCAGAAGATTCTCGCCTCGGTGTCGTCGGGCATGAACGAGAGGGGGTGGGCTTTCACCGTCCTCCTTGCCAAGAAGTGGGGCGACGGATATGTCCAGGGCACCGAGTATGAGGGCTACAACTGGTTCTTCAACATCGCCAAGAGGCTCAACGACCGCCACCAGCTCTCGCTCACAGGCACGGGTGCCCCGCAGTGGCACAACCAGCGCAACAGTGGCAATGGGCTCAAGTTCGTGCAATATCAGGCCGTCAAGGACTACATGAATGGGGGCGACGAGTATCGCTACAACCCGTCGTTCGGCTACGGCAAGAATGGGGAGCGCAAGAACGCAAACCGCAACCAGTACCACAAGCCGCAGTTTTCGCTCAACCACCAGTGGCAGATCGACAATGGGCAGTCGCTAGCGTCGGCGCTCTACCTCTCCATCGGGCGAGGCAACGGTTATTCCGGGCAGGCGCGCGGGACAATCTCCGGCATGTCCAACCAGCCGTCGCGCACCGACTGGTATGGGGCTTCGAGTGGCGACCTCAACATGCGTTTCCGCAAGGCCGACGGCACTTTCGCCTACGACGAGATTCAGGAGCTCAACGAGCAGAGTTCCGAGGGGTCGCTCCTGGCAATGTCGGTCTCCAAGAACGACCACACGTGGTTCGGGCTCATCTCCAACTACGACAACCATAAGATTGAGAATCTCGACCTCAGCGGAGGCGTCGACTTCCGGTGGTATAAGGGGACGCACACCAACGAGCTTATCGACCTCTACAACGGCGACTACTTCATCGACGACAGCAGCCGCGACAATGTCAAGCCGGAGAACAACATCAGGGCCAACGACCCCAATTTCAAGTACGAGAAGCTCCACGTCGGCGATGTCGTCTATCGCGACTACGACGGATACACCGTCCAGGGCGGCGTCTATGGGCAGGCGGAATATTCTCTAGAGCAGGGACTCAACGCATATGTCTCGGCGTCGGTCTCCAACACCACCTACTGGCGCGTGGACCGCTTCTACTACGACAAGAGCCACGAGAAGTCCAAGACTGTAGATTTCTGGGGCTTCACAGTCAAGGGGGGGGCCAACTACAATTTCGACGCTCACCACAATGTCTTCTTCAATCTCGGCTACATCAGCCGCGCGCCTTTCTACTCGGGCGGAGCGTTCCTCTCGTCGGCGGTGAGCAACGAGACCAACCGCGAGGCCGTGAACGAGAAGTGCCTGTCCTACGAGGTCGGCTACGGTTTCACTTCGTCGGTCTTCAACGCCAAGTTCAACGGATACTACACCAAATGGATGGACAAGACCCAGTCTAAGCGCGAGAATAACGGCTTGTGGACAATGAACATGAGGGGGGTCGACGCGCGCCACATGGGCTTGGAGTTCGAGATGAACTACGAGCCGACGGAATGGTTCAACCTCAAGGGCATGTTCTCCATCGGCGATTGGATTTGGGACGCCAACACCACCGCTTTCTTCTTCGACGACCAGGGGCAGCCCATACGGTCCATCAGCGGAGGCAAAGTCGAGGTGGCAAGCGGCATCGAGACCGACGACCATGCGCGCATGACGGTCGTCCTCGACAAGGTCAAGGTTGGCGGCTCGGCTCAGCTCACCGCCGCCGCCGGGGTGGCTTTCAAGCCCATGGGGGGGCTCCGCATTGGGGGCGACTGGAACTTCTATGGCCGCAACTACGCCGACTGGGATATCTCCAGCAACGCCATAGCGCTCAACTCCAGATACTCCTATGGCGACCCGTGGAAGATGCCCAACTACAGCACCGTCGATGTCAACGCAAGCTACACGTTCGACATGGGCGCGCTCAAAGCCACCTTCTCCGGCAATGTCGACAACTTGCTCGACGCCCTCTACATTCAGTCGGCTAAAGACGGCGAGGCGCACAATTGGGAGACATCCTATGGATTCTATGGCTTTGGCCGAACCTACTCTTGCCGTCTGAAGCTAACTTTCTAGTGCAAACACATTACACATTATTGCAATGAACAGTAAGATATTCCTTGTCGGGCTTCCGCTGTTGGCGCTGTCTGCCTGCACCGATGTCAACGACGACTTCAAGGGCTACGATGCGCTTGTTGACAAGCAGAAGGAGGTCACGGCGCAGGGGCTGGAGTACACGCTCACCGATGCCGACTACACAGCCGTGGCGAAGTATGATGGCGTGGCAAAGGCCGACTCGCAGGTAGTAGCCTCCAAAAAGGCGATGCCAACGGCGCAGTTCGCGCAACGTTGGCTGCCGACGCTCCTGGCGTCGAAGTTCTACCAATATGACAACGGTTCGCTGGTGGCGACCTACAATCTGGTCGGCGCCCTTTCCGACAATGTTGTGGGAATTTCAGAAGCCGCTGAGTATGAGCTCAAGGCCGACGACTACGCTGCGGCGTGGGGGGGCGGAGCGACGGCCTATCTCACGCCGTCTACCGTCGGACGAATCCCCTCAATCTTGGGCTCGGCTCTTGCGTCGGCCGCCGACAGCAGCTTTGCCATTGTCTCCTACAAGTACTCCGCCAACGAGCCTGGCGGGGCGGGGAGCGTCACTCCGACATCCAATTGGGCCGCTCTTGAGGGCGGGACGTATCCCGCTGGCAACAATTGGAATTTCAACAGCTCCGGCGCGTTAGACCTTTCCGCTTATGCCGGGCAGACTGTGCGCCTCGGCTTCCGCTACACCAGCACGACGAGCAAGGCAGGCACCGTGGAGTTCAAGAACCTGCACGTGGGCCAGCAGCATGTCTCGCCGCAGCTCTATGCCGAGCAGGGCGACGGCTCCTATAAGCTGACCGACAAGGCTCCCGAGGCAGACGGCAAATATGTCATCTTGGCGAATGTCAACGGCACTTACCACTTTTTCGGCAAGATTAAGAATCGCAGTGCGAACTACGGCTACAGCACCGGGCCCGGCGTCACGGTCGCCAATGGAGTGGTGCCCAAAGAGGTTGCGGACACTATCTTCGTGGAGCTTGCAAAGACCGATGCCGGCTTCACCATCAAGAATGCGGACGGCAAGTACCTCTTCATGAAAGGGACATACAACAACTTCAATGTCTCGAACGAGGCCAACGCTGTTGCCGATGGCGAATATGATTGGACGTTCAAGATGGATGGCTCGATGGTCGATGTGGTTAATGTCGGCATGACAAAGCGTCTGCAATACGACATCCAATACAAGTCGTTCGGCGCATACCCTGAGGCCAACATCAAGACCCTCCTGTCCAATTCGCTCCTCGCTGCTTCCCTGCCCGACGGTTTCGAGATTCGCAATGTCGTCCTGCCTGAGGGGTCAACATACGTCTGGCAGACAAGCACCTCCTATGGGGCCAAGGCCTCGGCGTTTGTCGGGGGGCAGAATCTGGAGTCCGACAGTTGGATTATTTCTCCCGAAATCGAGGTTCCGTCGTCGGGCGCGCCCTACGTCATGTGCGATTGGGCGGCAAACTTCTACACCGGCGGGTTCTCTGTGGCCGATTTCTTTAAGGTCTACGTCTCGTCCGACTACACCTCGGGGGCCGACATCAGCGTCGAGGGCAATAAGGCGCTCAAGGCGGCGGCCCCGACCGAGGCGCTCTGCGCCGTCTACCGCAAGCTCAACTCTTCGTGGACTATGCCGGCCGACGTGCTTATCGTCACGCCGGCGGACTACACCTCCATGGGCTTTGCAAACAACAATTTCAGCTCTTCGTTGAAGCCTGGGGACTACATCCCGACGTTCCTCACGGTCCATAGGCCATATGCGAAAGATGGCGATCGCGTCACTGTGGCCTATCATTTCTATGAGAACAGCGCAACGACAATCAAAGCTGACGATTGGGCTTTCGAGGACGGCGCATGGGTTGTCAAGAACGACCTCACCCCGACGAGCGAGCAGTATGTCCGCAACGACGGGGCGTGGGTCCTCGACCCGACGGTGACCATCGACCTCCCCTCGACGCGCAACGATGCCGTTTCGACGCCGTTCTACCAGGCTTGCGTCGATTGGGTCAAGGAGAATGTAGACAACACAACGGAAGTGACGGGGCTGGGCGGCGGCTTTGTCACCTCCTATGGCAACAACGACTACTATTCGGGCGCCTCGGCCTACAACAACAATGTTGATTGGCGTTTCGCCTCGGCGCGCAACCAGTTCACGAAATATTTTGAGAATATGTCCGATGCTGAGGTTGTGTCGTTCTTGCAGGGCAATGTCCCCAAGGTCTTCCAGGCGGCCCTGGCAAAGCTCTATCCCGACAATACGCCAATGCAAGGGATTGACACCTACTGCATTGTCAACTTCAAGGCCTACTATGGCATCGACTATACCAACAGCAGCTCCTCGCGCCACGATTGGACGATAAAGTTCCAAATCACGGGCAAGGGACAGTATGAGTATGTCGAGGGCTCAATGAAGTCGGTCGAGTAATCAAGTGTCTATGGGGGAGGCTAGGCTTGCGCCTGGCCTCCCTTTTTGTTCCTTTTGAATATCATTCTCATGACAAAAAATTGTTACCTCCTTGCGGCTTCTCTTCTTCTTGGCGTATCCTGCCTCCCGTCGTGCGACGAGGCCGGCGACGACAGCATAAGCGTGACGGTCAGCAAAGAACTGCTGTCCAACAAGCCCGACTCGGCTGTCATTAGCGTATCGGCCGGCTCCACGTGGGTGCTGACCGGCATCCCCTCGTGGATGACGGTGACGCCGGCGTATGGCTGGGGTGATGCCACGCTTAGGGTGGCCGTGGAGCCGAACGAGGCGTTCTGCGGCAGGCAGGCCACGCTCGTCGCGAAGTCGGGGGCGAACTCAGTCTCTATTGTCTTGTCGCAAGCGGAGACAGTAAACACCAATGTCAACACTGCTGGTAGTATTGGCCCGGTGGCGCTTAGGCTCGAGGTGCCGCACGTCAATGCGGAGAATACTTTCGTTGCCCACTATGCTACGGTGGCGCGCGCCAAGAGGCTCAACTACTGCTACGAGTGGAACAACGACTTGAAGCATGCCGCATGGGTCGCCTACACCATAGACCGCCTTACGAGCCAAAGCAACGTCTCGCGGCAGAACAATTTCCAACCCGACCCCGAATTGCCGGAGGCGATGCGCACGACGAACGCCAATCATACAAACGACGGTTTCGACCGTGGTCATATTTGTCCGTCGGGAGACCGCCTGTATTCTACAGAGATGAACCTCCAGACGTTCTATTTCAGCAACATGAGTCCCATGCTCAACGGTTTCAATACGGGCATTTGGCTCGCCATGGAGAGTCGGGTTCGCGAATGGGGGTGTGCTACGCAGACCGGCAAATATGACACACTCTATGTCGTCAAGGGCGGGACAATAGACAATCGCCTCACCAACTTTGTCGGAACGAATAGGGGAAACGATGGGCAGACCCCGACGACGGATGCCGACGGAATGACTGTCAAAGGTCTGGCATGCCCCGCAAACTACTTTATGGCCGTCATGGCTTTGAAAAATGGGCAATACGAGGCAATCGGGTTCTTGGTGCCGCACGACGACACCATATCACCAATCGATGGTGGCAGGGATTTCACGGTGGCCGATGTCCGGCGCTATGAGATGACGATAGACCGACTGGAGGTGGAGACGGGGCTGGACTTCTTCTGTAACTTGCCAGACGAGACGGAGAGCCAGGCAGAGAGCGTCATAGGCTCATTTTGGGACTGAAGCGGCCTCTCGTCGTTATTTTGGGGGACGCACGTCTGGTGCGTCCCTTTTTGCTGTGAGGAGGTGTTGGATTTGTAGCAATATTTCTGTACGTTTGCCCCTGTATGAGGTTTGCATATTTGATTATTGCGCACAACGAGCCGCAACTTTTCCGCACCCTTGTGCGTCTGCTCGACGATTCCCGCAACGACATTTTCGTCCATATAGACAAGAGGGTGGACGCTAGGCTGTTCCGGTCGGCCGTGACGAAGTTTAGTGGCTTGTATTTTGTTGATAGTCAAGTGGTTAACTGGGGGGGTGAGCCAAGTCTCCTGTGAGTTGGCTCTCTTCAGTGCCGCATCCGCCCATGCGCGGTACGACTACTACCACCTGCTCTCCGGTGTAGACCTGCCGCTCAAGACGCAAGACGAGATTCATCAGGAGATTGATCAGGATTGCCGCACTGAGTATATCACGCAAGTGTCCGACCCTTACAATCAGGCGGATGCGGAGTGCAAGACAGCCGTCTACCACCTTTTCAATGAGCATCTTAGCCCCCGTTCCCGCTCTTTCTTTTCGTGGTGCCTTTGCCGCTTCAATTATGCCCTCGTCTGGCTCCAGCGCCTTGTGGGTCTCCGTCGGCGTCTAGGCTTTGAGGTTCGCAAGGCTTCGCAGTGGCTCAGCATAACCGACGACTTGTGTCGATTCCTTATCTCCAACAAGGCGCTGATTCTGAATACGTTCCGTTATGCCTCTTGCCCCGACGAGCTGTTCGTTCCGACATTCATCGCCGGCACGGGGTTTGAGTCGCGCATCTTCAAGCCGGCCGACAAGGGAAACCCTAGTATGCGGAAAATCGATTGGGTGCGCGGCTCGCCCTACACGTGGAAGTCTGCCGACTTCGACGAGCTTGTCTCATCCGGCTGTTGGTTCGCCCGCAAATTCAGCAGTAGCGACATGGACATTGTCCGTCGCATCGAGGACTACCTCCTGCCCCCCGATAAGCCCCTCCCCAACTCATAGCCCCAAAGGGGCGACATATGTCAGCCTAGGGCGTGAGTTCTAGGGTTGTGGCCTTTTGGGGCTGTTTTCCCTAGTCGTGTTCCCAAGGGCGCATCTCTAGGGTTGTGAACTCTATTCCTTTGCAGATAAATAAAATCGAGGCGCGCCGACCATCTGTCGGCGCGCCTCGATTTTGCCTGCGCCTCGCTCACATCATCGAGACACTGCGCTTGATGAAGTTGGTCAAGTTCGCTCCTTTCAGCATATTGTTGGAGAGCAGGGCCAAGTCGATGAGTTGCGACACGAGCTTCTCGTCCTTTGCGAATTGGGTCAGGATTTCGTTGCGCTTTTGGCGTTGCTCGTCAATGCGCTTGTTGACGGCCTCAAGCTCGTCCTTGTCGGCTTGCGGAATCTCCTCGTCTTTCTTGCCCTCCTTGGCCTTGTTGAGCTCGGCCTTGCGGCTCTCCTCTTTGGCAATGGCGTCGGCAATGGGTGCCAATTGATTTTTGGTCTTATCGTTCATGGCCGCCAAGACGCGCTCCACGAGAGGGTGGTTTGCGTTGACGACGAGGTTGAACGTGCTGGGCATGTCGCCGTAGAACGACATCGGGCCACCCTGCACGGCGCTCATCTCTTTCATGCGGCGCATCCACTCGTTTTGGGTGATGATGACCGGCAGTTCGTTTTCGCCAAGAGCCTCGACGGAGACTGTATAGTTCACGCTCGTGTCCTCTTTGGGGGTTTCGGAGCGGAACACCTCCTCCAAGTCCGACTTTTCGCTGGTCGAGAGCTTCAGCTCGGCGACGTCCTCTTTGGCAACGAGCTTGTCTATGGTGTCGGCGTCGACACGGGAGAAGCGGCTCTTCTCCCACTTCTGCTCCAATTGGTTAATGAATGGAGCGTCGAGTTGGCCGTCGAGCAGGAGGACGTTGTAGCCTTTCTTCTGCGCACTGTCGATGAAGCTATATTGAGAGGCCTTGTCGTTGGCGTAGAGGTAGATGAGGGTATCGTTCTTGTCGGTCTGGTTCGACTTGATTAGCTCCTTGTACTCGTCGAACGTGAAATATTTGCCGTCAACGTCTTTCAGCAAAGAGAACTTCTGGGCGCGCTCGAAGAACTTCTCGTCGGTGAGCATCCCGTATTCGATGAAAATCTTCAGGTCGTCCCACTTCTTCTCGAATGTCGGGCGGTCGCTCTTGAAAATCTCCTCCAAGCGGTCCGACACCTTTTTCGTTATGTGGCTGGAGATTTTCTTGACGTTGCCGTCGGACTGCAAGTACGAACGCGAGACGTTGAGGGGGATGTCTGGAGAGTCGATGACGCCGTGGAGGAGCGTGAGGAAGTCGGGAACGATGCCCTCGACGGAGTCGGTGACGAAGACCTGGTTCGAGTAGAGCTGAATCTTGTTGCGGTTGACGTCGAGGTTGCTCTTAATCTTGGGGAAGTAGAGGATGCCCGTCAGCGTGAACGGGTAGTCAACGTTGAGGTGGATGTAGAAGAGGGGGTCTTCCGCCATCGGGTACAGTTGGCGGTAGAACTTCATGTAGTCCTCTTCTTTGAGGTCGGCCGGCTTCTTGACCCAGGCCGGTGTCGTGTCGTTGATTATGTTGTCTTCCGGTGTCTCCTGCTCCTTGCCGTCTTTCCACTCGGTCTTCTTGCCAAAGGCAATCTCTATCGGCAAGAACTTGCAATATTTGTTCAGAAGCTCCTGCAGTCGGCTCTTCTCCAGGAATTCTTTCTCCTCGTCGGAGATGTGCATGACGATGTCCGTGCCGCGCTCGGCTCGCTCGGTGTTCTCCAGGGTGTACTCTGGCTCGCCGGTGCACGACCAGCGGACCGCCTGTGCGCCGTCTCTGTATGACTTGGTGACAATCTCAACCTTGTCGGAGACCATGAACGCCGAGTAGAAGCCAAGGCCGAAGTGGCCAATTATCGTGGCGGCGTCGTTCTTATGCTTCTCTAGGAACTCCTCCGCGCCAGAGAACGCTATCTGGTTGATGTACTT
Source organism: uncultured Marinilabiliaceae bacterium (assembly GCA_964481855.1). Lineage (GTDB taxonomy): Bacteria > Bacteroidota > Bacteroidia > Bacteroidales > Marinilabiliaceae > W3P20-009. Next base: position 118,607 of record CAYZUH010000003.1, read on the forward strand.
CTCCACCTCGTCGGCGGTCATGCCTATGCCGTTGTCGGAGACGGTGATGGTCTTGGCGTCTTTGTCCAAAGACACGCGGACTTTGAGGTCGCCCATTTCGCCCTTGAACTCGCCATTGCCAGCCAGGACTTTCAGCTTCTGAGTGGCATCGACTGCGTTAGAGACTATCTCGCGCAAGAAGATGTCGTGGTCGGAGTAGAGGAATTTCTTGATGATGGGGAAGAGGTCCTTGGTGGACACTCCGATTTTTCCTGATGCCATTTTAGTGTGAATCTTTTACTTTCTGTCGTAGCCGTCGGCAATTTTTGTGCCATAACACGGCGTGTGCCATTCTGTCAGCCCCTATGACAAAAAGCGCATCGCGCAATGTCTTTTTGCGCGGTGCGTCGGGGCTTTCGCCATTTTCGGCTATTGCTTCTCCTCCTTGGCCGGAGTGGGTCTCTCCTCCTTGATCAGACAGGTGTATCCAAGTTTTGAGATAGCTTGTCGCAGTGTCTCGCTGTTTGTCTTGTCTGTGCGGTAGGTTACGCTGACGGTCTTGCGCGCCACGTCCACCTTTAGGTCTTTGACGCCTTTCTCGTAGGCAATGTTGCCCTCAATCTTTTTCTTGCATTTGTCGCAGTGGAGGTTGGTGGCGAAGACCACGGTCGAGGTCTTTGGGCCGTCGTTGCCATTGGCTGCCGCATTGGCCGAGAGCTGTGTAAGCCACATGGCGAGAGCTAGCGTTGTTGCCAATATTCTGTTCATGATGCAAATTGGTTTTGTTGGTGTTCTTAATATTTGTCGTAGCGCCATCGGACGCCTATGTAGTAACGCCGCGTCATCAATGGCCCCCATATGAGCGACGAGTCGAAATATTGGCTCTGGGGGGTGCCGGCGGAGATTATCGGGTTGTCCTGGGTGTAGTTGCCAATGTTCTCGCAACCGGCATATATGCTCCAGCGTCTGAACCACTTGGTAGCCTGGGCGTTGTACATTTGGTATGAGCCAAAGGCGGCCGGGCGGCGCAACTCTTCGGGGTTGTCTGCTGTGGTTGGGATTCGGCCGCCGCCGTTGAACTGCGCATTCGCGTCGAATTGCCAGGTCTTCAGTGGGGTTTGGTAGGAGAGGGCGAGCAGGGCCTTATATCTGCTCGTCAGTGGGCGGCGGCGCATGATGCCCGCCAGGTGCACCTCGTTGTCGTTCCATCGCCACGCCGCTGTCACGTCCATGCCGCGGATGGGCGCCGTGCGCGCTTCTATTTGCAGGTTGTTGGCGTAGCCGCGCCGCGTGCTGTAGTAGGCGTGGAGCGAGCGGGCCGATTCGTCCATGTCGGTGACCATTTGGCGTTCAAACTCCGTGTGGAAGAACTCGGCGCTGAGGGTCAGGCCCTTTCCGCCAACCGTAATGTAGTGGGTGACGCTGCCGCCCATGTTCCAGCCTTTCTCTTGGCCGTAGTTGGCATCGAGCTTCCATGTGCGGGCGCTTGTCAGCAGGTAGTTGCTCTCTGCCAATATCGATGCGCCGCGGTAGCCCTTGCCCGCCGCGATGCGTACAGCTGTATGCTCGGCCGGCGCCCATCGGACGTGCAGGCGCGGCGTGACGAACGTGCCGTAGTTGTTGTGGCGGTCTAGGCGGAGACCGACTATGACGGACAGCTTGTCTTCCTGGCGGAATGTATATTGCCCATAGGCGCCAAATGAGACATCGCGACGCTCCATCTCGTTGCCGTCGTCGCGGTCGAAGCGGACAGTCTCGTCATAGAAGTCGCCTTGCGTCGAGAGGCCGGCGTGGAACTCATGCGCCCCACCGGCGTTCCAATTGGCAATGGAGTTGAAATTGTAGCTGTGTTGCGTGCCGGCGTAGGCTCTCGTGCCAAAAAAGGAGCCTTGGTGGTGATATGCGTAGCCCAGCGGAAAACCTATGCTGAATCTGTCGGAGAAGACGAATCCGTTCTTCATCCACGCCTCCACGCGGTCGGTGCTGAGCCGGACGCCATATGCGTCGTCGCGCGGCGCATCGTCGTAGAATCCCTTTTGCCCGCCAAGTCGCCGCTCGTTGAGTGTCTTGACGGCTAGGTCGAACGTGTACAGGTCTGTATGGAGATACCAGCGGTTGAAGAGGTTGAGTTGTCGCACTCGGGGTTCGTCGCGGAATCCATCGCCGTTCTCGTCCATGTCCATGACGTCGTTGGCCATGTTCACCATGATGGTGGTGCGCAACCGCGGGCCAGCCTTGATGTTGGCAGTGGCGTTGGCCTCCATCCGCCCGGCGCTAGAGCCGAAGACGTTGACGCTCACCACCTCGTCGGTGGCGATGGGCTTCTTGTAGTCAATGTTTATCTGTCCCGTTATGGCCTCGTAGCCGTTGACCACGGTCCCTACGCCCTTGGAGATCTGGATTCCGTTCATCCAGGGCCCTGGGACGTAGGACAGGCCGTAGGGCGACGCCATTCCGCGGAGTGTGGGGACATTCTCGCTCATCATCTGAACGTATCTGCCTTGCAGACCTAGCAGTTGAATCGTCTTGGCTCCCGTGGCGGCGTCGGCGTAGCTCACGTCGACCGATGCGTTGGTTTGGAAACTCTCGCCCAAATTGCAACACGCGGCCTTGCTCAGCTCGTCGGCTGTGACATTTTCCGTAAGTTGGGGCGATATGCGGTCAATCGACGAGCCGATGCGCCGCGCCCGTACGTCGACGCTCTCAATAATCAAGGGTCGTAGGCTGAAGTTGTAGGTTCCGCCGCCCGCCGCAATCTCAACGGTGTCGCTGGCGTAGCCTACGTAGGAGATTGCCAACCGTCGTGGCGCGGCGCCCGGGGGCATCTGTAGTTCATATTCCCCAAGCGCGTCGGTTATTGTGCCGCGCGACGTGCCCACCCATATCAGGTATGCGCCCGCCAGGCTCTCGCGACTGTCGCCCGCAATCCCGTCTACGCGCCCCCGAATCTCCTGTGCCGCAATGGGTGACAAGATTGACGCGCCAAGTGCGGCCAATGCGACAAGGGATGTTCTTTGCGCCATGTCCAATAGTTTCGTTACTCAGCGCAAAGCTAAGGAATGAAGCCTCCGTCTCCCTTGCAATATTCTTGAAATGACTTACACAAATAATCAGGCCTCGCCGCGGCGGTCTACATAGTAGGGGTTCGCCTGCTGGCTTGGCATGATGAGCATGTCGTCTATGCAGACGTGGGCGGGGCGGGTTATGATGAACTCAACGGCCGCGGCTATGTCTTCCGCCATGAGCGGGTCCACGCCCTTGTACACGTCGTCGGCCTTGGCTTTGTCGCCCTTATACCGGACTGTGGAGAACTCGGTGTTGACCATCCCAGGCGCCACCGACGATACCTTTATGCCATATTTGAGCAGGTCTATGCGCATCCCTTGCGTCAAGGCGTCTACGGCGCGCTTTGTGGCGCAATAGACGTTGCCGCCGTAGTATACGTGCCGCCCGGCGACGCTGGAGATGTTCACAATGTGGCCGAACCCATTCTGCCTCATCGTCTCCGCGACGAGCTGGGACACGTAGAGCATGCCTTTGATGTTGGTGTCTATCATGGTGTCCCAGTCGTTGTCGTCGCACGTGTCGAATGGGCCGGCGCCAAGAGCCAGGCCCGCATTGTTGACGCACACCTTGAGATGTCGTTTCCACGAGTCGGGAAGCATGTCGTAGGAGTCGAAGACTTCGTGCTTGTCGCGGACGTCGAAGCAGAGGATGTAGCTCTCTACGCCCGACGTCTTTTCAATCTCCTTGCACAGCTCCTGGAGCAGGGGCAGGCGGCGTCCCGTTATGACCACGTTGTAGCCCAGGCGGCCCAACATTAGGGCCGTGGCGCGCCCGATGCCTGAGGTGGCGCCCGTCACCATTGCTGTCTTGATCTCTGCAACTCGTCTCTTATCCATGTGCGATGATGTTTTTCCGTTTGTAGCTCGTCTAGAAGCCCTGTTCTCAGTTCGTTCTCAAGGTTTGGCGTCAGTATGCCGGTGCCGATGGCCTTGCCTAGCTCCTCGGCGGTCCAAAAGCGCAACTCGTCCACCTCGCCGGGGATGCCAGGGGCAAAGGGTCCGTCGCTGTTCGTCTTGAAGACTATGACATATTCGTCCTCAACGTCGGAGTGCCACACGTAGTGGCGTGACAGCCGAGCCTCGAAGTCGGTTAGCCCGACCTCCTCTTTCGTCTCGCGGCGCAGGGCGTCGGCCAGTTTCTCGCCTAGCACAATGTGTCCGCCAACGGCGGTGTCCCAACGGCCGGGCTGGATTTTTTTGCTTTTGGGGCGGAGTTGCAGCAATAGGCGGTGGTCCGACGATATTATGTGCAGATGGACGACGGCGTGAAGCCAATGGCTACCGTTGTGGACAAGCTGGCGGGGAGCTCCGCCTGTCACCGCGCCCTCCTCGGTCACCAGGGGCACCCACTCCGAATCCCTATATCTTGCGCGCCTGGCCATCGACATCACGAACTCCGACGCCACGTAGGCCAACAGGATTGTCAGCAGCGTGTAGTCTTCAATCCATTCTGCCGCCGCCGAGCCGCGGTCGAGAAACGCAATGAGGTAGAGCGCGCTTGCGGCTAGCGACCACAGCGACATCCGCAGGAGCGAGCCGCGCATGAGGTGGGCGAAGTAGGGGCTGTCGGAAAATCCCGGACGCAGCACCTCGGCTACGGACGACAATATCCTCCGCGGTCTGAATGCGAACATGGCGAAGAGCAAGAGCGTCAAGGCTATGGAGGTGGCCAAGGTAGAGGCTTGTGGCGCCACCTGTTCCACGATTATGTCCGCCAACCCGAAGACTGCCACAGACGCAAAGTCGCACGCCACACCTCTTAAGTCGAATTTGCCGCCACGGGCCGCATTGGCAATCTGCAAGGCCACGGTCGCGCCGAAACCCATAAGCAGGCCGACAACGCCGCCCCACAGTTGTTCGCCGACGAAGTAGAGACCTAGTGGCAGCAGAAACGACAACAGGTGCGTCACAGTAGCCTCCGTAGCCGTTTGACCTCCGCCTCATTGCTAAGGCGGTCGTTGATGTTTATCAGATATTTGACCACGCTCTTGTCGTCGGGTGATACCTTGTGCAACTTCTCGAAATATCCCCGGCTCTCCCTATAGACGGGCGTTACGTATTTCTTCAAGTCGCGCATGAGGTAGGCGTAGGCGGCCTGGCTTTTCTTCTTGTTGTAGTCGTTCATGGCGTCGGCGTAGAGAGCCTCGGCTTTCTCATACCGCGTTCGGCCCATGAATCTCAAAGCCGTCTTCTGTGCCGGGGCGCTCCTCAGGATGTCTTTGCATCGCTCCTCCAGCTCTTTGGCCGTCGCGCCTTTCTCCTGCGCCTTTTTCATGAAGGCATCGAAGACCGACGCCTTGACGCTGTCGTCCGAGAGGGTGGGGTAGACATCCACAATGCGCGCGTCGCCAATCTGGGCGTACGTCGCGGCCTCTATGCTGGCCACTCCGTCGCGGCCCAAGATGTGGCGGAATGTGCCCTTATTGCTCAAAATGAGGTCGGCGCGTTCCGTCTGCCTCCTTTGGCGTGCCAGGCTTTGGGCCAGGGCTTCGAGCTTTGCCGTGTCGCCCGTCGAGGGGTACATGAAGCCCCAAAGGCAGGCCAGGCTGTCGTGCCCCGTGTGGCTCGCGGCAATGGTGGCGTTGCGCCACGCCACGCTGTCCCACGTGGCGCGCCCCAGGTTGGATAGGTATTTGTCGAAAGCCTCGGCGTATTGCCCATGCGAGGTGAGGTCGTTGGCCGACGCGAACACCGAGTCCGAGGCCGATTGGCGCATTGCGCCGCACCCTGCCAACAGCACCGCCGCGACGGTCGCACAGGCCGTATGGAGTGACATTTTATGTTTCATAGGACGTCCCTTTGTCGTTTTCCTGCTCACTCTTCCGCATATCCGCCATACGGCTTGTCCACGCCGTAGCCATAGCGTCCGTAGCGCGCATACTTGCCATATCGACCGTAGTTCCCGTATCCGTAACCGTAACCATAGCGGGTCTTGTTGTTGTTGATGTCGTTCATGATTAGTGCCGTGTTGGTGACGCCGTTCTCTCTGACTGAGCGGAGCGTGTCTTTCAGCACCTCTTTCACTGTGAAGTCTTGCCGGATGACGAATACCGTGGCACTAGACTGTTGGGCGAGCTGATAGGCGTCCGACACAAGTCCTACGGGCGGGGTGTCCATCACGATGACGTCATATTCCCTTTTCAAGTGTTCCATGAGGTCGGCAAATGCCTTGCTCATGATAATCTCCGACGGGTTGGGGGGGATTGTGCCAGAGAGGATGATGTCGAGGTTGCTGTGTTTCGTCACGATGTCCTCCAGCTTGGTGTTGCCTATGAGATAGTCGGTCAGACCCGGCTGGTTCTGTTTGCCCAATATCCTTGTCAGACCAGGTTTGCGGAGGTCTAGACCCATAAGGACAGTCCTTTTGCTGGCTATGGAGAATACCGACGCGATGTTGAGGGCGCAAAACGTCTTGCCGTCTCCGGGCATTGCCGAGGTCACGGTGATTATCGACGGAGTTGCGCCCTTGCCTATGAAGTCGAGCTTGATGCGGATGCGGCGAAACTCCTCTGCCATGTTGCTTCGGGGGTACTCCTGGACGACGAACGGCGTGTCTTTCTTGCTGTTCGGAATCTCGCCCACTATGGGCAGGGGGGAGAGCCTCTTGACATCGCCGTCGGTGCGCACCCTGTTGTCCACAATTTGGCGCAAGACGAGAAGCAGGAGCGGAATCATGAGCGCCAAGGCTAGTCCTAGAGACTGGTTGCGTTTCACGTTGGGGCTGATGATGCCCATTGTCATGGCGGGGTCGAGCAGTTTGTGGTCGGCGGTGTTCGACGCTCTTTGGATTTGAGCCTCGGCGCGCTTGCGCATCAAGAAGTTATAGACGTCGTTGTTGAGCGTGAACTTGCGGTCTATGCCTATGAGGCGGCGTTCAGTCTCGGGCAGTTCCGAGGCCTCGCGGGTGAAGAAGTCGAGCTTGCCCTGCACGTCGCGGATGTTGTCTTGGACCATCTGCTTGTGGCTCTTGATGCTGGTCAGCAATGTGTTGCGGGCTATGTTCAGCTCGGCGATGAGGGCGTCATACATTGGGTTGCCCTCCTTGCCGTAGGTGTCGCGGTAGACCTGCTTTTTTGCGTTGAGCTCCAAAATTTCATTGAGCAGTTTGGCTATAATGGGACGCTCTGTCTTGAACGTGGCGGGGGCTATGTCGCCGCTCATGATGCTGTCGTTGCTCAGGTAGCTCTCCAAATATTCGTAGTAGACACTCTCCAGGGTCAGCTGCTTCAGCTCGTCGTCGTAATCTTTAATTTCCGACAGGAGCTCCGTCCCCTTTTTCGACAGGTCGCTCTGAATCCCATGTCGGGTCCGGAAGCGGCTCAGCTCGTTCTCTACGTAGCTCAAGGTGTCTTGGAGCATGGCCAGCTGCCCCTCTATGAAGCGGATGGTGTTCTCCGACATCTCGTTCTTTTGGTGCAGGTTGTCTTTGATATAGCACCGGATGAGGGTGTTCAGGAAGTCGCGGTTGCGCTTGCTGTTTGTGCCGACCACCGAGAGCGTCACCACCGACGACTCCGACTTCTTGTCGTGGCTGATGGAGAACGAGTTCGAGTATCGGTCTATCAGTCTGTCGGGGTCGTTGAAAACTATCTGGACTTGGGAGTCGAGGGGCGTTTGGCTCACCACCGAGAATGCGCACCAGGGGGTGACGACGGGCTGGCCGTAGAGGTACGTCCGCTCGAACTTGATGTTCGCCATGGTGCCGACTACCTGGCGGTCGTGGTAATTGTACAACTCGACGTTTTCCGCCTCGACGCGCACCGATATTGCGTTGTCGCTTTGCGGGGTGATGAAAATCTTCGTGTTCAGCGGCTGGACGTGGGTCGAGTCCATGACGACCATGAAGTTCATGTTGCCGTACAGCTCGACTGTCTTAACGCGTCCCTCCTTGAAGTAGGATATGAAGACTCCCATGTTGTCCACAACTTCGGCCGTGAGCGTGCGCGACTGGAGGATTGCCAGTTGGTTGTCGAAGTTGCGGACGTTCTGCCCCAGCACCACGCCCTGTAGCAGGTCAGACGACTGGTTGTTCTTGCCCGAATTGTCGATTATGAGCGTGGCCTCCGACGAGTAGACCGGCGTCTTGTAGCGATGATATATCTTCAGCCCAAGGAGGACGACGGTGACGGAGGCGACGAACAGCCACCAATAGCGGAGAACGTCGGACAACAGTTTCCTGAAGTCGAGAAACGAGAGCAGATTGTCGTCGCCCTCTGGTTGTTGGTACTCCCGATTGTCCATGTTACTTCAACTGGAGGATGAGCAAATAGAGGGTTATGAGCGAAGAGAGGAGCGTCACCGAGAATGTCTCCCCGAAGCCGAACATCTTGAACCACAGCGGGCGGACGTATATCACGTCGTTGGGGTAGATGTAGTAGTAGTCCGACGATATGAAGTCGCTCTTGGTCAAGTCCAAGACGTGCGCCATCATCTCGCCGTTCTCGTCTTTGCGGAGCAGCTTCACCTCGCGCCTCTTGGCGTACGACGTGAAGCCACCGGCCATAGAGATGGCGTCGAAAATCGTCATCTGGTCGCGCGACATGGTGTAATGGCCTTGGCGAGCCACCTCGCCAACAACCGAGAATGTGTTGGTCGCCAGGCGGACGGTCAGCGTGAAGCCGGTGAGGGTCTTCGAGATGGCGTCTGAGATTTTTTGCTTCGCCTCGCGGACGTTGCACCCTTTGAGGTCTATGCGCCCGACGACCGGGAAGTCTATGCAGCAGCTGTCGTCCAGCCCATAGTAGAAGAGGTCTTGCCTTTGGTTGCTCGACGTCGCGCCGCGGTTGTTCTGTGGGTTGTAGAACGCGGAGAGCTCGTTGTTGGGCGAGGATACGTTTATGAAGAGGTAGTCGTTGGGCTTGAGCACGTAGCGTTCCGTCACTTGCGGCGTTGTCGGGAGTCTCGTCTCCTCTGCCACGACGTCTTGCACCAAGACAATCTGTTTCTGAGGGATGCACGATGTCGCTGTAAGTAGGGTAGAGAGCCCCGCGAGCCAATAAGCCAACCGCCGTTTGCTGATATTCATCGGGTGTTCAAGATGTATGCTCCGCAAAGTTAGATATTTATATCGACTTTTTGCGCCGCGGCGCAGGCTCCGAGGAACAGCAGCGAGAATGCGAACGTCGAGAGGCTGACGAGCCGGAGCTGAGAGTCGAAATAGTCGGCGTCGTCGTGCCGCAGACTTCCGGCGGCGTTGGCAATCAGCGGCACTGCGGCGAGTGAGCATATCCACTGCGTGCGAGAGCCAAAGAGGGCGATGTAGGCGGACAGCAGGGCGACGGCCGCCACTATAACCGCGGCCTGGTACGCTTTTGCCCCGCGCCGTCCGATGCGGAGCGGGACGGTCTTCTTCCCCGCCGAGCGGTCGCTTTCCATGTCGCGGATGTTGTTCATGTTGAGCACGCCGACCGACAACAGCCCCACGGCCGATGCAGGCAGGGCGACTGGCCAGGTGAGATGCCCTGTGTGGAGAAAGTAGCAGCCCCCAACGCCGACAAGGCCGAAGAACAGGAAGACGCTGGCGTCGCCGAGTCCGTGATAGCCATAAGGGTGCCGTCCGTTGGTGTAGGCTATGGCGGCGGCAATGCACAGAATCCCTATGGCGAGAAACGCGAACGTGGTCGCGACGCCTATTGCCCCGCTAGCCTCGACGAGGAGGGCGACGCCCGAAGCCAACGACAGCAGGGCGAAGACGACCATGGCGCGGCGCATCTGCCGCAGGCTTATTGCGCCGCTCTGCACGGCGCGCATGGGGCCGAGCCTGTCCGGGCCGTCGGCGCCATGGGCTGTGTCGCCGTAGTCGTTGCTGAGGTTCGAGAGGATTTGCAGGAAGAGGGTCGTCAAGAGGCACAGTCCGAGGGTCGGGACGGAGAGGCGGCCCTCCTGCGCTGCCAGTGCGCTGCCGGTGGCTACGACGGAGAGCGACAGCGGCAGTGTTCGGAGGCGAAATGCCGACACCCATGCCTGTATGGTCTTGATGTTCATGTGTTTATGTGGCAAATGCATCCCACCCCTCCATGCCGATGCGGACGTGGAGGGGTGGGCAATATCTGTTCTATACAGTGGCGCACTACAGCTCCAGATCTATGTCGAACTTCTCGTGCCACGGCAACCCCTGCTCGCCGAGCCGCGCCATGAATGGGTCGGGGTCGAACTCCTCGACGTTCCACACGCCGGGTTTGCGCCACATCCCTTTCATGAACATCTCGGCACCTAGGGCGCACGGGACTCCCGTCGTGTAGCTCACGGCCTGCGTCCCCGTCTCGCGGTAGGCCGCTTCGTGGCTGCAGTTGTTGTAGACGTAGTAGGTGCGCTCTTTGCCGTCTTTCCTGCCGCGGATTCGGCATCCTATGGAAGTCCACCCCTCGTAGTTGGCGCCCAGGTCGCCAGGGTTGGGCAACACGGCTTTGAGGAACTGGAGCGGCACAATCTTGACGCCGTTGTAGTCCACTTCGTCGATGCGGGCCATGCCGATGTCTTGTATGACGCGCAGGTGGGTCAGATACTCCTGCCCGAATGTCATCCAGAAACGGGCGCGGCGGAGCGTCGGGAAGTTCTTGACGAGGCTCTCAAGCTCCTCGTGGTACATGAGGTACGACTCCCGCTCGCCGATTTCGGGGTAGTTTAGCCCCCTATGAACCTCCAGCGCCCCGGTCTCTACCCATTTCCCGTCTTCGTAGAAACGCCCTTTTTGCGTGATCTCGCGGATGTTTATCTCTGGGTTGAAGTTGGTCGCGAACGCTTTGTGGTGGTTGCCGGCGTTGCAGTCCACTATGTCCAGGTAGTTTATTTCGTCGAAGTGGTGCTTTGCGGCGTAGGCTGTGAAGACCGATGTCACGCCGGGGTCGAAGCCGCAACCCAGGATGGCCGTGAGCCCTGCCCTCTCAAAGCGCTCCTTGTAGGCCCACTGCCATGAGTATTCAAACTTGGCTACGTCCCTGGGTTCGTAGTTGGCTGTGTCGAGATAGGAGACGCCAGTCGCCAGGCAGGCGTCCATGATTGGCAAGTCTTGGTAGGGCAGGGCGACGTTGACCACCAAGTCTGGCTTGACGCGTTCAATCAGCCGGGTGAGCTGCTCAACGTTGTCCGCGTCAACTTGAGCCGTTTTGACGTGGCTCTTGCCTATAGCCTTTGCCACGGCGTCGCATTTCGACTGTGTGCGGCTCGCCAAGGTCACCTCGCTGAAGATGTCGGGCTGGTTGGCCATCTTGTGAGCCACGACGGTGCCGACGCCGCCGGCGCCAATCTGCAATACTTTACCCATTGTCTCTCTTAATGTGTGGATTCTGATGTCTTGCTTGGGGCGGAAAGCAGTGCCCCTATTTTGTTTTTGAGGAGCGTGCCGTCAATGGGTTTCGCCATGAAGTCCGTGCATCCTGCTTTGAGCGCCTCCTCCCTGTTGTTGTCGAACGCGAAAGCCGTGAGGGCTATGATGGGGGTCTTGGTGTCTGTCCGGCGGATTTGGGCGGTGGTGTCCAGGCCGCCCAGTCGCGGCATCCGGAAGTCCATCAAAATCAGGTCTACGTGGTGCGTCCGAAACAGCTCCAATGCCTCAATTCCGTCGTGCGCCCACAGCAGGTCGTATGCGTCTCGCAAGATGTACGAGACGAGCAGGTAGTTGCTCTCGATGTCCTCCACCACCAAGATTGTCGGTCGGGTCTGGCTTGTCTCCATGTGTGTAAAAGTAGTGAAACTTTTTGTTCGTCAGTCGTCAACCTGCGCGGAATCGACGACTTTATACACCTTGTCGCCAGTCCTTACGCGGTCGCTCATGCCAACTGCCACCATCTGGCCTTTGGCCGCCGAGGCTACGCTCTGCCGGCTGTCGTCGGTCATTGTCTCGACGCGTTGGGCGGCTACGCCCGATGTGGGGCCCATGACGACAATGTCCTCGCCGACGGACAGCCCGCCGGTCTCAAGTTTGAACTCTGCCACTCCGATTTTCTTGAAGAAGTTGGTGACCTTGCCCAAGTAGACTTTCTTCTTTGTCGCCTTGCTTCCGTTCGTGTCGTTCCACTCGCCCATGCGTTGCCCCAGGTAATATCCGTCCCAAAAGCCGCGGTTGAACACTTCGGCAAGCCGCGCGTCGCATTCGCCGACAAGTGCCTCCCCATATGTCCCGTCCGCAATGGCCCGGGCCGCCTTGTCGTAGCTTTCGCAGACCGTACGGACGTAGTCCGCCGACCGCGCGCGGCCCTCAATCTTGAACACTCGGACGCCGGCGTCGACCATTTTGTCCATGAAGCCTATGGTCTTGAGGTCTTTGGGCGACATGATATATTTGCCGTCAATGTCAAGCTCCATCCCCGTCTCGGTGTCGCGGACGGTATACTTGCGTCGGCAAGCCTGCAGGCAGGCTCCGCGGTTGGCCGACGACCCCATGTTGTCGAGGCTCAGGTAGCACTTGCCTGATACGGCCATGCACAATGCGCCGTGGGCGAACATCTCGATGCGGACTAGCTCGCCGCGGGGGCCGCGGATGCCCTCTTCCTCTATGCGGCGGCAAATAGCGCCGACCTGGCGCAAGTCCAGCTCGCGCGCCAGGACCATCACGTCGGCGTATCGGCTGTAGAACTTGACGGCCTCGAAGTTGCAGACGTTGCACTGCGTCGAGATGTGTACTTCGACGCCTATGCTGTGGGCGTAGCCTATGGCGGCTATGTCTGAGGCTATGATGGCGCTCAGCCCATTGTCCTTGGCTGCATCGACAATGCGCCTCATGAGGGGCATCTCGTCGTCGTATATGACGGTGTTGACCGTGAGGTACGTCTTCTTGCCATGCTCCCGGGCAATGGCGGAGATGTCGCGCAGGTCGTCGAACGTGAAGTTGCTGCTTGAGCGCGAGCGCATATTTAGCTTCTCTATGCCGAAATAGACCGAGTCCGCATGGCCTTGGATTGCCGCCCAGAGAGACTCATACGAGCCCACGGGGGCCATAATTTCTAGTTCGTCCCTTTTCATCGCGTGTGGAAGTCGTCGGCAACTTTTTGCAGATAGGCTCGGCCGCTCAAGGTGTCGGCGGCGGATGGTGAGTCGATTCGCAAGTAGGACTTCATTTGGTTGTCGTAGACCTGGTAGTTGTCGGGAGTGACGTAGCCGAAGCCGTCGTCGAAGTCGAAGAATGCGAAACTCTTGGCATCGGGGGAGAGCAGGTTCTTGCTGAATAGGAATCCGTCGGTGTCTATGCCCAATTGTCTCAGCACTGTGGCGGCTATGTCGGTCTGGCTGCCGTAGGTTGTCACGAGACTGTCGCGGACGGTCAGCGCGCCGCCCGTGATGATGAGCGGGATGTTGAATTTCCGCCTGTCCGTGACGCCGACGTTGTCGGGCCCCGCATGGCCGTGGTCGGCGGTCAAGACGAAGACGGTGTTGTCCCACCACTCGCGTTCGCGCGCCTGGCGCATGAAGCGTCCCAGGCACAGGTCTGTGTAATACATCGAGTTGAGATAGTCATCGTCCATGTGCCGCTCCATCGGGACAGTATAGGGTTCGTGGCTGCTGAGCGTGAAGATGAAGTCGAAAAATGGTTGCCGTTGCGTGTCCATCGTGGAGAGGAGGCGGTCAAAGGCGTATTCGTCGTGGGCGCCCCACTTGTCGCCCTTTTGGCCGGGGCTGAAGTCGTCTTCGGAGACGACGATGTCAAATCCGTTTTGGTTGACGAGCGAGTTGAAATTGTTGAAGTTGATGTCGCCTCCGTATACGAAAGCCTGGCTGCCATATCCGTGGCTTCTCAGCCGCATGGCCAACGAGGGGATGTTCTGCGTCTTTTGGGGGAACTGGATTACGCGTATGGTGGGAAGTCCGGGATAGGCGTTCATCACCGCCAGGAGTCCCTTGCCCGAACGGTCGGCGGAGGCGAAGAAGTTGTCGAAGTAGATGCCGGTGTGGCGGAGCGAGTCTATGTTGGGCGTGGCGTTGGCGCCGCCAAGGTACTCCACGCCGTGGGCCGAAAAGCTCTCCAGCAAGATGATGACCACGTTGGGGCGCTCCCCGTTCACGACTTTCGGGAACGCGCTCTCGCCAGGCATGAGGCTCTCGAAGCGGTTCTCCATCTCGTCGCGGCTCATGAACTCGTAGCGAGCGTCGGCGGCGCGGGCTCTTTTGAGCGAGTAGAGGAAGTTCCATGCCGGATTCACCGCCACATGGTTGGCAAAGACGCTCTGCGAGAAATATGCTTTCCCTGTGTTGAGCGGGGCTAAGCCGACGCCGCCGCGTATGGGGATTATCGTCAGTCCGCCGAGCACCAGGGCGACTAGGCTGGTCGATAGTCTTGTGGTCATTGGACTCTTGGTCTCAGTACCTTGCCTCCTTTTGCCGTACGCTAGCCGCGTCGCCATGCCGCTGAGCCGTTGCGACAGGCGGAAGAGCAGGAAGCTCATCACGCCGCAGACTATGGCGTAGACAATCTCGAACCACGTCTCGGTCGAGGCGAAGACCAATTCGGGAGTCTCGGCGAGCATCATGAGCGACCCTGCGTCGACATGGTGGCCCCATGCGCGGTACGTTATGGCCTCGGCTGGCAGGAGGAACGCTATGGCGGCGCCAACAGCCCCGATAAGAGTTGTCGTCAGGCGCAATATGTGCCGAACTCTTGCGAAAAAGACGCAAAGAGCGACAGCGAGGCACGCCGTCGCCGCAGAGTAGCCCCATATGCTGATGTCGAAAACCATGCCGCGGCACAGGCTCTGAAGCAGGAGCCCGCCGTCGGTGTCTATGGCCTTGACGGAGTTGATGGCAATGAACAGTATGCGCTGAGAGAGGAACAGGACAAGCCAAAACAGCAACAGACCCAACAGGGAGAGGACTATTGCTTTGACGTTCCGGGCTAGGCTAGTGGGCATCAGTGTTTTTTGTGGTTTTCTTTGTTTGCTATCGTCCAACCCATCGCTTCCAGTTTGTGGCCATGGTTATGCTGTTGAGCGAACCCGCGGCATGGTAGCGGCTGTGGGCATATTGGATGTCTATCTTTGCGACGTGGAGGCCAAGTCCCCACGAGAGGCCGGCCATGGCGCCCGCCTCGGCGTCGGCCATCTCGCGCCTCCGCCGATGGTCGTAGCCCACCGAGGCGTAGAAGGCGCGGACGGGGACGAACTCAAGCCCCACGAGGGTATGGCGCAAGATGTTGTCGCCGGCATCGAGGCTTTTGTCCCGCCGCGGGGATAAGTCCCATTGCGTGAGGTCTTTGAGGGTGAGGAACAGGCGGAACGGCGCATGCTCCGGCTTGTAGCAGAGGCCGATTTTCACGTCTAGGGGCAACGGTTTGGCGGAGCTGTCTGCCGAGTAGCGTTTCACGATGCCGCCAGCGTTCCGGACCACCACCGAGGTGTTGAGGCGGCCTTGGGCGAACAAGAACGTGGCGCCCATGTCCATGGCGAGGGCGAACGACGTGTAGTCCGCCAATTTGCTGAATATCGGCTTGAAAGACGCGCCCAGTCTGAGCCAGGGGGCAAGTGGGCGGGCGTAGCCAATGTAGAGGGCGCCCTCGTTTGCGCTAAACAGTCCAAGCTCCGCTCCCGTGTCGTCGGTGCGTACGAAGTCGCCGTAGCCGGCATATGTCAGGCCCGCGGAGAACGTGCCGACACCGTCCGCATTGTGCGAATAGGAGGCCGACACGTATTTGATTCCGTCAGTCACCGGAGTGATGTTCAGCGATATGTCGCCACCGGCACTGTCCGCCACCGCCGACGGGTTGTGGAACACGAGCGAGGAGCCGCCCGTTCCGGAGGCTACGTGCATCCCGCCTGTCCCGACGAGCCGCGTCGCCTGCGGGATGTCGAGGAAACCCATCGTTGCCCCTGTGCGGGTCTGCGCCTTTGCGGCGGTAGTTGCAGCAAAGGCCGCTGCCACGCACACTGCGACCGCCCACCTGCAAAACTTCATTTGCGCCAAAACACGCATCATGTGGCAAAAGTAGCAAATCTTAGTGGAGTGGGCAACAAGGCGGTTGGCTTCGTGGGGGAGGGAGGCTTTAGTAGCGAAATCCCTCTAGGGTGAGAATGTCAATGTTTGCCCGGCCCGCGCATTCCTCCGCCGACGGCGGTGGGCGGTTGACATGACCTCAGTGTACGCCGTAGCCCCTTGCGCCGAGCTCGGCCCTCAGTGCCACAATCTTGATGTCGTGGCGCGCCTCGTGGTCGTGGGCGAAATACTCCCTTACCATAGCCCTTGCGGTCTCCCGCTTTTTTTGAGGTTTATTCTTAACTTCGCGCATTCCCCCGTCGACGGCGGCGGGCGGTTGACATAACATCAGAACCCAAAGTGACGGAAACTAGGTATGTTTTTGTGACGGGCGGCGTAGCGTCGTCCCTCGGAAAAGGAATCATCTCGGCGTCTTTGGCCAGGCTTCTGCAGAGCCGCGGCTACAACGTGACGATACAGAAACTCGACCCATATCTGAACATCGACCCCGGAACCCTCAACCCCTACGAGCACGGAGAGTGCTACGTCACCGAAGACGGGGCGGAGACCGACCTCGACCTTGGGCACTATGAGAGGTTTCTCAACATCCGGACGAGTCAGGACAACAACGTCACCACAGGGCGCATCTACAAGGGCGTCATAGAGAAAGAGAGGCGCGGCGACTACCTGGGCAAGACCGTGCAGATCATCCCCCACATCACCGACGAGATTAAGCGGCGCATCATGCTCATGGGGACGCACCACAAGTATGATGTCGTGATAACCGAGATTGGCGGCACCGTGGGCGACATCGAGAGCCTGCCGTTCATCGAGGCCGTCCGCCAGCTCAAGTGGGAGCTTGGCCATAGGGCCATGTTCATACACCTGACGCTCGTCCCCTACCTCAGTGCCAGCAAGGAGCTGAAGACCAAGCCCACGCAGCACTCCGTCAAGGCTCTGCTCGAGGAGGGCATCCAGCCCGACATCCTCGTGTTGCGCTCCGAGAAAGACATTAACGAGGGAATCCGCAAGAAGGTGGCGCAGTTCTGCAATGTCGACCCCGACGCCGTCATCCAGAGCGTCGACGTCGATACCATATATAAAGTCCCGATCCTCATGCAGGAGCAGCATCTCGACGAGATTGCCATGCGCAAGTTGCGGCTCGAGGGGCATAAGGAGAGTGACATGGCCGATTGGAAAGCGTTCCTCGACAAGATGGCGAGCGCCAAGGAGGTAGTCAAGATCGGCCTCGTCGGCAAGTACGTCGAGTTGCCCGACGCTTACAAGTCTATTATCGAGGCGGTCAATCATGCCGCCACCTACAACGGCCGCAAAGCCAAGATTGAGCTAATCCACTCCGAGAGCGTCTCGGAGGAGAATGTCGGAGACAGGCTCAAAGGTCTGCAAGGCATAATTGTCGCCCCGGGCTTTGGAAACCGCGGCACGGAGGGCAAGATTGTTGCCGTCCGATATGCGCGCGAGAACAATGTCCCGTTCCTGGGCATATGTCTCGGGATGCAGATGGCCGTCGTGGAGTTCGCCCGCGACGTCTTGAAGTGGGGGCGCGCCAACAGCACCGAGATGGACCATGCAACGCCCTATCCGGTCATCGACATCATGGAGGGGCAGAAGAGCGTCACCAACAAGGGTGGCACGATGCGGCTCGGGGCCTACGAGTGCCAGCTCAAGTCCGGGTCTAAGGCTTTCGAGACGTATGGCAAGCCCGTCGTGCACGAGAGGCATCGGCATCGCTACGAGTTCAACTCCAACTATTTGAAGGACTTCGAGGCGGCGGGCATGGTCGCGTCGGGGGTCAATCCCGTCACGGGCCTGGTCGAGATTATGGAAATCCCTGCCTTGAAGTGGTTCGTTTGCAGTCAGTTCCACCCTGAGTACAGTAGCACGGTCTTGTCGCCGCATCCGCTGTTCCTCGCCTTTGTGAAAGCCGCAATAACAGAATAGCCCGATGGATAGGAACACGAACATCGCCCTGATTCTCTGCTTCGCAATCCTTGCTGGCTTTTGGTGGTTCAACAGGCCCTCCGAGGAGCAGAGGAGGCAATGGCAGGAGTACTACGACCAATTGGCGCAGGCCGAGCAGGCGCGGCAGGACAGTCTGGAGAGCGTCAAGGCCATGGCGGGGGCGCTGTCGGACACCGTCGGGCTGTCCGACTCTGCCAAGATTGCGGCCCGGGTGCAGAAATATGGTCTTTTGGCTGGCGTTGTCGATGGCGACGCCGATGTCGCCACATTGGAGAACGACCTCATCAAGGTGCGTCTTTCGTCGCGGGGCGCCAAGATTTCCAACGTGCTGCTCAAAGGCTATACGGGCTATGATGGCGACACTCTCAAGATGTATGGCGACGAGACTGAGAATCACTTCGGTTTCGTCTTTGTCCACGCCAACCGCTCCTACGACACCAACGACCTATTTTTCCAAACAAAGGGGGTCACGTTGGGGAGCGACTCCACGCAGACCATAACCTACGTCTTGCCGTTGGCTGATGGGCATATAGCCTACACGTATACACTTGCCCGCGGAGCCTACGAGGTCGGTTTCTCCATCAGTGCCGAGGGAGTGGCGGACAAGATTAAAACGCCGCGCCACAACATCGACCTGAGGTGGGACGTCGTCATGCCGGAGCAGGAGAAAGGACGAAAGTCCGAGTCCATGTGGAGCAACGTCTGCTATCGGTATGCCGCCGGCGATGTGGAGGAGATGAGCCCCACGGGCCCCGACGAGGTCGAGGAGAACATGAATGTCGACTGGGTGGCCTATAAGAACCAGTTTTTCAGCAGTGTCTTCCAGTCTTCGGCCGGATTCGCAGGTGTCTCATTGGCGTCGAAGCCCGCTGACGAGGGCGAGATGGGCATCATCAAGCGCGTGGCGTCGACCCTTGGCGTCAAGTTCGACTTCCGTGCCACCGACAAGGCCGACTTCCGATTCCTTTTCCTGCCAAACTATTTCTACACCTTGGATAGCTATGAGGGAATGGAGCTCACGAAGTTGCTGCCGTTGAGCTGGGGCATCTTCCGGTGGATTAACGAGTATTGCATAATACCCCTGTTCAAGTACCTCGAAAGGGCGTTCACTAACTATGGGATTGTCATCTTGGTTCTGACGCTCATCATCAAGCTTGTCATCTTCCCGCTCACTTTCACGTCGTTCAAGTCGCAAGCAAAGATGAGGGTTCTTAAGCCCCAGATTGACGAGATAAACAAGAAATATCCCCCCGAGAAGGCCATGGAGAGGCAACAGGCCACCATGTCGCTCTACAGGCGTGCCGGCATCAACCCCATGAGCGGATGTCTGCCTATGCTTCTCCAGATGCCCATCCTCTTCGCGGCCTTCCGCTTCTTCCCGGCGGCCATTGAGCTCAGGGGCAAGTCCTTTGCATGGGCCGACGACTTGTCGACCTATGACTCCATTGTCGACTTGCCGTTCTCCATACCCTTCTATGGCAGTCACGTAAGCCTCTTCTGCCTACTCATGTGCCTGACGCAGTTGGTCTATACGCGGTTCACGATGCAGAGCCAGAACTCGTCGTCGATGCCTGGCATGGGGCTTATGATGTATCTCATGCCCGTCATGCTGCTTTTCTTCTTCAACGACTACCCGGCCGGACTTTGCTACTACTATTTCGTCTCGACGCTGATAACCGTCTTGCAGACAATCGTCATCAAGGCGTTTTTTATCGATGAGAAAGCCATCTTGGAGCAAATTAAGCGCAACCAAAAGAAGCCGACAAAGAGGAGCCGTTTCATGGAGTACTATGAGAGGAAGATGAAAGAGTTGGAGCGTCAGCAAAGGGCTGCAAAGAAGTAGCGGATCGCATGCCTGGGTTGAGCCTTGCTGCGCATGCTGCTCCAATGGGCTGGGGCGTGGTGGCTTGTGGCATATGGGCGGCGCGGTATGTGCAAAGGGGGGAGCATGGGCAATGCGCCCCCTTTGCCCGCCTGTGTGGGAGCATAAAAAAATAAAAAAGTCTGCATGGGCATCTCATATCTGCGGACGTTTCCGTAAATTCGCACACGGATATTTATTCAATAAATAAAGTCTAACCACTAATTAGTTTTACTGTTTTACAATGAGTGAACTTCAACAGGGCATCGAGAATTTCGATTGGGATGCCCTAGAGAATGGCGGTGCGCAGGTGTCCGCCGCTGAGAAAGAGCAAGAGCGCCAGCAGTACGACAAGACTCTCTCCTCGCTGAAGGAGAAGGATGTCGTCGAGGGTACTGTCATATCCCTCAACAAGCGCGAGGTCGTTGTCAATGTCGGCTTCAAGTCCGACGGCATCGTGAGCCGCAACGAGTTCCGCTACAACCCCGACTTGCAGGTGGGTGACACCGTGGAGGTCTACGTCGAGAATCAGGAGGACCGTTGCGGTCAGCTTGAGCTCTCGCACAAGAAGGCCCGTGCCATCCGAGCTTGGGATCGCATCAACGCGGCTTTGGAGAACGACGAGGTCGTCAAGGGCTACATCAAGTGCCGCACCAAGGGCGGCATGATTGTCGATGTCTTTGGGATTGAGGCTTTCCTCCCCGGCTCGCAAATCGACGTCAAGCCCATTCGCGACTACGACATCTTCGTCGGCAAGACCATGGAGTTCAAGGTCGTCAAAATCAACGCCGAGTTCAAGAATGTCGTCGTGTCGCACAAGGCTCTCATCGAGGCTGAGCTCGAGCAGCAGAAGAAGGAGATCATCTCCAAGCTCGAGAATGGTCAGGTCCTTGAGGGTACTGTCAAGAACATCACCTCATACGGTGTCTTCGTCGACCTCGGTGGCGTCGATGGTCTCATCCACATCACAGACCTCTCGTGGGGGCGTGTCTCTCATCCTGAGGAGATTGTCTCGCTCGACCAGAAGATTAACGTCGTCATCCTCAACTTCGACGACGAGAAGAAGCGCATCGCGCTTGGCTTGAAGCAGCTGACCCCGCATCCGTGGGACGCTCTCGACGCAAACCTCAAGGAGGGCGACAAGGTCAAGGGCCGTGTGGTTGTCGTTGCCGATTATGGTGCGTTTGTCGAGATTGCGCCCGGTGTCGAGGGCTTGGTGCACGTCTCCGAGATGTCGTGGTCGCAGCATCTGCGCAGCGCTCAGGACTTCATCAAGGTCGGCGACGAGGTCGAGGCTCAGATTCTCACGCTCGACCGCGAGAACCGCAAGATGTCGCTCGGCATCAAGCAGCTCCATCCCGATCCCTGGACGAGCATCGAGCAGAAGTACCCCGTCGGCTCGAAGCACACCGCCATTGTGCGCAACTTCACGAGCTTCGGCATCTTTGCGGAGTTGGAGGAGGGCATCGACGGCCTCATCCACATCTCCGACCTCTCTTGGACTAAGAAGATTAAGCATCCCAACGAGTTTACGCAGGTCGGTGCCAACATCGATGTCGTTGTTCTCGACATCGACAAGGAGAACCGTCGCCTCAGCCTCGGCCACAAGCAGTTGGAGGAGAACCCATGGGATGTCTTCGAGACCATTTTCACTGTCGGCTCTGTGCACGAGGGCACCATCACCGAGATGGTCGAGAAGGGCGCGATTGTCGCTCTGCCTTATGGTGTCGAGGGTTTCGCAACGCCCAAGCATCTTCGCAAGGAGGATGGCACGCAGGCCAAGGTCGACGAGAAGCTCCCCTTCAAGGTGATTGAGTTCAACAAGAGTCAGAAGCGTATCATCGTCTCGCATTCCCGCACTTTCGAGGAGGGACGCGACGACGACCGAGAGCGCAAGCCGCGCGGCAAGAAGTCTGCCGGCAACGCAAGTGGCGCCGCTGCGCGCAAGCAGGTTGAGACGCGCGAGGCGACGACGCTTGGCGACATCACTAATCTTGCCGCTCTTAAGAGCAGACTTGAGGCGGCCGAGAAGAAGAACAGCTAGTCTGGCTGATGCGCCGAGTATTTTCAATCTGATTATAATCATTCTCTCTATGTGGCGTGGTGCGTAGCACCTGCCACATAGAGGTTTTTTTCTCACATACGTATATGACGACAAGTTTTGTCACCGAACCTAAGGAGGGGTATGCCATAATCCGGATGCTGGCATCGAGCCTCGACAGCCAGACAACGGCGGAGTTGCGCTCCGAGCTCGTTTTGCTATCGGGTAATTCGGTGTCCAACATGATTATCGACTTGTCTCTCTGCAAGGCGTGCGACACTAATGGTTTGAGCGCGGTCATGATTGCCCACAGGCTGTGCAAGAGCGGCCATTTGATTCTTGCGGGTGTTTCCAGCGACGTATGGAGCATCCTCTCCATACAGAGGTTCGACCCCGAGCTTGACATCGTGCAGGATGTGGACGAGGCCGAGGAGCGCATGGCGGCTTTCTTGGCGCAGGAGAGATAGCCGGTTTCCCGCATGGAGCTCACAATCTTAGGTTGCAATTCTGCCGTGCCGACTGTTAGCCGAAACCCATCGGCTCAAGTCCTGGCTGTCGGTGGCAGTATGTTTCTGATTGATTGTGGTGAGGGGACACAGTTCCAGTTGCGCCGGTTTCATGTCGGTTTCATGCGGATTGAGGCAATCTTCATCTCGCATATGCATGGTGACCACGTCTTTGGGCTGATTGGCTTGCTGTCCACCATGTCGCTTTTCAACAGGACTTCGCCTCTCACTGTTTTTGGGCCGCCCGAGCTCGATGACTTTTTGTCGGCGCAGTTGCCCATTTTTTGTGACAACATCTCGTTCGCTGTCAAGTTTCGTCCTTTGCGTTACGACAGGCCGGAGATTCTCCACGAGGTAAAGTCCGTCTTCGTCAAGACAATTCCCTTGCGCCACAGGGTCAAAACGTGCGGTTTCTTGTTCAGGGAGCAGGTTAAGGCGCCTAGCATAAAAAAGGCGGCAATCTACAAATATGGCCTCTCCATAGCCGACATCGTGTCCATCAAGAATGGGCGTCCTTTTTTCGATGTCTGTGGTGATGAGGTTTCGAGGGCGGAGCTTGTCAACGAGCCGCCTGAGCCGCGGAGCTACGCCTATATGTCAGATACTGCCTATCTTCCCAGTGTGGCCGCAGAGGTCGAGGGGGTCTCGTTGCTCTACCATGAGGCGACGTTCCTTTCCGATATGTCCGGGCTTGCCGCCAAGACGCTCCACTCAACGGCTCGTCAGGCCGCCCAGTTTGCGAAGCTCGCTAAGGCCGGGAGGCTGATTCTTGGCCATTTCTCTAGTCGGTACGAGAACACGGACGTCTTCGAGGCCGAAGCGCAGCAGGTCTTCGCCGATGCAACGGCAGTCTACGATGGGTTCCGAATCATCTTCTGACTTTTTATTAATTTCGCACCTTGATGCACATCCGTTTTTTCTTTTTGCTCGCTTGCGTGCTTTTGTCGTCCTGTGGCGAATATCAGGCGATTCTCAAGTCGCAAGATAACGAACTGTGGGGGCAGAAGGGGCTTGAGTATTATGCCCGGGGCGACTACGACAAGGCATCGAACCTCCTGGGGGGTGTCTTGGCCCACTACGCCGGCACGTCGATGTACGACACCATTGTAACCACCTACGCCTCGGCGCTCGTCAAACTCGGCGACTATTTCTCCGCAGCGCACTACTTCAGCGACTACGTCAAGACCTATCCATCGTCTCCGCGGTGCAAGGATTGCCAGTTCATGGCCGGTTACTGCTACTATATGCTGTCGCCCAAGCCCGAACTCGACCAAAAGGACAGTGAGAGCGCCATCGACGAATTGCGCCTCTTTGTCAACCTCTATCCCGATGCTGAGCGCGTACCGGATGCCGAGAGGATGATTAAAGAGATGGAGGACAAGTTGGCGTACAAAGCGTACTTGAACGCTAAGCTCTACTTCAATCTTGGTAACTACATGGGCAATAACTACAATAGTGCCGTCATAACGGCGCAAAATTGTCTAAAGAAATATCCAGACACCATACACCGCGAGGAGCTCAGCTTCCTCATCCTCCGCGCAAAATTCATTCAGGCCGACAGGAGTGTGCTTGTCAAACAGGCCGACAGGTACCGCGACGCCATCGACGAGTACTATTCGTTCGTCAACGAATATCCCGTGAGCGGCTACAGGTCTGATGCCGACCGCATTCTTGCCCGGTCTGAGCGGGGTTTGGCAGAGGCCGAGAAGCTCTTGCCGCCGTCGGCCGACGACATGGACTACTATCGAAACTATGGGCTGAGGCAGACTCAGCGCAAAACTGAACTTCAAGAAGACTAGCAACGTAACTCATTAACTTTTTGTCATGGCAGTAGATTTCAAGAAGAGCAACGCCCCTCTCAACACCGTCACACGCGACACCGTGCTTATGTCTGAGAAGACAGGCAACGTCTACGAGATGGTGAACGTCATCGCTAAGAGGGCCAACCAGATTAGCGTCGATGTCAAAGAGGAGCTCTCGAAGAAACTGCAAGAGTTTGCATCCTATACCGACAACCTTGAGGAGGTCTTTGAGAACAGGGAGCAGATTGAGATTTCCAAGTTCTATGAGAGGCTACCGAAGCCCGTCAGCATTGCGACGCAAGAGTATTGCGACGATAAGCTCTACATCCGTCGCCCTGAGGAGGACGCATTGCGCCCGCGGGCTGACGATGGCGACGGCAGGGGTGAGTAGAAATATCGTGCGGTCGGGGGTCTGTCCCTGACCGCATTTTTATTATCTTTACTCTGTGAAGCCTGTAACGACGATATGTTTTTGTTTGCGTATACTCGTCGGGTTATAGGTTATATTTTAAACTCTCTCGTATGACGACCGATATTAATGAGGAAGAGAAGCTGAAGCGACTTCATGACCTCGTCAAGCGAAATGTTGACCTGGACAGGCAGTTGCAGGAACTCTTGGCGCAATATAGCGACATGTCCGCTCGTGACGACCAGTATGCGCAGTTGTTGCGAGAGTTCGGCCTAGACGATGCGGAGAGAAAAGAGAGGCAGGGGGTCAGGCACTTCAAGATGGCCTCCGTCATATATGTCGTCATCAAAGGACATAAAAAGCTGTCGCAGGTCGACGACCCGCAGTTGCAGTTGGACTTGCTCGACGAGATTACGCTTGGCATCGCGGATTGCGCCGAGCGGCACAGTCTTGTAAAGATATCCTCCATTGGAGACAATATGCTCCTTTGCGGGGGCGTGGTGCAGGAGAACAAGACCAATCCGATTGATGCCGTATGCGCGGCTGTCGAGATTGGACGATGGATGGAGGAGTTCCGCAAAGGGCGCGACATCATTTGGGAGCTTCAGTGCGGCGTGCACACGGGGCCCGTCATTGCGCGCTATACGGGCAAGAGTAAGAAGCCCTATACGCTCTCCGGGGCGAACGTGTTGACGGCGACGAGGCTAGCTCTGACTGCCGACATTGGGGCTATTGCTGTTTCGCCTATGACTAGCGGGCTCGTGAGGGACTTCTTCGAGGTTGAGCCTTTCTTCAAGATGCCTGTGAAGTATAGTGGGGAGATGCAGGTCTTCAAACTTCTTAACTTGCGCCCGGAGTTGGCCAGCGGGAATCCTGAGCGTCCGTACAATGACACTTTCGACCTCTACTATTCGCGTGTCCAGTTCATGGACATTCAGGAGTATGTGCTAGACATGTTGGAGCGTAATCTGCCGCACAACCTGTATTACCACAACGTCAAGCATACAATCGACGTCACGACCGAGGTCGAGCTCATCGGTTGGGCGGAGGGACTGCCAGAGAGCGACATCTTGCTCCTTAAGGTGGCGGCGCTGTTTCATGACAGTGGGCAAATCAAGGTCAACAAGGGGCATGAGGAAGTCAGTTGCCAGTATGTCGACGAGATTTTGCCGCGCTACAACTATTCGCCCGACAAGATTGCTACTATCAAGAGGATTATTATGGCGACAAAGGTGCCGCATACGCCTGCGGACATCTTGGAGGCCGTGATTGAGGATAGCGACCTCGACTATCTTGGCAGGAGCGATTTTGTCCCCGTCTCCAATATGCTCTATAAGGAGCTCATTGAGAGGGACGGAGCGCAACTGACAATCAATGAGTGGAACAAACTTCAGATCAAGTTTATCTCCAATCACCAATATTTCACAAAGACTGCGCAAAGCCTCCGCGAGGTCAACAAGCAGGTGCAGATAGAGAGGCTCAAAGATCTGGTGGAAGAGTGTGAGCGTAGTGGTGGGGGCAGCCCCGCATGCGATAGGCAATGAGCAACGACAAGGTATACATAAAGAACCGCAGGGCCACGTTCGACTACGAGATTCTCGAACGCTACGTTGCGGGGATTGTGCTCTTCGGAACCGAGATAAAGTCCATTAGGGGAGGCCACGCCTCGTTGCCTGATTCCTATTGCTTCTTCAACAGGGGCGAGCTGTGGGTCAAAGGAATGCGCGTGGCGGAATATTTCTATGGCACTTTTAACAATCATGCGCCGGAGCGGGAGCGAAAGTTGCTGCTCCAACGCAAGGAGTTGCGGAAGTTGGAGCGCAAGACCAAGGAGAGCGGTTTGACAATCGTACCTTTGGCTCTTTTCATCAACGAACGCGGTTTGGCAAAGTTGGAAATCGGGCTGGCGAAAGGCAAGAAGCTGTATGACAAGCGTGAGACAATCAAAGAGAAAGATGCTAAGCGCGACATTGAGCGCGCCACGAAGCGTTTCTGAGCCATGCCCATAAGGAGAAGAGGCAGAACGCGCGGGCCCATGCGGGCCGTGCCGCTGTGTGGGGCGGTTTTCGCCGCACTGCTTGTGGTGGCGTGTCTATATGCGCGGCGCTATTTTTGTTCTCCCGTTTTGACATTGAGCGAGGGTGAGACTGCCGACCTGTACATCCCAACTGGTGCTGATTTTGAGGACGTTTTGACTCTGCTCAACTCCAAATCGCTATTGGCCGACGAGGAGGCGTTCGTCTTGATGTCGAACCTCATGTCATACTCTTCGGCTGTAAGGCCGGGACGCTACAGGTTGTCGTCGTCGCTCACGCCCCGTGCGCTCGTGCGGATGCTCCGGGCGGGGGCGCAGGTGCCTGTAAATGTCACGTTCAACAACCTGAGGACGCTCGAGGCACTCGCAGGGAGTGTCGCCCGATACGTCGAGGCGGACTCCGCAGAGTTCCTTGAAGCAATGGAGGACGGCGAGCTTCTCGCAGGGTGGGGGATGACGCGCGCCACTGTGCCTGCAATGTTTCTGCCAGACACCTACAGCGTGTGGTGGAACGAGACCCCGCATTCCTTTGTGGTGCGGATGCACCGCGAGTTCGAGGCCTTTTGGTCGCCGTCGAGGGTTGCAAGAGCCGATTCGCTTGGCCTTACACCAATTCAAGTGTCGATTTTGGCCTCGATTGTCGAGGAGGAGAGCAACATTCGCGACGAACAGAAGACTATAGCGAGTGTCTACCTCAATAGGCTTCGGATAGCCATGCCTCTGCAAGCATGCCCCACGTTGAAGTTCGCCATTGGAGATTTCACCATAAAAAGGGTGACTTTCGCCGACATGAAAGTCGAGTCGCCCTACAACACGTATAAATATGCTGGTCTGCCGCCCGGACCGATACGCATCCCGTCCAAGGGTGCAATTTTGGCCGTCCTGGAGGCGGCAGATACTGATTTCCTCTATTTTTGCGCACGTCCAGACGGTAGCGGCCGGCACTATTTTGCCCGCACCCTGGTGCAGCACCAGCGCAATGCGGCGCGCTACCACCAAGCCCTTAACGATAGGAGAGTATACAGATGAACGCCTTGTCTATGGTCAACTCGCTTTCGCCCACGGCAAATGCTGGGGGGAATGTTGTCGAAATTCATGGGGCCACGGTCATGCAAGAGGAGAATATCGTCTTGCGCGATGTGAACCTCGAGATTCGTGCCGGGGAGTTTGTCTACGTCATCGGCAGGGTGGGGAGCGGCAAGACCAGTTTGCTTAAGACGCTCTATGCCGAGTTGCCTTTTGAGGGGCGTGACGGTTTCGTAGTCGGCTTCGACTTGAAGAGCATACGCCCCGCCGAAGTCCCGTTTCTCCGGAGGAGGATGGGCATCGTCTTCCAGGACTTTCAACTGCTCTCCGACAGGTCGGTGTATGACAATCTTGAATTTGTCCTAAAGGCGACGGGATGGCGCAAAAAGGTGGAGATTGACAAGCGGATACGCAATGTCTTGGCGCAGGTCGACATGATAAACAAGGGTTACAAGAGGCCATTTCAGCTCTCGGGCGGCGAGCAGCAGCGAATAGCCATCGCACGGGCTTTGCTCAACAGCCCTGACCTTATCCTTGCAGACGAGCCGACGGGCAATCTGGATCCCGATACGACTAATGAGCTTATGACGCTCCTAATGCAAATCAACAATTCTGGCAAGTCTGTCCTTATGGCTACGCACAATCACAACGTAATCTCGGCCTTTCCTGCCAGGACCCTAGAGTGCGACAACTCGCTTGTTCGCCAGTTGTAGCTGGCCAGTGATTGCCTAGGACGTGGATTTTTAGGCATATAGGGGGGAGGCATAGCGTCCCCCTATTGCTTTTTAGGTTCAAAAGCGGTAACTTCGCACTGTTTTTATAAACACATAACAAGCGTAAGTTATCATGAACAACTACGAAACCGTTTTCATTTTGACTCCCGTTTTGTCTGATGCTCAGATGAAGGAAGCGGTTCAGAAGTACAAGGACTTGATCCTTGCGAACGGAGGCGAGATGGTAAACGAAGAGAATTGGGGTATGCGCAAGCTTGCCTATCCCATTCAGAAGAAGACGACGGGTTTCTACAACCTGTTTGAGTTCAAGGCCGACCCTAGCTTCATCATCAAGTTGGAGACGGCATACCGTCGAGACGAGCGTCTCCTCCGTTTCCTTACTTTCAAGATGGAGAAGTACGCTGTCAAGTACAGCGAGACCAGGCGCAATGCGGCTAAAAATGAAGAAGTAAAGGAGAACTAAGCAATGGCACAAGCATCCTCAGAAATCAGGTATCTGACCCCTCTCACTGTGGAGGTCAAGAAGAAGAAGTATTGCCGCTTCAAGAGGGCCGGCATCAAGTACGTTGACTACAAGAACCCCGAGTTCCTCAAGAAGTTCCTCAACGAGCAGGGCAAGATTCTCCCCCGGCGGATTACGGGTACTTCGCAGAAGTTCCAGCGCAAGGTCGCAAGGGCCATCAAGAGGGCTCGCCACTTGGCACTCCTGCCCTACGTTACCGATTTGTTCAAGTAAGAAGTAAGGAGGAATCAACAACAATGGAAGTTATACTGAAGACCGACGTAGCGAACCTCGGGCACAAGGACGACATCATAACCGTCAAGCCTGGATATGGACGCAACTATCTAATTCCGAAAAAGATAGCCATCCTTGCGACAGAGTCGGCCCGCAAGGAGCTTGCCGAGAATCTTAGGCAGCGCGCACACAAGCTTGCCAAAATCAAGCAAGAGGCGGAGGAGCTCGCCGCAAAGATGCAGGGGGTCACGCTCTCCATCGGTGCGAAGGCAAGCTCTACGGGCAAGATTTTTGGCTCGGTCAACAACATACAGATTGCCGAGGCTCTCAAAGCCAAGGGCTTCGACATCGACCGCAAGATTATCCTCGTCAAGGAAGATACGGTCAAGGAGCTTGGTCACTACACGGCAGTTGTCAAGCTCCACCGTGAGGTCTCCGTGGATGTCGAGTTCGACGTCGTGGCGGAGTAGTCGACGCCCTTGCGCCGGGTGCGGCTTCTTTGTGAGTCCAATTGGGCTTGCGAGACTTCGTGGCGCATATTTGCAGTAATATTTGCAGATACATTTTCAACACACAAGGCATCCCCTAACTCGTAGAGTTTGGGGATGTTTTTTCGTTGTGCGCAGATTTACGTAGTGTATCTTTTTTCGCATTGTCTCGCTTTTGCAATAATTGATTGGTGTTTATGTGGTGAATGCGTCTGAGTATTGAGCTAGCAAAAGAAATGGCTCGCACGACTGTAAGCCATGCGAGCCATCCTAGATTTGCCTTGAAACTCTATCCTCCTACTTGGCGGCCTCTACGGCCTTGGCCACCACAGCCTTGAACGCTTCAGGATGATTCATGGCCAAGTCGGCGAGGACTTTGCGGTTAATCCCGATATTCTGCTTGTTGATTAGGCCAATGAGCTTGCTGTAAGAGATTCCCTCGATGCGAGCAGCCGCATTGATACGCTGAATCCACAACGCACGGAAGACGCGCTTCTTGTTCTTGCGGTCGCGGTATGCGTAGGTCTGACCTTTTTCCCAAGTGTTCTTGGCCACCGTCCACACGTTCTTACGGCGGCCAAAGTAGCCCTTGGTGAGTTTGAGGATGGCTTTGCGGCGTGCGCGAGAAGCCACATGATTGACTGATCTTGGCATTTTCTATTGTTTTGTGTCGGTGTGGCGCACGGCTTCACGCCGTGACTTCTGTGCACAACCGACTGCTTTTGTTTTGCGGGCAGGTATTGGTTCCAAATCGTCGCTTCACCACGTTTTCCCTTGCCCTCTGTCTTAATCTCTAGATATGGAGAAGGAGCTTGACCTCGCGGACATCAGAGCAGTCCACCAAACCGCTGTGGGTCAGGTTGCGCTTCTGCTTAGTTGTCTTTTTAGTCAGGATGTGCCTCTTATAGGCATGCTTTCTCTTAATCTTGCCCGAGCCTGTGAGGGTGAACCTCTTTTTGGCGCTCGAGTTGGTTTTCATTTTAGGCATTTCGTCATACTCTTTTTGTCAGCCGTGCTGCCTCGGAGGGGTTCGGCGCTGTCGTCCTTTCGATGCGACCATATGCCCTCCGCCCCGGCGTGACTTGATTTATTAATAGGGCAAACTCTAGGCTAGTTTTTCTTGGGCTTCGGAGCGAGGAACATCGTCATCCGCTTGCCCTCCAAGACTGGCATCTGCTCCACGCGCGCCACGTCTTCCAAGTCGTTGGCAAAGCGCAAAAGCAGTATCTCGCCTTGGTCTTTGAAGAGGATTGAGCGGCCACGGAAGAAGACATAGGCCTTGACTTTCGACCCCTCCTCAATGAACTTCATGGCGTGCTTGAGCTTGAAGTCATAGTCGTGGTCATCCGTCTGAGGTCCGAAACGAATCTCCTTCACCACTGTCTTTACCTGCTTGGCCTTAATCTCTTTCTGCTTCTTCTTCTGCTGATAGAGAAACTTCTGATAGTCCAATATCCGGCAAACGGGAGGGTCTGCGGTCGGCGAAATCTCAACCAAGTCCAACTCCTGGGCATCGGCCATCTTCATAGCCTCCTGTATGGTGTATATCCCCGGCGATTCGATGTTGTCGCCGACAAGACGAACCCTCGGCACACGGATTCTATTGTTAATCCTGTGCTCCGGCTCAGGTTGTTGGGGGCCTCTCCGACCCTGATAGTTCCCGCCATTCCCGCCGTAGCCCGACGGGCGCCCATTGCTATTGGTATTCACTATGCGCTAATGACTCTTTTTGTTCTTGACATTTTTCGGTGCAAAGATACGCATCGTTTTGATTTCCCAATGCATACCGTCCACTAATTTACCTGTGCCAAGGTGTCGCCGTGGAGCATTTCGTAGCATTCGTCGTTGACCCTCTTGGCGAACTCCGTCACGCTCACCGATCCCTGCTCGCCCTCGCCCTGACGGCGGATAGAGACCGTCTTCTCGTTGGCTTCTTTCTCGCCGACGATGAGCATGTAGGGGATGCGCTTCAGCTCGTTGTCGCGTACCTTGCGCCCTATCTTCTCGTTGCGGCTGTCGATTGTAGTCCGGACGCCCAGATGCTTCAGTTGCTCCATGACGCTCTCTGCGTAGTCGTTATATTTCTCGCTCACCGGCAAGACGATGGCCTGGTTCGGTGTCAGCCATAGAGGGAACTTGCCCGCCGTGTTCTCTATCAGCACGGCGACGAAGCGCTCCATGCTGCCGAATGGCGCGCGGTGAATCATCACGGGCCTGTGGGGTTTGTTGTCTGCGCCGACGTACTCGAGCTCGAAACGTTCGGGCAGGTTGTAGTCCACCTGAATCGTGCCGAGTTGCCACTCGCGGCCGATGGCGTCTTTCACCATGAAGTCCAACTTCGGCCCGTAGAACGCCGCTTCGCCAGTCTTCTCGACAAACGGTACGCCTTTCTCTTTGCACGCCTCGATGATGGCACTCTCAGCTTTCTCCCAATTCTCGTCAGAGCCGATATACTTCTCTTTGTTGTTCGGGTCGCGCAGAGAGACCTGTGTCGTATATTCGGTGAACTTGAAAGTCTTGAAGATGTAGAGGATAATGTCCATCACTTTCTCGAACTCCGTCTTTATTTGGTCTGGTCGGACGAAGATGTGCGAGTCGTCTTGGGTGAAGCCGCGGACGCGCGTCAGGCCGTGAAGCTCGCCGCTCTGCTCGTAGCGGTAGACGGTGCCAAACTCGGCATAGCGCAATGGGAGGTCTTTGTACGAACGAGGCTCAGTGCGGTATATCTCGCAGTGGTGGGGGCAGTTCATGGGCTTCAGCAGATACTCCTCGCCCTCAATCGGCGTGTGGATGGGTTGGAAGCTGTCTTTGCCATATTTGGCATAGTGTCCGGAGGTGACGTAGAGGGCCTTGTTGCCAATGTGCGGCGAGATTACGGGGATGTAGCCGTAGCTCTCCTGCACGTCGCGCAGGAACTCCTCCAGCCTGCGACGGAGGCGTGCGCCGTCGGGAAGCCATAGTGGAAGGCCGGCGCCTACGCGCTCGGAGAAGGCGAATAGCTTCATCTCTTTGCCTATCTTGCGGTGGTCGCGTTTCTTGGCCTCCTCCAACATCGTTAGGTACTCCTCCAGCATTTTCTGCTTGGGGAACGTTATGCCGTAGACGCGGGTCAGCTGGGGGTTGTTCTCGTTGCCGCGCCAATACGCCCCGGCCACGGCGGTCAGCTTGACAGCCTTGATGAGGCCCGTGTTGGGCAGGTGGGGGCCGGCGCAGAGGTCGGTGAACGCCCCCTGGGTGTATGTCGTTATCTTCCCCTCCTCCAAGTCGTCGATGTGTTCGACCTTGTACGTCTGGTGAGCCGCCGCGAAGACGTCGATTGCCTCGCCTTTCGACACCTCCTTGCGTATGAAAGGGTTGTTCTGGCGCGCAAGTTCCAGCATCTTCTTCTCTATGGCGGCCAGGTCGCCCTCCTTGATGGTGCTGCCGTTGCCTGGGTCCACGTCGTAGAAGAAGCCGTTCTCTATTGCCGGCCCGAAGCCGAACTTTATGCCGGGGAAGAGCGACTGCATCGCCTCCGCCATCAAATGGGCAGAAGAATGCCAAAAGGCCTTTTTGCCTTGGGGGGAGTCCCACTTGTGGAACTCTATGGAGCAGTCGGCTGCTATGGGGCGCATGAGGTCGTACAACTGACCGTCTACGCTGGCTACGAGCACCTCTTTCGCCAGTCTGGGGCTTATCGACTCGGCTATTTGCATGCCGGTCACGCCCGCCTCATACTCGCGGGTGCTGCCGTCGGGGAACGATATTTTTACCATTATATGCTTTGTGTTAAACTCGTGCGAATCTGATTTGCCCTACGCCTTGTTGAGAGCCACCATCTTGATGGCGGTCACTGCGCATTCGGTGCCCTTGTTGCCCAGTCGGCCTCCGCAACGGTCTTGCGCCTGTTGGAGGTTGTCGGTTGTGAGCAGCCCAAAAATGAACGGGATGTCATATTGGGCGTTAAGCTCGGCTATCCCGTGTGTCGTGCCGGCGCAAACGTAGTCAAAATGGGGAGTGTCGCCGCGGATTACGCTCCCAAGGCATATTACGGCGTCGGGGTTGTGTTTGCGGAGCATGATCCGTGCGCCGCATATCAGCTCGAAACTTCCCGGGACGTGCGCAATCTCTATATTTCCGGTCTTGGCGCCATGCTTCACCAGGGCCTCGATCGCACCTTTGAGCAAATCGTCGGTTATGTTGCTGTTCCACTCCGAGACGACAATCCCGAAGCGCATATCCTCGGCCGAGGGCACCCGTTTTGGGTCGTAGTCAGAGAGATTCTTTAGGCTGCTTGCCATCGAAATATCTTTTTTCTTGTTTTTGAATAGAAAGACAACAAGAGCCGCCCCGATTTTAGGGCGACCCTTGCCGTGCAATATGACTCTTCTCCGTCTATCGTTTTACCGATTGGATAAGTTTGTCCACCGTCTGCGCCTGTATGCTGGCGGGGTAGTCGTCCTTTATCTGCTGGTAGGCGGCCACTGCGTCGTCCGCCCTGCCTAGCTTCTCGTAGACGGCGCCCAACTTCTCCAAAAAAATGGGGGCCGTCACTTTGTTGCCTTTGCCGGCTGCTCTCTTGAACTGGGCGACTGCCGCCTCGTCGTTGCCAAGCTCAACTTCGGCGTCGCCAACCAGGCCAATCGCCATGGTCGTCAGAATCTCGTCGTCCGACGAATACCCGCTCAGAAATTTCTTAGCGCTCTCGTAGTCGCCGAGTTGCAGATAGCAGACCCCGGCGTAATAGCCGGCCAGCTTGCCGGCGGCTGTGCCTGAGTAGTTGTCGATTATGTCGAGGAAGCCGCTGTTCATGCCGTCGCCCTCCAAAGCCAACTTGAAGCTGTCTGCCTCGAAGTAATATTGCGCGCTGAAAATCTCTTTCTGCGCCTCTTCCGCAAGAGGGTTGAGATATTGCGTCTTGACGAGCCATCCGAGAGCCAAGACCACGACAACGGCCACAAAGCATACGGCGACGCTCTTCTGATGTTTCTCAAAGAACAGCTCGAACCTGTTGAGCCCCAGCTGGACGGTTGCGAAGCCCTCGTCAGTGGCTTTCACACCCTTTTCTTCTGTCTCCTTTTTTGACATGACTGTCTGTGTGTGTTCCTATTTTTATGTCCGCAAAGATATTGGTTTTTATTGACTTTAAAAAACCGGGGGGCGGTCGTTTTGCGCAACAGGGGTGGATGTCGGCATGAACGCCGTGGTGAGCGTGAAGCGGACGCCGTAGGCGGTAGACAGGTTTCGGGGGGTCATCACGTCGGTCGGGGGGCCTTGGCAGACTATCTTTCCCTCTTTTACGATTGCCACGTGGTCAGCCCAGCTGTAGGCAGTGTTTATGTCGTGGAGTGTGGCTAGAACTGCTATTCCGCGCGTTTGGGCAATCCGCTTTACTGTGCTTAGGATTCGTTGCTGATTCGCGGGGTCCAGGTTTGCTGTGGGTTCGTCGAGTAGCAGGACTTGTGGCGTCTGGGCCAAAGCCTGCGCTATGCTGGCCATCTGGCGTTGCCCTTCGCTTAGCTCTTCCATTGTGCGGCTGGCCAGGTGGGCGATGCCCATCTCTTCCAGGGCCTCTTGGGCAATGCGGAGGTCGGCCTCGCTGTCGAGCATGGAGAGCAGGCTTCTGTGCGGTGTGCGGCCCAGGAGCGTATGGCTCATGACTAGGATTCCCGACGCGTGGCGCGACGATGGGGTGAGGGCGACGGTCTGAGCTAGCCGGCGGCGCGAGTATCGCGACGCATCTTCTCCGCCGATGGAGATGCCGCCTCCAACGTGCGGCAGTTGCCGGGTTATGGCGCGCAAGATTGTTGTTTTCCCCGCGCCATTTGGGCCAATCAGTGCCGCGGTGCGCCCGCCCTGGAGCGACAGGTCTATTCCGCTGACGACCAACTTCCCGTCGGTGTAGCCCCCGGTCACGCCGGTCAGCCGCAATGCTATGCGCTCTTCCGCTTCCATCGCATAGTGATGTAGGTGAACATGAGGCCGCCGAGTACGGCGCATATGGAGCCGGCTGGCAATTCGCGCGGGCTTATCAACGTCTTGGCAAGCAAGTCGCAACCGAGCATTAGGGTGGCGCCAATAAGGCCCGACAGCGGCAGTGAGGCGCGGTGGTCATATCCTACTAGTGTGCGTGCCAGGTGTGGTACCGCCATTCCGACGAAAGCCACGACACCCGCGGCTGATACCGACAGGGCGGTAAGTAGTGTGGCGGCTACAAAAATAGCCGTCGTAGCTTTTCCTGTGTCTACGCCGAGCGCCTCCGCCTCTCTGTCGCCCAAACTGAGCACGTTGAGGATATTGCCGCACAGTGGGGACAAAAGTGCGGCGGCAAGTCCCATGGCCGCCGTGAGCATGGCGACGCTGTCGTCAACATTCTCAAACGAGCCGATTGTCCACGAGAGTATTTGGCTCATGTCCTCGCGTGTGGCAACGGAGAGTGCCATTGTCGTGGCTGCCGACGAGACGAAGCTGACGGTGATGCCGCATAGGAGCATGACGCCTGTGTCGTGGCCTGCGGCGCGGCGCATGAGCAAGGCGGCGCACATTGCCGCAAGTGACCCCATGGCCGCTCCCGCCACGACAGTCCAGCTCCCCCATGTGCTTACCGCCCCGCAGACGAAGGCCATTGCAACGCCGACAATGGCGCCCCCCGACACTCCCATTGTGTAAGGCTCCACAAGCGGGTTGCGGAACAGCCCTTGCATCATGGCGCCAGAGACAGACAGGAGGGCGCCGACTCCCATTGCGCACAACATTCGCGGCATGCGGAGGCTCGTCACAATTGTCGTCGCCGTGGTTTCGTCTGCCATGTCGAGACCGACGCGCAGATACAGGAAGCACAAGGCGGCTAATAGCGCGACATTTGCGGCAGTCAGCGCGCACCTGATTATGGGCGTCCGGATTGGCATACCTGTTCCATGGACATGCGGAAAAACTGCGGCGTGGGGCAACACAAGACGTTTTCGTCAATCACGACGATGTGTTTGCATGCGGACAGTTTGCGCCAGGTCTCAGCTTCGCTTTTCCCCATGCCTCCCATTGTCGAGATGATGATGACGTCGGGCGAGCGGCGCAGAACCTCCTCGCGAGAGCAGTTGCCTTCGCCGTCGTGCAGGATGTTTGTCATGCCCATCCTTTCAATCATGTCGTTGAGAAAGTAGTCGGGAGTCGCTCCCCACAGGGGGCGCGCGCCGACCTGAATGTAGGCTTTCATGCCGTGAGTCCATTGGGTGGCACGTTGGAGGCTGTCCACTTTGAGGAACTCCATGTGGGTCGTCACGTGCGCTTCGGCTTGTCTGTCGACAATTGTGCCAATGGTTTCCGTCTGCCGGCATATTTCGGCTAAGTCAGCAGGGGTCTGTAGGTTCTCAGTCTTTATGCCGAGTGAGCGCAGCTTGTCAACAACGCCCTTGGGGGTGTATGGAGAGACGATGACGGCGTCGGGCCGCAAAGCCACTATGGCTTCCGTGCTGACGGTCATGGCGTCGCCAACCACTTTGCTGTGGTCAGAGTGGGGGCAATATGACGTCCGGCCGACGATGGCCTCGTCGGCGCCAATCTGCTTCGCCGTGTATGTGGCGGAGGGCAGAAGCGAGACCACCCTCTGGGCGTGCAGGCTCGTCAGGATGGTGGAGGCCAGTAGTAGCAGTGGCAGTAGTCGTTTCATGGTCTCTGTCGTTTGTTAAAAAATGAAATGCCGCCCCTCGCCAATGGGCGGAAGGCGGCATCTATCTGTTGGCGCGTTGAGACTTACGCGTCTATGTTTGCCAAAGTGGCGTTGTCCTCGATGAACTTGCGGCGCGGCTCCACGTCGTCGCCCATCAAGACCGAGAAGACGCGGTCGGATTCTATGGCGTCTTCGATGTGCACTTGTCGCAGGGTGCGTGTCTTCGGATCCATCGTAGTGTCGAAAAGCTGCGTGGCGTCCATCTCGCCCAAGCCTTTGTAGCGTTGCACCGATATGGCACCAGGGCCCGACGCGTGGTCGCGGATGAACGCCTTGCGCTGCTCGTCATTCCAACAATATGCCTCGTCGTTGCCTTTCTTGCACAAGTAGAGGGGTGGGGTGGCTATGTAGACGTGTCCCCCGTCAATCAGCTCGCGCATATAGCGGAAGAAGAACGTGAGGATGAGCGTCGCAATGTGGCTCCCGTCGACGTCGGCATCGGTCATGATTATGACGCGGTGGTAGCGCAAACGGGACATGTTGAGAGCCTTAGGGTCGTCGTCCGTGCCGACCGAGACTCCCAGGGCAGTGTAGATGTTCTTGATGGTCTCGCTCTCAAATGCCTTGTGCCACATGGCTTTCTCGACGTTGAGGATTTTGCCTCGGAGTGGCAGTATGGCTTGAAACTTGCTGTCGCGCCCCGACTTGGCCGAGCCGCCTGCCGAGTCGCCCTCGACGATGAACAGCTCACACTTCGACGGGTCGCGGCTGGAGCAGTCTGCCAACTTGCCTGGCAGTTTGAGGCTGTTCATCGCCCCCTTGCGCTGTACGGTCTCGCGGGCCTTGCGGGCCTCGACGCGAGCCGTCGCGGCAAGAATCACCTTGTCGATGATGAGGCGGGCCTCCTTGGGGTGTTCCTCCAGGTAGTTCTCCATGGCTTCGCTCACGGCGTCGGCCACGGCTTTGTCCGCCTCGTTGTTGCCAAGCTTCGTCTTGGTCTGCCCCTCGAACTGTGGCTCCATGACCTTGACGGAGATTATTGCCGTGAGACCCTCGCGGAAGTCCTCGCGGTCAATCTCAACTTTCAGCTTGTCGAACATTTTGTTGGCTTCGCCCCAAGCTTTGAGCGTGCGCGTGAGCCCGCGGCGGAAGCCGTTAAGGTGGGTGCCGCCCTCGATTGTGTCAATGTTGTTGACGAAGCTGAATATCTTCTCCGAGTAGGAATTGTTGTAGAGGATGGCGACCTCGACAGGGACGGCGCCCTTGCTGTTGCTTATGCAGATGGGCGAGGGGATGAGCCGCTCGTTGTTGCCATTGATGTACTCCACGAACTCCTCTAGGCCTTTCTCTGAGAAGAAAGACTCCCTCTTGGCGGCCTTGGGGTCGCCGTTCGCGTCTGTCGTCCGCTTGTCCTCCAACGTGATGCGGATCCCCTTGTTGAGGAACGCCAATTGGCGGAGGCGCTTCGCCAGGATGTCGTAGTGGTATTGCGTCGAGGTGAAAATCGAGGCGTCTGGATGGAAATGCACCCTCGTGCCTGTCGTGTCGGCGTCGCCTACTTCCGCCACGGGTGCCATGGGCACGCCTTTCGAGTATTCCTGCCTGTAGAGTTTCCCTCCGCGGCGGACTTCGACATCAAGGCGGTCGGAGAGGGCGTTGACGCACGACACGCCGACGCCGTGCAGACCTCCCGACACCTTGTAGGACTTTTTGTCGAATTTGCCGCCGGCGTGCAAGACGGTCATGACGACCTCCAGGGCCGAGCGGTGTTCCTTTTCGTGCATGTCGACGGGGATGCCGCGCCCGTCGTCCTGTACGACGATGGAGTCATCTTCGCATATCGTGACCTCAATGTGGGAGCAGAAGCCTGCCATAGCCTCGTCTATCGAGTTGTCGACCACCTCATACACAAGATGGTGAAGCCCGCGTTCGCCAATGTCGCCAATGTACATGGACGGTCGTTTGCGGACTGCCTCCAGGCCTTCGAGAACTGTGATGCTACTGGCTGTGTAACTTCCGGACTTTTCTTCTTCGTTCATAAGTTATACTTTCCCTGCCTGGCCTTGCCGTCGGTTAGAGTGTGGCGGCGCGGCCGTAGGCACGATAATGCGTTTTAAAACCTACAAATATAGCAACTTTCCCTCAAATGTCAGACCCGCGTCGCCGTACTGTAATCTCGACGCGCCGGTTGGCTCTCCGACCCGACTCTGTGGAGTTTGATGCAATTGGTTGTGAGGCCCCTGCCGAGGAGACGCTTATGCGGTTAGGCTCCACTCCGGCCTTGGCCAGGGCGTCTGCCACGGACTGCGCCCGGCGCAATCCTACCCGTCTGTTTGCGGCTTCTGTCCCGATGTCGCAAGTGTGGCCGGTGATGTGGATGTCGAACTCTCCATTGTGCACTAGCAGCTCGGCAATGTTGGCGGCCACCGTTGCCGAAGTGTCGCCGAGTGTCGTGCCGTCCAGGCCGAACTTGATGGCGCCGGCCTGGTCTACAAGGCGTTGCATCTCCTCTGTCCGCAGTGTGTGTGCGGAGGGGTGGGTGTGGATGTGCAGGTTGTCGGCGCGGCTTCGGACGGCTATATGTGGCCTGAGCGGCGTGAGTCGCTTTTCGCCCGTGGGTCTGCTCTGTGGGGGGGCATTTCTTGCTGTCCTGCCTTTGCGCCCTAAGGTCAGTTTGACGGTGGCGGCCGCACCGAATTGTGTGGGGCGTGCTGAGTGCAGGGCCGGTGTCTCGAAAATGCTGTTGTAGCGCATGTCCGTGTAGCCGTCGGCGCGCATGCAGTCGGGGTCATATTGCCGCTTGTCGCTCACTCTGTTCAGGTTGGTCAGTGTGTGCCTTGCGTAGACGCTCAGTCCGATGGAGACAGAGGGCGATATGTTGCGGGCAACTCCGACTGCGGCTCCTGCTGCGAGTGCGCACTTTCTCATGTCGATATGTCCGTCGTGGCGGTCGTGCGATGTGTAGAACCCATTGATGGGCATGTCGTAGAGCAGGGCATTGTATTGGGGGTAGAAACCCTCGGTGCGAATTGAGCCGCCACGGGTCGCAAAGCGCGATCGGGCGGTAACAGACAGCCCGACCCAGGCCGAGGCCTCTAGGCGGAGTGGGCGCGACGTCAAAGTCTGGAACGAGAGGCGGAGGGGAATGTCGAGCAGGAGCAGTTTTTGGCGCTCGGCAATATTGTCCAAATATGTCCGATGCTCATAGGCTTCGCCATCTTTGTCCACGGCATTGGGCGTGCTCCACCATGCGCTGTTTGTTGTCTCCATGCGCCACGACGACAGTTCTGCGCCGGTGCCGACTGCCCAATGCGCATTGAGGCGATAGTCGTATGTCGCGCCGATGCGCCATCCCGGCAGGTGGCCGCTTTGGGCCCCGTCCGCC
This sequence comes from uncultured Marinilabiliaceae bacterium, assembly GCA_964481855.1. Taxonomy (GTDB): domain Bacteria; phylum Bacteroidota; class Bacteroidia; order Bacteroidales; family Marinilabiliaceae; genus W3P20-009. Next base: position 159,199 of record CAYZUH010000003.1, read on the forward strand.
TTGGCCGGAATGTTTAGTCCTCCACCTGCCGTCATGCCCACCTCGTGGCGCATTGCCGCAGTGTCGCAGTCCTTTTGCGGCAACGGTCCAAACGGCGCGGCAAACGCCATCAGAGTGGTCATCAATGCGCAAAGCGTCATGTGGGAAATGTTGACGGGGGGGTAGTTGTGTTTGTTTGAAAATAAATCGAGCCAAACTGCTCATGCGCAATTTGGCTCGACGTCTGTTGCGTACCGATTCCCGGGCTTGAACCGGGGACCTTGCGATTATGAATCGCACGCTCTAACCAGCTGAGCTAAATCGGCGAAAAGTATCCACTGTCAGTTTGTCGTGTACCGATTCCCGGGCTTGAACCGGGGACCTTGCGATTATGAATCGCACGCTCTA